>NZ_QLLC01000019.1 GCF_003350205.1 Brevundimonas bullata | reverse complement strand
CAGCCTTGAATCAGTCATCTGGTGATTTGGGAATCCACTTTGTCCACACTACCTAACACAGATTGCGGCTTCAAAACCCGAAGTTCTGAACAGTTCAGGCGACCGTCGTTCTTTGTCATGATCAGCCGAATGAGATCCACGCGCCCGCAGCACGCCCCCTCCAAGCCGACGCATCCGCGCAGGCATTTTAAATGGCGGCTCAAGAAACATCACCAAGCGTCAAAGCTTCGCCAGAATGCGGCGACCAAGGCATAAAAAAGGAAACCCAAAAGCTCTGAGGTCAAGTATTCTGAACCCGATATCAGAAATGCTTGCGTTTAATATTATTGATAATCTCAACTATATTTCTTACGACAAGGGAACAAACCCCAACCGCCACCGTTCTGTATGTAGAATGCAGATTTCCGCAGATTACACCACACGCCGCTTAAGCCCCCAGCGCCCCCGGCGCGGGCTGATCCTCGGCTTCACGCCCGAACCCTAGGGCGCCCGCTGCTAGGCCGCAGAGCCAGAGTTAGCTCGGTCGTACCTTAGCCCCCTCACGAACGCCCCTGCCCGCGAAAGCCCAGGCTTCGGGTCTTTTGTTTCGCCTGAGATAGGCGCGTCAGGACCGCCAGCGACGCCGTCATGCGTCGACGCCTCCCCCAGATTCACCATCCCCGATTTCGACATCGCCCTGCCCCTCCCCTGGACGGCGCAGAGCAGAAGGCCGCACAATGACCACCCCTTCCCCCAACATCGCCTTCCACGATCTGGTCGATACGCTGCGATGCGCCCTTGTGGTGCTGGACTCAAGCCTGCGCGTCACATCCGCGAACCAGCCCTTCTATCGCCTGTTTCAGGTCGAAGCCGGCGCGCCTGAAAACCGCATTCTGTTCGATCTTGGGGACGGTCACTGGGACATTCCCTCGCTTCGCGACCGTCTTGAGAGGGTCATGACGCAGGATCATTCGCTGGACGCCTTTGAAGTCGAGCATGATTTTCCCAACATCGGGCGACGCGTCTTTTCGTTGAATGCGCGCAAGCTTTCTCCCACAGAAGACCGTCCCGCCTATCTTGTGTTGGCGATCGACGACATCACGGCCGAACGCGAAGCCTCGCGCGAAAGCGAGCGCGCCTGGCGTCTGGCCCAGACCATCGTCGACACCGTGCGTGACCCGATGGTGATCCTAGAAGGGGATATGACGGTCGCGAGCGTCAATCGCGCCTTTCTGAACCTTTTCCAGGTCACGGAAACGCAGGTCATGGCCCGTCCGCTCAAGGATCTTGGCGAAGGCCAGTGGAATGTATCGGCCCTGGGCGCCCTGCTGGACAAGGTCGTGCCCGACGAGAGGGCGTTCGACGGGTTCGAGATCGAAGACGAGTTCCCTGCATTGGGACGCCGCATCTTCAAGATCAACGCGCGCAAGGTTCACCGACCGGGAAATCACGTCACCCGCCTTCTGGTCGTGTTTGAAGATGTGACAGAGGCTAGGCTGGTGGAACGTCACAGGGACATCCTGGCTGCCGAACTCGCGCACCGCATCAAGAACAGCCTGCAGATCATCACCTCCTTCGTATCCTTCGAGATTCGAAGAGCGGCTGAACCCTGCATCGACGGCTATCGCGCGATGCAGGCCCGGATCGCCGCGGTTGCAGAACTGTACGACGTCATCTCGCAGTCTTCCGCCCTGGGCCCCGTTCCGGTTCAGCCCTACCTGAGCGGCATAGCGGCCAGCATTCACTCCAGCCTCATCGGCAAGGCCGCCGACATTGAAATCCTGGTGGAGGCCGAGCCCCTGCTGATCGATGCCGACAAGGCCGTCTCTGTAGGCCTGATCGTCAATGAACTGGCGACCAATGCCGTGAAACACGCCTTCCCGGACGGTACGGGGCGCATCCTCCTGTCGTTTGAGCGTCGTGACGACGAGGTTCTGCTGACCGTGCAGGACGACGGCGTGGGTCATGACCAGACCCGCAACAGCGGAGCGCGCTCCGGCCTGGGTTCACGCTATGTCGAAGCTTTCGTGAAACAGCTCGGCGCCACGATGGCGCGCGCGACCGGGGCCAACGGCACGACAATGACCGTCAAGCTGCCGATGTCGATTCTTGCGGAGGCCGCTGACGACCACGCCGCGCCGCCGCTCATGACGCCCGACGGGGTCCGGCCTCCGGTCTGACCGGCCAGCCTGATGCCAGTGATCAGGCGCGGTCGCGGGCCGCTCTCAAGCTTCGGATTTCATCAGCCACGGATTGCGGCTCATAGGGTCGGTGAAGATGCGGGCCGATCTCGCAGAGGCCCGCAGCTGTCTTGGCGGCCCCTTCGGGACTGGCCGCCAACCGGACTTCGATGCCGGGACGATGTCGCCTGACCCAACAGGCCAGTTCGAAGCCCGACATATCGCCGCCTGCACCGACATCGCAAACAATGACGTCTATGACGAGCGAAGGGTACGCCAGAGCCTTCATCGCTTCATTTGTGTCGAACGCCTCGACGACCCGATAGCCGCAATGTCTCAGATAGCCGGCTATCGCGTGGCGTGAGACGATGTCGCCGTCGACCAGCAGCACGGCGTCATCCAACGCCGGCGCCGGTCGAATTTCGTTCATTGCGCCCGCTCAAGGGCTATTCTGACGGCCGAGACGACAGCGTCAGGATTGCAGGGCTTTGGCAAAAAGGCCGCCGCTCCGCCTTCATAAGCTGCAGCCGGGTCCAGGTGCCCAGACGTCAAAAGAACCGGAAGCTGCGGCCACCGGCTCTGCGCGAAACTCAGGAGCTCCAGCCCGTCCGTGCGGCCGGGCATGTGAACATCGGTGAAGATCAGATCAACCGATAGACCTGACTGCAAGATATCGACAGCCTCGTCCCCGCTGCTCGCCTCAAGAACAACAAATCCATCCTCGCGCAGGCAATCAGACACAAGCATACGCGTTAGAAAATCATCCTCCGCGAGGAGAATACGCGGCGACTCTATTTCAACCGTACGAATATCATTTTGGGAATAGATCGGCATTCGGCCCCGTTTCCAGACAAGAACAAAAGCTGGGGCTTGAAGTTCCCGGTGCGGGAAAATATGAGCGCGCCATTTCGAACGCACGCAAATATAGGTTCAGCCGATACAGCAGGCCTGGCCTTCGCTGTAAGAACCAGCGTCGACGACGATGACATAGGCCGTCGCTAATCTTCATTCCGTTTGGAAATCAGGCTCTCGCTGTTTGTGGATATCGACCGTTGAACGGTGCGCAATCGCCATGATGCACGACGGCGCGATCAGGCGAACCGAGGACGCCTTTTTGGCGGCGCGAGGCCGCAGAGTCGTATGCTGGCCCAGAAACTTCGTCTCCCCGGCCCGAAAGCCAGGGAGACGAGAACATCAGGCAGCCTGGAGCTGGCCGGCGGACGTCTTGCCGCTGCGCTGGTCGCGCTCCAGTTCAAAGCCAATCTTCTGGCCTTCCTGGAGCGAGCCCAGGGTAGAGCGTTCAACGGCCGAAGCGTGAACGAACACATCCGCGCCGCCGTCGTCAGGCTGGATGAAACCAAAGCCCTTGGTGGAATTAAACCATTTCACTGTGCCGGTAGTCATAAGAACACCTTTCGGGTGCATGTGTTCTCGCACTCCAGAAACAGGAGACGAGATCAAATTTCGAGAGGTATCAGAGACAGACTCGGAGCTCGATCCGGAGATCAAAACCTGGAGAGCAACCAAAGCCAAGGCGATATTCGATAGACCATCACTAGCGCATCACTCAGGAAAACAAAAGCGACGATTCATAAAACTGCAGATCATCTTAATAAAGTGCGAGAACAGATTGCGTCCGACCCCGACCATCCCCATCTAGGAAACCTATTGGGTCTGTCAGGACCTCACGCCCGGCCTCGCCTACACGCGGCGCTCCCACAAAATCTGAGGTTCCAGATGATAGAAGACGCCTACGTCCGACTTTACGCCAATGACTTCGCGCAAATGGCGGGCCGATCCGAGATGGGTCAGGATGTAGAGGGCGCGGTCGAGAAGCGCCTTGCCGATGCGCGCGCCCACGCTGTCATCATGGACGACCGCAAGGGGCCCGGCCATCTGGAGGCCCTGATCCGACGCATTCGAGATACGGCCCCTGAATTCACAGGTCGGGTCATGTTGAAGGATGCAAACCCCCAGGAAGCGGCCCATCGTCGCCTTGTCTTCCTGACACGAATCGCCGACGCCCTCATGGGCGGCGCAACCCCGCGCCCGTCGCAGGCGTAACGCATGTCTGATTAGCGCCCACTGGGCGCTTGAGCGATGGTGGCCGCCCGGCATTTGGTTTTGAGTTCTTGATATCTTCTCAGGTTAATTCGCCGCGGCTCGCGGTTCTGATCGATGCGGAAAACGCCTCCGCCCGCATAGCCGATGCGCTTTTCTCCGAGATAGCCACGCTTGGAGAAGCTTCGGCCCGCCGAATTTACGGCGACTTCTCCAGTGCGCAGTTGAGCGGATGGACCAAGGTTCTCGCCCGGTTCGCCATTCAGCCGCAGCAGAATTTCGCCAACACCAAGGGCAAGAATTCCGGGGACATCGCCCTGGTCATCGACGCCATGGACCTGCTGCACTCGGGACGGTTTGACGGCTTCTGCCTGGTGTCCTCGGACGCGGATTTCACGCGCCTGGCCTCGCGTATCCGCGAGGAAGGCGTGGCGGTCTACGGCTTTGGCGAGCAGAAGACCCCCGAGAGTTTCCGTCAGGCCTGCAGCCGCTTCATCTACACCGAAAACCTCAGCGTCGCGGCGGCCCTGGAAGGGCCTGCGCCTGCGGACAGGGCGCCCAGGAAGTCCGCCGCCCGACGCCCGGCGTCAGAAGCCGCCCGTCTGGTCGCGACCGTCATCGCCGACATGGATGAGGACGGCGACGGCTGGGTGGCGGTCGGGGGCCTTGGTGATCGCCTGCGCAACGCCTACCCGGACTTTGACCAGCGCAGCTATGGCTACCCCAAGCTGTCGGATCTTATCCGCGCCACAGGACGCTTCGAGGTCCAGACCAGCAGCGGCGGCTCAATGAAAATTCGCGACAAGGCCTAGACGCAGCGTTCGACGGGCGGACGGGGCTCTTCACGAGAGACTGGTCAGATGCTCTGAAATCAAAGCGGCGCGTTGATGCGTCAGCCCTTCATCAACTGAACGCCCTCTCGACATGTGGGTGCAAGGCCGCCATGCAGAGCGCTGCATGACGATGATCGCCGCATCTCGCACCGCTGAAGCGGACCGTATCGTGGCCGCGGCCATGACCTTGGTCGGACAAGTCGGCCTGGGCGGCCTGACCATGCGCGATCTGGCGCTGTCGGTGGGGAAGAGCACCACTGTCATCGTCAACCTGTTCGGCGCCAAGGCCCAGCTGATCGAAGCCATCGCGCAAGCGGCCTTCGAGCAGGATGAGGCTTACCATGACGCCTTCTTCACCAGCGCGAGCAAGCTCGCGCTGGGTCGGGACGGCCTTCTGGCCCTGATCGCGCGCTATCTGCGCGAGCGTTCCCTGGCCTCGGCCTGTTTTGTCCGGGTGTGGGAGGAGTTGCTGGTCATCCCCGACCCTGGGCCGCCCCTGCAATCCCTGATGCTGGAATGGGAGACCATGCGGCGGCGGGCATGGACCGCCTTCCTTGGCAGGGTTCAAGGGTTGGCCGATTTCGGCGAAACCGTTTCGACCTGCCTCATCCTGGAGCAGTTCTATGTCGGCGCCCTTGGCGGGCGGGCCGACTATGAGATGATCGCCGCCGAGGGTCTAGGAGGGCTGGTGGATCGCGCCTTTGGGCGTGGTGATGAGCCGGCGGCGGCCACGGAGAGCTATGTCGACCAACTGGTGATCCCCCAGGCGCCTGGGGACGGGCTGGAAGCTGAATCCATGAAGCTGCGGCTGCTGGACGTCGCCGCAGATCAGATTCTGAGCGGCGGCCTGGCGGTCGTCACCAATCGGTCGGTCAGTTCCGAGGTCGGCACCTCGACCTCGACCATCGCCTATCACTGGTCGGATATGCGGCGCTTTCTGATCGATGCCATCTGGCACGCCGTTTTCCGGGAAATGCCGGGCTATCTCGACTATCGTCATCCGCTTGGCGCGGGGCCGCCAGACCTGCTGCGGTGGAGTGAACTGATGGCGCAAACCCTGACGGTCGATGCGGCGCAGGGGCGCGGCTTCTACGTCAAGTATGCGCGCCTGATCGCCCAGGTCTGTCTGGAGGCGCGCCGCGATCCTTCGTTCCAGGAACTGGCCATGATCCTGCGCGGACCCGAAGGCGGCGGCACCTACGTCAACCGCGCCGAGCTTTGGCCCGCGCGCTTCGACCTGACGCGCCGTGCAGCGACCCGGTTCGCCCTGTGGATCAAGGGCGCGGCCCTTGTCGCCGCCGCGACGGGTCAAGCCGCGAATCCGTCCCAGCTTCAGGTCGCAGCCACGACCCTGGTGGCGCAACGCGCTTAAATCGAACTGACGTTTCGCAGCCGCACCTCTCGCCGTCCGAGACAGCGACGGAAACACTTCAAATAAGCGTCATCAAAGCATTACAGCCCGACCCTACAGCGGAACCGTTGTCGAACAGGTGTTTTTTCTGAGGCTGCGAAACGGCGACGTCGGTCGTCCTCCCCGCTTCTGCACCCGTCTTTCCGTCGCCCCGGAACGACGCCTGTTCGGCACTTCCGCTTCATGCGGGAGCGCGGCCGCTGCGCCGTGTCAGCCCCCCCAATTCTTGGCCCGTGCGAGAGGGGTGCTCGTCCGCGCCGCCCGATGGATCGACACATGAATCGTCTTCTTCTCGGCGCCTCGAGCGCCGTCCTGGCGCTGGCGGCGGCCCTGCCTGCAACGGCCCAGATCAGCACCGAAACCCAGGCCACGGCGTTGCAAGACGTCGTCGTCACCGCCCAGCGTCGCGCCGAGTCGGCCCAGAAGGTCGGCCTGGCCCTGACCGTCGTCTCCGGCGAAGATCTGGACAAGCGCAACATCCAGACGGTCAACGACCTAGAGAACACCGTCCCCAGCCTGGAGGTCGACAGCCAGTTGGGCGGCGGCCAGCCGCAGTTCCGCATCCGCGGCGTCGGGCTGACCGACTATGCGGCCAACAACACCTCGACCGTCGGCGTCTATGTGGACGAGGTCGCCTACCCCTACGGCGTCATGACCCAAGGCCTGTTGTTCGACATCGCCCGCATCGAGGTTCTGCGCGGCCCGCAAGGCACCCTCTACGGCCGCAACACCACCGGCGGCGCCGTCAGCGTCATCACCAGCGCGCCGACCGAGCAGCTGCAAGCCGGGATCACCGCCAGCTACGGCAGCTATGACGCCGCCAAGCTCGAAGGCTATCTATCCGGTCCACTGACCGAGACCCTCAGCGCCCGCCTGGCCGTGGCCGCTGAAACGGGCGGCGCCTGGCAGTACCATCGCGACACGGGCGAGGAACTGGGAGCCAAGGACACCAAGGCCGCCCGCCTGCGCCTGAACTGGCGCCCGACAGCCCAGACCGACGTCGATCTGAACCTGCATTACAGCAAGGACGATTCAGATGGCCGGGGCCTGCGCCTGGTCACTCAGCCGTTCACGTCCGGCGGCGGACGCGTCTATCCCGTCGACAGCGCGCACCGCATCACCGGCTGGGGGATTTCTCCCTATTTCGCGCAGTTGATCGGCGTTTCGTCCGACGCCAAACCCTTCCGCGACAATGAAGGCAAGGGCGCCAGCCTGCGCCTGAACCATGATCTCGGATGGGCGACCCTGACCGCGATCGGCAGCTATGAAGCGTTCGACCGCAACGAACTAAACGACTGGGACGCCACCGCGTCCAACGAGGCCGGCACCTACTTCTTCAACGACATCGAAACCGTGTCCCAGGAAGTGCGCCTAGCGTCGCCGACCGGCGGCCGCCTGCAGTGGATGGGCGGCCTGTATCACGCCACGGAAGACGTGGACGGCGGCTTCTATTCGGACTTCTCGGAAGCCAAGAGCCTCGGCTTCTGGATGAGCACCACCTACAATCAGAAGGTCGAAACCACCGGCGTGTTCGGCAACATCGACTACCGGCTGACGGACCGCCTGACCCTTGTCGGCGGCCTGCGCTACGAAGATGAAACGCGCGAACTCAACGACTTCAAGACCGAGATTCTGGCGCCGACGCCGGCGCTGCGCGCCAACACGTCCAAGGCCCAGAGCATGGGCGAATGGACCGGCAAGATCGGCGCGGAATACGCCTTCAACGACGACGTCCTGGCCTACGCCAACGTGTCCCGAGGCGTGAAGTCGGGCGGCTTCACCACCTACAACAGCGGGCTGCCGGAACAGCTTGATCCGTTCAAGTTCGAGGAACTGATCGCCTATGAGGCCGGACTGCGGTCCAGCTTCTTTGATCGTCGCCTGCAACTGAACGCGGCCGTCTACTACTACGACTACCGCGACCAGCAGCTTCAGGGCGTGCTCTACACCCAGACCGGACGCGTGGGCCGCATGATCAACGTGCCCAAGTCGCACATCCAGGGCGCGGAGTTGGAACTGCGCTGGCGTCCGCTGGACAGCCTGACCGTCACCCAATCCATCGGCTACAAGTACGGCGAGTATGACGAGTTCTACTTCGTCAACGCCACGGCCACCGAGGCGGCCAAGGACCCGGTGACGGGCGAGTACAACACCATCGTCTACAGCGATCGCGCCGGCGAACGCCTGCCCTTCCCGCGGTGGGACTACAAGGGTTCGGTCGCTTACAGCCGGCAGATCGGCGGCTGGGGTTTTGAGGCGGAAACCAACTACAGCTATCGCGACGAGAAGTTCAGCACCTCGTCCAACTCGATCATCGACTCCTTCTGGCTGGTGAACGCCAACCTGACGCTGAGCCCGCCGACCGCGGACTATTCGTTCGGCCTCTACGTCAACAACCTGA
Organism: Brevundimonas bullata; assembly: GCF_003350205.1. Classification (GTDB taxonomy): domain Bacteria; phylum Pseudomonadota; class Alphaproteobacteria; order Caulobacterales; family Caulobacteraceae; genus Brevundimonas; species Brevundimonas bullata. Next base: position 62,847 of record NZ_QLLC01000019.1, on the reverse strand, counting down.
CGAACGCCTACTCTGAAGAGTCGCGCAACCGCTTCATCTCGGCTGCGACCGGCTCGCCCAACGCGCCGCGCACCTGGGGCGTGCGGCTGAGCTATCGCTACTGAGACCCTGACCACGGGCTCCGGTCCTCGGACCGGAGCCCGGCATTTTCGCGAGACGCAGACATGTCGACGATCTGGAAAAAGGCGCGCTCCGCCGCTTTGGCGCTGACGCTTCTATTCTCCGCCTCCCCGGCCCTGAGCGAACCCGCTGACGGCAGCCGCTTCACCCTCGCGGTCATCCCCGACACCCAGAACTATGTCGACTTCACGCATCAGCGCGCCGTGGGCTTCCCGTTCGACGCGCGCGACATGCTGACTGAGCAGATGCGCTTCATCGCGGATCACGCCGCCTCGCGCGGCGGGGACATCGTCTTCGCCACCGCCCTGGGCGATGTCTGGCAACATCCGACGATCGCCATCGACCCAGAGCACGCCGCGCGCGGGTTCAGCGCACGGCCGCTGCCCGCCGGCATGAACCCCGAACGCTGGACCCAGGGCGTGAAGACGGTCGAGATCCCCGCTTCCGTCCAGGCCTATCGCCTGATCGCGGACGCCCTGCCCTTCTCCGTGGTGTCCGGCAATCATGACTATGACGCCCAGTGGTGGGAGGAATCCTGGCCGCGCGACCTGACCGCGCCCGAAGGCGACCTGCGCCGCCTGGGCATGATCCATGTCGGGGGTCTGACCGAATGGGTCCGCGCCTTCGGCTCGGATTCGGAGTTCTTCAAGGACCGTCCCTGGTATGTCGCCGCGCACGACGGCGGCGCCGACAGCGCCCAGATCTTCGAAGCGGGGGGCTACCGCTTCCTGCACATCGGCCTGCAGTTCGCCCCGTCCGACGCCAGCCTGAGGTGGGCCGAAACGGTCATCCACGCCCATCCCGGCCTGCCGACGATCATCGCCACCCATGATTTCCTGGACAAGACCGGCGAACGCCGCGCCCATCCGGTCGTGGACATCCACGCCCTGGACCCCTTCGACAACAACGCCCAGGGCGTCTGGGACAAGCTGATCGACCGCAACCCGCAGATTTTCATGGTGCTGAGCGGCCATCACAACGGGCAGTCGTTCCGCATGGACCGCAATCGCCAGGGCCGCGCCGTCTATCAGATCCTGTCCGATTTTCAGGATCGCAATCAGGCGGCCATCGACGCAGGCATGGCCGCCGAAAAGGCGCCGGGCCTGGGCGACGGCTGGATGCGGCTGATGACCTTTGACATGAGCGAGGCGGTCCCGACGATCCGTGTCCGCACCTACTCCACCCATTACGACCGCTACGCTTCGGACACCCCGGACTACGCCCGCTGGTACAAGCCCAATGAACAGCCGCAGATGACGGACGACGCCTTTCTGGGTCAGGACGAGTTCACGATCCGCCTGGACGACTTCCGCGCCCGGTTCGGAAACGGCGCCGCCCGCTCTGACGCGGCTCGATAGGATAATCTGATGGCCAGCGCTCCTGCCCGCCTGCATCGCCGCGCCCTGCTGGGCGGCTTGGTCGCCGCGCCCGCCGTGCTTCAGTTCGGCCGGGCCCAGGCGAACGGGGTACAGGCGAAAGGGGCCTATGTCTTTCCTCTGGGCGTCGCCAGCGGTGATCCGGCCCCGGACGGCTTCGTCATCTGGACGCGCCTGGCCGTCGATCCGGTCGCGCCAGATGGTCTGGGCGGCATGGGCGGCGCCGTCCCGGTGCAGTGGGATATCGCCGCCGACGAGAGCTTCCGCAACATCGTCGCCTCGGGCCGGATCGCAGCCGAACCCGCCGCTGCCCACAGCGTCCATGTCGAGGTCGAGGGCCTGATCCCCGGTCGTCCCTACTGGTACCGCTTCAGCGCCATGGGCCAGCAAAGCCCCGTCGGTCGCGCCCGCACCACGCCGGCCCCCGACGCCGCCGTCGACGCCCTGCGCATCGCCGTCGCCTCCTGCTCGAACTGGGAGTCGGGCTATTTCAGCGCCTATGGCCACATGGCGGACGAGGCGCCGGACCTGACCCTGTTTCTCGGCGACTACATCTACGAATATTCACGCGGGCCAGAGCGCGCGGCCGAGGTCGTGCGCCCCTACGGCTTGGAAGAGGCCACGACGCTGGCGGGCTATCGCAACCGCTACGCCCTGCACCGCACCGACGCCGACCTGCAACGCCTGCACGCCGCCGCGCCCTGCCTGGCGGTCTGGGACGACCACGAGATTCAGGACGACTATTCCGGCGTCTGGTCCAAGACGCCCGGCGTCACGCCGACCGACTTCCTGCGGCGTCGCGCGGCGGGCTATCAGGCCTTCTACGAGGCCATGCCGATCCGCCGCACCCGCCTGGACGCCCGGCTGCAAATGCCCATCCATCGGCGGGTCCGTTACGGCCAGCTGGCCGAGTTCTTCATGCTGGACGGTCGTCAGTATCGCTCGAAACAGGCGTGCAGCGACGGTCCCAACGGCGGCAAGGGTCAGATCGTCACCGACGCCGCCTGTCCCGATCGTCTCGATCCCTCGCGCAGCTTCCTCGGCTTCGAGCAGGAGCGCTGGCTGTACGACGGCCTGGCGAACGCAGGCGCGCGCTGGAACATCCTCGGTCAGGATCTGGTGATGGCGGGTCTTCGATTTGGCGACGGCGGCCTGAACACCCGCTACTGGACCGACACCTGGGACGGTTATCCGGTCGCGCGCGACCGCCTGACCCAAGCGCTGGCGACGCTGAAACCGCGCAATCCCGTCGTCCTCAGCGGCGACTATCACTCCTTCTGGACCAATGACGTGAAGCTGGACAGCAGCGATCCGTCGTCCGCCACCGTCGCGACCGAGTTCGTCGGCACCTCGATCACCTCGGGTGGTCCCAGCTACGACGGCCTGATGTCGGCCATGCCCAATAATCCGCAGATCAAGTTCTTCGACAGCCGCAAGCGCGGCTATATGGCCATCGACATCACTCCGGGCCGGATGACGACCCGCTATCAAGCCATCAGCGACGTGCGCGACCCTAGGGCCGCCCTGTCCACCCTCAATACCTGGGTCGTCGAAGACGGCCGCCCCGGCGCCCAGCTCGTCTGAGCCGCGCCCGACTGGAGTCTCTATGCGTAAGTCCGCCCAAGCCGTCGCCGCCGTCGCGATCCTGATCAGCCTCTCGGCCTGCGCCACCGCACCGGCGCCCGTCTTCTGGGAAGGCTTTCGCGACCATCCGCACGGCTATCTGACCAAGGGCGACGCGCCTGACGCCTCGGCCTTCCTGCCGCCGCCGCCCGAGGCCGGGTCGCTGCGCCAGCAGGCGGACGTCGAGACCTATCGCGCCACCCGCGCGCTGGAAGGCAGCGACCGCTGGCGTCAGGCGGCGTCGGATAATGAGATCGAGACCCCGTCGGCCCCGCGCGTCTTCGACGAGGCTCTGGGCGTCGCCTTCAACCCGGCAAGGATGCCGAGCCTGACTCTGTTGCTGGGCAAAATGCTGGGCGATCTGGAGACCATCCAGACCCCGGCCAAGCAGGGCTATTTCCGTCCACGCCCCTTCGTGGCCGAACCGGCCGCGACCTGCTTCCCGCCCGAGCCCTGGCTGGGCCGCAGTGGTTCATACCCGTCGGGGCACGCCGCCATGGGCTGGGCCTGGGCCCTGATCCTGTCCGAACTGGCGCCCGACCGCGCCGACGCCATCCTGGCGCGCGGCCTGGCCTATGGCGAAAGCCGCGTCATCTGCGGCGTCCACTACGCCAGCGACGTCGAGGCCGGCCGCCTGGTCGGCGCCGCCATGGTCGCAAGGCTGAAGGCGGACCCGACCTTCCAGCGCGATTTCATCGAGGCCCGCAAAGAACTCGCGTCTGCACGCGCAGGCGACTAGGGCGCGGCCCATGGCGGGCGACTACAGCGGCGGACCAGAGGCGCGGCGTCTGCACACGCACATGTTACTTCATGGGCGTGTGCGTGCTGTTTCACTGCGGTTCGTCACAGTCTAGCCTACAGTTCCAGGACGATCCGCCCTTCAGGCCAGCTTCCTGAGTCTTTCAGAACAGGAACCCCGCCACGCATGCCTCATATGGTCCTGCTGCTCATTCCGTTTGGAGCGCCCTTTGTGGCGGCGTTGATGGCGATCTTCCTGCCGTCACGCGCACGCAACGCGGCAGCAGGTCTGGCGTGGTCGGCGTCGCTGGCGGGGGTCATCTGTCTCATCGCCCTCTTCCCTGCGGTTGCAGGCGGAGAGCCCGTGCGCTGGTCCGTGCCATGGCTGCCGACGTTGGGCGTCAACTTCACGCTGCGGCTGGACGGCCTGGCCTGGCTGTTCGCCTTCATGGTTCAGGGCATAGGCGCGCTGGTGGTGCTGTACGCCCGCTACTACATGTCGGCGGACGATCCCGTTCCACGCTTTTTCGCCTTCCTGCTGGCCTTCATGGGGGCCATGACCGGGATGGTGATGGCCGGGGACCTGATCCAGTTGGCCGCCTTCTGGGAGCTGACCAGCCTCTTCTCCTTCCTGCTGATCGGCTACTGGCACCATAGCGCCGCGGCCCGCGACGGGGCCCGAATGGCGCTGACGGTCACGGCGGCGGGCGGCCTGTGCCTGCTGGCCGGCGTCGTTGTCCTGGGACGCATCGTCGGCAGCTTCGATCTGGACGTGGTTCTGGCCTCAGGCGACGTTATCAAGAACAGCCCCTGGTATCTGACCGCCCTGATCCTGATCCTGGCCGGCGCCTTGACCAAGAGCGCGCAGTTCCCCTTTCATTTCTGGCTGCCGCGCGCGATGGCGGCCCCGACCCCGGTCAGCGCCTATCTGCATTCGGCGACCATGGTGAAGGCGGGCGTCTTTCTGCTGATCCGCCTATGGCCCGTGCTGGCGGGGACCGACGCCTGGTACGTCATCGTCAGTACGGCGGGCATGGCGACCCTGTTGTTCGGCGCATGGAGCGCGGTCTTCCAGAATGATCTCAAGGGCTTGCTGGCCTATTCCACCATCAGCCATCTGGGACTGATCACCCTGCTGCTGGGCCTGGGCAGCCCGCTGGCGGCGGTGGCGGCCATCTTCCACACGGTGAACCACGCCACCTTCAAGGCCTCGCTGTTCATGGCTGCGGGGGTCATCGACCACGAAACCGGCACCCGCGACATGCGCAAGCTGAGCGGCCTCAGACAGGCGATGCCGGTGACGGCGGCGCTCGCCATCGTCGCCGCGGCGGCCATGGCGGGTGTCCCCTTGCTCAACGGCTTCCTGTCCAAGGAGATGTTCCTGGCCGAAGCGATCGCCCACACCGGCGGCCGCCACCTGAACCTGGCCCTGCCCGTCCTGGCCACGGTCGCCAGCCTGCTCAGCGTGCTCTATTCCGTGCGCTTCATCCACCAGACCTTCTTCGGCCCGCCTCCGGTCGATCTGCCCAAAGAGCCGCATGAGCCGCCGCGCTGGATGCGCTTTCCTATCGAGGTGCTGGTTGGCCTGTGCATCCTTGTCGGCGTCCTGCCGGCGATCACCATCGGGCCGGTGCTGGCCGTCGCCGTGCGCTCGGTGCTGGGCGAGGACGTCCCCTACTACAGCCTCGCCCTGTGGCACGGTTTCAACCTGCCGCTGCTGATGAGCGCCATCGCCCTGATCGGCGGGGTGGCGGCCTACAAACTGCTCGGCCCGCGCATCAATCGCAGCCATCGTCCCTGGCTGGTCGGCCGCTTCAACGGCGCGCGCGCCTATGACCGGGTCATGCGGGCGTTCAAGGGCGGCGCGGAATGGATCGTGCGCCGCTTAGGCGCCAGCCGCCAGCAGGCGCGCCTGCGCGCCGTCATCCTGACCTGCATGCTGGCCGCTGTCCTGGCCAGCGGCCTGGCGGGACTGGGCTTCAGCGAAGTGGGCATGACCATCCAGCGCCCCGGTCTGGGCTTCACCCTGCTCTGGATCATTGGCGCGTCCTGCGCCCTGGGGGCGGCCTGGCAGGCCAAGTATCATCGGCTGGCGGCCGTAGTGCTGGTCGGCGGCGCCGGTCTGGTCAGTTGCCTGACCTTCGTCTGGTTCTCGGCGCCGGATTTGGCGACCACCCAGATGCTGGTCGAAATCGTCACGACCGTCCTGTTGCTGCTGGGCCTGCGATGGCTGCCCAAGCGCCTGCCCGACCTCGCCTCGCCTCAACAGGAAGCCAAGGCGCGGCGACGGCGTTTGGCGGATATGGCGATCGCCGTCGCGGCAGGCGCCGGCGTCGCGCTGATCGCCTTCGCCGTCATGACCCGGCCTGCGGACTCGCCCTTGGCGCGCTACTTCCTCGACCATGCCTATTCGGAGGGCGGAGGGCGCAATGTCGTCAACGTCCTGCTGGTCGATTTCCGCGCCTTCGACACCCTGGGCGAAATCACCGTCCTGGGCATCGTGGGTCTGACGATATGGGCCCTGCTTCGGCGGTTCCGTCCGGCCGCGGACAGTCTCGGCGACACGGTGCAGAAGCAGGATCAGGACGACAGCGACGACCGTCACAAGGATCGCTCTGTCGGCGACACCCTGCCCGAGACCATGCTGATCCCGCGCGTGGTGATGCGCTGGCTGTTCCCCTTCATCGTCCTGCTGGCGGTGCATCTGTTCTTGCGGGGGCACGACCTGCCCGGCGGCGGTTTCGCGGCGGGCGTCACGCTCTCGATCGCCTTCATCCTGCAATATATGGCGTCCGGGGCGCGCTGGGTCGAAGAACGGCTGGAGATCCGGCCCCTGGTCTGGATCGGCGGCGGACTGCTGATCGCGGCGCTGTCGGGCGTCGCCTCCTGGCTGTTCGGCTATCCCCTGCTGACCTCGTGGTTCCGCTATGTGGACCTGCCGCTGATCGGCAAGACGCCGCTGGCGTCGGCGGTGGTGTTTGACGCCGGGGTGGCCCTGCTGGTGGTCGGCGCGACGGTCCTGATGCTGGTCGCCATCGCTCACCAGTCGTTGCGGAAGTCTCGCCCCGTGGCCCCCATCGCAGCAAAAGTCGCCGCAAAAGAGGAGACCTTCTGATGGAACTGGTTCTCGCTCTCGGCATCGGCGTCCTGACCGCCGCCGGCGTCTGGCTGCTGCTGCGCCCCCGCACCTTCCAGGTCATCATCGGCCTGTCGTTGCTGGGCTATGCCGTCAATCTCTTCATCTTCGCCATGGGGCGGCTGCGCAGCGGTTCTCCGCCGGTGCTTCGTGGCGAAGGTCACGTTGATCCCGCCGCCTATGCCGATCCTGTGCCTCAGGCCCTGGTCCTGACCGCCATCGTCATCAGCTTCGCCCTGACCGCCCTGTTTCTGGTCGTGCTGCTGACCAGTCGCGGCATCACCGGCAGCGACCACATCGACGGACGGGAGCCGGGCGAATGACCGACTGGCAAGACCACCTGATCGTCGTTCCCGTCGTCCTGCCGCTGATCGCGGCGGCGAGCATGCTGCTGCTCAAGGAACAGCGCTATGGCCTGAAGGCCATGATCAGCCTTTGCTGCCTGATCGCCCTGGTCGGCGTCGCCTTCGTCCTGTTGCATGAAGCTTCGGTGGGCGGGCCTGCGGGCGACGACACGGCGCGCATCTATAACCTTGGCTCATGGTCGGCGCCGTTCGGCATCACCCTGGTGGCGGACAGGCTGTCGACCCTGATGCTGGCGCTGACGGCGACGCTGGCCGCCGGCGGCCTGCTGTTCGCCTTCGCCCGCTGGGATCGGGCCGGGCCACGCTTCCACGCCCTCTATCTACTGCTGATCATGGGGGTGAACGGCGCGGTCCTGACCGGCGACCTGTTCAACCTGTTCGTCTTCTTCGAAGTCATGCTGGCCGCGTCATACGGGCTGTTGCTGCATGGATCGGGTGAGAGGCGGGTGCGGGCGGGGCTCGGCTATGTCGCCATCAACCTGACGGCGTCCCTATTCTTCCTGATCGGGGTCAGCCTGATCTACGGCGTCACCGGCGCCCTGAACATGGCCGACATCGCCGATCGGATCGCAACGATCCCGAGCCAGGATCGCGCTATGTTTCATATCGGCTGCGCCATTCTGGGCGTGGCCTTCCTGGTCAAGGCGGCGGCCTGGCCGCTCGGCTTCTGGCTGCCCGGCGCCTATGCCGCGGCCAGCGCCCCGGTCGCCGCCGTGTTCGCCATCCTCAGCAAGGTCGGGGTCTATGTGATCATCCGCCTGTCGACGCTGCTGTTCGGCGCCGAGGCGGGGGCTTCGACCGGGTTCGGCGACCTCTGGCTTCTGTCTGCGGGCGTCGCCACGGTCGTCTTCGGCGCGGCAGGCATGGTGGCGTCACGGCGCCTGGAACAGGCGGCGGGCTATGCCGTCATGGTTTCGTCTGGAACGGTTCTGGCCATTGCGGGGACCGCCAGTCCCGACGCCCTCGGCGGCGCCCTCTTCTATATGGCGGCGTCCACCCTGGCGGCGGGCGCCCTGTTCCTCATCGCCGAGATCCTGGCCAGAGGCGAAGATCAGGCCGTATCGCCAGAGGACGCCGTGTTTGACGACGAGTATGATGATCCCTTCGCCGCAGACGATGTGCATGAGGTGGGACGTATTCTACCCGCCTCGACCGCCTTCCTGGGCGGCGCCTTTATCCTGGCCGGTCTGGTGACGGTGAGCCTGCCCCCTCTGGCTGGGTTTGCCGGAAAGCTGAGCATCTTTGTCGCCCTGTTGTCTGGCGACGGCGTCCTGTCGGGCGCCAGCTGGACGCTGGTTGGGGTGCTGACCCTGTCCAGCTTCGCCGCCCTGATCGCGCTGACCCGGTTCGGCGTCGCGGGTTTCTGGCGCAGGGAAGACGCCGCTCCGCACAAGGTCAGAAGCCCCGAGTTCCTCGCCATCGGCGGTCTGGTTCTGTGCTGTCTGTGGCTGAGCATCGGCGCCGCAGCCGGTCTGACCTATGGCGAGAAGACGGGGGAATGGCTGGCCTCTCCGCGCACCTACATCAATGAAGTGCTGGGAGCCGGATCATGATCCGCGCCGTCCTTCCTCACCCCCTGCTCGCCGCCGGGCTGTTCGCGACCTGGCTCTTGCTCAACGGCCCCCTCTCGGCGGGCGACATGGTCGTCGCATTCCTGGTCGCCCTGATTATCCCGCAGGTCATGCGTCAGCTGGAGCCCGACCGATCGGGCGTGCGGTCTCCCGGTGCCATTCTGCGGCTGGCGAGCTATGTGGCCGTGGACGTAGTGCGCTCGAACTACGCGGTGGCGGCCATCATCATGGGGCGTCGCCGACACATCCGCCGGTCGGGCTTCATCCATGTGCCGCTTGATCTTCGCAATCGTTACGGACTGGCGGTTCTGGCCATCATCCTGACCAGCACGCCCGGAACCCTGTGGGTGCAATACGACCGCGCGACCGGCAGTCTGCTGCTGCACGTCCTCGACCTGATCGAGGAAGGCGAATGGATCGACCTGATCAAGGGTCGGTATGAACGTCTGTTGCTGGAGATCTTCCCGTGACCGCCTCGACCGTCCTGTTCTGGGGACTGGGCGTGGCCCAGGCGCTGCTGTTGCTGGCCATGCTGCTGGCGGCCTGGCGAATGATCCGCGGCCCGCGGGCGCAGGATCGTATTCTCGGCCTCGACACCCTCTACCTGAACGCCATGCTTCTGATCCTGGTTCAGGGGATGCGCAGCGGCGTCGGCCTCTATTTCGAAGCGGCGCTGATCATCGGCATGCTGGGCTTCACCGCCACGGTGGCCTTGGCCAAGTTCCTGATGCGCGGCGAGGTGATTGAATGAACCCCCTGATCGAACTCCCGCTCTGGGCGGCCTGGCTGGTCGTCGCCCTCGCCTTGTGCGGCGGCTTGCTGGCACTGACCGGATCAATCGGCCTGGTCGTGCTCAAGCGCTTCTATGAGCGCGTCCATGCGCCGACCCTGGGAGCCACCCTGGGCATGACCCTGATCGTCCTCGCCTCGATGGTGTTCTGGTCGCTTTCAGAGGGGAGGTTCGCGCTCAGAGACCTGCTGATCGGCGTCTTCCTGACCGTCACCACACCCGTGACCCTGATCCTGCTGGCCCGCGCCGCCGCCTATCGCGACCGCATCGAGGGCGACGCCCAGGTTCCACCGGAATAGTCGTGCAGCGGTCGGGCGACGCACCTGAACCTCTGCGATAGGGCGCTTTTTACGCAGGAGAGGCTTTCAGGCGAAGGCCGGGGTCGGCGCCCGCCTTGACCCGACCGTGTCGCCGCCCGAAGCTGCACGAAAGCGCAATACGAGAGAGTGCGATGAGCAAGCGAGTCACAGTGATCACCGGCGCCTCAGGCGTGCTCGGACGGGCCATCGCGGACGCCGCCCTGGCGCGCGGCGACGCCGTCGCCGCCATCGACTTCGGTCCCGTTGAGCGCGCTGACGGCGACGACTGGATGGGTCTGGGCGGCGTCGACCTGACTGATCCCGCCGCCGCCGGGAGCGCCATCGACGCCGTGGTTCAGCGGTTTGGCCGCATCGACTGCCTGCTGAACGCGGTCGGCGGTTTCGTCTGGCAGATGACCGACGGCCCGCTGGAGAACTGGGACCGGATGCACCGGATGAACCTGACGACGGTGCTGAACGCCTGTCGCGCGGCCCTGCCCCATCTGTCGCAATCGACCGCCGGACGCATCGTCAACGTCGGCGCCCTGGGCGCGCTTCAGGCCGGCGCCGGCATGGGCGCCTATGCCGCTTCAAAGGCCGGCGTGCATAAGCTGACCGAAGCCCTGGCCGAAGAGACCAAGGCGACCGCCCTGACTATCAACGCCGTCCTGCCCTCCATCATCGACACGCCCGCCAACCGCGCCGACATGGCCGACGCCGACTTCTCGACCTGGGTCCAGCCGAGTGAGCTGGCGGCGGCCATGCTGTTCCTCGCCAGCGACGCCGCCTCGGCGGTGACGGGCGCGCTCCTGCCGGTCAAGGGGCGCGTCTAAAGAGACCGGTCACCCACCTCTTCTCGGTCCCCGCAATACGGTACGGGTCCGACGACGCAAAAACAGAAACAGTTTCCTTTTCTCCTTGCGAGAACGCCAGCCATATGAAAATCTCCGGTTGGGGAAACACTCACAGGCGTTCTGGAGGGGGAAATCATGAAAATGCGCACATGGCTGCCGGTCGCAATGATGCTGATGCTGGGCGCCTGCGGGACGAAGCCGACCGAGAAGGGCACGGACCTCTCGAAGGCGAACACCACCTACCAGAATGAGCTGATGGAGCAGCTGATCGACGCCAAGCCAGGTACGGTGATCGAAATCCCAGCGGGCGTCTTCACTATCGACACGAGCCTGAGCCTGGCCGTCGACGGCGTGACCATTCGCGGTCAGGGCATGGACAAGACCATCCTGAACTTCCGCAATCAGGCGGCCGGCGCCCAGGGCCTGCTGGTCACGGCCAGCAACTTCACCATCGAGGACCTGGCGCTTGAAGACACCAAGGGCGACGCCCTGAAGATCAACGAGGGCGAGAACATCATCGTGCGCCGTATCCGCACGGAATGGACGCAAGGCCCCAAGACCGAGAACGGCGCCTATGGCATCTATCCGGTGCAGACGAAGAACGTCCTGATCGAGGACAGCGTGGCGATCGGCGCCTCCGACGCCGGCATCTATGTCGGCCAGTCGAAGAACGTCGTGGTCCGCCGCAACCGGGCCGAATTCAACGTCGCCGGGATCGAGATCGAGAACTGCATCGACGCCGACGTCTATGAAAATCTGGCCACCAACAACACCGGCGGCATTCTGGTCTTCAACATGCCCCAGCTGCAGCAGGCGGGCTATCGCACGCGCGTGTTCAACAACCGCGCCATCGCCAACAATACGCGGAACTTCGGCCACGCCGGCACCCCGGTCGCCAGCGTGCCGGCGGGGACCGGCGTGATCGTAAACTCCAATGATCAGGTCGAGATTTTCGACAATGAGATCGCCGACAACAAGACCGGCAACATCATCATCTCCGCCCTGTTCTCGGCCGGTTACTCCGACAGCGCCATGAGCGCCGATTTCGACCCCTATCCTGAGAGCATCCTGATCAAGGACAACCGCTTCAGCGGCGGCGGAAACGCGCCTGACGGCATGGATTTCCAGGCGCTGCGCATCGCCAAGTTCGGTCCCACGGGCCGCTTCCCCGACATCCTCTGGGACGGATATGTCAACCCCAAGCGCCTGGTGAACGGCCAGTTGCCCGCCGCTCTGCGCATCTGCATCGACAATGGCGAGGCCGGTATTCTGAATGTGGACGGACCGAACAAGTACGCCAATCCGAACACCGACATGACGCCGCACAAATGCACCCTGCCGCGCCTGTCGCCCGTCGTCCTGCCGGGAGCCTGACGCGGCCTCATGTCCCGGTTCACTCTGCTTACCCTTTGCCTGTCGCTCGTCGTCGGAGCGGCGGCCTGCACCAGGGCGCAACCTCCACAGGCCATGGTCGATCCGACCTATTTCGCCACCGAGAACCCCAAGTCTCTGCGCGACTGGGGCATGGTGCAGGTGTCCGGCGACGCCCTGGTCCTGGGCCAGCGTGTCACGCCCTATGACCTGACGACGCCGCTGTTCACAGACTATGCGCAGAAACTGCGGACCATCTGGATGCCGCCCGGCGCCGCGGCGGACTACAAGCCGGATCAGCCGGACGACGCTCTGGCCTTCCCGGTGGGAACCGTCATCACCAAGACCTTCTTCTATCAGACCGGACGCGGCGGTCGGGTGCTGCAACAGGCCGACCAAGCCGTGATCCATGACGGCGAAGGGCTAAACCTGAAGACGGTGCGCATGGTCGAGACCCGGCTGCTGATCCATCGGCCAGAGGGCTGGGCCGCGCTGACCTATCTGTGGAACGAGGCTCAGACTGAGGCGGTCCTGCACCGGGTCGGTGCGGTGGTCCCGCTGAAGTTGGCGCGCGAGGACGGCAAGGACCAAGCCTTCTCCTACATCGTGCCGAACGTGACCCAGTGTTCGGCCTGTCACGCGACCAATGTGGCCACGCGCGTCATCCAGCCGATCGGCCCCAAGGCCCGGCTGCTCAACCGCGAATTCGCCTATGCGGACGGGTCCGAGAACCAGCTGACGCGGCTGACCAAGACGGGCTATCTGCGCGGCCTCGCCGATCCGAAAGAGGCCCCGGCGGACGTGTCGTGGACCGACAAAAGCGCCTCGCTTGAGGCGCGGGTACGGGCCTATCTCGACGTCAACTGCGGCCATTGCCACAACCCGGAAGGTCCAGCCGACACCTCGGGCCTGTACCTGAACGCCGCCACGCCGGTGTCGGGGCCGTCCGGCGTCTGCAAGCTGCCGGTCGCCGCCGGCCCCGGCACCGGCAACCTTCGTTTCGACATCGTGCCAGGAGACGCCAAGGCGTCGATCCTGTCCTACCGCATGGCCTCTACGAACCCCGCCGTGATGATGCCCGAGATCGGCCGCTCGACCGCCCACGCCGAGGGCGTGACCCTCGTCGGCTTCTGGATCGATTCAATGGAGGGATCATGCCGGTAGAAACTGCGCTGCCCCCTGCCCCCGATGTCGCTGCGGTGGTCCAGACCCTGCGCGCAGCCTTTGACAGCGGCCTGACGCGCGATCTGGCCTGGCGAAAGAGTCAGCTCGCCGCGCTCGAACGGATGATGGTCGAGAACGAGCCCGAGATCGCCGGGGCCCTGAAGGCCGACCTGGGCAAGCCCTTCGGCGAGGCCTGCACGGCCGAGATCGATTTCGTCCGCAAGGAAGCGGCCCACGCGCAAAAGCACCTGCGTCGCTGGACCCGGCCGCAACGGACCGCGTCGCCGATCGCGATCCAGCCCGGCAAGAGCGTCATCGAGGCCGCGCCCTATGGCGTGACCCTGATCATCGGGGCGTGGAACTATCCCTTCCAGCTGGTGCTGGCGCCGCTGGTCGGGGCCATAGCCGCGGGCAACTGCGCCGTTATCAAGCCTTCGGAAATGACGGCCCAGTCGTCGGCCCTGCTGAAGCAACTGGTGGCGCGGTATCTGGACCCGCGCGCCGTCACCGTGGTCGAGGGCGATGCCGACGTATCGACCGCCCTGCTGGCCCAGAAGTTCGACCTGATCTTCTACACCGGCGGCGAACGCGTGGGCCGGGTCGTGATGGCGGCGGCGGCCAGACATCTGACCCCGGTCGTGCTGGAGCTGGGCGGCCAGAACCCCTGCATCGTCGATGAGACCGCCGACTTGGCGGTCGCCGCCCGGCGCATTGTCTGGGGCCGCTTCCTCAACGCCGGCCAGATCTGCGTGGCGCCCGATCACGTCTATGTCGCCGCCTCGGTCGAGGCCCGGCTGCTGGAAGAGCTGACGCGGGCGGTGACGACCATGTTCGGTCCCGATCCCAAGGAGAGCCCCGACTACGGCCGCATCATCAACCCGCGCCATGCCGCGCGGCTGCAGGCCCTGCTGGCTGATGGTCGCGCCGTCACGGGGGGCGTGGCCGATATCGACGCCTGCTATGTCGCACCCACCATCCTGACCGAGGTCTCGGCGGATGCGCCGGTGCTAGCCGAGGAAATCTTCGGGCCCATCCTGCCGGTCCTGCCCTATGACAGACTGGATGCGCCGCTGGCGGCCATCAACGCCCGGTCGCCGGCCCTGGCCCTCTATGCCTTCACCAGGAACAAGGCGACTGCCGACCGGATCATCGCCTCGACGCGATCAGGCTCCGTGACGATCAACGATGTCGTGGTCTTCATGGCCAACCCCAACCTGCCCTTCGGCGGCGTCGGGGCCAGCGGCATGGGCGCCTATCATGGACGCTACAGTTTCGAGACCTTCAGCCACCGCCGCGCCGTGCTGAGGCGCAGCTTCGCCCTGGACGCCAGCGTCCGCTATCCGCCCTTCTCCAAGTCCAAGCTGGCGCTGCTGCGGCGCGTGACCTGAGGTTGCGTCTCAGGCGGGGTCTTCCAGATAGAGCGAAAGATAGCGCTCCAGCGCCAGCGTGGCCTCGGCGAACAGGCTGTCGGTCCATTCCGACTGGGCCTCGCCGCTGGTCAGGGTTTCAAATGAGGTGAAGATCTCGGTGGCCATGCGTGCGACCGCCAGCGGCGCAGTGCCATGGAAGCCGTCCAGCCCCTTTTCCCACCGCGCCGCCAGATAGGCCGCGATCTGCGCATTGGCGTGTTCCTTGACGATCCGCAGCTCGCGGGTGGTCAGCATCAGGTGGAACAGCGGCCGATAGGCCGGGTCCTCGTTCAAGGTCCTTCTCAGGACCAGCATGACCTCAAGGTGACGCTCGCGCCAGGAGGTGTACTGCGGGTTCTCAAGAATCTCGGCGATTCGACCGTGGATCTGCGACACCAGGGTCTCGAACAGCTCCTTGTAGATGGCGAAGACGTTCGGGAAGTAGCGATAGATCGAGCTGACCGGCACATCGGCTTCGGCGGCGATGCTGCTGGTGGTGATGGTGTCCACAGAGGTGGTCGCCAGCAGGCGTTCGGTCGCCGCCAGGACGCTGTCGATCCGGTCGCGCGCACGTTGCTGCATCGGCGCCGTGCGCCGTTCCAAAGTCTTGGCCAGCGTGGCGGTGGTCTCTTGCGGCGTGCGCGGGGCCACTGACGTCGTCCTCTCCATCCGGTTCCACAGGCCGTCTAACACGACCTGACGCCCCTGCAAGGGCGCATAGGCGCACAGCCCCTTGTCAAACGGAATAATATTCTGTTTCGTAAAGTTCAGGGAACGGGGATTTGGGAGGGCGACTATGATCAAGATGGAATTCTGCCTGAAGGCGACGTTGGCTGCAGGCGTGGGCGCAGTCGCTCTGATGGGGCCTGATCTGGCCAGGGCGCAGGAGGCGACGTCGCTGGACGACGTCATCGTCACCGCCCAACGCCGCGAACAAAGTCTCCAGGAGGTGCCGATCACGGTCAGCGTGCTCACCGCCGCGACCTTGGAGGCGCTGGCCGCCGACGACATGGGCGACATGGCCGCCTTCGTGCCCGGCCTGTCGGTCTCGAACACCAGCCCGACCCAGGCGCGCTACAGCATTCGCGGCGTCGCGACCTCGGACTTCGGCGTCGGGACCGACCCGGCGGTCGGGGTCTATATCGACGGGGTCTATGCCGCCCGATCCGGCGCGGCCCTGCTGGCGTTCAGCGACGTGGCGCGGGTCGAGGTGCTGAAGGGGCCGCAGGGCACCCTGTTCGGCCGCAACAGCGCCGCAGGCGCCGTCTCCATCACCACCAACAAGCCCAGCGACGAGCTCGAGGCCCGGCTGGGTCTGCGGCTCGGCGAATATGACAAGCGCCGTCTTGAGGGCCTGATCAACGTGCCGATCAACGAGGCCATGGCCTTGCGGGTCAATGCGCTGGTGAACCGCCGCGACGGCTGGCTGATCGATAGCGCGACGGGCGAGGACTATGATCGCGAAGACAACTGGGCGGCCCGCGCGGCCCTGCGCTGGGACATCACGCCCCAGACCCAGGCGATCCTGAGCTGGACCCATGACGAGATCGATCAGGATGCGCGCCCGGCGATCGGCGTCGCGCCCATCCCGGCGGCGCCCGGCCTGCCCGCCTTCCCGTCCGACCCCGCCGACTACACCAATCCGTTCGAGCGACGCGTCTTCAACGACGTCATCGACAACCACGAGACGCGCCGCCTCGACGAGGGCGTGCTGACCATCACACACGCCTTTGGCGACATTGATTTCACCTCCCTGACCTCGGTCCGGCGCTTCACCACCGAGAACCGCGAGGACGAGGACGGCACTAACCGCCCGGACCTGTATTTCGACACCAACAACCGGGAAAAGAACCGATCCTGGTATCAGGAATTCCGCCTCGCCGGTGAAAGCGGCGCCTTCAACTGGATCGCCGGCGCCAGCTATTATTCCGAAAACGCCAAGCAGCGCAGCGACACCTACGCCACCACCGACAGCATCAACACCATCCTGACCAATGCGGCCGGCATGCCGCTGTTCTCGCTCGCCGACATGATCCTGGGCATGGCCGGCATTCCCGCCAGCACCCTGGGCCACAGCTGGCAGGAGGACATGATCAACGAGGGCGACTTCGAGGCCACGGCCCTCTTCGCCGACGTCATCTGGGCCGCCACGGATCGCCTGAACCTGACGTTCGGTCTGCGCTACACCCAAGACAAGAAGTCGTTCCAGTGGCTGAACGACCGCCGCGTCGCGCCCGGACTGGACGCGGTGCTCAATGACCCGACGATCAACTTCGTGCTCAGCGACAACATGGGTCCGGGCCTCGGCTATCTATACGCCGACTATGTCTTCGACCTGTCCGGTCTGGCCGGCGTGCCGTGCGAAAACGGCGTCACCGTTCAGGAAGGCGTGACTTGCAAGCTGTCGGATTCGTGGGAGGACCTCAGCCCGCGCTTCGTTGCAGACTACCACCTGACCGACAGCGCCATGGTCTTCTTCTCCTACGCCAAGGGCTACAAGGCCGGAGGCTTCAACAGCGTCGAGGTGGCCTCGCGTTTCGACAACGAAGACGTCCAGAACTTTGAAATCGGCCTGAAGAGCGACCTGGGCGCCAAGGCCCGCCTCAACATCTCGGCCTTCCAGTACGACTATGACGGCAAGCAATCGATCCGCCTGGTCGTACCGGCGGGCTCCAGCGTGCCGCAGTATCTGATCGAGACCAGCGACGACACGGCCTGGGGCCTCGACATGCAACTGGACGTGGAGCCGCTGGAAGGACTGAAGCTGTTCGCCAACGCCCAGTACATCGACGCCACCTACAATCGGAAAATCACCGACGACGGCGATCTGGCCGGGCAGCCTACCGGCGAGCCCCTGTGGTCGGCGGCCGCCGGCGCCTCCTATCGCCACAACCTGGGCGATATGGGCTCGCTCGACATGCAGGTGATCCACGCCTATCGCGGCGAGGGTCGGTGCAACACCACTTCGACGGGCCAGGGCTCTTGCCTGAAGACCCGCTGGTTCGACCCGTCCGAGGCTCAGAACCGGACGGACGCGCGCCTCTACTGGCGGACTGCGAACGCGCGCTATCAGCTCGGCGTCTACGTCAACAACCTGTTCGACAATCAGTATGTGACCGGCGTCAACAACATCACCGCCACGACACTGGGCACGCCGTTCGTGGGCCTGACCGAACCCCGGATGTGGGGCGTGGACCTGACCTACACCTACTGACCGAGCGTCGCCCGAGCCTGCGTCGGCTCGAAAAGGCCTCCAGCTAGGTGGCCGCTTCCAGTTGAACGGCAAGACGCAGGGGCTGGAGCATTCCAGACGGCGGCGGCGGCAATCGTCGTCCCTGCACCGACGTTTGAAGATCGGCGTCCGCCCCTGGGTCGCCCAAAGGAGCAAAGCCGACGCGCGACACCACGCCGTCAGAGGCGATCCAGAGCTTCAACTCCAGCGACGGCGTCGGCTGATCAGGCCCCGAACGAGTCTGGTCCAGGTAGAGACGCAGGTTGGACGCCGCCTCGTCGTCCTCCTCCAGCCAGGTCTTTAAGGTGTGCGTCGCCGCTTCGGCGTAGGCGACCCACGCAGCGGGCGCAGCCTCCGGCGACAGGCTTTGGGCCTGAACCGGCGCCGCAAGCCCGAGCGCGGCGGCCAGCCCGGTCGCCAGGGCGCGCCAGGACGACCGTCTGGGACGGGTTGCAGCGCCGGTCACGGCTCTATCGCGCCGGCTGGGCGGCGGCCTGGGGCAGGCGTTCGCGTTCGAAGGTGATGGTCGACAGGCGGCTGTCCAGCGCCTGCACCACCTCGGCGGTCAGGTCGTTGGCGAAATTGCCGCCCAGGGCCGAGTTGCGGTCCAGCAGCAGGCCGCACGACTTGGTGGCATAGACCTGGGCGATGGCGGGCTGGGCCTCGTTGGCGATCCGCTCCATCGCCTTGACGCGCGTGGCCTCGACTTCCTGACCGGCGTGGGCGGCCTTCTGTTGCAGGGTCTGCCACTGGCCGGCCAGGGCCTCGGCGCGTTGGCGGCGGGCGGTGTTGTCGGGCTGGCTTTCGAGGGCGCGCAGTTCGGCCTCCAGCGGCTGGCGCTCGGCCTCGATCTCGGTCTGGGCGGCGGCGGCCAGTTCCTGAAGACGGGCGCTGGCGGCCTTGCCCGCCGCGGCGTTGGCGAAGACCGCCTCGCGCGACAGCAGACAGACGCCCGGAATGACCGGGCCGCCCAGAGGTTGGGCCTGTTGCGCGGCGGCTGGCACGGCGGCGCCCGCGACGGCGGCCAGGACCAGGGTTTGGGTCAGGGCGGCGAGAATGGAGCGGGTGGTCATGGATCAGGCTTTCTTTGACTTGGTCGGCTTGGTCGCGGGTTCAGCGGTCGCAGCCGCCTGGGCTTGCAGGGTCAGCAGCGCGCCGAAACGCTCCAGCGAGGCCAGATGGAAGTGAACCAGCGCCAGCCAGCCCCTACGGTGCCAGTCCAGCACGACAGCCTCGTCAAGGTTTGCGAACCGTTCCGTGTCGATCACCTGGAAACCGTCGAGGCCGAGCTTGCGCCCGTCCGGCAGGGTGGCGTCGGCGCGGCGGTCGATCAGCAGGTTCTGGGCGCGCGGGGCCTCGCCGAAGGCGCGGGTGGCCGCGGCCTCGCCCTGGAAGGTGTTGCAGAAGGCCATGGCGTCCTGCGTCAGCTGGCTGGGCTGATCGCCGTCGAACAGGGCCGCTCCCTCTTCGCCGGACCGGGTCACGCGATCGGACGCGGCGTCGATGGCCAGGGCGAAGCCATCGGGATTGATCGTCGAGATGAAGCCGAACGGATAGCGGCGCACATAGGCGGGCACATAGGCTTCGTCCATCCAGCGGCCCTCGGCGACGAACAGGTTGCGCTGCTCCAGACCCAGGACGGCCACGGGCTGCGCCCCCTCCCCGGCTGAAAAGACGACGGGATAGCTGCGAGCGGCGGCGGCGATCTCGCCGACCACCACGGGCACGAAGGGGGTTTCGGCGGCGAAGGCGACGTCGCCGTCCTTCAGGCGCCAGGCGGCGTGCTGGGCGGCCGAGAGCGGCTGCGGGTCGCGATAAAACAGGGGCAGGGCAATGGCCTGGGACATGGGATACTCCAGTCAGAATGGGGAGCATGGAGGGAGGCGCGTCGGCCTCCCTCCCGCTGTCGGTTACTCGCCGAAGCCGAGGAAGCGGCTGGTGATGATGGCGGGGATGTCGCCGGTCTTGGGACGGGCCCGTTCGGCCAGACGGGCGGCCTCGGCCACCACCGAGCTGCTGGCCGAGGAGGCCGCCGTCAGGGCGCCGGTATTGACCGCCGCCACCGCCGGAATGCCCACGGCGTCGCCCTGGACCTCGATATTGGCGGCGTTGACCACCTGGAGCGCGGCCAGGTTGACGTCGCCCGAGACCCGGATGCCCGCCTCGCCCGCGTCGATCGTGCCCAGAGGCGCGATCAGGTCCACGTCGCCCGCCTGGATTTCCGGGATCGGGTTCAGGGTGGCGATGCCGGCGCCGGTGTTCTGGGTCGGCGGCGACAGGGTGACATTGCCGTAGCCGTCATAGACCCGGCGCGGCGGCTGATAGACGGCGGTCGACTTGGACCCCCGCCCGGCGTTGATGTCGCCTTCGGCCGACCACATCAGCAGGTCGCCGCCGAAGGTGGTGAAGACCCGGCTCTGGCCCAGCAGCACCGACTTCAACGAATAGATGTCGATATCGCCCGAGCCCATGGACAGGATGCCCGCCGTCGAAGGCGGCGCCACCCCGCCGACGCCGACTACCGTCTGGCCGCCGGCCACCAGCATCTCGATGTCGCCGCCGAACAGGGTGCGCACGCCCGAGCCGCCGAACAGGGTCAGATCCCCGGCGTAGGAGATGGCCTGACCTTGGGCGTCCTTCTCGGGGAAGAGGGCGGCGATGGCGTTGCGGCCGCGCAGATAGCTGCTGAAACGCGGACCATTGGGGTCGTTGTATTCGCGACCGCCCGCCTTCAGCTCGTCGAAATAGACCTGTCGGGCGAAGACGCCGCGCTGCTGGCGATCCAGACCGTTGAAGTAGGTCAGGGCGTCTTCGGAGCCGGACGCCTCGTAGCCGAAGCGATCCTTCAGCCACTGGACCAGTTCGACGTCGTAGGTCTTGACCACCTTGCCGGCCTGATCAGCCAGGGGCCGCCCGACCTCGGCCAGATTGGCCGGGTCCAGATACAGATCGGTGAAGACGTCATAGTTGGGACCGCCCGCCCCGACCCCGGTCAGGATCGAGATTCCGGCCCCGCCGTTGCGGGTCGAGGGCGACAGGTCGAACAGCGGGCCGACGCTGGTGAAGCGACCGTTGTCCGCCTGATAGATGTTGCGCCCCGCCTCGACGACCAGGTTGCCCGGACCGGCCACCGTCATGTTGCCGTAGATGATGTCCCGGCCCGCCGAGATCAGCGAGATGTCGGCGGGGTCGTTGTGCACCACAAGACCGCCCTGGTTAAAGACGCCGAACAGGTAGGCGGCGGCGCGGCATTCCGCCGGACCACCCGGCGGGCAACCCAGACCCGTGCCGGTGCCGAGGTTGACGATGTCGCGCGAGGCCCGCAGATCGACCGGACCCGAGTTCACATAGAGCTGCGACTGCCCCTCATAGGTCATGAAGCCGAAGCTCACGTTGCTGATGTCGCCGTTCGCCGCATAGAAGAGCGCAGGCGCCTTGCGACCGGCGATCAGGGTTCCCGTGGCCGTGTCCTTCTGGAAGGCGGTCAGTCCGCCGATGCTCATGGCGTTGCCCTGGACAGGCTTCACCGCGTTCGGGTCCGCCGTCACGAAGTTGCGCCATTCCGTGATCCACACCGGACGGAACGGATTGGGCAGCAGGTCCAGGGCGTTGGACATCCCCGACAGGGCGATCGGTCGACCGGCGGCGAACGGGCCGGCGCTGTCCGTGACCCGGAAGCCGCCGCCCAGGATCGACACCCCGGCCAGGAACTCGACCTGGCCCAGCGGCGACGGCGCCAGCTCCAACGGCAGGATGCCTGCGCTGCAGTTGTAGTCGTCGCATCGACCGGCGTTCCAGTAGATGTTGCCCTGGGCCGCCGTGACCCGAAGGATCGGCGGATACCAGTAACGGCCTTCACGACCGCCCGCATCGCCGTCGCCCCCGGTGATCGGCGTCACGTCGCCGCCGGCGCTGAACAGGTCGATGCGAGTGTCGTCACGCCACAGCGAGAAGCTGGTCTGCATGATCAGGCCGTCAGGGCGAATGAACTGACCCGAAGCATCCACATAGCCGACCGAGACGCCCGCGATAGAGGTGACGGTCGAGCCGGGATCGCCGACGCCGGTCAGGACCAGATCGCCCCGCGTGTTGAGGCTGGCGTTCCCGTCCCCCAGAACCAGGGTGATGCCGCCATAGGCGTCCTGGAACGGCGTCCGCAGCGGATCAAAGCGACGCGGGTCCAGTTCATCCCGCCCGCCGACGTAGGCCGTGGCGCCTACGCCCCCCGCCATGACGGCCGTATCGCCGCGCAGGTTGACGACGCCGCCCGCCAGGGGCGAAGGCGCGCCCGCGCCCGCTCCGGCGTTCAGCGTGCCGCCCAGGCGAATGTCGATGTCGCCGCCGCCGGTCTGAACCACCGTACCGTCCACGACGACGCCGGCGTTGCGGATGACCGAAGTCACACGCCCGGTACCGCCGACGGCGAAGTTCAGCGCCGTGCTGGCGATCCGGCCCAGGTTGCTGTCGGGATAGCCGGCCGAGTTCAGGGCCCAGTTTTGATGCACCCCTGCGTCGCCGCCTGCGCGCACGATCAGATTGCCGCCGCCCAGGGCCCCGATGCCCATGAAGCCTTCCAGCAGGGGAGCGTTGAAGTTGACGTAGTCGTTGAAGCTGCCGGCGTTGTTCGGGACATAGCCGCCGAAGTTGATCCACCAGGCGGTGGGCACGTCCTGCCCCAGTTGCGCCGACTGACCGTCGGTGACGCCATAGCCGCCCTGACGCCACAGCCAGTTGCCGACCGAGCCGCTGCCGACCCGCTGGTAGCCAGAGTCGCGATCCGTAGCGTAGCCGGTCAGCCGCCCCTGAACCGCCAGGGTCAGGTCGCCGCCGTGCTCGGGATACCAGGCCTGATAGTCCTGGATCGAGGCGGCGTAGCCGTCGAAGTTCTGACCGATCCACGGATTGGCCATGCCGCTGGACCCCGCCAGCGTCCCGCGCGGCTGGTTGTAGACGTTATGACCGTCCAGCGTCAGCCCGCCGATCTCCGCCGAAGGCGTGCCCGCCGTATAGACGCCAAACAGCGACATCTGCTCGTAGTCGCCGCCCGCCAGTAGGTCCAGCGAGCCGACCCCGGTGCGGATGACGCTGAAGTTCTGCATCAGCTTCATGCCGGTCAGCCAGTTGGGCGAGAAGCCGTCCGCCGTCGTGGCCTGCGGATTGACGTAGTGACGGTCCGACAGGGTCAGGTCGCCCGAATGGCCTGCATTGGCCAGGTCGGTCGCCGCACGCAGGGTGCGCCCGTCCGATGAACCGATGTCGGCGCCCGCGACGAAGCGCATCGACCAGGACTGCGATCCCGCCGCCAGCATGGGCGCCACGGCCCAGATTCGGCCCTGCGTCCCGTCAGCCTGAACCGGACGAGTGTTGTGCAAGGTCTGACCAAGCGGCTGCAGGTTGACGCCCGCCGGCACGGTCACGCCTGCCGCAAGGGTGATGTTGCGGTTCAGCGCGACCTCGCCCTCGAACACATTGATCGGGGTCCCGGCAGGCACCCGCGAAGCCAGGATGCCGAAGCTGTCGCCCACGTCGGTCGGAATGACGGTTCCCGAGCCGTAATAGGCCCCCGGCTCGATATAGCTGGTGACGGTCGCGCCTGCCGCATAGAGGGGCGCCGACCCCGCCTCGAAGGCTGCGCGGCTGGCCCAGATGGGCGCCGTCGCCGTCCAACCCGTGGCGAAAATGTAGTCGTACTCGCTGCTGACGAAGTCGAAGGGAATGGTCGTCCCCGAGAAAATGCGGCTGTTGTCGCGCACCTCGATCTCGAAACCCAGCACCAGGTCGGAATCCCGCCCGCCGAGGAAGGTGGTGACGCCCGGCGCGATCGGATCGCCGCGCATGACATAGGCCGCGTCCAGCACCACCGGATCGCGCATCAGGCCAAACAGACCCGCGATGGCGATATTGGTGTTGCGCGGCAGGATGTCGCCGGCCTGAAGCTGCGTCGCCTCGGACAGCTTCAACAGCGCCGGCAAGGGCGTGTCCTTGGGCCAGGTCGTCGCCTGCAACGCCACCGTCATCGGGAACATGGCGCCCTGCTCCAGCCGCGCATCGGCGGGCAGGATCGTGCCGGCTTCGAGGATCGACCCGCGTGCAATGACGCTGCCGTCCGGCAGATGGATAGCCGAGGTCGCCACCCAATCCTGCGGCAGGGTTACGGCCTGGGCCAGACGCGTCTCCGCGCCGATCACCGTATTGCCCAGGACGCTGAAGCCGTCGACCGGCGCGTCGAAGGTCAGCTTGACGCCGGTCGGGAAACTGGCGCCGGCGGCCAGCTTGACCGGGGCCGACAGCTGATGGTCCGCCGGCCAGACGCCGACGCCGCCCGCATCGCTGGTTGAATAGAGCACCCAGCCGTTGTCGTCCGGCGTGCGCGCAGGCTCGCCGAAGCCGTCGGTGATGCTGCCGTAGATGTTCAGGTCGTCGGCGGCGCGAACCAGCAGGACGCCGGCCTCGCCCGAGCCATAGACGCCGGTCATCTGCGTGTCGGCGTTCAGGCTGGCGTAGCGATAGCCGGCCAGGTTCAGATCGCCCGATACGCTCAGGCTCTGACCCGGCGCGCTGGCCAGCTCCACGCCCGGACGCAGATGGAAGGCGTCCTGATAGGCGCGCAGTCCGGCCAGACGCTCCAACAGGGCCTGGTTGGCGATAGCGGCGTTGATGAAGGCCGTGCTGTCCAGATGGATGTCATCCATCAGGGCCTGACTGATGACGCCGCCCGCCGGTTGATAGGTGCGGAAGCCGTTGACCGACAGGCTGTCGGCGCCCTTGATCGTCAGCGCGCCGCCCGCCTGAATGGCGATGTCATTGCCGCCCAGACGCGGGGCGTTCAGCTCGACCCGGCCCCGGTTCACGCCGTCCGGCGACGACAGATCCAGCGTCGCCCCCGACGCCAGGGTCAGGGTTCCGGCTCCGCTGGCCAGTTCTATGTTGGCGCGGTTGGACGCCTCGATCGGCGCGCCATAGCCGTCGATCACAACAGTGTCGGCGCTGGCGTCCAGCACCGCCGTCGCAGCCAGGGTCAGATCGTCGCGCGCCGACAGGCGGATCGTGCCGGGGCGTGCGCCGCTGGCGTCGATGCGGCCGTTGACGATCAGATCGCCGCCGTCCGCCGCGATCGTCACCTGACGCGCCTTGACCTCGTCGCCGATGACCAGGTCGCCGGTCTTGATGACGAAGCTGCGGCTCTCGGTGACGCCGCTTTCGGTCAGGCGCTCGTTCAGGTCCTTGAAGTCGCTGACCACGTTGGCGCGGATGTCGATGGAGCCGTTGCGCAGCGAGGCGTCAGGCGCCTTGTCGCCGTTGCGGGCGTGGGCCTCGATGACCCCGTCCAGGGTCGCCGCGCCGTTCAGCGCCGTGACCCTCAACGTGCCCGCATGGTTGTAGTCGGCGCTCAGGTCGATCTTGGACCCCGAGGATAGGACGACGTCGCCCTTGGCGCTTTCCAGCTCGACGTCGCCGCCCCAGCTGTAGCGGGTCTCATCGAAGAAGTCGGTCGCCTTGCCCGCCATGTCGAGGCGTGCATTCTGACCGAGGACGATATCGCCCTCGGTCGCCGTCAGGACCAGTCGGCCGCTGGGCAGGGCGATGGTGGTGTCCGCCGTGATGCTGGCGGCGGTCATCTTGATCTCGGCGCCCAGCTGCGGCTTGGCGGCATCGACCGCCGTGGCGCCCGCAGGCGCGCTCAGGTTGATCGCGCCGCCCGCCTTGTAGTGCAGGCTGGACCCGGCCTGTCCGGTCAGCAGCGGCGTGGTCAGGTTCAGCGTGCCGCCCTGCCCCGCCTGACCATAGACGGCCTGCGACTGATAGACGGCCAGGTCGCCCTTGTGGTTGGCCTCGATGCGCTGCGTCGCCGTCAGGTTGACGGTGCTGAAACCCAGGGCCAGCCGGTTCAGCGGCAGGTTGGCGCTGATCGCCAGCCCGTCCTGGTAGCCCAGGACGATGCGGTCGGCGATCAGGTTAAGCGTCCCCAGCCCCTCGCCCGGCCCGCCGTGGATCGGCGCGCCCGGCAGGCCGGTGATGACGGCCGAGTTCCACTGGTCGCCCTGGACGCCCAGAACGCCATTCCACACCAGGGTTCCGGTCGTGATCTGGGCCACGTCGCCCGCGTCGCCTGCGCCGTAGAGGGCCGGCGTGTTCAGCACCAGTTGCAGCTTCGAAACGCCGGTGGTCGCGTCGCGGGTGTCCAGGCTGACCGAGCCATAGAAGTTGACCGACTGGCTGGCCGACAGGATCAGCCGCTCCAGCTTGGGCGCGCCCGCGCTCTGGTCGCCCGCCATCAGGCGGTCCAGCACAGATTGGTTCAAGGCGATGCCCGAGGGCAGAACGCCGTCCGTCGCCGCCTCGGCCAGGGCCGCGCTGGTCCCGATGTTCACAGCGCCCGAGGCGAAGGCCAGGTAGCGAGCGCCATAGTTGACGTTCTCGCCCAGGCTGACCGCGCCGGGGGTGACGAAGCTGAGCGTGCCGTCGGAATAGAGGGACGCGCCGTCCTGAACGGTGATGACGCCCGTGCTGCCGGCGGCGGCCGTATTGCTGGTGAACTCCAGCAGGCCGTTCGACACGGCCAGCAGGTTCACATTGTTGGCCATCAGCGTGTAGCCCATGGTCGAGTCAAAGGCCGGGTCGCCCTTGCCCAGGGTCGTGATCCGTGCGCCGGTTTCGACCAGGATGTCGGCGTTGCGGTCGGCGACCAGCAGGACCTGCGGCCCCTCCAGAACTGCGCCTTCGCGCACGACGACGCCAGCGAAGCCGCTGTAGCTGAAGTTGGGCTGGTTGGGCATGCCGGCGCCGACCAGCACCTGGATGCTGTTCGACAGGCTGGTCGAGACCCGGTGCGACACCCCGCCCAGGGTCATGATCCGCGCGCCGACCGCATTCAGGTCGGACGCATAGAGGGACAGGGACTTCTCGGAGCCCGTCGCGCCGTCGGCCAGGATCTCCAGGGTGTAGTCGCCGCTGCTGTAGTAGGAGCCGGCGACGACGGCGAGCGCGCCGCCCAGGCCGCCCTCGGCTGCATCAAACAGACCCTTGCCCTTGAAGGAGAAGGCCGGACGATCACTGTCGGCCTTGGGCGGGGTCAGGGCCAGAAGGAAGGTCTTGCCGTCCTCGGGCAGGATCGGCAGCGGATTATTGAACTGAGCCGACGCCGGCGCCTTGAGCAGGAATTCGCCGAAGCTGGTCTCATTGTACTGGGAATAGGTGCGGACCACCTTGGCCGGCGTCAGGATGGCCTCGACCTTCAGGGCGCTGCGGATGTCGGTGTTGGCGATCGAGGTGGTCACGTCCAGGTGGGTCGACCCATCCGCCAGATGCGTCAGGTTTCCGCTGCCCGCCGGCAGGTTGGACCCCAGCTCCACCCGGAAGGCGCCGTTCATCAGCGCGTATTCGGCGGGCAGCAGGGTATAGACGCCCGCCGCCAGACCCTCGATTCCGGCCGGAATGACGATCTGCTGGCCGACGCCCGGCTGGGCGTGACCGTCAATGGTCGTCGGCGCGACCGAACCGCCATAGGACGGCACGATGGCGTAGACCTTGTTGTCGGCGTGGCTCAGACCCTCGAAGGCCGGGCTCAGATTGGCCAGCGCCGTCTTCAGGACGTCGACCGAGCCGCCGCGACCGGGAACGAAGCCCGCGCCCGCCGGCGTGCCGCCGCCCGACAGGTCAAGCACCGAACCTTCATCGGCCCGCAGCGAACCCACGACGGTGACGCCCTGACTGTTCAGGGTGGACTTGAGGTCGGCGCCGTTCAGACGCCAGATCAGGCCGTCGATGGTCCCGCCGTAAGGAATGACCAGATCCTTGGCGCTGGCCGAGGTCAGGCTGCCGGGCAGCAGGTTCACTTCCGAGGTCGTGACCGATACTTCGGTCCAGTAGTTTTGGCCGGGCTCCAGCTGGTCGAGGCCGGGAACAAACTTGTCGCCGCCGACGCCCAGAACGATCGAGCCGAGCGGCGCACGCAGAACCCCACCCTGATTGATGATGTCGGCGCCCACGGTCAGCGAACCATAGAGCGACAACGGCGCGGCGGGCGTCACCCCCTCCAGCTTGTGGAAGCTGACGACGCCTCCGGGCACCAGGGAGATGTAGGAGTTGGTCGTGCCGGGAATGGTGTAGACGTACTTGCCCGCATAGATGGCCGCGGTCGCGCCGGTCGTCGGATAGATCTGGGCGGCGGTCAGCGAGATGTTGCTGATCGCATTGACCTCGCCGCCGGTCATGCGGATGTCGCTGCGGCTGACCACGTCGATCTGGCCGTGCGCGGCGTATTCGTAGTCAAGCTGGCGACCGCCCGACAGGCCGATCGAGCCGTTGACGCCGAAACGGGCCCCGCCCATGTCGACCAGACCGCCCGTGATCGTCAGCCGGCCCGCGCCGATCTCCGGCATCTTGAACAGGGCGGGACGGCCGTCTTCCGAGCGGACCAGGTTGTTGCCGTTCATCGACCCGGCGGCGACGAAGCGGACGTAGGCGGCGCTCAGGCTGGAATCGAGGTCTGCGCTGTCGCCCATCGCGCCGATGGTCCCCGACAGGGTCAGGTTGCGCGCCAGCTTCAGGTTCACCGCCCCGTCCAGCAGGACGACGTCCGACGAGTCCAGGGTCAGGCTGCCGAAGCCCCCCGCCGTGATCTGGTCCACCCCTATACGCGCCTGACCGACCACATCGGCCATGCCGTCCTTGGCGGCCATGGCGTCGGCGACCAGTTGGCCCGGCGTCCAGCAGCCGGTGACGCAGTCGCCGTATTGCAGGTCCGCCGTCAGACCGCTGTCCTGTTCCTGGCCCAGGATGATGCTGCGCAGACGGCGCATGTAGTCGGGCATGTCGCGCGAGCCGAGGCCCAGCTGCGCCACATAGGGCGTGTTCAAAGTGACCGACAGCAGCCCGCCCGAGACGCCGGCGCCGCCCGCATGGGCCCGCATGTCGCCGTCGAGGAAGACGCCGTACTGCGACTGGAAGCGGATCGCGCCGCCGTCGCTGGCGACCGTCAGGGTCCCCTTGTCGCCCGTCAGCGCCGAGGTCAGATAGTCGATCTCGGTCGAGGCGCCCGAGGCGTCCAGAACGGCGCCGGGACGCACCACCACATAGGCCGCGCGCTTGCCGCCGACCGTGATCTCGCCGCCCTTGGAGACGTGGCCGTAGCGCGCGCCGTCGGCGCCCAGGGCGCTCACGCCCCGACCCGAAACGTCGATGACGCTGTTCTCGCCCAGCCACAGGGCGGTGGTCGGGTTGTAGACGATTTCCGACGGCTGATAGTCGCGCCGTTCGTTCTCTTCGCGACCCGCGAGCAGCGTCACCTTGCCGCCGCGCGCCTCGATACGGCCGTCGATCCTCATGCCCTCCATCGCGGTCAGGCTGACCGACTGACCGTCGTCGACGCGGATGCTCGCGCCCTCGGCCAGGACCAGTTCGCCGATCGGGCGGGGGTCCGTCATGGGGTTGCCATAGCCGGTCATCCAGTTGCGCTCGCTGAGGCCGTGGGCCGTCAGATTGAGGCTGGCCCCCTGACGCTGGACGAACCGGCCGTTGGCCGCGTCCTCGCGCAGCATGTCCGGCGTCCACAGCTCCATGGCGTCCTGCGGCGCGGCGCCGCTGGCGATGTTGACGCTGTCGGCCGTAAAGCGACGCACCGGCGCGCTGACGTCCAGTTGGCCGCCGACATGCAGGTCGCCGCCTGCGCGGATGTCGTAGCGAGAGAAGCCGGTCTGGAAGAGGTCAGCCTCAAGGTGCAGAGGCTTGGCGACCTTGATCGCCGTCTGGAACACGGTCCCGGCGGCGATGGTCCGCCCCGCCGGCAGGATCAGATCGGCCTGGAGAATCTCCCCCTTGGCGTAGGTGTAGGCGACCGGCGGAATGCTGATACCGTCCGGCCAGATTTCGGCCGGAACGATCGTGCCCCCTGGCAACTGCCCATAGCCCAGCTCGATATAGAAGCCGGCCGGCAACACCGTCCCGCCGAAATACATATTGTAGTCGGCGTCATAGACCTCCACCCCATCCGGGATCGTCCATTCGCCGGTCAGGGTGATGCCGGTGAACTCGACATTGGTCGTGCCCGGCAGGGGCTGCCCGGCGGCGATCCGATCCACCGTATAGCTGTAGTCGAACGGCAGGGCCTCGCCGGCCTTCAGCACCAGTTCTTCCAGAAGCTGCAGGTCCATGGGCGCGGGCTCGCCCGCAGCCAGTTCCTCGCCGCCGCCCAGCAAGGCCTCGCCGATGGTGATCGGCCGACCAGCAGCCGAGACCGTCAGCGTGCCGCCTGCCTTCTCGCCTGAGCCATAGGCGTGAATGGCGCCGTCCAGCGTCAGTTGGCCCATGACGGCGCGCAGCTCGGCGCCGACGGCCAGGCCGACCGAGCCGCCCTTGGCGCCGACCGTCTTGCCGTCCAGCAGGACAGCCCCGCCCGCCGAGACGTCGATCAGGCTGTCCTTCGACAGGGTCAGGTTGCCCTGGCGGCTTTCCAGCATGACCGAGCCGCCTTCGAGGTGCGCCAGGTCGCGGATGTCGCCGCCGGTCTTCACATTGACCCACAGGCCGCTGGCGTCCAGCGTCACCCCCTCGCCGACCGTCAGGTCCGTCACGGCGGTGCAGCCCGCGCTGCAAGGCGGAACCGCGGCCAGTGAGATCGAGCCGCTGCGCGCCGTGATATCGGCCTCGACGTCGATGGTCTGAGCCCGCATGGCCACGTCGCCGCCGGGGCTCAGGGTCAGGTCGCCCTCAATCTTGATGGCGCCGCCGTTGACGCGCAGCGAACCCAGTCCGGCCTCACTCAGGGCTTCGGCCGACAGGAGCACGGTGTTCAGCAGGTCCGGCGTCAGCGCAGCCCCCGCCTCGACCCCGACCGCGCCGCCGCCTTCGCCCAAGATCACCGTGTTGGCGAACGGAACTTCCTGCGTCAGGACGGGCGCATAGGTCTGGTGCAGCTTGTTGCCGACATAGAGGCCGCCCGCCAGCGGGGTGACGTTCTGAGGCAGGTCATAGCCGTCGAGCCGTTGCGGGAAGTCACCTGAGATCACGCCGTCCTTGATGACCGGCGGGGTCGTCGGGCGCACGCCCGTCTGGCGGTCGCCGACCACCACGTCAGCGACGATCTGGCCGTCGAACAGGACGGTCGGCGCCGACAGCGACAGGACGCCCGCGTCGCGCCCGACCGTATAGCCCGCCTCCCAGCGCACGCTGCGCGCCGAGTTGAACAGGGGCTGGGCATAGACCTCCTGGAAGGCTGCGCCCCAGCGGTCATGATTGACGACGAAGGCGTTGCCGACGGCCAGCATCTTCACGCCCGCCGGCGCCTTGCCGAGGTCGTACAGCTTGCCGTCCGAGCCCAGCATCCGCGTCGATTGGATATAGCCGGCGGCGTAGTCCAGCGACCCGCCTGAGATGTCGAACACCGCCCCCTTGTGAGCCACGATCTCCTTGCTTGAGATGGCGATGGTCCCGCCCTGGGCCGCCCACTCGCCTATGCCGTGAGCGGTGTTGCCCAGATGGCCGCCGACCTCGATCAGGCCGCCCGGCGTATAGTAGCGATCCCCCTCATGACCGCCCGTGCCGCTGGGTAGCAGGATCAGGTCGCGGATATCGATCCAGACGTCGTTGTTCTTGAGACCCTCGCCCTCGCGGTTCAGCGGCGAGTCGCGCAGCTCGAACGGCTGAATGTTCACCTTCAGATTGTTGGAAGCCATGTCCATGGCCACGTCGCGCACGCCCGAGACGTTCAGTTCGGCGCCGTCGTGGACCGTGGTGCGCTTCATCGCCACAACGGCGATCTGGCCGCCCTGGGCGATGGTCTGGGACGCCCCCTGGAACTCGACCGAGCCGCCGGTGGAGATCTCGACCCGCGACATGTCCTTGCGGTCCGGCAGCATGTAGCTGAGCCGGTTGATGCCCTGGTTGTTCAACAAGATGGTGCTGCCGACGCCAAGGGCCGATTCCGCCAACAGGGCGTCACGCTGGGCGTTGGTCGCCGTGGCGTCGCTGTCCAGTTCCGGCAGGATCAGGGTCAGGCTGTCGTCGGTCAGGGTGACGCTGGACTCGGCGTCGCTCAGGTCCGTCAGCAGGTGAACGGTGCCGCGCGTATTGACCGAGGTGGTGGCGATGGCCACGCCGTCCTGAACCACGTGACGCCCGGCTAGGGTGATGTCGCCCTCGGTCGCTTCGACCACGCCGCTGTTGACCACCCGGCCGGCGTCGCTGCCGGCGTTCAGGGTAATGGCGACTTCCTGACCGCGCGTGGTCGAACTCGGATTGCCCGCCGTGCCGTATCCCGGACGCAGGATGAAGTTGTCGCCCGCCGCCAGAAGGGTCTGGCCCCGCGCCGTGACGATGGAGCCGGCGTTCTCGACCTCGGACCCCATCAGGGCGACAAAGCCGCCGCCCTCGACGACCGTGGCCGGCTTGGTCGTGGTGATCCGCGCGCCTGCCTCGACCTTCACCGCGCCGCCGGCGTTGGTGAAGGCCGGCATCAGGATCGGCGGCTCCCACCAGTTGGGGCTGGGCGTCTCGGTCGCGTAGATGCCGCGCTCACGAAACTGGATGTCCGAGATATTGGCCGTGGAGGCGATCAGGTTGCGGACGTTGACCTGCGAGGCGCCGCTGAAAATGATGCCGTTGCGGTTGATGATGTAGACCGAGCCGTCAGCCTTGATGCTGCCCAGGATCTTGGTCGGATCAGCGCTCGCGTCGGTGACGCGGTTCAGGGCGACCCAGTCGGAACGGCCCTGCTGGTTGAAGACCAGGTCCGTCTCGCGACCGACGTTGAAGCTGTCCCAGGTCAGGATGGCCTTCTGCTCGGTCTGGCCGACAGTGACCGTGGTGCGGCCATCCGCCTCCGTCGTCTGGGTCGGACCATTGGCGCCGATCCACAGATTGGGGTCCAGGGTCACGCCGTCGGCGACCTGAAGCCCGCCCTGCCCCAGGCCGTTGGGGATATGGCTCTGGGCCGCCTGGGCGGCGGCGCGAGCAGCGTTCTGAGCCGCGCTCATGGCGCTGCGCGTGGCGGCGGCGCGGGCGAAGGAGGCGATGGCGCGCTGGCTGGCGGACGACGCCTGAGCCGCGCGACCGGCCTCGGCCTGGATGGCCTGGCTGACGGCGGCGGTCGGATTGGCGCCCGCCCCGCCCCGGCTGCCGAAGGCGCCCCGGTTCTGGGCCTCGGCGGCGCCGGCGACGATCAGGGAGCCGAGCGAGGCGCCGACCAGCAGACGGCGGCGCAGCGAACGCGAGTCGAGACGGATCATCGGGCGATCTCCAGAGGAGCAGAGGCCGCGAGCGCGGCTGTCTGGCGAATGAGGGAGCAGACGGGGCGCGGGGCGCCCTCGGCCTGAGAAAGGGAAAGGTCGGAGCGGCTCATGGGCGTCCTCCCGGTCGCGGCGTCGGCGCGGGCCGCACGGGACGCTGGGGATGGACGGACTGACCGAAGTTCGAGCCCAGCCGCTGACGCACAGCGGTCTGGCTGACGACGCCGACGGTCAGGTCGGACGAGCGCGCGTCCGGCGTCGGCGCCTCGAAGGCGGCGCGGGCCTGGCTCTGGGCGATGCGGGCGGCGCGTTGCAACGCCTCGGCGGCGCAATCCAGATGACCGGCGCGATCACCGCCGACATCGACCTGGACGCAAAGACTGGCGAACGGCGACGCGGGCGCAGGCTCCTGAGCCAGGGCCGTTGCGGGCGCAAGCGCCAGCAGCGGAAGAAGACGGGGCGCCTTGACAGGGGATATGCCAAGGCGGCCCGCCCGCATCGCCTCGCCCCGGAACGGGCGTGAACCGGGCGAGACGACGAACCGAGAGCGCATGACGACAGCGTCCGCACAGGCGCGACCGATCGACCCGTCGAAGGCGACGCGGCGAAGGATCGAGCGCAGAAGGGCGAAAACCGTCATCATGGCGCGGATCAGAACCGGGTCAGCAGGTCGATCAGCAGGCGATCCGCCGACAGGGGCGCGCCGGCGATCTCCTCGGCCGAGAGCCAGCGGGCGCTGACCGCCGTGTTCTTGCCGAAGGCATAGGCGCCGCCGACCATCCAGCCCTGCGAGTTGGTCCCGCCGAGGTGGAAATCGCTGTCGGTGAAGGCGTCCAGAACCGCGTCGGATTCCAGATGGCGATAGCCGGCGTGAACATTCCAGTCGCCGCGCGACGCCAGGTCAAGCCTGCCCGCCGTCAGCTTGACCGACCAGCCCGACGAACCGCCGTCCCAGGCGCCGGGCAGAGTAACGGTCCCGTTGGCGTTGGTCGGGTCAGGAACGGTCGTCGACGGGCCGAGGTTGTTGACCGCGCGCAGACGCATCATGGCGTCGTCGAGACCTAGGTTCTCGACATAGTCGCCCTCGACCCGGAAGCCGACGCCGTCAAAGGCGTTGAAGTCCAGGCTGGCGCGGACGTTCAGCACCTCATAGGCCGAGGCCAGGCCGAAATACTGGTTCTCGGGGCTGGTGATCGGGTTCAGCGGATCGGCGACCACGTTGCGGATCGGGAACATGGTGTTGCCGAACTGCTGGAACTGCGGACGCGTCGGGTCGGTGTCGCACACAGTTTCGTAGAACTGGCAGGGCTTGGAGACCTCGCCCTCCACGCCGTCGAAGTTGAAGTAGCCGACGGCGGCGCGCACGCGCACGTCGTCGCGCGGCGTCCAGTCCAGACCCAGCTGGGCCGCCAGCAGGTACTTGTCCCGGCTCTCGAACGGCCCGCCCTTGCCTTCCGGCGCATTGCGCGAGCCGAAGTTGAAGTCGGTGTTGAAAATGGGGAAGGCGCCGGCCGTGCCGAAGACGGCGAACTCCGAGTTCAGCGCATGGCGCGCCGAGACAGCCACCCCGTCGAAGTTCAGGTCGTCGTCAAACACCAGATCGCCGGTCCAGAAGGGATTGGCGAAGCGGCCGAAATCCAGAGCCACGTCCTGAACCGGGGTCAGGCGGATGGCCGCGCGATCCAGCCACAGGGCGTATTTGCCGAACTCGTCGCCGCCGCCGAGCGTCTGGTTGGTCGAGACGGGCGAGCTGTCATTGCCGGTGGCCACGCGCACCTCGGCCGAGATCCAGCTGTCGATCTGGGCCTTCAGGCCGAAGCGGGCGCGGATGCGGGCGCGCTGGCGGTCTTCCAGGGTGTTGAGGTAGGGCGGGCCGACATAGCCCGGCGTCTTGTCGTTGATGTTCTGGCCGGGCCCGCCGTTGATCGCGCCGTAATCGACGAAGATGTCGGCGTTATTGTCGTCCATGAAGACGCCTTCGCCGCGCACGCGAATGTCGCCCGACAGGGTGATGCCGCGCGTCCATTCCGGCGTCTGGCCGGGCGCCGACCAGCCCTGGGCCTGAGCCTGCGTCCCCAGTTCGGCGCGCAGTTCTTCCTTGATCTGATCGCGGACGACCTGCGGGATATAGGGGATGGTCTGCACCCCGTTGGCCACACCGCCGGCCGGGACCGGCGCCGGGGTCGGCGCCACGGTCGCCTGGGCCAGCAGGCCGTCGGCCTCCTCGCGAGTGACCAGGCCCTTGGCGACCATCAGCTCCAGCAGCTTGGCGGAGTCGACGGTCTGGGCGAAGGCCGGCTGGGCGGCCAGCAGGCTGAGACCTGCGGCGCAGGCCATCAGGGCCGGTTTGAGGCGGTTAGGACGGTTCATTACGGTAATCCCCAGGGAGGTCAGGCGCCGCTTCGGGCGTTCAGTTCGATACGCATGACGGGCAGGCCGTCGGGCGGACGGCGGGAAAGTCTCAGGCCGGTCAGGGCGCGTTGCAGGGCGGCGTCGCGACGAGCGTCGCCGGTGCCGCGCAGCAGGCGGACCGAGGTGATGCGGCCCTCGGCATCGACCGTGACCGCCAGCTGGGCGGAGTAGCGGCCCCGGCTCAGGTCGCGTTCGCCCTGGACGGCCTGGGTCACTTCACGACGGGCCAGTTCGCCATAGGCGCCGAAACCGCCGTCGCCGCCGCCGGGACGCCCGCCGATGCGGGTTCCCGAGCCGTCGCCGCGCGCCAGACCGTAGTTGGACGGCCCGGCCCCTTCGCGGGCGGTCAGGGCGCTGTCCCCGACCGTCGGCTCGGACGGCGCATCCGGCGGCGGAGGCGCAGCCTCGACCGGCTGATCCATCGGGGTCGGCGTCGGTTCGGGCGGCTTCTCTTGCACCACCTCAGGCGGCGGCGGCGGAGGCGGCGGGGGCGGCAGGACCACCCGCACCGTCTTGTCCTCGCGCTGACGCTCGCTGACCGAGGCGGGCCGCAGGAAGGTCGCGGCCAGCACGGCGGCCAGCACGGCGACCGCTCCGACCACCGGCCAGTTGATCCTGCGCCGACGAGGCGGCGGCGGCGGATCGTCCGCCAGATAGGCGTAGGTCATGGCGCTCAGGTCCCCGCGCCGGGCGGGCGGGTCGAGGCCATGCCCAGGCTGCCGACGCCGACCTTGGAGCAGAGGTCCAGCACCTGCATGATCTGGTCGTACTGCACCGCCCGGTCGCCGCGCAGGATCACCGGGAGGTCCGGCGTCGAGGCGATGGAAGCGCGCAGTTCCTGCTCCAGCTCGGCCATCGAGACGGGAACGGCGTCGATCGACACCGTGCCGTCGTTGGCGACCGCGATGACCCGCGACTTGGGCTGATCCAGCACCTGGGAGGCCGAGGCCGACGGCAGGTCGACCTTGATGCCCTGCACCGCCGCCGTGGTCAGCAGGATGAAGATGATCAGCAGCACGAAGGTCAGGTCGACCAGCGGCGTGATGTTGATCTCGTTATAGGGTTTCTTGCCCTGAACCTGCATGGGTCAGCGCTCCCTATTCCGCCGCGAGGGCGGCGGCGGGAACATCCTGCCAAGTTTCGGCGATGCGCTTTTCCAGCTCGTCGACGAAGATCTGGTTGTCGGCGGTGACGTCCTCGACCCGGCTCAGCAAGTAGTTGTAGCCAAACAGAGCCGGGATCGCGACGGCCAGACCGGCGACCGTGGCCAGCAGGGCCGCGGCGATGCCGGGGGCGATGGCGTTGATGTTGACCTCGCCCGCCGCCGCCACCGAGGCGAAGGTGATCATGACGCCCAGCACCGTGCCCAGCAGGCCGATGAAGGGACCGCCCGAGATGGCGATGGTCAGCAGCACCATCCACTTGTTCAGCTTCTGGCTCTCGCGCACCTGACCGGCGTCCAGGGCCGAGCGGATGGCGGCGATGGACTGCGGACGGATGGCGAATCGGCTACCCGACGCCCTGCCCTCGGCCAGACGCAGGCCCAGTTCGCGCCGACCGATCTGATAGAGGCGAGCCAACGGCGAATGCGCGTTCAGGCTGGCGGGCAGATCGCCCAGACCGTCATGACCGTTCGAGGCGCGGGCCGACTGGCGATAGGCGTCCAGGAACTCCTCATTGGCGCGCGTGGTGCGGCCCAACATCAGACCCTTGGAGATCATGACCCAGATGGCCAGGGCCAGCATGAAGCCCAGGATGATGATGACCACCCAGGCGTCGACCGTCAGCGCCTTGAACAGGATGCCGAAGTAGTTGTGGCCGCCGCTTTCGGTCTGCTCGGCCGTGTCGAAGGTCAGTAGCTTGGCGCCCTGCCCTTCGCTGGCGGCCGCCAACTGGAAGGCGGCCTGCGGCAGGGCCACGCCCGCCACGCGGAACTCGTCGATCTCGCCGGCGAAGCCCTGACCCAGAACCGCCGGACCGGAAGCCAGCGCACCGGCGACCTCGCCGGCCGGTTGACCGTTGACGAACAGGGTCGACTTCTGGCCGTCGTTGACCAGGGCGACATGGGCCCAGGTTCCGGCGGGAAGCGCCGCGCCTGCGCTGCGCTGGCCGGCGGCGTCGAGGAAGAGGGTCGCGCCTTCCGACGTCAGGGCCAGACCCGGCAGGGCCAGCAACTGACCGTCCGAACCCGGCTTGACCCAGAAGCTGACCGAGACCGGCCCTTGCGCAAAGGCTTCGGTCGGCGCCGAGACAGCAGCAGCGCCGTCCAGCGTCAGGCTCTGGCCGATCAGACCGCCCGTATTGCGGCCCTCGCCGCCGACGCCGTTCAGGCCGTTGGACGTGGCGTCCTGCGGCGCGCCGGCGCCGTCGAAGTGCCAGACCAGCTTGTAGTCGGCGCCGAAGGTCCCGGCGGCGTTCTGGCCGGCCTCGGCTTTCTCATTACCATAGTAGGCGTAGATGGCCGAGGCGGCGCCCGGCTTCAGGTTCGACACATCGACCCAGACCAAGGCCTGCTGTTCAGCCGGCGCCCACTTCTCGATGTGGAAGGCCAGAGGCGTGCGGTCGTCGCCCGCCACGAAGCGCAGGTCCGAGCCGTCCGCCTTGACGTCCGCGAAGTCGAAATTGCCGGTGTGCAGGCGGATCAGGACGGGGGCGCGGGCCACCTCGCCCGTCACGCCCGCCGCCTGGGCGTTCAGGTTGATCTTGGTGCGGTAGGCATAGTCCGCCTGCCACCAGCCCGCTGCGGCGGCCGGGGCCGCGGCCCCGATCAGCACGGCGGCGGCGAGGCCGCCGAGCAGCCCCTTCTTGGTCATCGTCAAAGCCATCAGAATTCCCCCCAGATGCGGAAGCGAACGGAAACCAGGCCCGCATCGCGGCCCGGCATGGAGATCAGGGGCGTGCCGACATCGACGGCCCCGTTGAGGTATTGGAAGAGGCGCAGCCGCCCGCCGACGCCGGCGCTCATCAGCAGGGTCTCGCCCTTCTGACCCGGCAGCGGATCGTGGATGCCGACGAAGCCCGCATCCCAGAAGCCGTAGAGACGCAGCTCATCTACGCCCGGCCAGTCGGCCAGCAGCGGCGGCGAACGCATCTCCAGCTGCGTGGCCAGACCGTAGTCGCCCATGGCCTCGCTTTCGCGATAGGCGCGGACCGAGTTCTGGCCGCCGATGCCGAACTGCTCGTTGGAAATCAGCGGGCGGTCGGTCCACTGGGCTGACAGCTTGGCCGTCAGTTGCAGGTCGTGGACCATCTCCTCGGTGTGCGAGGCGTCGATCTTGACCGTGAAGAAGCTCTGGCGCGCGTTGTAGCGCTTGGCGTCAAAGGCCCACTTGTCGTCACCCAGGCCGCGCACGCCCAGGACGCCGCTGAAGGTCAGGTCGCTGCGCCGCGCCTCGCCGCTCCAGTCGCCGCGCCACGAGGCCATCAGCGGGAAATACTCGATGGGCGCGGCGGCCCGGTCCGAGCCCAGGATCACGTCTTCCTTGAAGCTCTTCCAGTCGAACCCGAGCGTCAGCGAATGATAGAAGCCGTCGCCGCCGCCCAGTGCGCGGATCAGACGCAGTCCCGCCAGGTCGCCCTTGCCGATGACGTTGGTGCCGCCGACCACGGCGATGTCGCTGTCGGAATGGACCGCATAGGCCAGCAACTGCGTGCCGACGCCGAGGCGCATCAGATAGTTGCCGGAATAGACAGTGCCGTCCGTCGTCCGTTCGGGCGCCGTCTGGGCCGACAGGCTGAGGCTGTCGCCTCGGCCCCACATATTGTCATGACGCAGCGACGCCGCCGCCCGCAGCTGGGTGGTCGAGGCGCTGGAATAGTTGTTCAGCTCCAGCGAGCCGTGCCAGGGCGAGCTTTCCTCGACCGCCAGCACCACGTCCAGCGTGCCCGGCGCCACGCCTGCGCGCAGTTCCGGCGTCACCCGCCGCGACGGGTTCTGGTTCAGCGCCACCACGTCTCGCTGGAAGGCCGGCAGGTTCGGCGTCTGACCCGGCGTCAGCGAGGGCGCCTGGGCGCGCACGGCGTCGGGGTTCTTCGCCCCCTCGACCAGCACCTGACCGATGGCCTGTTCGGCCACCTCCAGCATCAGGACGCCGCCCTCGACCGACTGTTCGGGAATGAAGACCGACACGGCGATGAAGCCGCGCTCTTCATAGACCGCCTGAAGCGCGGCGCGCGCCGCCTCCACGTCGTCCGAGGTCCGCCCGGGCCCCATGAAGGGATAGACGGCCCGCTCCACCGCCTCAGGCGGCAGGACGGTGTTGCCCTTCACCTGAAAGGCGCGAACCTCGAAGCTCGCCGTCTCCTGCGCCGTCGCGGGCGAGGCGTGAACAGCCAGAACAGCGGCCAGCGCCAGGGCGCTCGCCGCGCCTCTCAGCGCGCAATGTCTCTTGTAAACCAGCATCAATCCCCCGTGACGCGACGGCCGCTGCTGCGACCGACGCCCCGCACTTGGTCGTCAGGGGAGAGACACGTGCGCCCGACACAGGCGCAAAGATTTAGCGTGAAGATTTCGCGACGTTTTCCAGTCGCTTATGTGCTGTTTCGTCAGGCCACGAGGACCACATCGCCGGGCAGGCGCGTGGCCCGAACCCCATAGGCCAGGCGCATCTGGTCGATGACCTGATCGATCCGATCCGTGTGGAAGGCGCCGTTGACGCGACGGTTTCTCAGACGCGGATCGGCGATGACGATGCGCCCGGTGCGATAGCGATTGATCTCCTCGATCACGTCGCCGAGGCGCTGGTCGCGGAAGACCAGAAGACCGCGACGCCAGGCTGCCTCGGCCTCGAGGTCGATGGCCGTCGGCGGCTGCAGCCGGGTCTGATCATAGGTCACGCTGTGCCGCGCGGGCAAAGCCGCCGCCTGCCCCGCCGAGCGCACCTGGGCCGCGCCTTCCAGACAGGAGACCCGCACCTGACCGTCCAGACAGCGCAGCGCCAGCCGCGCCTGCGACGCCGTGGTCTCGCCGTCCTGGGCGAAGATCGACAGGGGGGCGTCAGGCCGCTCGATAGTGACCACCGCTTCCCCCGTTAGCAGTTCAAACGCGCCCTCTCCCGCCTGAGGCCGCAGGGCGATCCGCGTCAGGGTGTTCATCTCAATCGACACCCCCGCCGCCAGGTCAACGCGCCGCGTCTCGCCCTTGGCCGTGATGAAGTCGGCGGGCGGCGGCGCAAAGCGCGTCGCGCCTGACCGTTCCGCGAGAATGGCGACGCCAGCGGCCGAGGCGGCGATGGCCCCGCCCACCACCATGCGACGGCTGAGCCCCCTCTGGGCCTTCATCGGCTGTTTCGCCTGCTCGTCGCGCAACTCCAAGGCCGCCTGTCGCGCCGCCTTGTGCAGCCGCGCCGCCTGAACAAAGGCCCGCTCATGGCGCGCGTCGGCCTGGCGCCAGACGGCCAGATCCAGGGCGTCGTCCTGCGTCGCCTCGCCTGACATCAGGCGGTGCACCCAGGCTTGGGCCTGCTCGGCGATTGCGTCGCTCACCTGCTGATCTCGCCGCTCATGTCCGGCCTCTGAGCCGCCCCTGTAATTCATGACACGCCATCTTCGGAACGGCGCAAGGATATGACCTTGGGTTGAGAAAGAATGCGCTGCAACGCCTCCGTCGCCTGTTTCAGTTCGTGCTGCACCGTGCGCTGGGCGACGCCGTGACGCTCGGCGATCTCGACCGTCGACAGGCCGTCCAGCCAGGCGTCGGTGCAGATGGCCAGACGTCGCGCCGGCATCCGCGCCATCGCCGCCTTGACCGTCGCCAGATCTGACCGCGCCTCGGCCACGGTCGCCGGGTCAGGGCTCTCGTCCGGCACGTCCAGCAGGGCCGCGACCTCGTCAAAGCCCAGCAGCCGCCGGTCGCGTCGTCGCGCATTGGCGGCGATGTTCAGCGCCATACGGTACAGATAGGCGGTCGGGTGGCGCACCTCGTCCTGCGGCCCGCTGCTCGACAGCTTCACATAGGCGTCCTGAAGCGCATCGCGCGCCTGCTCGCGCGAGCCCAGCCGCGCGCTGAGGCCGCTCAGCAGGGTCTCGTACTTCTCGACCAGATGGCCCCGCAGACGGGCGGCGGCGTCCGTCACCACGACCGCGCGCTCATTCGCCGGTCCGCGCGCCGCTGGCCTTCGTCGAGGCGGCGTAACGCAAAGGCACGATCAGATCGATCGCCCCCGGCAGGGTCGCGGGCAGTCCCGGCAGAGGCTCGGCGCGCCGCAGGGTCTGCAGCGCCGCTTCGTCCAGAGGGGCAACGCCCGAGCTGGTCTCGATCCAGGCGTCCATGACCCGCCCGTCGCGCTGGACGATCAGACCGACCCGCACCACGCCGGTCGGACGCGCGCCGGACAAAGCGGCCGGATAGGCGTGAAAACGCGCCAGATGGCTCTCGACCCGGCGGTAGTAGTCTGACATCGCGCCGGGATCGGGGGCCGCCGCCGGCATGGCCGCTTCGCCTCCACTGGGCGCCCTCGCTGGGTCGGCGGCTGCTGCGC
This sequence comes from Brevundimonas bullata, assembly GCF_003350205.1. Classification (GTDB taxonomy): domain Bacteria; phylum Pseudomonadota; class Alphaproteobacteria; order Caulobacterales; family Caulobacteraceae; genus Brevundimonas; species Brevundimonas bullata. Next base: position 20,684 of record NZ_QLLC01000019.1, on the reverse strand, counting down.
CGGTCGCGGACGGCGCCAGCGCCTCCTCCGGCGCGCTGACCGCCTCGCTGGCGCTGGACTGTCTTTCGATCCGGTCGCTGTCGCCGCTCTGTCGCCGAGACGCGTCGATCAGTTCCACGTTGATCGCGTGCGGCTGGGCCTCGGGCGCCGGCGCGCCTTGCGGGATCGCCGCCGACGCCAGCAGAACAGCCGCCGCCCCGCCGTGCAGGGCCGCCGACGTCATAGCGCCAAGAAGCCAGTTTCGCGTCATGGATGGAGGTCGAGCCGTCAGAGCCGCTGGAACCCCGCCTCCCTAAACCGTCACCGGCGACAGAACGGTGACGCTGATATGTCAGTGACGCCGGCGGACGCGAAACTCGATCCGCATCGGCTGCGGCAGGTCCGGCGGCGGGACTGGAAACCGCAACCCCGAGGCCAGAGCCATAAAGTCGGCGTCGCGCCCTGCGTCGCCCGAACCGCGCAAAACCTCAACGCGCCGCGCCGCGCCCTGGTCGCTCACCCACAAGCGCACGCTCAAGGCATAGTCGCCGCCCGACAGCCCCGCGTCCTGACGCAGAGCTTCGACCGTTTGCCGCTGCACCGCCTCGGCATAGGCCCGCGCCTCTGGGCTCACGCCCGCCCGGCCGACGACCGGCGCCGCCGTCGCCGTGATCGGATTCAACGTCACCGCCGAGGTCGATCCCGCGTAGATCACCACCGCCCCCGCCGAGGTGAACCGCGCCGTCAGCCCTGTCCCCGCAAGCATCAGAACCAGCGCCTCGCGCGGCTGCATCGCACCCGAAACCGGCGACGACCGCCGACCAGCCGCCAGTGAACTATCATAGAGCATCTGCAGCCCGGTCGAGACCGAGAAGGCCGCGAGCGCCTGATCCAGCGGCTGGGCGGGTATGACAAAGGTCTGACCCGCCGCGTTTTCAGCCACGGCCGAACACGCGATCAGCGCCGCCGCCACCCCGCCGAAAATGCTGACGATCTTGTTCACGACACGGACACGATGAGCCTAGGCTTCCAAGCCGACTGTTATCGCTCTACAGTAAAAAACACGATCAACAACTTGTTTTTGCGATATTTTCAAACATCTCCAGAAATCACCTAGCAGGCAGACGTCGCTATAACCCGTGAGCCATGCCGATGACGAGCTTGCCACGGAGCAAGCCTCACGGTCGACGCCGCACCTCCCAGTCGAGCGTCCATCGCCCCGCTCCGGCCGGCTTGAGCTCCGACGCGGCGGCCGGAACCTGGCGATCCAGACCATCCAGCAGCAATGACCCGCCAGAGACCGAAGCCACCGTGGCGTTGGTCTGCCAGAACGGCCCTGACATTCCGCGCATGGAAAAGCGGATGTGAACCGTGTCGTTGACCTTGGGCATGGGCTTCTTCTTCTCAGCCGACTGTCGGCCTTCTTGCGGCGTCTTCTACACGGCGGAGGCGCCGGCGCCTCCTCCTCACTTTGATCGGCGTCAGCAAGAGCGTGCTATAGACGCCCGAGGGCGTTTCACTCCCGGCAAAAGGACCTCATGGCGCGACAATCTCGGATCTCGACCCGGCTTTCCGCAGCCAGCCTCGTCCATCTCGGCGCGCCCCGGCTGGCGGACCTGCTGATCGAGGCCGGCGCCGGAAACGCCAATCTCAAGCGCCGCCTTCGCCTCGAACTGGCGGCTGAGGCTGGCCCCGACCTCCTCGCCCTCGAGATCGCCAAGCGCATCACCGCCGTCTCTGTGGCCGGCACGCGCGTATCCTGGCGCAAGCGCGGCGAGTTGATCGATGACCTGAACGCGCACCGCGAGATGATCGTCGCGCGGCTGGCGCCCGAAGCGCCCGGCGAGGCGCTGGCCGTCCTTGTTCGCTGGTTCGACCTCTACCCCGGCCTCGCCGCCCGCGTGAAGGACACCAAGGGCGAACTGCCCGCCGCCTTCGAGGCCGCTGCGCCCGATCTGTTTGCCCTCGCTGAAGCCGCCGGAGACGAGGCCCTGCGCGATCTGGTCGACGCGCTCCACCGACGTCCGCAGGACTATGCGCGCTGGATTTCTGCGTCCGGCGACGCCCTGGGTCCGGTCACGGCGCGCCGGCTGCTGGACAGCCTGGACGCATCAGCCCGGAAGATCCCGGCGGGTCGCAACCTGCTGCGCCGCCTCGCGGATCGGGCCGACGACCTCGACCTCTGGCTCTCGCTCGTCACGCCCGAGCAGGCCGGATCACCGGATACGGCCGCCGACATCGCCCGCCGCCTCCTTGGCGCCGGCCGCGTCAGCGAAGCCCGCGCGGCTCTGGAAGCGGCACTCAGTCCATCCCCGCTCAACCGCCCCAGGACCTTCGGTCGCCACCAGAAGGATGGCGCGCCTCGACTGACGCCCGCCTGGGAAACGGTTTCCATCGACGTGCTCGACGCCGAAGGCGACCGCGACGAAGCCCAAGCGCTCCGCTGGAGCCTGTTCGAGCGCGACCTGTCGGCGCCGGTTCTTCGGGACTACCTCTCACGCCTTCCCGATTTCGAAGATGTCGAGGCCCTCGACCTGGCCTTCGCTCACGCTACGGCCCACCCAGACTTCGAGGCGGCCATGCGGTTCCTGATGGACTGGCCTGCTCATCGGGAAGCGGCCGCCCTTGTCCTGGCGCGACCACGAGAAGCCCGGCAGCCTCGCCCCCTGTCAGCGGCCTGGGCGTCACGCCTTGCCCAGCGCTTTCCCGAAGCCTCAGAAATCCTGACAAGTTAGTTTCGTAAATATACACAAATTATTGAAAAATATTACAATTAATGCCCCAGAATGAGACATAAACCTACCGAAGAAACGCCTAAGCTTCCAGCTTTCTGAACGGTCGGATCAGCCCACACAGGAGTATGACCGCGACACTGGCGACCACGCCCATCAAAGCGAAATAGGCGCTCGGCGACATGGCGCTCCAGGTCGAGCCGACGAGGCCCGCCAGCAGGTTGCCGGCAAAGGCCGCCAGGAACCAGGCGGCGATCATGGTCGCCGTCATCTGCGCCGGCGCAAGGCGACCAAACAGGCCCAGGCCAACGGGAAGAATGAACAGCTCTCCGCTGGTCAGCAGGAGGAAGAAGGCGGCGAGCCAGAGCCAGTGGACGGCGCCCTGCCCCGAAACCGCCACGACGAGAGCCAAACCGAAGAAGGCGCCCGCCACCAGGGCCGCGCCCGTCGCCATGCGGGCCAGCGACGACATCCCCCGCCCCTTCCGGGCCGAGCGGTCCCAGGCCGTGACCAGGATCGGCGTCAGCAAGAAGACCAGCAGAGGGTTCAGGGATTGGAACCAGGTCATCGGAATGGACCAGTCGCCCAGCGAGCGGTCCACATCGCTGCCGATCCACAGGGCCAGGGTATTGCCCACCTGCTCATAGGCGACGCGGAAGACCACCACCGCCAGAATCACGCCGCCGAACAGCCACAGCGACGAACGGTCCAGCCCGCCGCCCTTGACCTTTTCGCCCCGCGCCGCACGCGGCGGATCGGCCGGCAGGTAGCGTCCGCCCAACAGATAGATGGCCAGGCCCGCCGCCATGCCGACACCCGCCAGGGCGAAGCCCCAGTGCCAGCCGTAGATCTCGCCCACCGCACCGCAGACCAGAGGCGCCATGAAGGCCCCCAGGTTCACGCCCATGTAGTAGATATTGTAGGCGCTGCCTCGCCGCGGATCATCGGGCTTGTATAGCCCAGCCACCTGCCCCGGCAGATTGGGCAGGAACAGGCCGTTGCCGATCGCGATGACCGCCAGGGCCGGATAGAAGAGCGCCTCCGAAGCCATCATGAAGTGGCCCAGGATCATGATCGACGCGCCAAAGACCACCGAGCGTCGGCGCCCCAGCCAGCGGTCCGCCAGCACCCCGCCGAAGATGGGCGTCAGATAGATGACCGCCGTGTAGAGCCCATAAATGATCGAGGCTCGGCCCTGCTCGATCAGCAGGGTGGTGGTCATGTAGTAGACCAGCAGGGTCCGCATGCCGAAGAAGGAGAACTTCTCCCACATCTCGGTCAGGAACAGGACGGTCAGTCCGCGCGGCTGACCCAGAAAGCTCTTTTCGCTGGCGGCGATGCTCATGACGCTCGGCTTTCCCCTTGGCCGTGGTGGCGATGCGACGTCTCGCCCATTCGAGGCAAGACGTCGCGTCCAGGTTTAGAAATAGGCCTGGATGGTAAAGCCCATGGTGCGTGGCTGGACCGTGATCCAGCTTTCCGGCCCCGTGATGCTGACCGGGCTGGCCAGAACGCGGCCGTCGTCGTCGAACAGGTTGCGCACGAAGATCGACGCCTCGATCGGACGACCCGGCAGGCGAACCCCGGCCGTCAGATTGACCAGATGATAGTCGCCATATTCGCGGTTGTTGGCGTTCTCGACGTCGAAGCGCGTGTTCATCTTGCCGGTGTAGCTGTAATCGACCCGGGCGAAGGCGTCGCGCGGTTCGAACACCGTAAAGGCCTGACGCAGACCCGCGCTGACCTGCTCGCGCGCCACGCCGGGCACGTGATCTCCGTCCGACCAGGTGGTGAAGGGCACGTCCTCGGTCAGGGTGGAATCGGTCAGCCCCACCGTGGCGTAGACATCCAGGGCGTCGTTGACGGCGAAACGGGTCTCGATCTCGGTCCCGATGCTGCGCGCCTTGCCCGCATTGGTGCGGAACGAGAAGGAGCAGGACGGCAGACTCATCGTCGTCTGGATGTCGGTCCAGTCGATGTAATAGGCGCTGGCGTTCACGGTCAGGCGACGGTCCATGAACTGGTTCTTGGAACCGATCTCATAGTTCCACACCGAGTCGGAACCGAAGCTGCCGGGCGTCTCCGACAGGCCCAGCTTGTCCAGGTCGGCGCGACACAGATCGGCGGGAACCGTGGTGTTGACCCCGCCCAGGCGGAAGCCCTTGGACGCCTGGACATAGACCATGCTGTCGCGCGTGGCGTCGAACGACAGGTTGAACTTGGGCGTGAACCCATCTTCCGAAAACTCGCCGGAGTAACGCGACACGCCGCCGTTCAGCAGACCCGACGAGAAGGTCTCATACTCCTCGCTGAAGTCGAAATAGCGCAGGCCCGCCGTCGCCGTCAGGCGCGGCGTGATCTTGTAGGAGACCTCGCCGAACACCGTCTTCTGCTTCTGGCGAATGTTCTGGAAGCCGTAGAAGACCTGATCCACGCCCGGCGCGCCGAAGTCCGACGACGGAGCGCCGACGTGGGCGTCCAGACCCGGCACGACGCCGTCCTGCGTATAGTCGCGCTTGCGGTCCTGATAGAAGACGCCGGCGATATAGTTCAGGCGGCCCTCGCCGCTGGAGGCGATCCTCAGCTCCTGCGAGAAGTCCTCGATCTCGGTCGTGTCGACCAGGGGCGCGGGCGAATCCAGCCCCAGGGCCGCCTCGGTCAGGAACTCCAGGCTGGTGCGGTTGGTGTTCTTCTTCTTCAGGAAGGAGGTCGAGGAATTGATCGAGGCCCAGCCCAGGTCATAGTCGAGAGCGGCGTTGAAGATGTTGATCCGGTCGGTCAGGCCGTCGAAGGCGCGGATGTTGCGCTGATACGGCGCCGACTGGCTGGCCCGCGAGCCCGTCTCCAGGTCGTGATACATATAGGTCAGGTTGGCGCGCAGGTCGGGGCTGAGCTGCGCCCCCAGCTGCAGACGGGCCCCGGTCGTCGTGGCGTCGTTCTGGTTGTCCTCGCCCGTCGCCGTATTGTCGATATAGCCGCCCTGATAGGTATGATAGGCGACCGCGCGCAGGGCCACGATGTCTGTGACCAGAGGCAGGTTGATCATGCCCTTGGCGCTGTAGTTGGCCTCGCCATGACGGGTGTGCGAGGCAGAGCCTTCGGCTGAGCCCGAGAAGGTCGTCAGGTTCGGCTTGTTGGTGATAATGCGGATGGCGCCGCCCATGGCGCCCGATCCATACAGGGTGCCTTGCGGTCCGCGCAGAACCTCGACCCGCGACAGGTCATACAGGCCCAGGTCCGGGTTGAAGCCGTTCACCGAGATCGGCGTCTCGTCGATATAGACCCCGACCGTCTCCTTGTTCTGGGGCTCGTCGTTGCGCACGCCGCCCGTTGAAATCCCCCGCAGGGCGATGGTGGACAGCCCCGGCCCCTGGGACACCATGGACAGGCTGGGCACCGACGCCACCATGTCGGCCAGACCGTTCTTGCCCGTCTCCATGATCTCGGCGGCGGACAGGGCGGCGACCGAGTTGGCCACGTCCTGCAGGTTCTGCGACCGCTTCTGCGCCGTGACCACGATGTCGTCGACCGTCGTGGCGGGGTCCGCAGCCCCCGGAGCCGATTGCGCCGCCGCCGACGACGCCGTCAGCGCCAGAACGACCGCCAGGGAACTCACGCCCAGATACTTGTTCTTGCCGCTCATCTTGGTTCTCCCTCCCGATTTCATCATGTCCTCAACCCCACACGGCCCGGTCGAACAGGCTCAGCCGGCGCCCGTCATGGCGCACGGCGGCGTCCGCCGGGTTCTTCAACAGCAGGGACACGTCCAGATCGACGACCTCGCACAACGTGCCGACCAGGTAGGCCGGCGCCATCGCCAGGCCGGACCCCATCATGCAGCCGACCATCAGCCTCATGCCCCGCGCCTCGGCCTCGCGGGCCAGGGCCAGGGCCTCGGTCAGGCCGCCGGTCTTGTCGAGCTTGATGTTGACGTAGGCATAGCGGCTCTCCAGCCGGTCCAGATCGGCTCGATCCTGACAGGACTCGTCGGCGCACAGCGGCACAGGGCCGGTGTAGCCGTCCAGCTGCTCGTCCTGACCACGCGGCAGAGGCTGCTCGATCATGAAGACGTCCAGCGCGGCCAGTTCCGGGGCCAGGGCGTTCAACTGCTCCAGCGTCCAGCCGCCGTTGACGTCCACGAACAGCCGGGTCGTCGGCAGGACGGCACGCACCGCGCGCACACAGGCCATGTCGTCCGGCCCGCCCAGCTTCAGTTTGATCATCCCCGCGTGGCGGTGCGTCGCGGCCAGGCGCGCGCTCTCCTCCGGCGTCTCGATCCCGATCGTGACGTCCGACGCCAGATGAGCCGGCGCCGTCAGCCCGGTCAGTTCCCAGATCGAGCGGCCCGTGCGCTTGGCTTCATGATCCCAGAAGGCGCAGTCAAGAGCGTTTCTGGCCGGCCCCGCCGACAGGCGCGTCTGCAACTCAAGCCGATCAACGGCGCCGCTCTCGATGTCAGGCGCGATAAGGGCGAGCTCGTTCTGCACCGCCTCAGCCGTATGTCCGAACATCGGCATCGGACAGGCCTCGCCCCGGCCGACGACGCCCCCGCCTTCGAGAGCCACGGCGACCACGTCCATGCCGGAGATTTCGCCAAAGGACACACGGAACGGCGTCGTCAGATCCAGACGGCGCCTCAAGGCTGTGAGCTTCACGATCCCTCCCAGAATTCGTTTTGCAGTCACAGCAATATTCGTGAAATTTTGCACAAGGCAAGAATGAAATTTGCAAAATCGGCACAACTCACCATGTGCAATTGCAAATTTACGCCCACCTCCTACCAGGAAGCGGCTTAAGTCACCCGGAAATAACGAAAAAACGGGGCGCTAATGCGCACGCTCGCCCGTATCGGCACACAACGGCCTATTCGGCGCCGACCCCGGAAAACGCGGCCCAGGCCTCGCGCGAGAAAACCCGGCTTTCGAAGGCGTCGTATCCCCGTCCCCCGCCGTGGAAATAGGTCACCAGCACCTCGGCGGGCTGATTCACCGCGACGACGCTGTGCCAGGCGGAGGAGTCCATGTGCATGGCGTCGCCTTCCTCGAGCAGGACAGGTTCCTGCCCCTCGACATAGGCCACGGCCGTACCCTTGACGACGTAGACGACCTTCTCGCCCGGGTGACGGACGAACTCGGATTCCCAAACGCTCACCGGCTGAAAATGGAAATGGCCGCAGTCGAGCGCGCGGGTTTCGTCCGCTCCGAACAGATAGTGGACCATGGCGTCGCAGAAGCGCTCGGGCCGGCGATCAGGCGCACGGTCCACCGTCATCCGTCCCGCGCCCGTTCGGATCGTCGACGACCGGGCAGCACCGCCCGGCGCATCATCAGCCCCAGCCGACGGCTCGCCCAACAGATGCTCGACGGGCACGTCCAGCGCCTTGGCCAGCAGATGCATCTTGTCGACCGTGAGCCGCAGCCGCGTGTTCTCGATGCGCGAAAGGGAAGACGTCGGTATCCCCGTCAGCTGCGACAACTGCTCCAGCGTCAGCTTGCGACTCTTGCGGATGCGGCGCAGGGCGGCGCCGCCCGTCGCGGCTTCGTCGTCGCTGGCAGGGGGGGCGTAGGGACGCGTCATCTCTCTTCCCTACGGCTGCTTCGCTGCCCTGACCAGACGCAGGTCTCTGAAATTGAACGACGGGTCTGTGCGCGCCGACACGGGGGCCATTTCGATGTCGCGAACCTGGCCGCGCGGGTCGAGGCGGAAGTTGACATAGGCGTCGGCATTCAGCGCCCGATCCCGCCAGACGGCGATGAAACGGTCGCCGTCGACATGGCGCAGCCGCCCGCTCATCGCCTCCGACCCCAGGTCCATGATCAGGTCCTCTCCGTCCAGCCGCACCTCGACGGGGCCGAACCAGGCGTCGTCATAGCGACCGGCATACTGCTCCAGCGGCAGGGCCGGACGCGGGGCGTCGCCCGCCGCCGCAGCCTCAGAGCCTGCGACAGCCGTGTCCGCCTGAGCGGCGCGAATGGCGGCCATCTCCGCCCTGCCCTGATCGGCGATGGCGCGAACCGGATTGGGGCTGAACTTCAAGGCAGCAAGCTGCTGGGCGATAGCGCGGGCCGCGCCGCTGGTCTTGTTGGTCATGACCATGACGCCGAAGCCGTCGTCGGGATACAGGCTCAAATAGCTGACCATGCCGGGCAGACCGCCGCCGTGCTGGACCTCGCGTCGACCAAAGCTGTCCTGCACCATCCAGCCCAGACCATAGGCGCTGAAGGTCGTGCCCGCCTGATAGGGCGAGGCCGCGCGCCCGAGCGGCATCAGGGTCACCGGGCTGAACAGGTCGGCGCGGCGCGCGGCGTCCAGTTCAGGCCCCTTGGCCGGATCAAGATTAAAGGCCATCCACTGGGCCATGCCGCGCGCATTGCAGAAGATGCCGCCCGCCGCCAGGGTGATGTCCGGCAGAGGGAAGTCCACCGTGGTCAGTTGGCCGTCGGCATAGTCGTGGGCCAGTGATCGCGCGACGCCCTGCGCCAATTGCTTCTGGTCCGGCACGCAGCCGCTCATGTCCAGACGGGTCAGGAAACGACTCTGGATCTCATCCTGCCAGGACCGACCCGACACCCGTTCAATCAGGTCACCGGCGACGATGTAGAGCAGGTTGTCATAGGCGAATTCGGTTCGGAAGCTGGACTTGGGCTCCAGGTGCGCCAGCGCCTGATAGACTTGGGCGCGGTTGGCCTTGCCCTCGGTCAACATCACCAGATCACCGGCATAGGGCGCCAGGCCCGAACGGTGGCTGACCAGATCGCGGATGGTGAATTCGCGCGTCACCCAGGGATCAGACAGGCGGAACTCGGGTACGTAGTCGATGACAGGATCATCCCAGTCCAGCCGCCCCTCCTGCTCGAGAAGGGCGATCTCCGTCGTGGTGAAGGCCTTGGAGATCGAACCGATGCCGAACAAGGTATCCGCATTGACCGGCACATTCGTCCGATGATCCACGACGCCGTAGCCCTTCAGATAGGGGGCCTGCCCCGGCTGAATCACGGCGATGGCGACGCCCGGAATCTCGAAAGACGCGATCGCCGTCTCAACGACCTGATCGATCTGCCGTTCGCTGAGACGAACCGGCTCGGCGGCTTCCGCCCATCCACCGACCGCCAATACCGCCAGCCCAATAAGCGGGCCATAGTTCCGTAGCCGTGACAACATGATCGCCTCCCTTGCTCCGAACTCTGATTTCGTTTTGCTGTTTCTGCAAGAAATTTGTGCCGAACGCCAAAAACGGCGGGCGCATTGAGAACGCTCTGAGTTCGCTGGAAACTCCGCCTTGCAGGCGCGCACCCGGCGCAGCCATTGGCGTCCGCCCCATCAGACAGCCTCGGACCGCTTTGACATCACCGACTATTCCATTATCTTGGAATTATGGAATCAGAAGTCGCCATCCTCGCTCTCGCCGCCTTGGCGCAGCCGACGCGCCTGGAGACCTTCCGCCTCCTGGTGCGGCATGAGCCCGAAGGCCTGCCCGCCGGCGAGATCGCGGACGCTCTGGCGGTGCCGGCCAACACCATGTCGGCCCACCTCGGAGTCCTGACCCGCGCCGGCCTGATCAGTTCCAAGCGTCACAGCCGGTCGATCATCTATCGCGCCGACCTGGCCCGCCTCCAGGCGCTGGTTCTGTTCCTGCTGAAGGACTGCTGCCAGGGCCGCGCCGAAATTTGCGAACCGCTATTGGCCGAACTCTCGCTCTCGCCCTGCCGCACCTGAGGCTCTCATGGACGTCGTTATCTATCACAATCCCGCTTGCGGGACGTCGCGCAACACCCTGGCCCTGATCCGCCACGTCGGCATCGAGCCCCACGTCGTCGAGTATCTGAAGACGCCGCCCAGCCGCGCCATGATCCGGGGGTTGGTCGAGCGCATGGGCGTTCCGCTGCGCAGCCTGCTGCGCGAGAAGGGTACGCCCTTCGCCGAGTTGGGCCTCGGCGACCCCGCCCTGACGGACGATCAGCTGCTGGACGCCATCGAGGCGCATCCGATCCTGCTGAACCGTCCCATCGTCGTCTCGCCGCTGGGCGTGAAGCTGTGCCGACCGTCCGAGGCGGTGCTGGACCTTCTGCCGTCAGAGAACCTGAAGCCCTTCACTAAGGAGGACGGCGAGGTCGTCATCGACGCCGAGGGCCGGAGGGTCCGCTGATGGTCGACGTCGCCATGACTGAACAGCCGCCGCGTCGCCTGTCCTTCCTCGACCGTTGGCTGACATTGTGGATTTTCGCCGCCATGGCGCTGGGCGTGCTGCTGGGCACGGTCGTGCCGGGGTTGCCCGGCTGGATCGACGGCCTGTCGGTCGGGACGACCAACATCCCCATCGCCATCGGCCTGATCCTGATGATGTATCCGCCGCTGGCGCGGGTGAAGTACGAGGAACTGCCGCGCGTCTTCGCCGACAAGCGGGTGCTGCTGCTGTCCCTGTTCCAGAACTGGGTGCTGGGGCCGGTGCTGATGTTCGCCCTGGCGGTCCTCTTCCTGCGCGACCAGCCGGAATACATGACCGGCGTCATCCTGATCGGCTTGGCGCGCTGCATCGCCATGGTCCTGGTCTGGAACCAGCTGGCGCGCGGCGACAACCAGTATGTGGCGGGTCTGGTCGCCTTCAACTCGTTGTTCCAGATCGCCTTCTTCAGCCTCTACGCCTGGCTGTTCCTGACCGTGCTGCCGCCCCTGTTCGGACTGGAGAGCAGCGTGGTGGACGTCAGCGTCTGGACCATAGCCGGGGCCGTCCTGGTCTATCTCGGCCTGCCCTTCCTGGGCGGCTTCCTGACCCGGCGAGCCCTGGTCTCAAGGAAGGGGAACGACTGGTACGAGACGCGCTTCCTGCCGCGCATTGCGCCGATCACCCTGATCGCCTTGTTGTTCACCATCGTCGCCATGTTCAGCCTGAAGGGCGGCGAGGTGGTCGCCCTGCCGCTGGACGCCCTGCGCATCGCCATCCCGCTGACGATCTACTTCTTCGTCATGTTCGTGGTCAGCTTCCTGATGGGGCGGCTGATCGAGGCGGACTATCCGCGCACCACGGCCCTGGCCTTCACCGCCGCCTCCAACAATTTCGAACTGGCCATCGCCGTCGCCATCGCGGCCTTCGGACTGGCCTCGCCGGTCGCCTTCGCCGCGGTCATCGGCCCGCTGGTCGAGGTGCCGGTGCTGATCCTGCTGGTCTCGGTCGCCCTGTGGCTGGGGCGCCGCTACTTCCCCGCGACCGCGCCCAAGAAAGACGTCTGCTGATGAGCCGCCTTCGCGACCTGCCCGATCCCGACCACCTGCCCGCACTCGACCCGGCCTACCTGTCCAGCCAGCCGGCGCTCGGCCTCGGCCCGAACGATCATCCGCCTCGCATCCTGCTGCTCTACGGCTCGCTGAGGGATCGATCCTTTTCCCGCCTGTGCGTCGAGGAGGCGGCTCGCCTTCTGCGCTTCATGGGCTGCGAGACCCGCATCTTCGATCCGTCCGATCTGCCGCTGACGGATCAGGTCGACTACGACGACCACCCCGCCGTCCACGAACTGCGCGAACACGCCCTGTGGTCGGAAGGCATGGTCTGGAGCAGCCCCGAGCGCCACGGTCAAATTTCCGGGATCATGAAACTTCAGATCGATCACCTGCCGCTGAACATGGGCGGCATGCGCCCGACCCAGGGCCGGACCCTGGCCGTCATGCAGGTCTCCGGCGGGTCGCAGAGTTTCAACGCGGTCAACACCCTGCGCCTGCTGGGCCGCTGGATGCGGATGATCACCATCCCCAATCAATCGAGCGTGGCCAAGGCCTTCATGGAGTTCGACGACAACGGCCGCATGAAGCCGTCCAGCTACTATGACCGCATCGTCGACGTGATGGAGGAGCTGGTGCGCTTCACCGTCCTGACCCGCGTCCATGCCGGACAGCTGGTCGACCGCTACTCCGAACGGAAGGCGTCAGGCACGCCCATCGACGCCGCCAATGACCTGTCCGCCATCGCGATCGGGTCGGCCTGACGCCTGCATCAGGCATCGGCCGAGGCGCCGTTGATGGCATGGAAGGGAAGCCATACTGCTCCACCGTGGTTCAAGGGTCGTATCGATTGACGGAAGCCAGATGATGTCCGAAGGCCCTGACGATCTGCGCCCCCCGCATCTGAGCTATGGCGCCCTCTTCCTGCAGTTCCTGCGGTTCGGCGCCCTGGCCTTCGGCGGACCCGTCGCCCAGATCGCCATGATCCGGCACAGGCTGATCGACGAAGGTCGATGGATGTCGAGCGAGCGCTTCAACCGCCTGCTCGCCGTGCTTCAGGTCCTGCCCGGCCCGGAGGCCCACGAACTCTGCGTCCACCTGGGCATGAGGGCGCGCGGCCGGATCGGCGGCGTCCTGGCCGGTCTGGGCTTCATGCTGCCCGGCTTCGTCCTGATGTTGGGCCTGGCCTGGCTCTATTTCTTGATCGGCGTGCAGTCAGGCTGGATGACCAGCGCCTTCATCGGGGTTCAGATCGCTGTCCTGGCCGTGATCGTGAGAGCCGCCCACAGAATCGGCCGGCACGTCATGATCGACCGCAGCCTCTGGACCATTGGCGCCGCCAGTTGTGCAGCCTCGTTGCTGGGCGTGAGTTTCTGGCTGATCCTGCCGGCCGCCGGTCTGGCCTACGCCCTTGTCCAGGGCGGTCGCCGTTTTGAAGCCGCCGCCATCTTAATCGTGACGCTCTCGGCGGGTCTGGCGGCGCGCTACTGGCTCGACGACCACAGCGCGCCCCTTGTCACGACGGCGGCTCTCGCGCCGATGAGCGCGTCAGCCGCCGTTCTTTTCTTCACCGGCCTGAAAGCGGGACTTCTGACCTTCGGCGGCGCCTACACCGCCATCCCGGTTATGCGGGCCGACGCCGCAAGCGGCGGCTGGATCAGCGACGGCCAGTTCCTGGACGGCGTCGCCCTGGCCCAGGTGATCCCGGCGCCCCTCATCATCTTCGGAACCTTCGTCGGCTACGCCGGCGGCGGTTTTCCGGGCGCGCTGGCGCTGACAGCCGGCATCTTCCTTCCGGCCTTCGCCTTCTCCCTCCTCTTTTATGACCGCTTGGAACTGGTCCTCGAAAACAAGGCGCTGCACGCCCTGCTGGACGGCGTCGCCGCCGCCGTGGTCGGCCTGATTGTCGCCACCGTCCTTCAACTGGGAGCCTCCCTGGTCGACGCAGCGCCCTACTGGCCGCTCGCACTGGCGATCTTCGTCGCCGCCCTCGTCGCCGCCTACCGCTGGCGCGCGCAACTAGCCGTACCCGCCATACTGGTTCTGGCCGGCATGGCGGGCGCCCTTGCCTTCTGAGGACCTCGCACCGGGCGCTTCAGACGCGGTGCAGTTCGGGACTGTCAGGAGCCAGAGCAAAGCTGGCGATCCTTGATATCTGCCCCCCAGACTTCTGAACCTGATCCATCACCATGACGTCGGTGCGCCACTCGCGAGCCGTGATGTCATAGGTCTGGTAGCCACGCAGATCATTGCAGAGCGCGAGGTGTGGATTGTCCGCATCCAGGAAGCGGGCGACATTCGGCGAGCGAAGAGCGCCGTCGCCGTTGGAGGTGATGGAGGAGCACAGGAACTCGGCCCCGACCGAGGGGCCGTCAGGCTCGTCATCGCGCAGAGGCACAGAGCCGACCGCGTGCATGTGGGCGTCGCCGCCAGAGAAGACGACATTGGTCAGCTTCAGGTCGGAAATCGTCTGGACCAGCCTGCGACGCGACGCGGGATAGCCGTCCCATTTGTCATTGAAGGCCGGCAAGGCCTGCCCTTGAGCATTGACGCCCTTCAGCGGCATGATGAAGACCTGCTGGGCGATCAGATTCCAGACGGCGTCGTTACGCAGGCCCTGGTTCAGCCAGGCCTCCTGAGGTTGGCCGAGAATGGTGGCTTCCGCCTCCCCTCCTGTCCGGCAGTTCTTCTGTCCCGAGCGCACGCACAGCTGATCATCGCGATAGCTGCGCGTGTCGAGCACATGCATCCGCATCAGGCCGCCGTAATCGAGGCGGCGGTACATGGTCACTTCGCCCAGTCGGGGGAATTGGGAACGACGCACAGGCATGTGCTCGTACCAAGCCTGCATCGCCGCCTGTCTTCTCAGCGCGAACACCTCCGGCGGCGTGCCGTCCTGATCATAGGCCGACGCCCAGTCGTTATCGACCTCGTGATCGTCGAAGGAAGAGATGAAGGCGAAGGCCGCCTGGGCCGCCTGCAGGTCCGGATCGCTCTGATACTGGGCGTAGCGTCGGCGATAGTCGTCGAGGCTGTAGATTTCGCCCCCGACATGAGTGCGGCCGTCAACGACCGCGCCCGATGCGTCACGGATGTCGTAACGGCCTGCGCCGTGAGAGGCGCCGCCTTCGTAAATATAGTCGCCGTAGTGGAAAACCACGTCCAGGTCGGCGTCACGGCTCATGTGGCGATAGGCGTCAAACCAGCCATGATAGAGGGCCTGGCATCCGGCCACCGCCATTCGCATCCGATCCGGCGTCTGGCCTCGCGCGGGCGCGGTGCGGACGCGGCCAACCGGACTGGCCTCGGCGCCCTCGACCAGGAATCGGTACCAGTAGTGGCGGAAGGGCTGGAGGCCCTCGACCTCGACGTGGACCGAGTGGGCCAATTCGGGCCGCGCGTGTGTTTCGCCGGCCTGGACGATGCGCCCGAAGCGCTCGTCTTCGGCCACTTCCCACCGCACCGGGACGACGGCCAGCGGCATGCCGCCGTGGGGTTCGAGCGGCTGCGGCGCCAGACGGGTCCACAGGACGAAGCCGTCGGGCCAAGGGTCGCCCGAGGCGACCCCCAGCGCGAAGGGATAGCCGCTGAAGCGATTCGCGCCCCAGGCCCGGGTTTGCAAGCTGACCCCGCCGACGAAGGCCAGGCCGCCCGCGGCGGCCAGAAGTTTGCGCCGATCCATTGCACAGCCGGTCATCAGAAACGCACCCGGATGCCGGTGGTCAGGTTTCTGCCCCCGTGGATGTAGATGGCGCTGTGATCCTGGAGGTCACCCGCCGGCGCCAATTCTCCCGGCACGATCACGTTGCGCGCATTGTCGAACAGGTTCCGCACCGAGAAGAAGGCTTCCCACCCGCCTTCCAGGCGATAGCTGCCGGACAGGTTGGTGTCCCAATAGGCGTCGAACCAGGAGGGCGTGGTCGAGCGGTATTTCTGGTCCGTCCAGACATTGTTCATGAACAGCTTCACCGGCCCCTTGCGATAGGACAGGGACAGGGTGGCCAGTTTGTCGGCCACCCGCACGATGGGGATGTCGGGATCATTCTTCATGAACGAGCCGCGGACAGACAGGCCGTCCAGCACGCCCGGCAGATAGCTCATCTCGTGGCTGAATTCGAACTCATAGCCCTGGATATTGATGGCTTCGCCGTCGAGGGTGCGGGTGGTTTCAAAGATATAGTCGGCGTAGTCGTCGCCGGTGTAGCCAAACTCCTCCGCGGTCAGCTCCACCGTCTGGAACAGGCCCTTGATCTTGTTGCGATAGTATCCGACGGCGATCATGCCGACGGGCTCAAAATAGTGCGATACGCGCACCGAGTAGTTGTCGGAAAGCTCCGGCTCCAGCCCTGGGTTCGGCGCGCGCACGACCCGGTTCACATCGTCGATGCTCCAGACGCCGGCCAGTTGGCTGACTTCCGGCCTGCGAATGGTGCGGCTGAAGCCCACCTGCAGATCCGTATTATCGGTAACGGCGAACTTGGCTGAGGCGCTGGGGAAGAAGTGATCATACTCGCCCCGCCGATCCGCCATCGGCAGGCTCAAATACTGATACTTCAACCCCTCGATCGTCGTGGCGCGCCCCGTGGTTGCGCTGACGGCATAGCCGGCGGCCGCGACCTCCTCCGGCGACCGGGCGTCAGCCTCGCGCGCGGAGGTCTCTGTTCGCTCCCAGCGCAGGCCGGCGCGCAGCTTGAGCCGGGGCGTCAGTTCCGCCGTAGCCATGGCGTAGGCCGCGTCGGTCGCCTCTTCAAAGTGACGACGGTTGGCGACGTTGGCGTTGTACCAGTTGGTCGGAGACAGCACCTGGGCCCAATCGCCCGGATTGTTCAGATACATCTGACCCAGCTTGTACATGCTGGGCAGATAGAACGCGCTGTAGCCGTTCAACGTCGTGATCGAGATCCCGCTGTCCGCGTAGGAGCCCTGGTTGGTACTCTGTATGGCCTGCAACAACTGGCCGTTCGAGAGCGCGCCGACGTACTTGTACAGATAGTTGTCCGACTGATTGTCATAGTCGTACTCGCCCGTCTGGCTCTTTATGCCGGTCTTGAACACGACGGGAACGGCGCCGATGTCGGTCGCATAGGTCAGGTTCAAGGCCCCGCCGGTCATCTTCACCTCGGCTGAGCTGGCGTTGCGCAGGCGGATCGTCGGCGTACCGGCAATGCTGAACGACGAGGCCTGGCTCCAGTCCGGTCCGCTCACCTGCTGAATCCGCCACGCCTGCCCGAAGTAGTCGCCCGGTGCGCGTGTCGCCGAGAAGTCGCCGGTGGAAACCGGCAGCGTGGTCATGGTGTAGACCGCCCCCTTCTCGCCGAGCGGATCATAGGTGCTGGTCGAGCTGGAATAGGCCAGATGGCCATCGACCCTCAGCCCGCCGCGTTGATACTCGAAGCCGGGCACCAGATTGCGCCCCTGCCCCTTCTTGAAGGTGACGGTGTTTTCCGCCGTCATCGTCGTGGCGCCGGCCGGCTGCCGGGTCGTAAAATCAAAGACGGAATCCCCCTCAACGCCGCGCGTGCGAGAGCCCGTGGTGAACAACGGCGAGGTCGATCCCGCCCAGATCGTTCCCCGGTTCAGCATGGCGACCATGGAGAGGGTCAGGTTGTCGGTCGCTCGGAAATCTACGTTCAGCGACGCCGACGCCCGCGAAATCTCGCGCGTTCCCATGGCCGTCTCGATGCTGTTGATCGCCAGCGGCGCAGGGTTCGCCGCCGTCTTCACATAGTTGCGGCTGAGCGTGATCTGCTCCTGCTCGGCGTACATGTTGGACACGCTGGCCGAGGCCACCACCCCCAGGCGACGACCGAAGAAGACATCCGAATACTCGACCTGCGCATTGGGCAGGAAACGCTGATTGCCGTAGCCGCCCTCCGCCGGTCCGGTGCGGCGGCTGTCGTCCCACTGGTTCGAATGGGTGGTCGCACTGACCTGGGCCATGATCCGACGCCCACGACGGTCGAAGGCGCGCTTGGTGCGGACATTGATGGTGCCTGCGGGAGCATTGGCGTCGACATCGGCGCTGACGGTCTTGGATATTTCGATCGAGTCCAGGCCGCTCAGCGACATCTGTTCGAAGCTGAACGAACGAGACGCGCCTGCGCCGTCATTGGCGTCGGCCGAGGCCAGACTGACCCCGTTCAGCGTCACCCCCGTATAGGCCGACGGCATGCCCCTCAGCGAAACCGTCCGTACTGTGCCGTCGCCTATGCTGTCGGTATCGACGCCAGGCATGAACTTGATGAACTCGCCCGGATTTCCCTCCGAGATGTCGCCGTAGGATTCGGCGGACAGGCTGTTCTTGATGTCCATCGACTGGCGCTGGGACATGATGGCCCGCGCATCGCCCTCTCGCACGCCGACAACGACGACGTCGCTGACCTGCACCGCGTCGCTCATCCGCGCCATGGCGACATTCAGGCGCGCCGCTTGCCCGTCAGACACCACGACCTCGGACACCTGATCAGGATAGCCGGAGAAGCTGACCGTTATCTGCGCCGGGCCGGCGGCCAGGTCCGTCAGCCGAAAGGCGCCGCCCTCCCCCGAGGTCACGGTGCGCTTGACGCCTTCGGCGTCCACAACCTGCACGCTGGCGTTGCGCATATACTCGCCCGTCGCCGGGTCGATCACCGCGCCCGTGATCTGGCCCCTGCCCGCGCGAGCCTGCGCCGCGCTGACGCCGAGCGTCAGGGTGCGGCCCGTGTCGGAAGTGATGACCAGGCCGGACCCTCGCAGCGCCAGACGGACGCCTTCGCGGGCGTCATAGGCGCCGGTGACGGCAGACACTCGCCGGCCGACGAGATCCGCCCGAGCCGCCAGAATCTGCAGTTCGGCCTGACGACCCAATTCGGGCACGCCGCTTTGCGCGGCCTGCGCCTCGACATTGAACCGGCGGCTTTGGGCGGACGCCGGGTCCGACGCCATGATCGCCATCACTGAAACGCTTGCGGCCAGCACGGCCTTAACACCAACCATCGAACTCATTCCGCATCCCCGAGCATCAACCACACTCGACGGACCACGATGAGCCAGACGGGGCTCCCCTCCACTTTAGAGCCGAAGTTTATTGTGAATATTTGACGACCGATGATAGGTCGCCGAGGACAATTTTGTCCGGGTACACGTCAATATTCACATTAAGTACTTGAGCGCTCGCACGCGCAAAGCCTTCGGCGTCGCGCGCATTGAATACGCCGACGACACGCTCATCAGAAATGGCTGGAGCAACCTGGATGACCTTTTGGCTGTAGCGATTAAACTCTTCCGCGGCTTCGCCCAGGCGCTCGCCGTCCAGCATGATCAGGCCGTCGCGCCAGGCGAGACGACGCTGCAACTGCTCATCCTTTAACCGCGAGACTTGAAGTCCCTGGGCAGAGGTCAGGCGCATGGTCTCGCCCTGGCGCAAGATGGTCCTTGCGCCCGCCGGACCCCGCACCTTCACAACGCCCTCCGACACCATGACGTCGGTGAAGCCGCGCTCTTTTCGCACGGAGAAGGCGGTGCCGACGGCCGTGACGGTGGCCGCTCCAGCCGTCACGACGAAGGGTCGCACGACATCCTTTTCGACCTGGAACCAGGCCTCGCCCTCTCGCAGTTCGACACTCCGCTTCTGCTCGGAATACCTCACGGCGATTTCAGCGTCGGCGTTCATCACCGTGCGCGAACCGTCCTCCAACGCCAGACGCCGCACTTCTTCGCGCGTCGTGCGATATGTGCGGCGATTGATCAGCGCCACGCCGACGCCGGTCAGAGCCACACTGGCGGCCAGCGCCCCTCCCGCCAGAAAACCTCGACGCGCCAGTTGGGGCGAAAAGCTGCCGGACTGATCCTCTGGCGCCCTCGGCCTCTGCACGCCGACCGCCGTCGCCCATACCGCGCTGGCTCGCACGAAGGCTGCGTCGTGGCGGGGGTCCAGCGCGCGCCACTGTTCGAGGCTCGCACGTTCGCTATCCGTCAGTCCTCGGTCGTCGGCCACGACCCAGTCCGCCGCGCGGCGCTCGATTTCTATATCGCCGTTCACCACCATGCGCGGCGCTTCCCTCGCCCCAGACGCTCAGCCTCGGCGCCGTTCTGATCCGCAGCCTCCCTCAGCGCGGCCAGGAGCAGGCGCAAGGCCGTGGCCGCGCGCTTCTCGATCGTGCTCTCCGGGACGCCCAGCCGACGAGCGATCTCCTTTTGCGACAGGCCTTCTATCCGACGCATCCACAGCACCTGGCGGGGTTTCTCAGGCAGGGACTGAATCATTTTGACGACATGCCGCAGTTCATCCCGATCCGCCGCAACCCGCTCCGGGTCAGGCTCCTCATCTACGATGAACGTCTCGCCGATATCCGCCACGACCGTCATGGGCGTCAAACGCGCCCGTCGCATGTGCTCGAGCACGATGCTGCGCGCGACGGTGAAGAAATAGGCGCGCGGTTCCCGGATGGCGTCGACGCAAGCCAGGGCGGAGAACCTGGCGTAGGCCTCCTGAATGACGTCATCCTCATCGACCACCGACAGCGACGAATGACGCAGCCAACGGCGGACGTCGCCTTCATGAGGCGTGATGCTGGCGGCGATCCACGCAATCCTGTCCGGCACAACCCGCTCCGATCAAAGAAGGCTGGCCTCTAGGCGGCGGTCGCAATGGTTTTGCGACAAAACCAAAGGTATCGAAATTTGGATCGGGAGGCGCCTTCGCTTAACGATTACACGGAGAGCCGGGCTAGGTGGTGTGGACAAAGTGCCTGACCCACAAGCGGATTGAAGCGACGAGGA
>NZ_QLLC01000018.1 GCF_003350205.1 Brevundimonas bullata | reverse complement strand
CCGACGAGATCCTGCAGCCGCTTTAGCTCGCCGCGGTCCTCACCGGATGGCTACGGATGCCCGTGGCCGATGGCGAGTTCATTATGGCCTCAATGTGGTGACAGCCGCATTGTCCGGTTCATCGAGGGATGTGACCGATTTTCTCAAGCACAATCAATCGGAGGTTATTATGCGTAACTTTGTAATGGTGGCGGCCGCCGCCGCAGCTTTGCTCGCTATTCCTGCCGTATCTAGCGCACAGACGAACGTGACTGTGACCACCAGCGTCAGTGACTTCTGCGGCATTGGCCTGGCCAATGTGGCTGGCGGCAATGCCGCCGTCGCCAATGGCGTTCGGCAGAAAGTCACCACCCTGCGGATGTCCTGCAACTCAGCCACGGGCGCCAAGCTGACCTCCAGCGCCCAGAATGGCGACTTCAAGTCTCCGGCCGGCGTGCTGATCAACTATGACTGGGATCTGGTCGTTCAGGGCGTGCCGGCTCTCGGCTTCGCCGCCGTCGACACCTGGCCCGGCAGCCCCGCGATCGTCACCAACTCTGGCGGCTATAGCCAGGCCCTGGCTGACGGCATCTTCGCCGATCTGTTCCTGAACCTCTGCTACAACGTCCCAGGCGGCCCTGGCGCGGGCGGAACTCAAGGCGATCCGACCAACCCTGGCTCCTCGGGTTGCGCGGCTGCGCCCTCCGGCCCCGGTGCGGCTTCTGCGCCCGCCGGCACCTATACGGAAGTCTTTACCTTCGCGTTGAACCCGGCCTGACCGGAAAGGGAAGCAGGGAGCCGATGGAGCGGCTCCCCGTTTTTCTGCGCTTTAACCTGCATGGGAGGATGCAGTCATGAGATTGCAAACAGTCGCGGCAGCCGTCGCTGCCCTAGTCCTGAGTCTCGGGTCGACCGGCGACGGTCGCGCCATGGACGTGTCGCCTATGGTGGCCAAGATCACGCCGTCCGGCAGCGGATCGAGCTATCGGTTGACGGTGCGAAATGACAGCGCCGCCGCAGCGACGGTCGAGATTGAAGTCTATCGGATGCAGGTCGATGAGACCGGCGCTCGCAGTCTGACGCCCGAAGATAACGACATAGTCGTTTTCCCCGTCCAGTCGGTGATCCCGCCGAACCGCGAGCAGGTGGTTCAGGTCCGCTACCTCGGCGACGCGAGTAGTGAGGGCCGGATGTATCTGGTTCGTGCGGCGCAGTTGCCGATCAACATGCAGACGACGACCGAGAGCGGTGGAGCTGGAGCCGACATCAAGGTCGCGTTCACCATCAACACCTATGTCTTTGTCGCGCCCGCGAATGCGCGAGCGGCGGTTGAAGTGACGTCGGTGTCGCGGGAAGCCAACGGCGATGTGCTCTTGTCGGCTCACAACACGGGCGCAGGTTTCGCTCATCTTCGAGAAGCCCGGTTCACGCTGACAACTTCCGACGGCAAGGTGCATGAAGTTCCGGCGGCGGATGTCGACGTCGGAGAGGTCAGCGTGATCGCCGGCGGCGCCACGCGCAGGATTCGTATCCCTGCGGCGTTAGCAGCAGGGGCAAACGGCGACGTCACTGCGTCGATCGCCCTCCTGTGAAATGGCCGCTGGACGCACGACCTGGCGGCGCCTCGGCGTTGCGGCATGCTTGGGGGGCAGTGTGGCCTCGCCCTGTCGCGCCGAGGCGTCACGCGCCTCGGACGAGGTGGTGCGAACGGCGCGCGACTATTCCGTCGAGGCGTTCGGATCTCCGACCGCAGTGATGGTTCCGATTGAACGGGACGCCTCCAACGTCCCGTTCGCCGCCGGCGCCGCGCCGGTCAATCCCCCCATGACCGGCGCGGCGACCGGCGGACCCCAGGACGAGGCCCCCAGCGCTCGTCCGATGCCGGTATTGACGCCGATCCAGGGTCCATTGACGCTCGATGGGCTATATCTCGGCGACATCAGCGGCGAAGTGGACATGCAGGGCGAGGGCGTCATCGACGCTGTCGCCCTGATGGACCTGGTGGGCTCCAAGGTCTCTCCGGGCGTGCGAGATCGATTGAAGGCGGTCATCGCCTCGCAGCAACGCGTCAGCATGGCGGATCTGAGAGGAGAGGGGTTTTCGATTTCTTTCGATCCTCTGTCGCTGACTTTTGTCGCGGAACTGGCTGTTGATGCCCGCGCGCGTCGCGATGTCAGTTTCGCCCGTAATGAGGTGGTCGATCCAACGGCCTTCGATCAGCCCGCTCATTTTGCAGCGGGCGCCAATATCAGCATGGCCCAGTTGTATTCCCATGATGAGGGGCGCTTCGCGCCTCTGGCCGGCGGTATCGATATGTTCGCCAATATTGGCGGGTTCGATGGGGTCACCCTGACGGGGGGCGTCGACTACGACGGCAGCAGTCAGGATCAACGCTGGCGTCGCCGCGAGATACGGCTCTCCAAAGATCTGTTTCAGTCCGCCGTTCGCCTGACAGCGGGTGAGTTTGCGCCGCCGGTTGAGAGTTTTCAGGGATCTCGCCGTTTTCTGGGTCTGTCGGCTGCACGCGCCTATTCGACCATACGCCCGTTCCAGAATGTGCGACCGGCTGGCCGTCGACAGTTCATTCTGGATCGGCCTGCTCTGGTCGTGGTCGAGGTCAACGGCGTTGTCGTGGAACGTATCCGACTTGAGGCAGGTCCTTACTCGTTGTCCGACTTTCCCTTTGGTCAGGGCGCCAACACCGTTCGGCTGCTGGTCGAAGAGGATAGCGGCCAGCGCGAGATCGCGGTCTTCGATCTTTTTGGCGGGGCGGGGCTGCTGGATCCGGGCGTGATGGATTTCGGCGTATCGGCTGGCGTCCTGGAGGAGGGCGGCCAGTTGGAATACGGATCGACCCTCGCGGCGTCCGGCTTTGTCCGCAGAGGGATCACCGACGCGCTTACGCTCGGGGCCAACGCCCAGTGGGCTGACGGCCGCGGTCAGATGGGGGGGCTTGCAACGTGGGGAAGCCGCCTGGGGCTGGTGCAAGCCAGCGCCGCCGTCAGCCACAATGGCGATACGGGCGCGCAAGGCTATATTGTTGCGCTGGACTATATGCGCGAGGCGAAACTGGCGCGCGAGGTCGAGCTGCGGGTTGTCGCCTCTGCGCAGGCGACCAGCAAATTCTTCCAGACGGCCTTCGAGAACTCAGCCTTCAATCGCGAGCAGTGGCGGGCCGCCGGGCAGGCCCTCGTCCGCTACAAGGCCTATTCTCTCAGTCTTGGCGCCGCCTTCGTGAAGGGGCGTGAGCAAGAGGATCGGACCGATTTCAGTGTGTCGATTGGTCGGACGTTCCGCAAGTTCGGGGTCAATCTGGCCTGGCAGCGTGGAGCCACCAGCGACGGTGTCGAGGATACGCGCTTCGGCTTGACGCTGACCACCCGCTTTGGCGGTCGATGGAGCGGCGCTGCGCGCTACGACAGTCAGAACGAATTCCGCGAGGTGGGGATCTCACGCTCGGCCTCGGGGCGGCTGAATGATCTGAGCGGCGACATCCGCTTCTCTGAAGATCGCAATAACCAGACCCTTTCCGGCGATCTGCGCTACATCAACAACCGCTTCGACGCAGAGGTTATCTCCAACCGGCTGGTGTCCACCGTGCCAGGCGGCTCCACCCGACAGGAGTCTCTGTGGCGGCTCTCGACCCTCGTTGGTTATGCAGACGGCGCGTTCGGCATCGGTCGCGCCGCGCGTGAAGGCTTTGTTATCGCCACGCCGCATCCGACGCTCAAGAACGCGCAGGTCAGTCTGACAGACTCCAGCGGCTACCCCGTGGCCCGCAGTGGTTGGTTCGGACCGGCGCTCGCCGGTATCGACCGGGGGTATGGCGTTCGACGCTACGAGCTCGATGTCGATCCGCTTCCGCCCGGTTATGACCTCGGCAGCGGCGTGATCAGCACCTTCCCGGGATATGGCAACGGATATCGGTTCGTCGTTGGCAGCGACGCGTCGCACACGGCCAGAGGTATTCTTGTTTCGCCCGAAGGCCCCATCGCCCTGGTAGGCGGTTCGATCATGGCGACCGATGCGCCTGCAGGCGCGCCCGGCAAGCCGTTCTTCACCAACAGAGGCGGGCGCTTCGTCGCTGATGGGCTGGCGCCCGGTCGCTACCGTCTGGTTGTGCAGGGGGGAGTGCTCGGGGAGTTCGTCATCCCCGATAATGTGGAAGGAATAATCGATGTCGGTGAAATCAGAGTTTCGCGGTCGTTGCCCTGAACTGTTGGGACCAAGGGCGTGGCTAAGGGGCGGCGGCGTGGCTTTCGCCCTGCTTTTGGGCGCGACGAATGCGCATGCGCAAGATTGCAATCCGGCGCTTGTCGAGGCGGCTCAAACTGTTCGCATCGAATATAATCCATTCGCGCTCAGCCCAACGCCGGGCGCCCTGGACGTGGCCCTGGAGAACAAGGGCGAGGGAGCGTGCGACCTACGACTTTCATTTACGGATGAGGCTGGCATTGAGGTGACGGACGTGAAGCTCGGCGGGGTAGGGGTTCGATTTCGCCCCCGTGAATCCTCGGGCGTTCAGGCGGCTGACGTCCAGAGGGGCGTCTTCCAATACCTTCTGGCGGCGGGGCAAAAGGGGGTGGCCCAAATGGACGCCGTCGTGGTGCAGGGCGCTGTCGCCGATGCCGGTGAATACGGCGTCGATCTGCGTCTGCTCATAAAAAACACTGACGGCGTCGAGCTGATCTCCCCTGTTCCCGTCCGTCTTGTCCTGCAGTCGACGCCTCGTGCCCAATTGAACCTGGCCGGCGCCGCGGGAGCGTTTGGTGAAGGGTCCAGCGTCGAGGTCGTTGATTTCGGCGAGGCGGCGACAGGTGCGACCCGTCGTATCTTTGTCCAGGTTCGGGCCAATGCCCCTTCCACTCTGACAATTAAGTCGGAGCGCGGCGGGGTGATGCGCCGATTGGGAGACGTAGAGAACGCCACCGTCGTGCCTTATGGCGTGGAGCTTGATGGCGATCAGGTCGATCTAACCGCTCTTTGGACAAAAGAAATTGATCCTCCTCGCACCCTCTCGGGACTCGCCCTGCCCATGACTTTCATCTTGGGGCTCGTGAATGGTCAGATGGGCGGGAGGTACGAAGACTTGATTACCGTTGATATTTCGCCAAATTAACAGGTACCAATTTGGCTAACGAAGATTAACTTTTAAGTTTTAAATATCATTTCTTGGCTTATTTTTAAGTGATGGTTGTATGCCTTGATGGTAATGAATATTTTTTTATTGATACATATCAAATGATGTCGAACTGGTTTGATAGCTTGTTGGCTAATATTTTGGCTTTGATCTGAGTTGAAACTATTATTTCTTAGAATTGTCTTGCTCTGTGTTCTTGTATGGCGAACCAATGCACCGGCAATGTGATTGCAGCTTGTAGGTGAGGGGGCTGAGTCCGCCGATTTACGGGGCCGTCCGGAGCAGGGAAGCTATGATAAATCAGGATATCGTCGGGGCGCCGGTTGGCATGCTTGATGACCGTCTGCGGGGGGAAATGGGGCCGCCCAGCGAGCGACGCTCCTTCGCAAGGCCGCCGATCACGAGGCCCATCCCTCGCTCTTCTGAGGCTGAGGTCTGGTTTGAAAATGATGAAACGGCGCGGTTTGTTCTGGACCTGAGCGGTCGCGTTCTCAGCAGCAACGCCGCTGCACGCGCCCTGGCCGCATGCGGGATGCTCGGGTCCGGAGGGGTGTTTATCTGCTCCTCACATCGCAACCGCCTCGAGTTGGACATGCTTCTCCAACGGCTTGCCGACGAGCGCGAAAAAGCGGGTCGCATCCTGTTTCGCGCCGGAGACGACGCCTGGTGCATTCTGGATATTGTTACCGCACCCGAAGCGCCGAACCGGGCTTTCGCATCGGTGCGCCCGGTCAAGCCTCTGGACGAAGGCAAGGTTGCGGCGGTGGGCGGTGTCTTTGGGCTGACGCGCGTCGAGAAATCCGTGCTTGTTCGACTGACCAGCGGCGAAGCGCCCAAGGACATCAGCCGCAAGATGGACATGTCCATACACACGGTCCGGTCCCACCTCCGCTCGATTTGCATGCGTATGGGCGTCAAGGGGATAAACGGCGTCCTTCGCCTCAGTTTCCTGATGGCCTGAAGCTGACGAAACCGCCGCGGACGGCGATAGGCTCTTTGATCGCAATGAGCACACCGGCCTGAATAGCCAGGCTGGGTTGTCGGTGAGCAGAAAGCCTGACGCACAGCGCTTGCGGTGTGGTGCAGCAGGAGAATGTCCCGACGCCATCGCGCTCACGTACAGGGCGATGATGATGACGCCACGTCGCGGGTTCAGCTGCGGCCATGTCTGTGGTCTTCTCTAGGTCCTGCGTCAGGCGAGCCTCAATATCCGGCAAGGCGTGCAGCGATTATCCGCGGCGGCGTCAGGACCCTC
Organism: Brevundimonas bullata; assembly: GCF_003350205.1. GTDB lineage: Bacteria > Pseudomonadota > Alphaproteobacteria > Caulobacterales > Caulobacteraceae > Brevundimonas > Brevundimonas bullata. Next base: position 66,421 of record NZ_QLLC01000018.1, on the reverse strand, counting down.
TGGCCGGCATCCGGTCTCAAGGGGACGTCGATCGTGTCGACCCCCTCGTTTGACGCTGGCAAACCAGATCACAGCGACCCAGGGCGTTCCGACGCCTCGCTACACGAAGACGTTGGCTTGCGCCCGGGAACGCTCCCCTCATCCAGGGTCTCATTCGAACCGTATCAGGTTCCGCCCTGCTTCAGAGCCGGTTGCACGACTGCAGTTCCCGAGTTCATTGATGACCCGTACTTTCCGCCTTTCCGAACTTCGCCGGCTACAACTCAATGCCGAAAACATGGCGAGGCTGTCGCCCTTCAAGGCTGATCGTGAGAAGTTCGCTAGGATCTCCGCGCGGTACAGACGAGAGGCTGATGCTCTGGAGCATGAAAGCGAGCCCGGGGCTACCTGCCGGTAGAAGGGCGCTTGAACGGCGGCCGAGGCGTTTGCCAGGTCGGCTGGCCGCGGGCGCCGACAGGGCGGCTCAGGCCTCGATCATGGTCGTGACCTTGGCCGCCAGATCCATCATCGCGAACGGCTTCGTCATGACCTCCATGCCGGGCTCCAGCAGTCCGTTGCCGACGGCGGCGTTCTCGGCATAGCCCGTGATGAACAGGACCTTGAGCTCCGGGCGCCTCATGCGCGCGGCGTCCGCCACCTGACGCCCGTTCAGGCCGCCAGGAAGACCGACATCGGTGACCAGAAGATCGATCCGGTGCTCGCTCTCCAGGATGCGCAAGCCCGAAGGCCCGTCGCCCGCTACCAGCGTGGCGTAGCCATGCTCGCGCAGAACCTCTGCGACGAGGCTTCGTACAGAGGGCTCGTCGTCGATGACCAGCACGGTTTCGCCATGACCGGACCCTGGATTCGGACTCGAGACGAGCGGGTCCGGTTCGGCCGGGCCTCCGTGGTAGCGCGGCAGGTATAGGCACATGGTGGTGCCCAGTCCCGGCTCGGAATAGACGCGGATCTGTCCGCCGGATTGCCTCACGAAGCCGTGGATCATCGACAAGCCCAGGCCGGTGCCTTGTCCGATCGGCTTGGTAGTGAAAAAGGGTTCGAAAATCCTCTCGATGATTTCGGGGGTCATTCCCGAGCCCGTATCAGTGACGCAGACGGAAATGTACTGCCCGGCGGCGAGATCGCGCTCGCGGGCATGACGATCGTCAAGCCATTTGTTCGCCGTTTCGATCGTCAGTCGTCCTCCGCCGGGCGCCGGGCCGCCGTCCAGGAGCACGCAGTTGAAGAGGCGTTCGACAGCATCGCGGCCTCCCAGCATGGCGACCCGGTTGCGCAGGTCGTGAACCGCCTTAGGCGTGAACAGGTCCTGGATTAAAGCTCCAACCATGGCCTCCGGCGACTGATCGAGGAAATCCCCGATGTTCGCGGAGACGCGCGCCACCTGGTTAAAGCGACCAGGAAGCCGATCGGTTGGATGGCTCCGGGGATGTGGATGGGTTCGCGATCGCAATTGGTCAGGTCGACCGAGGCGGCGGGGGTCGTCACTTTCGGTCGGCTCCGGGATAGGCGCGTGCGGCGTTTTCGAACACGGCGAACACCGAACAGGCCGCACTTGCGGCGCTGTCGAAGCGGTCCGGCGAACTGAGCCGTTCATCAAGAACAGAGGCTAATGCGCGCCAGGCGGCCGGGTTCCCGGACGAGAGGAAGGATTTCGGAAGACCATCGGGAACCGAGCGGATGAGAACGGCGCCGCCGAGACGAGAGCCTTCAAGGACATAGATTGCGCCCAGGACCTCCGCCTCGCCGCGAAAAGGCGTGACCTGGGCCGGTTCAGGGAAGGCCAGGCCCATCAGGTTCAGGTCGGATCGCAGTGCAATTGTGCGGCGCCGTTCATGCCAGTCCGGCAGATGGGTTTCGGCGTCGGCTTCATCGAGAGCGGCCTCGACGCCCATGAAGGCGCCGGCCTGCGCCTGGAGAAAGGCGCCATAGTCGGCGCGACAGGTCAGATCATAGCGAGACATCCATCCGTCCAGACGGTCATGGGCGGCGGCGGTGGCCGCCTTGAGCTTGAAGCGCGCGCTGATTGCGGGGGCCGGTCCAGAGGAATTGAGCAGGCTGGCTTCCTTTCCGTTTTCCAGGGGGCGCCCACGATTGGGAACGCTCTCGTTGGAGCGTCTTACGGTTTATCAAATGCTTGACCGGAACAAGGCCGGAACCTCGCCGGCCGTTGCCTCGCAGGGATGTTCAGGAGGCCGTTGAACGTCCACCGAAGCATCTTCGGGCAGCTGGTCCCCGCCATCGGCAATACCGGTCAGACCTCGAACACACGATAGGGAAGGTCGCCCAGGGTCCGCAGAACGGGCAAGGCGACATTGTAGACGGGGACGCCTCGTGCCGTGCGGCCTTCAGGCGCGCCGCGGTGAGCATGCCCGTGGACCACCAGTCTGACGTTCTCGTAGCGATCCACGACCTCCCCCAGGCGAGAGGAGCCGAGGAAGGGGTGAATCTCCGGCGGCTCGCCGATCACCGTGTCCACGATAGGCGCGTAGTGCAGCAGCACCACGCTGCGTTCGGTACGAAGGGTGCGGATGGAATTCTCGATCAGGTTGGCGTCTTCGACCGCCTCCTGGACGAATTGCTTGATCGAAGCCTCTCCGAACGAACTGAGCATGTAACGACCGAAGCCGCCGACAAAGCCCTTGCCGCCGGCGAAACCGACGCCCCCGATCTCATAGGACTCTCCGGTCAGCATCCTGACGCCCGCCTCGGACATCAGTCGGGCGACTTCGTCGGGCTGGCCGCATTCATGCTCATGATTGCCGAGAACCCCAACCATGGGGATGCGGCAGGCGCGCAGGTCTTCGAGCAGGTTCTCGACCTCGCCTGTCTTGCCGAAGTTGACCAGGTCGCCGCAAAGGCAGAGGACGTCGGCGTCTTCGTGCACGCGGTCGAAAAGGTCGCGATAGACACGGTGCGAAGTCTCGCCCACGTGCAGGTCGCCAACGGCGGCGATACGCAGCTTCCTTCCCGGTCCGGCCTCCATGCCGGGTTGAGGCGTCTGGACGTCAGGCGACGGGGTCATGGCGTTCCTCCAGGCCCTTGCCGACAACGTCGCCGAAGCCCCATTCGCTGATGTCGGCGATATAGTCGCGAGGGCTGAACAGACGGCCGCGACAGACCCTGACGCGCGGCGCGGGCAGATCGACCTGGGCCTGAAGCCGTTCCAGGAGCTCGGTCATCAGCCATGCCGGCACACGGCCGCGCTCTGTGGGATAGGCGAAGCGGAAGTTCAGGAGATGGGCCATCAGGACCTCCCAATAGAGGTCCATCTGATCCAGCATGGACTTCCAGTCGATGGCGTCGGACTGCTTCAGGATGACGTGGTTCACGTCGGCGCCGTCGTATCGATACCGATCCTGGATGAAGACCTTGGACAGGATCAGGGCTGTCGGCGACGTGATCATGACCTCATGGCCGTAGACCGTGATCCGGTCCTCGCCAAACCAGCTGTCCGACACCGCGATGGTGCCGTTCGACATGGCGAAGATGACGTCGAAGAAGTGCTTGTCGTCCTTCCAGACCTTGGCGATCCAGCGCTCGTCCTCAACATCCGTCCGGTAACCGCGGGCCTGGAAGTAGGCGAGAATGCGAGGGTAATCGCCTGGCTTGCAGAAGACGTCCAGGTCCTTGGTGGGACGGCGGATGCCGGTGTAGGCCGTCACCGCATAGGTGCCGGAGAGCAGGAAAGGCACGCCGGATTCCTTCAAAAGCCGCAGGCTCTCCTCGTAAAAGGCCATGGCCTCGGGCGGAGGTTCAAATGCGGGCTCGGCGACGGTGTCAGACATGCAGCGGGGTTCCTGAACAAGGTCAGGGAAACGGAGGCGCAAAGGCGAGGGTTCCCTCCCGGCAAGCTCTGACCAAAACCGGCATGGTCGATGATCAGCACCTCCCCGCGGGACGCCGGTCGCCGTCTGAGAATGGACGAGGCGCCGCTAGCCGCGCCCGCCGCGATCGAAACCGGTCGAAACGCCGTCGGGCTCAACTGACCAGACCCCATTCTGCCGAGCGGTTGAACCATCTCGCGGCCAAGCAGTTAGCCAAAGCCAGGCTTTAGGGAGAGGGCGACATGACCATCGATGAACGATCCGGCGGGTTGGTTCGACCCCTGCACCGCATATTGCTGGCGTTTCCGATCAGCCTCTTCACCTTCGCCCTGTTCACCGACATCGCCTATCTGAAGACGGCGGAGATTCAGTGGACGAACTTCTCGGCCTGGCTGATCACCGGGGCGCTGGTGTTCGGCGGGATCGCAGGCGTCTTCTCCATCATCGATTATGTCGTTCGCGCGCGGCGGGGTCGGTCCCGCCTCAGCCTGATCCATCTGGTTGCGCTGGCCCTGGCCTGGGTGCTGGGGCTGGTCAACGCCTTCAAGCACAGCCAGGACGCGTGGAGCTCGGTCGGCGCTTTTGGCCTGATCCTATCCCTCCTATGCACATTGCTGGTCATGATCGCCGGCTGGATCGCCTATTCCGCGCGGGAGACCATCTGATGGACAAGAACCTGCTCGCCGCCAGCGCCGCGACCCTTGCAATGGCTCTAACGGTCGCGTCCTGCGGCAACGCCAGCGATCCCAAGCTGAGCCAGACCGGACAGAATCCTGATCTGCCCAAGGTGAACGAGACCCTGGTTCCAGCGATGAAGATCAGTCCGCCCGCCGGCTGGAACGGCGAGACGCCGACCGTTCCGCAGGGCTTTACCGTCAGCGCCTTCGCGACCGACCTGAAGATTCCGCGTCAGATGCTGGTCCTGCCGAACGGCGACGTGCTGGTGGCCGAGGGGCGGGGCGGTCACGCGCCGCCCTTGCGCCCCAAGGACGTGATCGCCGGTTTCATCAAGAAACAGGGCAACACCAAGATCAGCGGCGGCGACCGCATCACCCTGCTGCGCGACGCCGATAACGACGGCGTCCCCGAACTGCGCGCCGTCCTGGTCGATAATCTGGATGCGCCATACGGTCTGGCCTATGTCGAGGGCTACCTCTACGTCGCCGAGCAGGGGGCGCTGACCCGTTTCGCCTTCCAGCCCGGCCAGACGGGTATCGCGACCCCCCCCGAGCGAGTCACAGCTCTGCCCTCGCGCGTGAATCACCACTGGACCAAGTCCCTGACCGTCAGCGCGGACGGCGCCAAATTCTATGTCGGCATCGGCTCCAACTCCAATATCGGCGAACGTGGGATGGCCCTGGAAGAGGAACGGGCCGTTGTCTGGGAAATCGACCGCGCGACCGGGGCGCGTCGCACGATCGCCACCGGTATCCGCAACCCGACCGCTCTGGCGATCGAACCGACCACCGGACTCCTGTGGTCAGTCGTCAACGAGCGTGACGAACTGGGTCCTCAACTGGTGCCCGACTACCTGACCCAGGTCCGCGACGGCGCCTTCTACGGCTGGCCCTACAGCTATTGGGGCCAGAACGTCGATCCTCGCGTGATGCCGCAAAAGCCGGACATGGTCGCCAGGGCCGTCAAGCCCGACTACGCCCTGGGCTCGCACGTCGCGGCGCTTGGTCTTGATTTCGCGCGGAGCGGCGGCTTCGGCGGCCCGTACGCCGACGGCGCTTTCATCGGCATGCATGGGAGCTGGAACCGTCAGGACCCGTCCGGGTACAAGGTCGCCTGGGTCCCGTTCAGCGGCGGCCGCCCCGCGGGACAGCCCATCGATTTCGCCACCGGCTTCCTCAAGGACGGCGAGGCCCGCGGCCGTCCGGTCGGCGTGGCCTTTGACCCGACGAAACGAATACTTCTGGTCGCAGACGACCTGTCCAACACGGTCTGGCGGATCGCCCCCTCGCGGTGAGGGCGTCACGGTCGCGAAGCAGGATTGAACCGTCGCCGTTCCGGGTCGTTAGCCGACTATGACGATGACGCCCTGGACGCCCTATTGCGGGCCCGCGCCCGATCCCGTGGATGTGCTGGGACGCTGGAACGGCGATCCGGTGCTTCTGACGGTGCTGGCGGTTTTCATCGCGGCTGGTGTCTTCCTGACGATGAAGCGGCACCCCGGATCGCCGTTCTTGCTGGGCGCGGCCGGGGTGCTGGTTCTCGTCTTCATCTCGCCGCTGTGCGCACTGAGTTCAGCCCTGTTCACGGCCCGTACGCTGCACCATCTGTTGCTCCTGCTCGCTGCGGCGCCCTTGGCGGCTCTGTGGCTGCCCAGGCTGAGGGCGCCGCGACTGGCCGTGGCGACGGCTGTCCAGGCCGTCGTCTTCTGGGCCTGGCACGCGCCTGATCTCTACGCTGCGGCCCTGTCGAACGATCTGCTCTATTGGGTCATGCAACTGACCATTCTGGGCAGCGCCGTCTGGTTCTGGGCGGCGGTGCGGGCGTCCAACGCGGCCGCCGCCGTGGCGGGCCTGCTGGCGGCCATGCTGCTGATGGGCTTGTTGGGGGCGCTCATCGTGTTTGCGGGTGAGCCATTGTATGCGCCGCACTTCGCCACGACCCTGGCCTGGGGCATGACCCCGCTGGAGGATCAGCAGGCGGCGGGCCTGATCATGTGGGCGCCCGCGGCGGCGGCCTATCTCCTGGTCGCGCTCTGGCGGATCAGCGAGCTGTTCAGGAGCGGCGAGGCGGCGCGTCCGGCATGATTGACCGGTTGATCGCACAGGCGCTGGAATGGGCGGCGGGCCATCATGACGAAGGCCGCTATTCGCCGGTCGCCATCGTCTTTCACTGGACCATGGCGGGCCTGGTCTTCTTCCAGCTCGGGTGGGGCTGGTGGATGGGGCGGCTGCCGGTGGGCGGGGCCAAGGCGGCGGCCTATGACGTGCATTTCGCCATCGGTCTGCTGATGCTGATGCTGGTCATCGGGCGGCTGTCCTGGCGACTGGCGGCGCCCAATCTGATCAATGACGCGGATAAGCCGGGCTGGGAGAGCCTGGCGGCGCACATCACCCATTATGTCTTCTACATCTGCCTGTTCGGTCTGCCGCTGTCAGGATGGGCCATGATCTCCGCCACGGCGCGAGACACGCAACTGGCGGCGGCGGGTTTTATCCCCTGGCCCTTGCTGCCGATGCAGGAGGTCTCCAACACCCAGCGATGGGCGATTGAGGCCGGCGCCGAATGGATGCATTGGGCTATGGTGGCGGCCCTGCTGCTGATGATCCCGATCCATGCGGGGGCGGCGCTCAAGCACCATCTGATCGATCGGGACGACGTGTTTCACGCGATGCTGCCGGTCGCGCCGCAGCTGCGGCCGAAACGGACGCGCTGGCAGAGGCGCTGGCGGGCGTTGGAGAAACGGATTGGCCGGACAGCCACTGGGCTATGGCGCGCGCTTCTGCGTCCGTCAGCCTCTGGACGGCGGCGGCCATGACGCCGCGCGGATCGTTGCGGCGCTTGCCGGATTTCCAGCGGTCGATCTGCTCCAGCGTATAGGCGACAGGCTGGCCGGCCACGATCGGCTGGCCTTCGCCCGCGCCCTGTCCATTGGGGCCGTGACAGGATGAGCAGGCCGTGATTCCGCGAGAGGCATCGCCCGTCCGCCAGACCGGCGGAGGCGCGGCGGCTGAAGGGGAAGCGCTTTTCGACGTCGACGACGGCAAGCCGGCGTAGAAGAGGGCGACGGCGCGACGGCTGTCGGGATCGAGCCCCTTGGCGATGCGGCTCATCACATCATCCGGCCGTAGGCCGCTGGCGTAGTCCTCCATCTGTTTTTGCAGATAGCCGGCGTCCAGCCCGGCCAGGCGCGGGGTCGAGACGTCGTCGCCCTGACCCTGAAGCCCGTGGCAGGTGAAGCAGGCGTTCGCCGCTCCGCCCGCGCCGCCGCTCATGGCGATGACCTTTCCCGAAGACGAGAAGACGCGGTCGGTTTCGCCGGGCGCGGCGTCGCACGCGACAAGTCCGGGCCCGGTCAGGATGAGGCCGAGAAGCGTGAGGGGAGGGAGAGCGCGCACCCTGTCCCAACACCGACTTATGGTCTCGGTTCCGGGGCGGGAACCCCTCAGGCTGCGAAGGATTGGGTTCTGGTGAAGCTGGAGAGGGGCGGGATGCGATCATGTTCGGACGATGCGGACCATAGGGACCTTGCTGCTGGCGACGGGGCTGTGCGCCGCCGTGACGGCCTGCGCCGACAAGGCGAATGCGCCGCGCCCGCTGGCTCAGGCCGATGCAGCACAGGGGCTCAGACTGATCGAACGTCATGGCTGCGCCGCCTGCCATGCCATACCGGGCGTTCGGTGGCCGCAAGGCCGTACGGGCGGGGATCTGACAGGTGTGGCGTCGCGACCGATGATCGCGGGACGACTGCCCAACCAACCCGGGGTGATGGCGGCTTTTGTTCGGGACGCGCCAGCCCTGCTGCCCGGTACCGGAATGCCGCCCATGCCTCTGACCGACGCCGAAGCCCGCGATGTGGCGGCCTATCTCTATACGCTCGATGACGATTGAGACGCCCGCCGTATTGAGCGGCTGGCCGCCGCCTGTGCTGGACCCGGCCGGCCCCTTCGCAGGACCGGTGGCCACCGTCGCCTGGGTCCTGTTCGTCATGGGCGCCGTGGTGCTGACCCTGGTGCTGATCGCGCTCGGCGTCGCCCTGTTCGGACCACCCAGATGGAAGCGGCGGGTCGCGGGCGAGAAGCTGGTCTGGATCGGCGGCCTGGCCTTTCCCGTCGTCGTGCTGACCGGCCTTCTGATCTACGGGCTGAGCGTGACAGCCCGCGTGGCTGACGCCCCGCGCCCCGGCGAAATGCGGGTGCGCGTCACGGGCGAGATGTGGTGGTGGCGAGTGGCCTATCTCGATGATCAGGGCCGCGAAATCGTTCAGGACGCCAATGAAGTCCATATTCCCGCCGGTCGTCCGGTGGTTCTGGAATTGGAAAGCGCGGATGTGATCCACAGCGTCTGGATTCCGCGTCTGGGCGGCAAGACGGACATGATCCCCGGCCGGCGCAACTTCATGCGTCTGCAGGCCGACGCGGCGGGCGTCTATGCGGGCCAGTGCGCGGAATATTGCGGCGGCCCCCACGCCCTGATGGGACTGGTGGTGGTGGCCCATTCGCCGGCTGATTTTGCGGCGTGGCGTCTCAAACAGGCCGCTCCGGCGGCGGTGTCGGGCGTGCCTGGCGCAGCGGTGTTCACGGCCTCGGGCTGCGGCGCTTGCCACACGATCCGGGGGACGGAGGCCAATGGTCTGGCTGGGCCGGACCTGACCCATGTGGGATCGCGGCAGACGCTGGGGGCGGGCATCCTGCCCAATAACCAGGGCACGATGGCGGGCTGGATCGCCGACAGCCAGGGCATCAAGCCCGGCAACCGCATGCCTTCCTATTCCGTCCTGAGCGGACAGGAGCTGCGAGATGTCGCGGCCTATCTGGAAAGCCTGAAATGACGTCGGAAACCGGCTTCGACGTCGACAAGTACGACCGTTTCCCGACCACGGAACCCCGGCCCGCGGGGGAGCTGGAGCAGCTGGAACAGGCCTGGTGCGGGCCACGCACGCCGTGGGAATGGATCACGGCGACCAACAACAACATCATCGGCGTCTATTACGTCGGCGCGGCCATGCTCTTCTTCGTGCTGGCGGGGGTCCTGGCGCTGCTGATGCGGACGCAGCTGGCCCTGCCGATGACGGGCTTCCTGGCCCAGGACACCTACAACCAGATCTTCACCATGCACGGCACGGTGATGATGTTCCTGTTTGCGGTGCCGGCCGTCGAGGCTTTGGGCGTTCTGCTGTTGCCGCAGATGCTGGGGGCGCGCGACCTGCCGTTTCCACGCCTGGGGGCCTACGCCTTCTGGGCCTATCTGATCGGAGGGCTGGCCTTCTTCTGTTCGCTGTTCTTCGGCCTGGCGCCGGACGGGGGCTGGTTCATGTATCCGCCGCTGACCAGCATGACCTATTCACCCGGCATCAACGCCGACTTCTGGCTGCTGGGCATCGGCTTCATCGAGATTTCGGCGATCGCGGGGGCCATCGAGATCATCGTCGGGGTATTGAAGACGCGGGCGCCGGGCATGACCCTGGACAAGCTGCCGGTCTTCGCCTGGGCCATGCTGATCTTCGCCTGCATGATCATCATCGCCTTCCCGTCCATCATTCTGGCGACCCTGTTGCTGGAGCTGGAAAGGGCGCTCGGCTGGCCCTTCTTCGACCCGCTCAAGGGCGGCGACCCGATGCTGTGGCAGCACCTTTTCTGGTTCTTCGGCCACCCGGAGGTCTACATCATCTTCCTGCCGGCGGCGGGGGCCATGTCGACCATCATTCCGGCCATGGCGCGCACGCCTCTCGTCGGACATCCGCTGGTGGTCATGGCCATGCTGGCGACGGGCTTCATCAGCTTCGGCGTCTGGGCCCACCACATGTTCACCACGGGCATGCCGCAGATCAGCATCAACTATTTCAGCGCGGCCTCCATGGCGGTCAGCGTGCCGGCGGGGGTTCAGGTCTTCGCCTGGATCGCGACCATGGCGGCGGGCCGGATGCGGTTCTCGACGCCGGGTCTGTTCGCCGTCGGCGGCATGGTCATCTTCGTCATGGGCGGGCTGACAGGCGTCATGGTCGCCATGGTGCCCTTCGACTGGCAGGCCCACGACAGCTATTTCATCGTCGCCCACCTCCATTACGTCCTGATCGGCGGCATGGTCTTCCCGCTGTTCGCCGCCATCTACTATTGGCTGCCCATGTCCAGCGCGCGGCCCCTGAGCGAATCTTGGGGGAAGTGGATCTTCTGGCTGATGTTCGCCGGGCACAACCTGGCCTTCATGCCCATGCACCTGACCGGGCTGATGGGGATGCCGAGGCGGGTCTATACCTACCTGCCAGGTAGAGGCTGGGATCTGCCCAACTTCATCTCGACCATCGGCGCCTTCATGTTCGGTCTGGCCGTCCTGCTGTGGGTCATCGACATGATCCGCAACTTCCGGCCGTTCGGCCCCCGCGAGGCCGGCAACATCCACGACGGTCCAGGGCTGGAGTGGCTGCCCAGCGGCTTCTATTCGGTCCGGTCGATCCCGGTGGTGAAGAGCCTCTATCCGTTGTGGGATCAGAAGGGGCTGGCGGAAGACGTCGCAGCGGGCCGCTATTTCCTGCCGGGCGCGGCCCGGGGCGAGCGTCAGACCCTGGTGACCAGCCCATTGAACGCGGAGCCGCAGTATGTGCTGCGCATCCCTCGTCCTTCAGGCTGGCATCTGTTCGGCGCGGTCTTCACGGCGGGCTTCTTCCTGATCCTGACCATCCAGGCCTATGCCGCCGCCGTCGTCAGCGGCGTGCTGGCCATCTATTGCATCATGCGCTGGTGCTGGTTCCTGGACGCGCCGCATACGCGCAAGACGACGGAGATCGGTGCGGGCATCCGCGTGCCCAACTATGTATCTGGGCCGTCCAGCCACGGCTGGTGGGCCATGGTGATCGTCCTGATCGTCGGGGGGATGGTCTGCCTGCTGGCCGGGTTCTCCTATGTCTTCCTGTGGAGCCGACGGCCGGACCTGTGGCAGGCCCCGCCGCCTATCAGTTCGCTCCTGGTTTCCGTCGGCTTGCTGGCCGTGGCCGGCCTCTGCGCGCTCGCCGCGCCGCGGGCCGTGAGAGTGGCGCGCGACGGCGCGGTCTCGGCGGCAACAGGATTGCTGGTGCTGGCCTCCGCCGGGGTGATCGCGGCTTCAATCGTGGAGGGGCGGGCGTGGTGGACGACAGGCTTGCAGCCGGACTTCTCCAGCCAGGGCGCTTCGGTCTACGCCCTGCTGAGCTGGGCTGGGACCTTCGCCGCCATCGGCGGCCTGATGGGGCTCTATGTCGTACTGAGGCGTTTGTTCGGTCGCCTGGCGGCGGAGCGTCCCTCGACGGTGGACCTGATCGGCCTCTTCCTGGCCTTCACCGCAGCGCAGTCGATCGGCGTCATCCTCCTGGTTCGCCTGTTCCCGGGCAGCGGCCTATGACGCGCTGGCTGAGGATGACCGGCGGTCTGCTGATCTGGGCGGCTCACTTCATCGGTCTCTATCTGATGTCCAGCGCGGCCGACGTCTGGTCGTCGAGCGAGGCTGCCGGCGCGCGTTGGATGGGCCTGGTCTTCAGCCTGGGCTGTCTGGTCGCGGTCATCGCCATGGCGGTCTGGCTCGGGAAACAGCAAGGTAAGGGAGGTCCGGAAGCTTGGGAACGGCGCGTGGGTCTGACAGGCGTTCTGGTCGCCGGCGTCAGCATCCTGTGGCAGACGGTTCCGCTGGCGTTCTGAATCCGGGCAGGCGGATATCGGCCCGACCAATCTTCGGCCAGAAGAGCCCCGGTTTGGAAGTGTCTATCTGGGAGGCGTCGATGACCAGCCCCGCCGGTCCCCAGGCTGCGGAACCTGCCTAGCGACACGGGTCCGGGAACCTGGAGGACCGCGTGATGCTCAAGAGCCGCCAGTCCCTCTTTCAAATCCGTCCCGGGCATAGTCGCATGTGGCTGCGAGGCGGCAGTCCAGGTAGCGCAGTCCGGCGAGCATGAAGTGAAGGCCTTATAGACAGGCTCCGGGTCAAACCCGCCCGCCATCGTCCGGCGCCCACAGTCGGTCACTTCCGCACCAGAACCCAGGATCAGGCTCCTCCGACCCGCGCCCGCTGACGGCCAGCGCCCAGACCCGCGTTGCAGGTGCGGGCGCTCGCCGTCAGGGGACGGCGGCCGAGTTCGACCGCCGTGAGATTACCGGGCGAGACCCATCGCCTCTGCGTTGATCGCAGCATCCGCTATCGTGGTCAGATCCTCATCGGTCTGGGATTCTTCCTGCAACGTCTCGTCAAGCAGGGCGGCGGCGTCATTCAGTCCGAGCACCAGGGCCCAGCGTTTAAGCGTGCCATAGCGGGTGATCTCGTAGTGTTCGACCGCCTGGGCGGCGGCGAGGAGGCCGGCGTCCAGCGCAGCGGTGTCTTTGTACTCCTCAGCGATTTCGTCCCCCTCGGCAAGAATCCCGTCGATGGCGTCACAGGTCTTGCCGCGGGGCGCCTTGCCGATGATCTCGAACACCTGCTGAAGGCGCTCGATCTGACCTTCAGTCTGGTCCTTGTGTTTCTCGAATGCGGCCTTGAGCTCGGGCGACTGGGCGGCGCGAGCCATCTTGGGCAGGGACTTCAGGATTTTCCGCTCGGCGTAGTAGATGTCGCGGAGCGTGTCGTGGAACAGATTGTCGAGCGTTTTCTCAGCCATGATTGAATCCTTGATTGTGCGCCCAGTGCGCCGGACCGCAACGGTTTCCCGCTGGATCGGCTCCAGGCGCCGCTGTTCTGTCCTGTATGCGACCCGGCGTCAGTGCGACGCCTTTGGGGGGGAACCCCTTGCGCAGGCCGTCTCTCCAGATTTTTCAGCTTCCCGCTGCTCGATAGGGTCGGGGCCGACCCTCTGCGGCGCGGGGGGTCAACTTAACGCACAGACCTGCATGGGGTGGTCGGAGCTGGGTCACGCCGCCTCGACCAGGGCGTCGTCGCTCGCCTCGGCGCTGGGGTCGCCTGTCGATAGAACCGGAGCCGATGAGCGTGCAGCGAAGGCTTGCGGCTTTGCCGACGCGATGGGCCCGGACGTGAAGACGTAGAAGCCGCGATCAGCCAACGCGGCGAAGAAGTCGTCATCATAAACCCCATCCGCAGACATCGAATTCCCCTGTCTCCTTGCTGTTCAGTCGGGAGGCGGTAACTCGATTGGGCGCAGCACGTTCCATAAGCCCGATAGGCGACCCAAGGGGTCGCGTCAGTTGACAGTCAAAACGCCTCCGGCGCGCTCAAGCGGCGCCTCCGCGCCCGTCATTCTCGGATCGGGCCGCTTCTCCTGATTTCTCAAAAACCCTGTCAGAGCCGTGCCGAGGTAGACGAGCAGCAGCAGCAGCAAAAGGAGGCCGGTGAAGCGGAGCAGCCGCCGAGGGTTGCGCAGGACAGGGGGCTTGTCGGCGGGTTTCATGCGAGGTCGGTCCTTGGAGCAGAGGCGGCGGCTTGGGTTTCAAGCCTCGAAAGGCGGCGCCTGTTCCCGATAACTCCGATCCCGCTCCTGCCGTCAGGCGCTCGGAACGGCTTGGCGAGCGGCGCGCTAATCCAGGCAGTCACGGCGCTGGATCCGACGCGGGATCACGCCCGGAACCGATGAGGACCGATATGAAATTCTATGAGATCATCGTCGCCGACGCCCATGGCGCCGAACGGAGATTGAAGGTGCCGTCCCCGACGGACGCCCAGGCCGTAGACGCGGCCGCGCCCCTGTTGAAAAGCGGCGAATCCATACTCTCGATCCGCCAGACGCCCGACGATGGTCTCCAGCAGACGGACGGTCCCCCGCCCAAGACCCAGGCCGGGGAACTCGCGCCGGCGACGCCGGGCATGGCGGCGCGACGCGACGCGCCGTGATCCAGGAGGTCTGTCGCCCGGCGCTGAGTCTCTCGGGCCGGAGGGAATGAAGATCCGGATCGGCACAGCAGGCTGGGCCATTCCGGCGGAGGTGAGAGGCCGGTTTCCGGTCACGGGCGGCGGGCTGGAGCGCTACGCCGCGCGCCTCGGCGCGGTCGAGATCAACACGACCTTCTACCGCCGCCATCGCCCAACCACGTTCGCGCGCTGGGCCGCCGCGACGCCTCGGGACTTTCGCTTTTCGGTCAAGGCGCCGCGCGAGATCACCCACCTTCGGAAGCTGGAGAACTGCGACGACCTGCTCGCGGAACTGGCCAGCGATCTGGAGAGCCTGGGCGACCGACTGGGCCCGATCCTCGTGCAGACGCCGCCGAGCCTTCTCTTCAACGACGCCAGGACGGCGGTCTTTCTGGACGCCTTTCGGGCTCGCTTCGACGCGCCGGTCGTCATCGAGCCCCGTCACCCGTCCTGGTTCACGGAAGCGGCGGATAGACTCCTCGCTGACCACGGGGCGGCGCGCGTCGCAGCGGACCCGGAGCCCGCGCCAGGCGCGGGCCTGCCTGGCGGCGATGGATGCGTCTATTTCCGTCTTCACGGCAGTCCGGCCATGTATCGGTCAGCCTATGAACGGGACCGGCTCGAGATCATTCGCGACATGGTGCTGGCTTGGGGAACGCGTGATCGCGATCTCTGGGTCATCTTCGATAATACCGCCCTGGGAGAGGCGGTCGGTGACGCGCTTGCGCTCGCGCAGATGACGGACGGCGCCTAGTCGTCAGCCTGGAGAGCCTCCACACGAAGGTGGAGGAGGGGCTTCTGCTGTCGTCGGAGGCTAAGGCGGCGGCGCGTAAGATGATGGACGGGACCAAGGCTTCCTCGCACAGCGTCGTCCTGGTTCCGCGCCTTGAGAGAGGCTTAGCCGGGCGGCTGCTCGAACGGGCTGGCGGAGCGAGCGCGCGGGCCGTCTGACGCTTTCCGCGAGCCCAGATTCCCGGCGTTCGCCGGGCGCAGTCCCAACGGCGCTCCGAGACGCGGACCCTGTGTCGGCTTTCGGACAGTGAGCCTGCCCGCCCGTCGCGCCGGGCTCCGAGGGCCTTGGCGCCGCGCCCGCGCCCGGTCGGAGGAAACCCGATGGCGTCGGAGGCGCTTTGTCCTCCATATCAATCAGGAGCTGACCAACATGCGCCACGCCTCGATCCTTGTCGCCGCCGCTGCTGCCGCCGCCCTTCTGTCCGCCTGCAGCCCCCGGGACGGGAATGAAGCCGTCAACAAGGCCCAGGACGCGGTGTCCGCGCCGGTAGGCCAGACCTCGGCCGCTACGATGGGAGCAAACCTGGTCAGCGCCTATGTGCCGGCCGCAGCCATGGGGGACATGTATGAAATCCAGGCCGCCGATATAGCGCTGGATCGAGCCAGCCGGGCCGACGTCAAGGCCTTGGCCCAGATGATCAAGACGGATCACACCGCCGCCAGCGCGGCGTTCAAGGCGGCCGCCTCAACCGCGGCCCCGAACGTGACCCCGCCTGCGGAACTCGATCAGCGGCGCAAGGGGCTGATCGACAATCTGAGGTCGGCGGGCGTGGCCGATTTCGACAAGGTCTACATCGATCAGCAGGTCGCGGCTCATCAGGAGGCGGTGACCCTGCACCGCGGCTTCTCGGACAACGCGGAGGCGCCCGCCCTGGCGACGCACGCGCGCACCGTCCTGCCCAAGATCGAAGCCCATCTGCAGAAGGCCGAGGAAGTCCAGAAGTCGATTTCCGGCGAATAGCATGGCCCCCAGGCTGAAGGTCTTTGAATGGTCGGACGGCTTCCATCGTTTTACGGTGGCGGCCGCCTCCCGGCCCAAGGCCCTGGCCGCCTGGGGCATCCAGCAGGACATCTTCGCTTCGGGCCTCGCCAGGGAAGCCCCGGAAGCCGAGGACGCCGAAGCGGCTCGGGCGCGACCCGGAGAGGTCGTCGAGCGGGGGCTGACAGTCGATGTCGGGAAGGCCGGTCCCCGAGCGGCGCGCGTGACGGCGCGCAAAGGGCCGACCGCCGCCGAGAAACGTCGCGTCGAGCGCCTTGCAGACGAAATGGAGGCGCTCGAGCGGGCTTACGCCGACAGCGCGGAGGCTGTTCGGGCCGAGATGAGAAGCCTCGAAGCCCGGGCCGTCGAAGAGAAGACGCGGTTTGACCAGACGCGGACCAAGCTTGTTCGCGACCTCGCCAAGGCGCGCGAAAAACTATGAGCCGCAGGGCGGCCGCGCCGCCCAGGAACCGGAGAGAACCCATGCAGACGCAGCCGAGAAGCACTGACGCGAATATGGCGTCGACAGGATTTCTGAACGACGACGTCCACGACGGGGATCATGCCTCGTCGTCCATCCAGGCGGTCATGATCAACCGGCCCCGATCCGAGCTCTACGCCTTCTGGCGCGAGTTCCGGAATCTTCCCCTTTTCATGGCTAATGTCCTGTCCGTCAGCAGCGACGGACGCGACTGGGTCATTGCCGGGCCCGGCGGGATGGATGTCGAACTGGAAACCGAGATCGTGGAGGACCGACCGGGCGAAAAGATCGCCTGGCGCTCGACGGAGGCGGCGGACATCGATCACGAAGGCTGGGTCGAGTTCCGCGACAACGCCTTCGGGCGAGGGACCGAGGTCAGGGTCATGATCAGCTATGACCCGCCGGCCGGCGCCGTGGGCAAGCTCGTGGCCAAGGTGATGCAGCGCGAACCGCGCGTCCAGGCCCGACGCGAGCTTCGCCGTTTCAAGCAACTGATGGAGACAGGCGAGGTCTCGACCTCCCGGGCTCCCGACGCCGCGCCGCGCGGCTGATTATTCAAGGACGAAATTCATGCGCGCACTGACATGGCACGGAAAACATGATGTTCGGGTGGACACGGTGCCCGACCCCGAGATCATCAATCCCCGGGACGCCATCATCAAGATCACCGCCACGGCCATTTGCGGTTCGGATCTGCACCTCTACGACAGCGTCATCCCGGGCATGCACCGCGGCGATATTCTCGGCCATGAGTTCATGGGCGAGGTCGTCGAGGTGGGGCGGGGCAATACGAGTCTCAGGATCGGGCAGAAGGTGGTGGTGCCCTTCGTCATCGCCTGCGGCCAGTGTTTCTTTTGCGGCAAGGAGCAGTATTCGGCCTGCGACAACTCCAACCCGGCCGACAAGTCCGATGCTTCCGAGGTGGCCTATGGCTACCCCGCCGCCGGGCTGTTCGGCTACTCGCACCTGACGGGCGGTTACGCAGGCGGGCAGGCGGAGTATGCGCGCATTCCCTATTCGGACTTCGGGCCCATCGTCGTGCCTGACGGCATCGAAGACGAGCGCGTGCTCTTCCTTTCGGACATCTTTCCGACGGGTTGGATGGCGGCTGAAAACGCCGGGATCGAGCCGGGCGACACGGTCGTGGTCTGGGGCTGCGGCCCGGTCGGGCTGTTCACGATCAAGAGCGCCATCCACATGGGGGCGGCGCGGGTGATCGCCATCGACCACCATCCGCGCCGCCTCGCCCTGGCGAAGCAGAACGGCGCTGAGGTCCTCAACTATCATGAGGTCAAGATTCTTGAGGCCCTCAAGGAAATGACGGCGGGCATCGGCCCCGACGCCTGTATCGACGCGGTGGGCATGGAGGCGCACGGTTTCGCTCCGGACAACATCATCGATGCGGTCAAGCAGGAGACGAAACTGGGAACGGACCGCCAGCATGTCCTTCGCGAGGCCATCATGGCCTGCCGCAAAGGCGGCCGCATCTCCATGCCGGGGGTTTACGGCGGGATCGGCGACAAGCTGCCGATCGGCGCCTTCATGCAGAAGGGGCTCACCCTGAAAACCGGTCAGACCCATGTGCAGAAATACCTGCCCAAACTACTGGCGCTTGTGATGGACGGCCAGATCGACACCACGGACCTGATTAGTCATCGCTTGCCGCTCGAGGAGGCCGCAGCGGCCTACAAGAATTTCCACGACAACCCCAATGAGTGGACCAAGGTGGTCCTCAAGCCCTGATGGCGAGAGTGTTCAGGCGGCGCCTTCTGAACAGTGCCCGCCATTAAGACGGCGGATCGCCGCAGCCGCGTCGCCTGCCTCTGCCTGGCGGAGGGAACGCCTTTGGCGGATGAACCATTGAGGAAGCGGGGCAGTGATGCGCTCCATCCTTCGGCGGGCAGGCGTCGCCTCCAAAACGCGCGACGCCTGCCAGTCCCGACCTCAGGGGCCGGCCCCCGAGTTTCCATAGAGACGACGTGGCCAAGGGGCAGGCCCGCACGCTCCAGGGGCCGGGTCAGGCGGTTCATGAGCTTGGGTTTGGGCGCCTGACGCCATGCCGGCCCAGAAGCGAGCCTCAATTTCTTGAACTTGGAGAGGAAGCCATGTCTGACCGCTTTGAAGACGCCCCGTCCGAACACACGGGCGGCCCAGCTGCGATCAGGGCCCGCACGCCCGTCAGGGACGCCGAGGGAGCCGCATACTGACGGTCCTCCTCTCAGGCCTGGGGCTTACAGCGATCGGCTTTGCGATCGTCTGGGCCTTTTGGGCCGGCCCCTTTGCTCAGGCTCCGGTCGACAATGGCGCTCAGGTCGAGGACGCTGCGGCCTTCCGGGACAGCGCGACGCAAGCCCCAAATGAGATGACAAGTTCAGGCGTCGAGTGAGACCGTGCTTTCAACCAGGACGCACTGTGACCGTCGTGGCTCATGGGCGACATCCAGGACAGGCGGCGGGCGTTTGTTCCTGCCCCTGATCCGCAGGTTCCCGGTCAGGGTCGCCCCGATTTTTGAAAAACCGCGCAGCTCGGCGGGGCCGTTATTGGAGTTGTCGAATGCGCGGATGACTGCGCGAACAAAGGGTTGGAGGCGCAGGCCCAGCGCTTTCCCGGCTCGGTCAGCCCGATTGTCCGCGCAAGGGAAAACGCGACAAGGCCGAGGCCTGTGACAGAGCGCGGAGCCGGAGTCTGCCGGCGGGCTCTGTGGGAAATGCGTGAGATCGCGGCGGCCGCCTCATTGACGGACAGCCCCATGACCGATCAGGAGGCTCTCCACACGCTTTCGGCCATTGCAGCCTGGGTCGAGGCGGAGGCTCCCAGAGACGGCGCAGCCTGTCGGGCGGTCATCCATCTTGTGATCGAGTTGACCGGGGCGGTCGACATCGAAGCCCTGGATGATGGGGAGGCGCAGACTCTTTTTCACCAGGTTGAAGAAGAGCTCGGAGCCTCTAGCCGAGCCTGACGCGGGGCGTGTCCGCATCGCGGTCAGCTGTCATGGCGTTCAGGCCAGCCTGTTCCGGCGCGCTGGGGCATTGAGCGTAACGCGGCGGCGGCGAGGCTGAAGACGAAACCGGTCTCCCGGCTCGCCCATCGCTCCGCCAGGGATTCGGCGGCGAACCTCACGTCTTCGATCGGCCGCGGCGTGCTGGAAGGAGTGAAGGCGTTCGGCGGCGCGCTGTCTTGGAGGGCCGCCGGTTGCCGAGGACCCTCTATGCGCCAAGCACTGTTCCCGATCTGTTCCCTTTCTGCTACGCGTCGGTCATGGGAATCGCGACGCCTCGCAAGATCATCCATGTCGATATGGACGCCTTCTTCGCCTCGGTGGAGCAGAGGGACGATCCTGCGCTGCGCGGCCGGCCGGTGGCCGTGGGCCACGCCGCTTCGCGCGGCGTGGTGGCCGCCGCCAGCTATGAGGCGCGCAGATTCGGGGTGCGGTCGGCCATGCCGTCGAGCACCGCGCTGAGGCGCTGCCCGGAGTTGATCTTCACGCCGCCCCGGTTCGACGTCTATCGCGCCGTCTCGGCCCAGATCCACGCCGTCTTCGCCGACTACACGGATCTGATAGAGCCGCTGTCGCTTGACGAGGCCTATCTCGACGTCACCGCCAACCTCAGGGGGCTGCCGACAGCCACCGCCACCGCTGATGAGATCCGCGCCCGCATCCTGGAAGAGACGGGGCTGACGGCCTCGGCCGGGATTTCCTACAACAAATTCCTGGCCAAGCTGGCCTCGGATCAGCGCAAACCGAACGGCCAGTTCGTGGTGGCGCCGGGCCGAGGAGAGGCCTTTGTCCGGGATCTGCCGGTCAAGCGCTTCCATGGCGTCGGCCCGGTGACGGCGGAGAAGATGACCCGGCTGGGCATCGAAACGGGGGCGGACCTGCGTCGCCAGTCGCTCGCCTTTCTCCAGCATCATTTCGGCAAGTCGGGCGCCTGGTACTACGCTATCGCCCGAGGCGAGGATCATCGGCCGGTCAATCCGGACCGTGAGCGCAAGTCCAGCGGCTCGGAGACCACCTTCGCGCGGGACCTCGTTGAGCCAGCGGCGATCGAGGCCGGCGTCGAGGAGATGGCCGACGAGGTATGGGCCTGGTGCGAGAAGGCCGGTTCGCTAGGGCGGACCGTGACGGTGAAGGTCAAATGGGCCGACTTCCAGCAATCGACGCGCCGCCGGTCCTTCGCCGAGCCCGTCGCATCGAAAGCCCGCCTCAGGGAGATCAGCCGCCTGCTAGTGCGGTCGCTCTATCCGCCTGCCAGGGGGATCCGCCTGGTCGGGGTCACCATCTCCAATCTCGAGAAGGCGACGGCCCAGCCCGCTGTGGGCGAACTGGCGCTGTCATGACGGCGGTCCAGGCCGACCTGTTCGGCCATGTCCCTGCGCCGACGACGAAACCAGACGGGTTCGACTACCGGCCCGACGTTTTGACCGCTGATGAGCAGGCTGAGCTGGCGTCGGAGCTCCAGAGTCTGAGCTTCAAACCCTATGAGCACCTCGGCTACCTCGGCTTCCGGCGCATCGCCGCCTTCGGACGGCGCTATGACGTGGAACGGGGCAGGCTGGATGTCGCCGATCCGTGGCCGGATTTCCTGGAGGACTTGTTGGCCCGTCTTGCCGAGCGGGTAGGCGTGAAGCGCGGCGACTTCGTTCAGGCCCTCGTCAATGAATACGCCCCGGGGGCCGGGATCGGCTGGCATCGGGATCGGCCTGTCTATGGCGAGATTCTCGGCGTCTCTCTGCTGGCTCCCTGTGTGATGCGCCTGCGCCAGAAGGATGGGACGGGGTGGCGCCGGTCAGCCGCGCCGCTGGAGCCCGGGTCGGTCTATCGGCTTTTCGGCGAGGCCCGGCGGGAATGGGAGCATTCGATCTTGCCGATGACGACGCTGCGATACTCGATCACCTTCAGGACGCTGGCCTGAACAATCAGGCCCGGCATCCTGGGATTTCGACCGCTTCGGCAGGTGGAGACGCGTTATCAGGGCTGGTCTCGGCCGCCAGATGTCCCTCGGGGGTCGAGCTCAAGCGGGCCGGGCGAGGACGTTGGACGTGGGATCGCCGTGAGGCTCGCCTTGTCCTGCCGTCGGTGGTTTCGGACCACGACGAACGCTTCAGGGGCGTCGGGGCGGAGTCGTCTGGAAGCGTTCAAGCCGCCGACGCCGCCCGCGCGTCCCGGCAGTGCGTCAGCTTGCACGAGAGCGCGGCTCAGGAATGGGCGGCTTTCGGACCGTCGTCGCGGAAGCGCCACTTCATGACCAGAACGCCTGACGCCATCGCCAGGGCGCAGGCGTTAGCGATCGTGACCGGCCATGCCTCTGTCATGACGCCGTAGATCACCCAAAGGATGAAGCAGGTGACCGTCAGTGCGTAGGTCTTCAAACTGACAGCCGAGGCGTCCTTCTCCTTCCAGATCTTCAGCCCTTGAGGCGCAAAACTGGTGATGGAGCAGACGGCCGCCGCCGAGCCCACGATATTCGCAACGAGTTCGCTCATCAAACCGCAACGTGCCCGTTTAGCCGCTGTTCCTCTGAGTTCAGAAGGTCGCCTATCACTCTGACGGCGTGGTCGCATCGCTCCGTATTGGACGGGAGCCGGTCTTCGGGTTCTAGGCTTTAGCCTGCAGCGTCTCGTGGTCCTGCTCGCGGAGCCAGTTGTGAGCCTTTGTCGCCGCTATGGCGCCGTGGCCCATGGCGACGCTGATCTGATCCAGACCTTCCACCACGTCTCCGGCGGCGAAGACGCCGGGAACGCCGCTATCGGCGACGCCGGCGGCGGACACGCAACCGGCTCCGGTCAGACCGATGCCGAGCTGCTCCGCCAGAACTGACCGTGGCCGACACCCCAGGGCCGGATAGATGACGTCGAACTCCAGAAGCGCGCGCCCTTCAAGCCGGACGCCGATGCGGTCCGCACCCGGTTCCAGAGCGAGTAGGGCGCCCGTTTCCACGCTGACGCCAGATGCCGCCAGCTCCTGCACCTGGGCGGGGGAAACCTCAGGATGGCTGAGGGGCATCAGGGTGACGTCGTCGGAGTATTGCCGGAGGAAGAGGGCTTCGGCGGCGCCGTTGCTATCGCAGCCGATCACGCCGATCCGTCTGTCCGTATGCTCAAAGCCGTCGCACACCGGGCAATAGCGCAGCACGCCCGCTCGGATCGCCGCCTCATGGACAGCGTCCGGCAGATCGACCTGATTGAGCTCTATGCCGGTGGCGAGGATGACCGCGCGGCTGGCTCGCGTAGAGCCGTCCTTGAGCCGGAGGTGAAATCCGTCGGCGACAGCGTCGATCATGACCACTCCGGCCTCCTCGACGGCGGCGCCGTACTGGACGGCATGGCGCGTCATCCGGGCGATCAGTTCCGGTCCGCGAACTCCGTCCGGAAATCCCGGCGCATTGTGGGTTAGAGGAATCCTCAGCGCGCGGCTCTTGCCGTCATGCAGAACCAGAATGTCCCGACGATATCGCGCCAGATACAGGGCTGCGGCCAGGCCAGCCGGGCCGGCGCCGATGACGACGACATCGCGTCGAGCATTCAGTTCTGCGGCCACGTCTTTGCTCTTCTCGAGTTGATACGCCAGCGAACAAAGCACGCAGGGCGAGGTTGCGTTCCCAGCGACCACAGCCTTGCCTTAAGGACTGGGTGAGGACCCCGGCCGGGTCGGTCACAAGGGTGCGCGAGGTCGGAACGGGCCGGGAGGCGACGGCATTAGATCGGCATGTTAGCGCGCCGCCTGACGTCGCGCGCCTCCTCACAAGGATGACCCGATGACAGATCGCCTCGCCATGCAGGATCCACGCAGCCAGTACCCCCGACCGCCTTTTCCCCGCCAGCCGCAGCCTGAGCCGGGGCTGGCGGGCCGCATGAGCCCCAGGCCGGATCACGGCGAAGACAGCTATGTCGGCCATGGTCGGCTAAAGGGGCGCAAGGCCCTGATCACGGGCGGAGATTCCGGCATAGGGCGGGCGATCGCCATCGCCTTCGCCCGCGAGGGCGCTGACGTGGCGATCGGCTATCTTTCGTCCGAGGAGGCGGACGCCAGGGAGGTGATCGCCCTGATCGAGAAAGCCGGGGTCAGGGCGCTGGCGTTGCCGGGCGACATCCGCGACGAGGACTGGAACGCGACCATGGTCGAGCGCGTCGTCGAGGCCTTCGGCGGACTGGATATTCTCGTCGTCAACGCCGGCCATCAGCAATACCGAGAAGACGTGTCAAAGGTCTCGACAGAGGATTTCGACGCGACGATGAAAACCAACCTCTACGGGCTGCACTGGCTGTGTCAGGCTGCGGCGCCGCACCTGCCTCCGGGGGCGTCCATCATCACCACCGCCTCGATACAGGCCTATGAGCCGTCGGACATCCTGCTGGACTACGCCACGACCAAGGCTGGTATCATCGCTTACACCAAGGCCCTGGCCAAACAGATGATCGACAAGGGCGTGCGTGTGAACGCCGTAGCGCCCGGGCCCTTCTGGACCGTGCTGCAGCCCAGCGGCGGCCAGCCCCAGGAGAAGGTCGAGCAGTTCGGCGCCCATAGCGCTTTCGGCCGTCCGGGACAGCCCGTGGAGATCGCCCCTGTCTATGTGTTGCTGGCCTCACAGGAAGCCAGTTTTGTCACGGGAGAGGTCTGGGGTGTGACCGGCGGGGCGGGGGTCGGGTGAGACATCCTAAAAGCCGGGTGGTCGACAGAGAGGAACAGCAAGGCTGGGTCGACGTTGGCTCCAGGCACGCTTGAGACTGCGCGGTTCAGCGACGGCTTACGGAAGGCGCATCGCGTCGAAGTACGACGCCGGAGATGAGGGGGAAGGATGGAAGCTGCGGTTCACGGGGCTAAATCGGAGCTGAGCTATCTCGCGGATCTCGGCCGCGCCTTCGGCGGGGCCCTGCTGTTCAGTCTGCCCCTCCTGATGACGATGGAGATGTGGGCGCTGGGCGTGTCCGCGCCCCCCTTGCGACGCCTCGCCTTTGTTCTCGGGGCGCTGCCGGTGCTTTACGGTCTCGCGCATTACGCGGGCTTTTCGGCGCGCAGGGGTCTGATGAACAACACCCTGGACACCTTGGTCGCGCTCGCCGTCGGCTATGTGACCTCAGCCGCGCTCCTGGCTCTCTTCAATGTCCTTGATTACGCTTCCCTGACCTCGGCGACCGGACAGATATCCCTTCAGGCGGCGCCGGCGGCTCTGGGCGCCCTGGTGGCCCGCCGCCAGCTTTCCGGCGACGGAGAAGAAGGGGGAGAGGACGAGGCCTCCTACCCGGGCGAGCTCTTTCTCATGCTCGCGGGTGCGCTCTATTTCGCCATGAATCTCGCGCCGACCGAGGAAATGCGACTGATCGCCTATCTGACCACGCCGTTGGGCGCTCTGGGGCTGATGGTCGTCTCCATGGTCCTCCTGCATGTCATCGTCTTCGAAGCAGGCTTTGCGGGCCAGGAAGAGAAGGAAACGCCGCTTCGCGCCTTCCTGCACTTCACCCTGCCGGGCTACGCTCTCTGTCTGGCGGCGAGCTTCGCCATGCTGTGGGCCTTCGCCGCTGTCGATGGGCATGGGGCGGGCGCGGTCGTGGCTAATGTGGTCGTGCTGGCTTTCCCGGCGGCTCTGGGGGCCGCGGCGGCCCGGCTTCTGGTATGAGGATGATGACCAGGATGAAGAGCCGCAAAAAATCCGACGGGGCGACGCTATCCCGGTTGCAGGGCTTGTGCGCCCTCGTGGGTCTCGTCGTCACCCTGGCCGCAATCGTGGTGCTCGCTCGGTCCGCATTCGCTCATCAGTCGCCGCCGGATCTCTCTGTCAGACCGGAAGCCCCTCGGCCCGTCGCATCGGGTTGGGCTGTGGAGGTCAGGGTGCTCAACAAGGGCGACATGACGGCGGCCGCTGTCGAGATAGAAGGCGAATCCGAAGGGGAGCGGGCGCGGGCCAGCCTCGACTACGTGCCTGGGCGCGGTGAAAAACGGGTGACCCTGGTGTTTTCCTCCAGTGTGAAACCCCAGGCGCGCGTCCGGGTCATGGGATGGAGCGATCCCTGAGACATGGGAGAAGCCAGCGGCCTGCCTTGACGGCGCCTCTTCCGGCAGGCGCCGAAGCCCTGAGCTTTTCAGGCGGCAAGCCGCATCTCTTGCCGGACTGGGCGTGGATGGACGTTGCGAGGCAGGTCAGCGATCGGTCGCCTCTTACCCCGCCGTGCCGAGCGCTCGACGCTTCAGCGCCGCACCTTGGCCCGGGTCTCGAGTTCGCCGACGCGACGTTCCAGATAGGTCCGGTCATCCGCCGACGGGGCAAGGCGTTCATAAGCCGCAGCGAGTCGGTCAAGGTCGCCGTGCTCGATGCGCAGTTGCGTCTGGGCGGCGGTGGAAAGGCCCGAATAAGGCAAGCCCCGAAGCACGGCGTCCAGACGAACGCGCGGTGTCTGGACCGGTGTCCCGCTCCCGTATCCCACGTCGCCGACGCGGGCGTCGAGGGCGTCCAGCCGGAAGTCGAGGTCCTCGCGTTCGCGAGCCGTGATCTGGCCATCGCGCAGATATCCCGCTTCGACCTGGATCAGGGCGGCGTAGTCGCCCTTGAGCCGCGACCCTTCCGTACGGCTCAGGCGACGCGCCGACACGGCTGTATCGACCCGACGGTCAAAGTCCGCCTTGCCGGCGACGACCGAAGCGACCTCTGACGAGGGGTCGGCATAGCGGCCGTCCGCGAGCACGCGGGCCAGGGCTTCGTAGCGGCTGGCCAGGTCCGCGCGTTCTTCCGCTGTAAAACGACGATCAGATCCATAGCGGGTTTCGAGATCCACAAGCGCCGCATAGTCGCTCTTGAGTCGGGTTCCGGTCGTTTGATTGATCGCGCCGGAGCGGACATCAGAATCAATACGAGCGGTGAACTGGTTGCGTTGGGTCAGGAGCGGCGTGCGTCCTGCCGCCCATTGGGCTTCGATCGACGTCGTAACGCCCAATCGGTCGCCGAAAAGCGCGCCAAGAATGGCCCCGATCCGTTCCTGCTGCTGGGAAGGCGCGTCGCCGGTGTTCTGAGCTGCTGCTGGGCAGGCGACGAGAGCGACAGCGACAGCGACAGCGGCGGCGGGCAGACAGCGGATTGAGGTCATGGTGTGCTCGTCAAGGTGAAGGTTCCGCGATGAACGGCTCTGCGTGCTGTCGGTTGCTCCCGGGCCTCCGACAAGCGGGCGGGAACTTCGCAGCGCCGGGCGACGCTCCACCCGTATGAACACCCTAGCCGCCTTTCTCCTTGTCTTCGTCTTCGCGGTTCCGGTGGCTGTTGGACTGGTCCTCGCCGGCAATGTCTTCAAACGCTTCGGGCGAGGTTGGAGTGTGGGACGAGACGGAACATGAACTATGTTCTGATTGCGCTTTGCCTGCTGTTTACGGCCGTCGCCGTGGCGGCCATCAGGCATAGCCGCCGTCCCACGGCAAGCCTCCGGCAGTTGAGAACGGCGAGACCGAAGCCGTAAACGGACGGTCGGATCGCCGGACCTGATACGGACAAGACGCCCTGTTTTGCGCGACCTTCAATCTCGGGCGGCCTATGGCTTCAAGGCTTGTCCTCGTCGAGGGCCCCTCGGTCCGCCAGCAGTCTCTCGGCCTTCACGCGCACAGTGGCGATCAGACCTTCCGGGCTCCACTGGTAATCAATAGACCCGCGCAGCTTGCGAGTGACGATCCGGTCAAGCAGGCGGCTGCCGAATCCAGAAGCATTCGCCGGCGGGCTGACGGCGGGGCCGCCACGCTCGGTCCAGACCATGACGACTTCGTCCTCGGCTAATGTGCACGTCAGGTCGAGCAGACCGCTGGCGCTCGAGAGCGCACCGTACTTGAGTGAGTTCGTCGCCAGTTCATGGATAACCAACGCCAGATCGGTGGCGGCGGCCTCGTCCACGCCCATCCGCGGGGCAGCCACCCGAATGCGCCCGCTGAACGCGCCAGGATCGTCGTAGGGGTTCAGCAGGATGGACATAAGATCCGCGAGAAGGGCGGCGTTTTCAGTCTGGCCCGGTACAGGACGAACGAGGTCGTGCGCGCGGCCCAGGGCGGCGAGGCGACTGGTCAGTTCGCTCGCCATCTCTTCCTTGGTGCCCGGAGCCCTCGACGACATCGAAGTGAGGGCGCCGGCGATGGCGATCAGGTTCTTGACCCGATGACTCATCTCGCCCGCCAGAAGCTCGTGGGCTTCTTCGGCCTGCTTGCGACCTGTCACATCAAGGAAGACGCCATACATGACATTGCCGACAATGCCTTCGTCGTCGCCCCTGCCACGGGCGGAAATCCAGCGCACCTCGTCTTCGATCAGAATCCTGAAATCGATCTCATAGGGTCCGACGATGCCTCGCGTCGCATTGAAGGCCGCCCGGACGCGGTCCCTGTCGGCGGGGTGAATGTATCTGGAGAGATCTTCAAAAGCGACCTCAACGTTTTCGGGAACATTCCACAGGGCATAGCCCATGGCATCCATGGTGAGACGGTCGGTATCGACGTTCCAGGACCATAGGGCCACGCCCGCGGCCCGTATGCCCAGCCGTAGATGCTGCGGGGCCCAGACGGGAGCGGTCGGCTGGTTCATGGCTTGGCGTCCGGTATCCCTTTCGGGACGGTCAAGTTTACTGGACCCGATCAAGGCCTCAGAGCAAGCGCCAAGCGATGCGACCCAGGGGGCCGGGAGATCAGTCCCTGCGACAGGCTCGTTGTCTCCGCCATTGGAAATTCAGGCTTGCGACGGCGGCGGCAACGAAGCTGCCGTGCGGTCCGGGAGAAGGAAAATCGGCCCTCTAGGCCTGCTTTTCCGCCTCTTCGCGGTAGCGCTGTGCGATTCTGTTGAACCGGTCGCGGTCGGCGGAGAAAGGCGAGAGCCGGGCCATCCTCTCAGCCTCCTGTTGAAGAGCGCGAAGGGCAGCCGGCGTGGCGGTGTTACGGGGCATGCGTCATATACTCATGAACAGGGCGGGCGGTAGTTGATGATCCCTGTCACCGCAAAGCGGCGCGAGGCGCCGGGTGTTCCTGCCGAAGATCAACTTTTGCGCGTCGTGCCTTTTGCGCCGCAAGGCTGTTTTTCAGCAGAAATCCCGGGACCTCACCTTGATCGTCTCCAGAGAGAAGTCGGGAATATAGATGTCGCGGGCCTGACCTGCCCGTGGAGGCGCGCAGCGGGGATCGGAGCCGCTGGCTTTATGGGCCTCGTCGCCGCGGCCGTGGGGAAGAGGGAAGGCCTGGCCTCTCTCGCCTATAGAAGCCAGCAGGTCTGAGCCGTCATGGAGCCTGGTGGCGACGATGTGGACGACCTCGCCCTCGCGCTGGACCTTGCCGTCGACGACCAGCAGGCTTGAAGAGAGGACGACACGGCGCTGGGCCTCGTAGAGGCTGGGCCAGATGACGAGATTGGCGACCCCTGTCTCGTCCTCGATAGTGATGAACATCACCCCCTTGGCGCTGCCGGGCTTCTGTCGCACCAGGACCAGGCCGGCGATCCGTGTCAGGCGGCGATCGCGCATGGCCGTGCCCTCGGCGCAGGTCATGACGTGTCGCCGCTGAAGATCGCCCCGAATGAAGCTCAGGGGATGTTCGCGCAGCGTCAGGCCCAGGTGGCCGTAATCTTCCACCACTTCCCGACCGGGCGTCATCGGTTTCAGGTCAGGCGTCGCTTCGGGCACTTCCGCCTGGACCGATCCCTCCCGAGCGTCCGCGGCCGCGAAAAGGGGCAGAGGCGCTTCCCGAAGGGCCTTGATGGCCCAGAGCGCCTCGCGCCGTTCCAGCCCCAACGAAGGGCGGAAGGCGTCGGCCTCGGCCAGGCGGACCAGGCTGGCGGCGGGCGCGGCCGCGCGGCGCCAGAGATCGTCCACGGAGGCGAAGGGACGGTCCGACCGCGCCGCCGTGATGCGGGCCGCGTCGGCATTGGCGAGGCCTCGCACAATCCGCAGGCCCAGCCGCACGGCGAAACGACTGTCGCTGGTCTTTTCGAGGGTGCAGT
The DNA here is from genome assembly GCF_003350205.1 of Brevundimonas bullata. Lineage (GTDB taxonomy): Bacteria > Pseudomonadota > Alphaproteobacteria > Caulobacterales > Caulobacteraceae > Brevundimonas > Brevundimonas bullata. The sequence goes on along the minus strand of NZ_QLLC01000018.1, from coordinate 36,904 downwards.
CCCAGCGGCTGGCGTTGATACAGGCGGGGCGGATCTCGACGCCGTGTTCCCGGGCGTCGCGGACGATCTGCGCCGGGGCGTAGAAGCCCATGGGCTGGGCGTTCAGGAGGGCGGCGCAGAAGACGTCCGGGTGATGACGCTTGAGCCAGGACGAGGCATAGGCGATCAGGGCGAAGGAGGCGGCGTGGCTTTCAGGAAAGCCGTAGGAGCCGAAGCCCTCAAGCTGGCTGAAGGTCTTTTCCGCGAACTCGGCCGCATAGCCGCGCTCGACCATGCCCCCCACCAACTTGTCCTTGAAGTGGCTGACCCCGCCCGTGAACTTGAACGTGGCCATGGCGCGGCGGAGCTGGTCGGCCTCGGAGGCGGTGAAGCCGGCGCATTCAATGGCGACCCTCATGGCCTGCTCCTGGAAGAGGGGAACGCCGAGGGTCTTGCCCAGCACCTTCTCCAGCTCGGGCCGGGGATAGTCGACCGCCTCGCGGCCTTCGCGACGCCGCAGATAAGGATGGACCATGTCGCCCTGGATGGGACCGGGCCGGACGATGGCCACCTGGATGACCAGATCATAGAAGGTGCGCGGCTTGATCCGAGGCAGCATGGCCATCTGGGCGCGGCTTTCGATCTGGAAGACGCCCAGGGTGTCGGCCTTTCGGATCATGGCGTAGGTCAGGGGGTCTTCAGCCGGAATGGTCGCCAGGTCGAGGGCGACGCCCTTATGTTCGGCCAGGAGATCGAAGCCGCGTTTCATGCAGCTCAGCATGCCGAGGGCCAGGACATCGACCTTCATGAACTTCAGGGCGTCGATGTCGTCCTTGTCCCATTCGATGACCTGGCGATCCTTCATCGCCGCCGGCTCGATGGGAACCAGGTCGTCCAGGCGGTCGTGGGTGAGAACGAAGCCGCCGGGGTGCTGGCTAAGGTGTCGCGGGAAGCCGATCAACTGACGCGACAGATCAAGGGCCAGCCGCAGACGGCGATCGGCGAGGTTGAGGTTGAGCGCTTCGACGTGCCGGTCCTCGACGCCCTCGCTGGAATAGCTCCAGACTTGGGACGACAGGCCCTTGATGATGTCTTCGGACAGTCCCAGGGCCTTTCCCACGTCGCGAAGCGCGCCCCGCGACCGGTAGCGGATGACGGTAGAGCACAGGGCGGCGTGGCGACGCCCGTAGGTCTCGAATATCCACTGGATGACGACCTCGCGACGCTCATGCTCGAAATCGACGTCGATGTCCGGAGGTTCCTTGCGCTCCTGGCTGATGAAGCGTTCGAACAGGAGGTCGTTGCGTTCAGGGTCGATTGAGGTGACGCCCAGCACATAGCAGACCGCTGAATTGGCGGCAGAGCCCCGGCCCTGGCAAAGAATGTCCTGGCTGCGGGCGAAACGAACAATGGAGTGGACCGTCAGGAAGTAGGGGGCGTATTCGAGCGTCCCAATCAGGCGCAGCTCATGCTCCAGGCTCTTCCGGACCTTTTCGGGCAGGCCTTCCGGATAGCGGGCCTTCGCGCCTTCCCAGGTGAGATGCTCTAGCGCCTGCTGGGGCGTCATCCCGGGGAGGCCGGCCTCTTCGGGGTACTGGTAGGCAAGCTCGTCGAGCGAGAAGCGGCACCGGTCGGCGATCTCCAGGGTTCGGGCCAAAGCTTCGGGCCAGGCCCGGAACAGGCGGTGCATCTCGACGGCCTGCTTCAGATGCCGGTCGGCGGAACGCTCGCGGCGAAAGCCGACGCTGTCGATGGTGCAACCTTCCCGGATGCAGGTGAGGACGTCCTGCAGGATGCGGCGGTCCGGATGGTGGTAGAGGACGTCGTTGACGACCACGGTCGCGACGCCGGTCTCAGCCGCCAGGCATGACAGCTCATGAAGGCGCATCTGGTCTCGCGGACGTCGACGCAGGGCGAGGGCGACGTGGGCGTTCTGGCCGAAGACCGCCTTCATCCGCTCGAGCCGACGGCGGGCCGCGGCGTCCGGCCGGTCGGGCGCCAGTATGGCCACCAGGCCTTCGGCATGACCGGCGAGATCCTCCCAGTCCAGCAAGCAGCGGCCCTTGCCGCCTCTCTGCTTGCCAAGGGTCAGCAGGCGGGTCAGGCGCGAATAGGCGGTCCGATCGGTCGGATAGACGAGGACCACGGCGCCGTCGGTCAGCTCCAGACTGCAGCCGACGATCAGGCGCACCCCCGCGGCCTTGGCCGCTTCATGGGCGCGAACGATCCCGGCCAGGCTGTTGCGATCAGTCACCGCCAGGGCGTCGAGACCGCAGGCGGCCGCCTCGGCGAACAACTCCTCGCAGGCGCTGGCCCCCCTCAGAAAAGAGAAGTGGGAGGCGCACTGGAGCTCGGCGTACCTCATCCGAACCGCCCGTGGATGAACCAGGCCTGGGAGCCGGTCCGGGCGTCGAGGCCGTCGCCCGCCCGGAACAGCCAGAAGCGTTCACCGGCCTCGTCCTCGACCTGGAAATAGTCCCGGACAGCCCACATCTCGGCGTCGCGCCGGCCCCACTCGCCGTAGATCCGCTCCGGCCCGTCGGCCCGCCGAATGCGTCGCCGCACGCCGCGCCACGTAAAATGGGTCGGGGGATTGTCGGGCAGGAGCGCCATGGTCTGGACCGGCTCGGGCGAAGGAAAGAGACGCACCGGCCGCGGCCAGTCCGGAGCCCAGGCGGCCAGGGAGGGGCCCGCGAGCGGGGCCGTCTTGCGGACGGATCGTTCCGGGACGTCGCTCTCTGCAGGCGCCATGCGATAAAGGCTGCGGGCGCCGATGCGATTGGCCAGCAGATCGACCAGGCCCGAGACGTCAGGCGCCGCCTCATCCGCCAGGCTGGAGGGGCTTGGCCGCCAGTCCAGGGGTTCGGCGATCGAGGCCGTCAGCGTCATCCGCTCAATGCCGAAGCCGGGCGAGACGGTCTCGATCTTGTCCTGCAGCAGTCGGGTCAGGCGTCGACGGTCCCGCACAGGCCGGGCCGTACCGACGCGGACGGCCTCAATGCGATGATCGACACGATGACAGAGCCAGTCGAGGCGGCGTGCGCCCAGGCCCTGTCGTTCCAGCTGCGCGCAAAGCGCGTCTGTCAGGAGACCGACGTAGCGCGCCAGGGTCTCGGGCGCGCCTATGGGGTCGGCGAAGACCTGCTCCACCCGGGGCTGTTCGATCTCGATGACGGGAATGATGGGTTCGAAGGTCCGGCCAAAGGCCTGGTCCAGGCGCTTGCCGGCCTCGGGCCCGAAGCGGAGCGTCAGGGGGCCGCGGGGCTGGCGTTCCAGATCCAGGATGGTCTCAAAGCCCATGCGGCCCAAGGACTGGATGAGGTCCGGCGAAAGGCGGAGGGCGGCGAGGGGCAGGTTGGACAGAGACTGGCCGATCTCGCCCGCGCCTATGACGGCGGGGCCGCCATGACGCGCGGCGGCATGGGCGGCGCCATAGGTCGGGGCGACGGCCGCCCTGGCGCGGACGCCGGCTTCCTCTAGGCGCGCTTCCAGGTCGACCAGGAGTTTCTCCTCTCCACCCCGGAGATGGGCGGCGCCCGTGACGTCGATGGCGAGACCGTCGGGCGCATCCGCCGCGCAGACCGGGGCGTAGCGGCGCATGGCCCAAAGGGCGAGGCGCTCAAGCGCGGCTGCGTCTTCTGCAGGAGCGGAGTCAAAGGGCTTCAGGCCGGGGACGAGGGCATGGGCCTGGGCCGAGGCCATGCCAGGGCGCAGACCCAGGGTCCGGGCGGCTGGATTGCAGGCCGTAAGGATCCGTCGGCGGCGATCCCGCCCGACAAGAACGGTCGGCGTCTCAGGCGGCGGTGCGGCGGACCCCAGCCGCCGGCGCAGCCGATCGATCGGCCAGTTCGGGAGGTAGAGCGAGACGACCCTTTTCATCACAGGCTTCCAGAGAGAATTCGGCGCAGTCGCCGGAGCGACAGCGGAGGAGTTCGACGAACCATCGCGGGCGGCCGACGCCGGGCGCGGGGAGGGGCGAGGAGGGCTGGGCGGTCACCCGCCATCGGGTGACCGCCGCTGTCGGTTGACCGAAGTCGGCGGCCTCGCTCGCGCGCCGCCAGCGCCGCACGGCGATGGCGGTGACCCCCGAGCTTTCGGCGGCGAGCTGGAGGCGACGCGAGGCGGTCATGGAGAGGCGGGCGGTCTCGGCGACAACGGCGGCCAGGCCGCCGTGGCGCAGGCCTTCCTCGAAACAGGCCATCAGGCTCTTCTCGTCGCCGGTCTCCAGATAGAGGACGCGGTCCGGGTCGAGCCCGACCTGCTGCAGGGCCGGGGCGAAGAGATCAGGCCGGGTCAGGCACCAGAGCACCTGGCCCGGCAGGCGGGCGGCTATGCCGGCCGCGAAGAGGGCGGCGATCGCGCCGTCCACCGCCCCGTCGCCGCCGCCGGCCACCTCGTGCAGGGCGCCGAGGGCCAGCCCGCCCTGGGGCAGGGCGGCGTCGACGATAGCAACGCCGAAGGGCAGGACGCCGGCGCGGGACCGTCCGGATGTCTCCAGGCTTTCAATGCGGGCGCGCAAGGCGGCCAGCTCGGCTACAGGCCGGACGTGCATGACGGCCTCCTTTCCGAGGTCTATAATGTTCCTGTTATGTTCTGGTTCTCATTCCGGGACCGAGTCAATCAGGAGAAAGGCTTATCCCCGGACGAATCATGGAATCCTTTTGTCGCCTGCCGCATTCACTTGAGGAGGAGAGCCCATGATCGAAGCTGCACAGCATCGCTATTTCGCCTATGCCGAGGGCGTGGGACGGGCCCACGGACATGTCATAGAGGCGCCGAGTTTCGAGGCCGCCGCCGTCGGCTACACGGAAATCTATGCGCCGCCCGTGGACGCCGACGACGAGATCCGGGTCTTCGTGGCGGAGATGGAGGGCGGTCAGGAACACTGCTTCGTCATCGACCTCGGCGACGGTCAGGCCGAACCCTGCGGCTGACGCTGACCGGTCTGCGAGCCTGAAATCGGGACGGAGCGAATTCGGGGGGACGGTGTTGAATCCGAGGTGGCGAGCCTGATGTTCGCCAGGAGTTCGGATCATGGCCTTTCGCCCCACATGGCAGGGACACCTGCGTCTGTCTCTCGTGACCTGTCCGGTCTCCCTCTATACGGCCACCAATTCGGGAGGGGAGGTTCATTTCAACCTCATCAATCCGGAGACCAATAACCGTATCCGCATGGTGACGACGGATCCCGACACCGGGCCCGTGGAGCGGTCGTCTCTGGTCAAGGGCTATGCCGTCGCCAAGGACGAATACATCCTGCTCACCGACGAGGAGATCAAGTCGGTCAAGCTCGAGAGCACCAAGACGATCGACATCGAGCGGTTCGTCCCCGCCGACGAGATTGATCGGCTCTACTGGGACAACCCCTATTATCTCGCTCCCGCCGGAGCGATCGCCGAAGAAGCTTTTGGCGTCATCCGCGAGGCCATGCGGTCGGAAGGCAAGATCGCCCTGGGCCGGGTGGTGCTTTCGACACGTGAGCGCCTTTTGGCTCTGGAGCCTCGCGACCAGGGCATTCTGGCCTATTCCCTGCGCACCCGAGGGGAGGTGCGCGACACAAGGGACGTGTTCGGCGCGATATCGGACAAGCCGCCCGATCCCGCCATGATCGACATCGCGCGGCGCATCATCGAGCAGCAGGCCGGACCCTTCGATCCTGACCAGTTCGTTGATCGCTACGAGGAGGCGCTCAAGGCCCTGATCGCGGCCAAGCAGAAGGGCCAGAAGCCGGTGCGCTCGGCCGAGCCGGAAGACACCAATGTCGTGGACCTTATGGCCGCCCTTCGCGCCAGTCTCCAAGGGGCGGCTCCGCGGACCAAGGGACGTGGACGCACCTCCAAGTCGCCCGCGCCGGCCAAGACGTCCCGAGCCTCGCCGCGCCGTCGCGCCGGTTGAGGGACGATAGCCCCCATCCCGTTACGCCGGACGGGCGGTATTTCGTCGTGCGGGGGCGCCTGTGGCGATGTTCCAACCCATCTCTCGCTCCAGAGGCGCGCGAGCGCCTCGTAGATGACCTGATGCGCGCCCGCAGGGCGGTGCGGGACGCCCTGCGGGCAGGGGATGAACAGGCCCTGCTTCTCGCTCGCAAAGAGGTGGAGGCGGCCAAGGTTTCACTGGGCGAAAGGGGGCCGCCGTGGTGGAGCGACGGCGCGCCTGACGTCAATCGCCGCCTGGCGCGCAATACCGCCTATGCGGCCTGGTTCGCCGGCCAGGAAGAAGGATGAGGGGGCGCGGATTCAGGCCGCCTCGGCCCATGGCGTCGGGTCTTGCGGGAGGGCCAGTGCGTCCTGGGGGAAGCCCAGGGCCGGATTGCTCAGCACCTGGATGAAGCGTTCTCCCTGATAGAGGCAGATGGTGTCGAAGCCGACCCATTCGGCGGCGACAGGGGACAGCGCCTGTATGGCCGAGGCGTCGTCGCGCACGTCCAGCACCCTGATTTCACGCGCGGGAACGCCGGGCATGTTAACAATGCAAAAGTATGAATTCACGCCGCTTTACCTCGATTTGGCGCATCAAACGATCCGGCCGGCTCGGGGTTCCGCGAAATCGAATGCCGGGCGCCCTCGCGGCGCGCTCGTCGGGACAAGCGGCTGCGCCCACTTGAGTCGCCGCGACTAGGCCTGGGCGGCGTCCGCTGACCGAGTCGAAGGCGCAGACTGTTCGGCCGCCCGGCTCAGCGCCGCGTACAGGCGATCCGGCTGTACGGGCTTGCCGACGAAGTCATCCATCCCCGCAGCCGCATATTCTTCCTGCTGGTGCTGCAAGGCGTTGGCCGTGAGGGCGATGATCGGCGTTCGCCGGCGGCCGCCGAAGGCTTCCTCCGACCGGATGGCGCGGGTCGCGGCGAGGCCGTCCATCACAGGCATCTGCACGTCCATCAGGATGATGTCCCAGTCCTGCTCGCGCCAGATCTCGACCGCTTCCTGGCCGTTTTCGACGAACCGACAGTGCACGCCGGTCGGCTCGAGCAGGAGTTCGAGAACCTTGCGATTGGTGGGGTGATCTTCGGTGGCAAGAACCCATAGCGGCGCGCCGTCGCCGTCGCCGACGGCCGGCGCAGCCGGCTTGAGGGTCGGGGTCTCGGCGAAATCGGTCTGACTGATCTCCAGCGGCAGGAGAACGACGAACTCCATGCCGCCGCCCGGCCTGCGTCGGGCCTGGACCTCGCCCTTCATCAGGGAGGTGAGATCCGCGCACAGGGCGAGTCCGAGTCCCGTACCGCCATGGCGACGGGTGGAGGATTCGTCGAGCTGGACGAATTTCTGGAAGAGACGATCCATCTGGGCGGGATCTATGCCCGGGCCCGTGTCGACGACGGCGAGCCGAAGCCCCGCGAAGGCTGCCGATCCGCTGGAGCCGCCTGCGGGGGCCGCGCTTACGACCAGGCCTCCCGTACTCGTGAACTTGACCGCGTTCGAGACCAGATTGGAAAGGATCTGACGAATGCGCGCCTCGTCGCCGATCCAGGTCCGGGCCAGGCCGGGTGCGATCTCGAGGCCGATCGTCAATCCCTTGGCGGCGGCCGCTGGTTCGAAGAGGCGGGTGACGCCCTCGAGCATCGGGCGGAGAGCGAAGGGACGGGCGTCGATCGTTAGCTTGCCGGCCTCGATCTTGGAGAGGTCCAGCATGTCGTTGAGCAGGACGCGGAGGGCTTCGCCGGAATCGACCAGCAGGAGACTTTGCTCCTTTTCGCGAGGGGGCAGGTCGGCCTGGGACAGGGCGCGCGCCATGCCGATCACCCCATTGAGGGGCGTCCGGATTTCGTGGCTCATATTGGCGATGAAATCACTCTTGGCGCGGCTGGCCGCTTCGGCCAGACGACGCGCGGCGACGGCCGTCGCCTCGGCTGTCCGGCGCTGGGCAAGGGCGGCGGACAGGCCGCGTACAGCCGCGACCGTAGCCGCCGCCAGCAGCAGGCCGGCGACCAGAAGCTGCAGGGCAGGGAGGGGCTGGTCGTACCGGATGCGCATGAAGACGGGCAGGGCCGCAAGCGCGCACAGATGAGGACCCAGCGTCACTGCCGTGATCGTCCGGGAACCGGCGGTTACCATGAGGCCGTTGATCAGGGCGCCGGACAGCAAGAGAGCCGCGCAGACCAGGCCCTGGGTCTCCAGGGTCATGGCCTGGCGCAGGGCGAAGACAGCGAAGAGGAGGTTGCTGGAGAGGACCAGGCTGACGCCGATCGGAGCGAGCCGGCGCCTCAGCCGCGGCGAAGCGGTCCAGACCGCTGTCACGAACCTTTCCCCTGCCTGGACCAGGACATAGGCGACGGTCCAGATCAGGGCGAAGCGCAGACCGACCATGGGCCAGAAGGCCAGGGCGATAAGCAAGCTGAAGCCTATGCGCGTGCGCCACTGCCCGGCCCGCTGCCTGAGCGCCTCCCCGATCCGCCGCCTCTTCTTGGGGGTCATGACCGTTTCTCCCTTTTGCGCGATCCTGAGACCGCCTTCGTCAACAAAGCCTCAAGGTCCCAGAGGGTCCCGGAATGTGCGCCTGCTCTGTCCAGCGATGATCAGGAGTGAGGAGGAAGGGAGCCAGGGGGGGCTCCAAACCGGAGCGGCGACGAGGACCCTCAGATGACCATCGAACCCCATGCCGGCGACGCGCCGGGAAACGTCTTGCCCGTGGCCACGCGAAACGCCCGGCGATCACGAAACGCCCGGCCGGACCATCCCGATCTTGAAATCCTGGCAGGGTTTCTGGAAACGAGGCTGGGCGTCATGCACGCCCGTCGCGTCAGCAGACGGCTGCTTGCGCAAGCCGGCTCCCTCGCCGCGGTGGCCGCGACGGCCACGCCGATCTTGCGCGCACAAGGACTTTCCGACGCGGCGGTCTCCGACATCGCCAGAGCGAGATCTCTGGCTTCGGCCATGGCGCGCGATCTGGCCTCCCAGGGTCCCGTCCTGTCTTCCTGGAGCGCGCTCGTGGACTATCTCCGGGTCGCCCTGGCCCATCTTCCCCGGGAAGAGTTCCGGGTCCTCTATCTCGACAAACGCAATGTCCTGATGCGCGAGGAGCATCGGGCGCCGGGCACGACCGACCACGCGCCCGTCTACGTCAAAGAGGTCTTGAGAACGGCGCTCGAGATGTCCGCCTCGGCCATGATCCTGGTTCATAATCATCCTTCCGGCGATCCGACGCCGTCGCGGGCGGATATCGAGATGACCCGGAGGATTCTCGAGGCCGCACGCATCTTCGACATCGAGGTCCACGACCATGTGGTCGTCGGCCGGGAAGGGACGAAGAGCTTTCGCGCCCTCGGCCTGATGTGAGGACGCCATGATCCGCGCCACGGGGCTCCATGATATCGTCGCCGCCCTTGGCGGCGACCTTCACCACGGTGGACGAAGCGCCAACGTGCCGGCGCCAGGTCACAGCAGGGCGGACCGGTCAGTCTCCCTTTTGCTGGAGCAGGATCGAGTCGTGATCCACGGTTTTGGTTCGACGGGCTGGCGCGAGGTTCGAGCCCATCTCGTCGGTCTGGGCCTGATCGGCGCCGCTGGGCGCCTGACGGGTGCAAAGACGGGCGTATTCGGGCGGGCGTCGGTCACGCCCATACGGCCGCCGCCTCGCAGGCGGATGGCTGCCGCCCAGATGGTCTGGGGGGGCGCCTTGCCGCTCGCGGAAGGCGATCTCTGCCTTCGCTACTTCAGACACCGCGGGCTCCGTCTCCGATCCATGCCCGAGGACCTGCGCCGCCACCCCGGCGCGCCGTTATCGGTGTTTCGACCTGACAGCCCGACTTGTCCGGCCCTGATTGCGGCGATCCGTGCCCCGGACGATGAAATGCGCGCTGTGGAGATCGCCTATCTGGATCCGGACGGCCGGGCGGCGCGTCGGATTCGACTTCCGCGCAAGACGGTCGGATCGGCGCCGGGCGGCGTCGCGGTTCGTCTCTCGCCGCTGGAGACCGAAATGGTCGTCGGCGAGGGGGTTGTGACGACGCTCTCGGCCATGGCGCGCTTCGATCTCCCCGGCTGGGCCCTGCTGTCCGCTGGCAACCTGGCGCGTTGGTCGCCCCCCTTGGGCGTACGCCGGGTCCTGATCGCGGGGGATCGCGGCCGTGCGGGCGAGGGGGCGGCGGCGGCGCTTTGCACGCGTCTGAGGAGCGAGGGCGTAGCGGCCTCCATCCGTCTGCCGCCGGCCCCTTTCGGGGACTGGAATGATGCGGAGGCCGCTGGCAGGGAGAAGGAGGAAGGGCGGAGCGGGGTGCCGGCAAGGCGGGGATAGGCCTCGCCGAACCGGCGGGAGAAGACCCATGACCCGTTCCGCTTCACGCCCCGCCGCTGCTGGGGCTCCGGCTTCGACGCCTTCACCCTCGGGGCCGTTCGCATCCACACGCCGCCAGGCCGTCGTCCGTCTCGGCGACCTCGACATCGCCCCCGAGAACCTCCGCTACGGCGAGGCGCCGGACGACGACATTCCGCAACTGGCCGACACGATCGCCGCCGCCGGCCTCCTGCAGCTTCCGACCGTACGGCCAGGGCTGGGCGACGAAGCCGCCTACATGGTCCTGGACGGGCGTCGCCGGTTGTTGGCGCTCCGGCTGCTGCGTGACGGCGGTTTCATCGACGACGATCATACCATGGAGGTCTTCGTCGAGACGGACCGGAAGCGCCAGGCTGCGGCGGTCGTCCTGACCAACACCGCCGCCCCGGTTCACGTCGCCGACGTCATCGCCGCCATCGGCCGGATGCTGAGGGAAAGGCTGGGCGTGAAGGTCATCGCCCGCGCCCTGGGCTATGGCGAGGTCGAGATCCGCCGTCTGGCGGCCCTGTCGAAGCTTCCAGCCGTCGCCCTGGAGGCGCTGAAAGCCGGCAAGATCACCCTGCGCCAGGCCAGGTTGCTGGCGCGCTTGAAGGACAAGGCCCAGCAGGTGGAAATGGCCCAAAGCGTCCTCGACGGACATGGTCTGGCGGAGTGGCGCATCCAGGAACAGCTGGGCGAGGGCCGGATCACGGACCGGGATCCCCGCTGCGGCCTGGTCACGCCTGCGCTCTACGCGGCCGAGGGCGGGCGGACGGAGGCTGATCTGTTCGGGGAGATGCCGCCTGTCCTGCTGGATCCGGAGGCCCTGACGCGGGCCTGGCTCAAACGCGCGGCGGAGATTGCGGCGCCATTTGAGGCGGAGGGCCTGACCGTACGCCTCGCTCCCGGTGACGACGGGATGGAGCTGCCCGAGGACCTGGAGCAGCTTTACTACGCCTATGGCGCCCTGTCCGAGGAAGCGACCCTTGTCTATCACGAGGCTCGCGACCGCACCCAGGCGGCGGCTGAGGCCGTGGCGGCGATTGAACCGGTAGCGCCCGATGCGGTCCGTGCGGGAGGCCTGGAAACCTTTGTACGGGCGCGGATCGCCCAGGATCAGGCCGGCGCCGGGCAACGGCTGGCCACCGTGCTGGTCCTGCGTCCGTCGCTGCGGACCGGCGTCGAGGTCGATTGCTACGGGCCGGTCGAGGCCGAGGTCGATCCAGTCAGGTCGAGGGGCGACGAAGCCGGGGAGACTGACGTAGAGACAACGGAGTCTCCGGGACGACCGATGGCTCGCAGCGCCTATGCGCCGCCTCGTGCGCGGGCCCCGGCTCCCGAGGTCGACGGGGTCAGTCATGTCCTGCACGCGACCCGCACGGACATGGCGACGCGCGGTCTGATCCGCGCCCTGGCGGACGCGCCGGAGGTCGCGCTCACGGCCTTGATCGCCCGGCTGTTCGGGGCCGTGGCGATCTGGCCGTCGATCGGACGGACTGAGGCGGCCCTCGCCGTCACAGCCTCGATCTTCAACCCGACGGGGGGGCGCATCGTCGAGGCCCTGGACGGCGCGGTGCGCGAACGCCTCGATGAGCGGCGTCGCGCCTGGGAGGCGTCGGGCCTGACGATCATCGCCTGGGTCCACGCCATGGAGCTGGGCGACAGGCTGGGCCTGCTGGCGGAACTGACGGCCCTCAGCCTCGACCTGCGAGAGGACCGAAACAGCCTCGTGCGGAAGGCGGCGAGGACCGAGGCCGCCGAGATCGCCGACCTCTGCGACGCGGACATTGCCCGTTGGTGGACGCCGGATGGAGCCTATCTGCGTCCGCATTCCCGCGAGCATCTGCTGACCATGCTGGAGCGGATGGGGGCCGAGACCGAGGCCCCGGCCCGCATGAGGAAGGGCGACCTCGTCGCCTGGACCGAGGACCAGGCGAAGGCGCGGACCTGGGCGCCGGCCTGCCTGTCATGGAGGCTGGCGCTGGAGGACGCGGACGACGTCCTCGATGCGGACGCGTCCGACGCTGATGCGGACGAAGCGCCTGACGAGGGCGGCGCCGACGCTGACGATCCGGAGACTGGCGGCGAAGCGGATGACCGAGAGGGGACATGGGGCGTCGGCGTCTTCGTGGTGACGCCGGCCGGGGAGGCGGCCCTGGTTGACGGCGCCCAGAGCGCGGCGGCGACCGACGCGGCCTGACCGGAAAGCCGGTTTCGTCGGGGGGCGCCCGGCGGAACCGGTTCCGGAGGGAGGAAGGGCTCAGGAGGGCGAGGCGGAACGAGGGAGAAGGTCTTCCCGGCCTCGGATCACAAGGAGACTGACATGCAGACCATGGTGTTCACCGGCCGGTTGGCGGCCGATCCCCAGATCAGCGCCGACTTCGCCAAGGCGGTGTTCCGATTGCTCGAGAAGCGCGGCGTGGACGCCGGCGGCAAGGACCGCATCGTCGGCGTCAACTGCGTCAGCTGGGCGAAGGGCCTCAACGAGAAGGTCATCGCCCGAGGCCTGGCCAGGGGTTGCGAGGCCCTGGTCGTGGGGGCCTTCGTCGACACGAGCTATACGGCGAGGGACGGGACCGAACGCGCCGCCAAGGAGCTGGTGGTGAACCGGCTGACCGTCCTCGACTGGTCGGGCGACCGGGCCGCGGAACCCGAAGCGGAAGGTTCGGCGGACAAGGCTGACGAAATCGCTGAGACGGCCCGCACTCGCAAGCGGGGCCGCGCGGCGACCTGAATCCTCACCCTCATATCAAGGAGACTGACCATGCAGACCCTCGTCATCGAAGGCTATCTGGCCGCCGACCCGTCCATCCTCTCGGCCCAGGGTTCGGGCCGAAAACGCGCGAGCTTCCGCGTCCTGGAGACGACCCGTTATCGGCGCGCCGACGGGGAACCGGGCGAGCGGACGACCGCCTTCAACTGCGTCTGCTTCAATGAGGCGACGACGGAAACCTACATCGCCCCCTATGCCCGCAAGGGCAGCCGGGTCGTCCTTCAGGGCCATGTCGAGAATGACAGCTGGACCGGCAAGGACGGGGTCGAACACTACGACCTGCGGGTGGTGGTGGACGACATGCGGTTGAAGAACCGGCGCGACGCCCGCTCGAACCGAGAGCCGGCCGCCGGTGACGCCTGCCCGGATGCGGCGTCCGGCTATGATCTGAACGACGACATCCCCTTCTGACTGCAACCCGGTCGGAAGGCGGACGGCAGGGCCCGGCGCAGACGCGCCGGGCCATTGTCATGCCGGTCCCGGAAAGCGGGAGGAAGGGCGGTCGGGGGCGAGCCGATCGGGCTCGCTGACGAAGAGCATCCCCATGACCGTCTCTATCTGGACCGAGGATCGTATTCTCCGCCTGACCGCCCTGTGGCTGGAGGGCCGGACCGCCGCCGCCATCGCGCGCGAATTCGGCCGCGGCGTCTCGCGCAGCGCCGTCCTGGGCAAGGTCCATCGCCTGGGCCTGGCCCGTGGACCCGAGGTCAGGCGCGCGCGAACATCGGCGCCGCCCCGGGCGAAGCCGCCTCGGGACGCGGTCGATGCTTCGCCGCCCGGTGCGAGGTCGCCTGCGGCCGTGAAGGTCCGATCGGCGGCGGGGATGGCGGCGGCCTTGGGGGTTGCGCCGCCCGCGCCGACGGCCACCATACTGTCCGTAGGGTTCGGTCAGTGCCGCTGGCCCTACGGCTCCTCCGGCGAGGCGGGCTTCGGTTTGTGCGGGCGTCCGGTGACGCACGGCGCCTTTTGCGCGGCCCATGCCGCCGTAGGCTATCAGAGGCGGCCCTGTTCGGCCGAGAGCCTGATGAGGATGGTCGGCGTCGATTGACGTCTGATGTGTCCAGGGCGACCGCCGCGGAGGAGAAGGCGACGACGGCGCGGCCGTCGTCGCGGTCTGGGGCGTCGGCGCGTCTTCCGTGGCAATCGGCGCGACGGCGCCGAATAGGGTCCTCGCCCCGAGTGGGCGAGGACATGCCCCCACACAACGACCTCCCATCCTGACACGTCACCCCGGCCGTCAACGGCTTCGCCGTTTCCCTTCGCGGCCCGCGAGAGGCGAACCGCTTCGGTGACCGCCGGGGACCCCGACGTGGCCAGGAACGGGGTCGTTGCGCATGGGGCGCTTCGGCCTTTCAGAACGGGAACGATACGATGCACACTTCGAACACCGGCTCGGCCATGGTCGTCACCGCGACATCAGACTCCGCCTTCGATCTTGGCGCAGCGTTCGGCGATCATCGCCCGCAGGCCTCCGAGGAAGCCCTGGTCCAGCTTGGGCGAGCGCTCATGACCGAACTTCTGGACGTGATCGCGGACACGGCGCTGGAGGACTTCCAGACGCTCTTGGGCGAAGCCCTGATCGGCGCCTTTCATTCGGCGGCCGGTCGGATCGAACGGGAGGCTGATCGGGCGCGCGATACAATGCGCCGGCTCGACCGCGATTTCGATGGATCGGAGGCGGCGGACGTGGAGCTGCAGGAGGCGACCGCCAAGGCTCGAGCGGGCGATGCGGCGACGCAGGCGGCGGAGCGGATACGGGATGCAGCCGCCGACGCTTGGACAGTCGCCACGGGAGAAGTCTGGACAGCTTGGCGAGGCAGTCGCCGGGGGAGCTTCCTGACGGCGGCGCAGCTGGAGGCCAAGCAAGCCATCCGGGCGGTTCGCGAGCGGAGGGCGGGCGACGCCCGCCACCGGGGCGCAGTGGTGGCCTTCCGGGGCGCGCCGTCGGCGGATGGGGCGGAGGACGCGGCGCGCATCTTCGACGCCCTGAACTGGGCCCTGGCGGAGTGGCCGGACATGGCGCTCGCCACGACCGGAGCGAAAGGCGCGGAGAAGCTGGCCATCCGATGGGCGCAGCAGAAGGGGGTGACGCTCATCCTCGCCCGGGCGGATTTCGACGCCCACGGCAAGGCGGCGCCCTTCAGGGCCAACGATGATCTCATCGCGCTCGAGCCGACCTGCTGCCTTACGCTCGCACGGTCTCTGGATGAGGGGCGGTCAGTGGACGGACGTCCGTTCGGACCGGCGCTGAACCTCGGGCAGAAGGCGATGGAGTCCGGGCTGCGACACGTCGCCGTCAAGGCGCGAGTCGCCTGACAATCTGCATCTCGAAAACGACTCGCTCGGTCTCTCCGGGCGAGTCATTCCATGGAGAGGGTGATGACCTCCGACACTTCCGACCACGACGAACCGGACCGCATCGAATGGGAAGCCGAGCAGAACGAGATGGCGATCCGCCTTTCAGCCGCCGATCTCTGGGACGACTATTGCATCCGCAGACTGGATCCCTGCGATCCGGCCTACTGGGACGACGAACCGGACCGTCCGGCAGACTGAATGAACGACCCGCTCGGCTTAGGCCGGGCGGGTTTTTCTTTGTTATGCGGCGGCAGCATTGGCCAAGCGAAACGCGGTTGAGCGCTCCCGCCTTTGACAGCGGAGACGCGTGATCGCATTTGATCGGGTGTCCGAAGCTTTGCTGAGGATGTCTGGAAATCTGCGAAAAGGGCCTTAGGGCAAGATAAAAGGCGGTGTTGGCGCGGCCTTCTTTTCGCTATTCTTTCGATGGGTTAGCCGATGAAGGTCGGGCTCTGGATGACTTGCGGAGAGTTGTCGGCTTAGGGATCGGCGGCCTTTTTCTGGAGGCGCATCATGCTCATCCGCGAGGCGATCGATCACCGGCTGACATTGGGTACGGCTCCAGATCGTCAAGGCGTCCAGGTCCGCCTTCCCCTTTCCCTGAAGATCGATCGGGTGCCGGTGCGCACAGGCCTGTTCCAGAGGCTGGCGGCGTCGCGTCAGTTCGCCCTGGGAGATCGTTCGGGCGTGCTCAGGGCGGCGCAGGGACGGTCGGGCCGGGCCTTCCGTATGGATGTCCGCCAGCGTGTGATCGTGAAGGCCCTGGTGTCGCGACATGTCGGCAAGGCCGCGACGCGGGCGGGGGCGCTGGCGGCGCACGTCGCCTATCTCGGCCGGTCAGGGGCGGGCGTCGAGGGGGCGCGTCCGGACTTCTTCGACCGGGCGGACGATGGGATTGAGGCGGCCTTGGAAACGCGTGGATGGAGCGCTGACCGCCATCATTTCCGCTTCATCATCTCGCCCGAGCACGGCGATCGGATCGCTGATCTTAGGGGCTATGTGCGGGAGGTGATGGCGCGGGTGTCAGCCGATCTGGGCGAGCCAGCTCTGCGCTGGGTCGCGACCTGCCATTACGACACCGACCAACCGCACGCCCATGTCCTGGTGAGAGGGCGGCGTGGGGATGGACGGGACCTAGTCATCCCTCGCGACTACATGGGCTACGGCTTTCGAGCCCGTGCCCAGGAGGTCGCACAGGAACGGCTCGGCGATCTTTCGCGTGTCGACGCCGAGCGGCGGGTCTGGAAGGAGACCCAGGCGGATCGGTTCACCGGGTTGGATAGACGACTGCTGGCGGCGGCGGATGCAGACGGCATGGTCGATGACGGGGCAGGAGGGACCGGCGCCTGGGCGGCGCTAAGCCGGGGGAGGCTACGGCATCTGGAAGAGCTGGGGCTCGCCATGCGCGCAGGCCGTCGATACCGGCTCGATCCAGAGATGGAGATGAAGCTGCGAACCCTACAAGTGCGGCGGGACATCATCAGGACGATGAACCAACGCCGACTGGAGGGCGCGCGCGAGGTGCGGCTGTTGGGGCGCGAGAAGGTGGCTGGGGTGGTGGTGAAGACGGGGTTTCACGATGAGGCGGGGGCGGCGGCCTTTGTCGTGGTTCGCGATGCCCAGGGCGTGGAGCATTATGGTCGGTTGAAGGTGGGAGGGCAGCCGTTGGCGGTTGGGGATGCGGTGGCGCTATCGCCTGTGGGGCAGGGGATGGCGGTGGCGGTTGCCGTGAAAGGGCAGCATCACGAATTGTGAAGGTGGGCCTATAGGCTGCTTGTGACTCAAGGCGGCGGTTCGAAATGGCTGCTTTCGGGCGCTGGGGCCGGGTCTGATGGCCATCGCCGGATCATGCTTCTCGGGAGCAACCGGGATCCCACCGTCGGTTGCCTCAAAGCTTCCCATCAGTCCCAGAGTGGAAGGGCGCGTCCTGAGACTGGCGGGGGTTGGACGCCGATGACGGTCGCCAGGGTAGGGGCGATGTCGATGGTGCGGATGGGCAGGAAGCGCTCCTGGGCTGACGCGCCGGGCTTCCAGAACAGGATAGGCACGCGGCGGTCATAGTCCCAGGGCGTGCCGTGGCCGGCGATATTGCCGCCGACGCGTCCGCCGCCCGTGACGTTCGCCGCACGGACCATGATGATGTCGGGAGAGCGTTCGGCCACGGCTGACAGGCGCATGCGTTCGCGAAGGGTGAGGATTTCAGGTTGCTCGCTGTCAGGCAAGGGGTCGGCCAGAAGGCGGTCGCGAGCTTCGACGAAGACGATGTCGGGCAGGGTCTGCAGCATGGGCAGGGCGGCCTCGATGATCTGGCTTCGCAGCGGCTCCGGCAGGGTCTTGTGGGCCTTGTCCGCCACGATCAGGCCGCTGGAGCCCGATTGAAGCGGTGAGGCGTCCAGGCCGAAGCGTTGACGCAGAGAGGCGTTGACGGCGGCGAGCGGGGCGGAATCGATCCTGTGGGCATGAGGGGAGCCGCGCTGCGCCAGACGCTCGACAAAATCGGAACCGCCGTGGTCGGCGGTCAGGACCACGACGGCGCCGCCGGAGATGGTGTCGAGGCGAGAGAGGAATTGGCCCAGGGCCTGATCGAGACGGTGCATCTGTTCGCACATCTCTGGCCCCTGCGTCCCATAGGCGTGGCCGATGCGATCGGTCGCCGACAGGCTGACGCCGAGCAGGTCGGTTGTCTGCCCCTGGCCCAGGTTCTGGGTGTCGATCAGGTAGATGGCGGCCTTGAGCGTCTCCTCGTCCAGTTCCGGCGAGGAATCGAAGTCGTCTTTGGCTGGAGGAACCTTGGAATGCAGCGTCCTGCCGTTGATTTCCCAACGGGCTTCCAGCGCGTGGCACCGGGGCTGACTATAGGTCCAGGCGTGGGGCGTCGTGGCCTGGCGGCGACGGAACTCGGCGTTGAAGGCGTCGACAGCAGCCAGACGCGCCGGTGCGCTCTGACCTGGCTCGACATAGGTGGTCAGGCCGAAGTCGTCGGTGAACCAGTAGGCGCCGTCGGGGCGATGGCCCGCCAGATTGATCGCGCCCCGGTCCTTCCCGGACACGGCGAAGACGCGCGAGCCAGGGCGTTGATCCTTGAGCCAGTCACCCAGGCTGGAGGCGCGGATATTGTCGGGGCCCACCGGGCCGTTGTCGCTGTTGCCGCCATGGGCCAGCGTGTTGCTGGGCGCGGCCAGGCAATAGACTTCCTCGCCCGTCGTCGGGTCGATCCAGTCGTTGGAAGGGATGCCTGTCTGAGCCGGGTGGACGCCGGTCAGGACCGTGGAATGTCCAGGGCAGGTCTCGGTCAGGCCGTGGGTCTGATAGCCGTTGCTTGAGACTAGCCCTTCGTCGGACAGGCGACGCAGGCCGCCTGTCCAGCGGCTGCGGTACTGGTTGAACAGGTTGGCGCTGAACTGATCGACCACAATGGTCACGACCAACTTCGGCGAAGAGGGGGAAGAGGCCGTGTCCTGCGCCTGGACGAGGGTTGATGAGGCGCAGAGAAGCGCCGCCATCGCGACAGCGAAGCGTTTTGACATGGCTTGATCCTGAAATGAACCGGATGGGACCTGATTGGTCCCGGAGACCGGCGACGCTCGACAGAACGTCGCCGGGTCCTTTGGAGCGTCTTAGAACTCGACCTGGACGCCCAGGGTGAAGGCGCGGCCGGTGATGCCGTAGGCCGAGCTGTAGTTGTAGGCGTTGCCGCTGTCGGTGCCGTCCGGCAGGAAGGGGCCGTAGTTGTTGAAGATGTTCTTGACGGTGCCGAACACCTTCAACTGCGGGTTGCTGCGGTCAGGCTTGAAGCTGACGCTCAGATCGTGGCGCCAGTAGGCGTCGACATTGAGGAACAGCGGGTCGGACCAACCGGCGGCGACGGCCTGCTGTTTGCGTTCCAGGCTGTCGACCACCTCGCCGATGAAGCGCGACGACCAGCGCACGCTCCAGACATCATCATACCAGGACAGGCCGTAACGGGCCTCGTTCTTGGCTGTGCCCACCTCGCCGACCGAGTCGACCAGTTCGACCTTGTCGATGCTGTCGTATTCGGTGCTCAACTCCAGGCGGCGGCTGTAGTTCATGCTGGCGCGGAACTTGCCGGGCACGTTCAAGTGCTCCAGGTCGAAGCGGTACGATGCGGCCAAGTCCACACCGCGGGCGCGGGTTTCGTTGAGGTTCTGCTCCTGGTTCAGAATGCGCACCAACTGCCCGTTTTCGTCGCGGGTGATGGTGTCGCAGAAGACGTTGTCGGCGCCGTTTGCGTCGGAGTAGCAGCCCAGCAGCAGGGCCGAGTTGCTCAGCGACGAGATTACGTCAGTGATCTTGATGTCATAGTAGTCGACGCTGAGTTCCAGGCCCGGCGCACGGCTGGGACGATAGACCAGACCGAGGGTCCAGGTGTCCGCCGTTTCCTCGAACAGGTCCGGGTTGCCGGCGTTCGGCGCCTTGATCTGGGTGGTCAGCTGGCGGAACGTACCGTCGGACGCGGCGGCGATGGCGGCGGCGATGCGGCTGTCGGCGCGGCAGTTCTGGGCGACGATGCCGGCGGTATTGGCCGTCACGCCGCTACAGACGTCGACGACGTTGTCGGCGTCATCGCGCGGCGGCGAGAACAGTTCGCTGGTGTCAGGCGCACGCTGGGCGCGGGCGTACTCGGTGCGGATGCGCAGGTCCGAGATCGGCGACCATTGCAGGCCGGCGCGATAGCTGACCGTCGTGCCGACAGCGTCGAGATTGTAGTCCGCGACCCGTACGGCGCCGTTGAACGTCAGACGATGGGCGAACGGCAGGTCGGCCAGCAGGGGCACGGAGGCTTCGGCGAAGACCTCGTTGGCCTTGATGGTCCCCTCGTATTCCGGGAGGAAGGAGGAGCTGGCCACGCCGCTTTGGATCAGCGGATCGGTGCGCGTCTGGGTGTGGTCGCGGCGGCTTTCGAAGCCGAAGGCGGCTTCGATCGGCCCTGCGGGCAGCTCGAACAAGGAACCCGAGACATAGCCCTCGATCGTGTCCTGACGATTGGTCGGACGATAGTAGGTGTTGGCGCGGATATAGTTCGCCATCTCGGGCGTGATCGACCCCACCCCGAAGAGGTTCAACGGCACACAGCCGTCGGCGCGCGCGGCGGCGTCGCGGCACTGCACCACGCCGTTGACCCGCTCGGAATCAAGGGCCCACTTGACGCGCTGCAGGTTCAGCGTGTTGCCGCGGATCTGTTCGCCGGAGAACTTGCCGTAGCCGTAGGTCAGCTTCCAGTCCCAGTCTTTGGGCAGGCTGCCTTCGATGCCGACCCAGCTGCGGATGGTCTCGCGCTCATTGTGGATCAGATTGGGGCCGACCTCGGTCACACGACGACGGAAGTCGATGCCGGAGCTGGAGGCCGCCGCCTTGATCTCGGCGGGGGCGAACGGGTTCAGGGTGCGCGACATGCGCCCGATCGTGAACTCGTCGTTGACGCCGAAAGTGGTCGTGTTGCTGAAGGTCGTGGGAGCCCGCGTCGAATCCGTCACGACGTTGGAATAGAGGAGCTGGCCCCAGAATTTGAGGTTGTCGCTCACAGCATAGTCGAATTTGGCGGCGCCGTTCAGGTTGTCACGCGGCGTGATCAGCGTGCCATCGGGACGGTCTTCATAGCCGTCGACGGCGGTGACCATGTTGGGGCGCAGGCCGCTGTCATCATAGAACCAACGGCCGCTGATGAAGCGTCCGCCAGAGATGTAGGTCGAGCGATCCGGCGTGGTGACCGTGTTGCTGGCTGGCACGTACAAAATGGATTGCAGGGCGCGATCGCGATCCGTCGCCTTCAGCTTGAACTGACGGTCGTAGGTCGCGCCGGCCATGACATAGAGGCGATCGTCCAGAAACCGGCCGCCGGCGCCGACCGAGTATTCGATCGAGTCGCCGCCGCCGTCGTGGGTCGTGCCGCCGACGATGCGGGCGCGCAAGCCGTCCAGGTTGCGCTCGGTGATGATGTTGACCACCCCGGCGATGGCGTCGGAGCCATAGACGGCCGAGCCGCCGCCGGTCGTCACTTCAACGCGGTCGATGAAGAACTCGGGGATGGAGCTGAGGCTGACGGCGTTGCGGTTGCCTGCGTTGGAGACGGTGCGATGGCCGTCGATCAGCGTCAGGGTGCGGTTCTCGCCCAGATTGCGCAGGCTGATGGTCGACAGGCCGTTGGCCTGGGTCGCGCTCTGATTGTTGGCGAGAGAACTGCCTTCCTCAACCCCGGGAATGTCCGTCAGGGCTTCGGCCAGGTCCATGTAGCCGCCCTCGAGCAGGGCTTCGCGTTCCATGCTGACGACTGGCGTGGCGGCGTCGAAGACGTTCTTCAGGCGCGAGCCGGTGACGACGACTTCTTCCACCGTCGACGCCTGATCATCGTTCCAGGCCGTTTTCTGGACTGCCTGGCGCACGATGGCCAGGGCGCCGGAACTGTCGCGCTGAACGGTCAGGCCTGTGCCTTCCAGCAGACGACGAAGGGCGGTTTCCGCATCAACGGCGTCCTGAACGCCGCGCGTTCTGACCCCGCGCACGTCTTCGGTCTTGTAGACGAGCTGAACGCCGGCCTGACGCGCATAGGCGTCCAGGGCGTTTTTCAGCTCTCCCGACGGAACGTCGAAATTGCGGGTCTGCGCCGCTGCTGCTCCCGCCAGGATCAAAGCGCAGGCACTGCCGGTCAGCATATGCCGCAAGAACGAAACCTTAGTCATAGAACCCCCTTGTCGTCCGGATTGGACGGCTCTGGGATTGTGACAAGACGAAGGCGGAAACCCCCTACATCCCTATTCGGATATTTTTACAATTCCGTCGTCGTGGTCGATTTCCAGGCCGTAGGCGCTCTGCAACAGGCGGACGAATGCCTCTACGTTCGTGGCTTCGAAGCTGCCGCCGATGCGGATGGCGGCGGTCTGAGGGTCGAGCACTTTCAGCTGGGTCTGGTTGTAGCGGTTAAACTCGGCGGCGGCGTCCGAGAGGGTGATCTGGTCGAACACCAGAAGGCCGCGACGCCAGGCCAACTGGTCATCCACGCGCTGGTCTGATGTCCGGCTTTGCAGGACGGAAGCCCCCATGCCGGTCGCGACATCGCCGCGCACCAGCAGGACGGGTTTGGCGGCGGGACCGCTTTTAGGGCCGCTGAGGCGGACGCGTCCCTCGGCGACGAGAACCTGCACCTTTTCGCCTTCGCGTCGCACGCTGAACCGCGTGCCCAGAACGCGCACGGTGCGATCGCCCATGTGAACAGTGAAGGGGCGCGATGCGTCGTGGGCGACCTCGAAATAGGCCTCGCCCTCGTCCAGCCAGGCTTCTCGGCTGTCCGGCGACATGGAGGCGCGCAGGCGGGTTTCCGTGTTCAACTCGACACGCGACCCGTCAGACAAGGCCACGAGGCGCCGCTCTCCGGTGTCGGTCGCATAGTGCGCTGGCCGGGGCCAGAGGAGGGCGGTCGATGTCAGCACCGCCAGGGCCAGTGTAGCCGCCAGACCCACGGCCCAACGGAGCTGACCCCTACGCGGCGAGGCGGAAGGCGTGGTTTCGGCCATGGCTTCGACCATGGCTTCGACCAGGGTGTCGGGCCCACGTAGAGCACTCAGGCGTCCAGCCTTCTCCCAGCTGTACTCGAGGCGCCAGAAAGCGGTTTTATGTTCGGCGGCGGCGTTCAACCAGGCGTCGAGTTGAGCCTGCTCCTCGCCTGAAAGCCCGTCGCCCTGGCGCACCAGCCAATAGGCGGCTGTCTCTTCAATTGCGTTGCGGGCGCTCATGATTGAGACTCGCTTTTGGCGGCGGGCGTCTTGGACGGAGATCGCCTGATCCGTCCCTGACCGCCCATCATGTAGTCGGTGAGCGCCCGGAGACCGTGAACCACCTGCTGCTCGACGGTGCTGACGCTGATGTTGAGATGAGCCGCCACCTCCTTGGTGGAGAGACCTTCGACGCGACGCAAGGTCATCACCTGGCGGCAACGCGTCGGCAGCCGCTCTAGACCCGCCTGAACTCGCCTCAGCTCGTCTCGCGCGGTCAACTGTCTGTCGAGGTCAGCCGAGGCCGCCTCGGGGAAGGACGCCTCCAAATCGGCCACCAGATCAAAGGACACGATCTTGGCGCGCTTGGCGGTATTGATGAGATGGTTCCGGGCCGTGGTGAACAGGAAGGCGCGGGCGTTCAGCGGCAGCTGCCGCTGCGCCGCTGTGTAGACCTTGGCGTAGATGTCCTGCCTCAAGTCGGCCACGTCATTCTCGTTGCGCCAGTTGCGACGGATATAGCGAGTCAGGGCGGCTTCGAGAGGAAACACCTCCCTGAAGAACCACGCTTTCAACTCCCCGTCCCCAACCATGCACGTTCCATTCCGCTACGCCGGGCTGCACCCAGGGCGATTCCTCAGACACTTCAGTTCCATAATCCCCCTACATGACAGGCCCCGAAAACGAGAAGAAATCCGAGAGGGTGAGAATCTAATCCTGTCCATTGCTTCTAACGGGGAGCAGTCGGACCGGAAGTCCGCTTTGCACATATGGGCCAATGTCAGCTCCTGGCGCGAAGCCGACCTCTCGGCCTGCCCGCGCGTCGAATCCTTCGTCAGGCGAAGCGTTCAATAATGACAGTCTTTTCGAGCCCGTTAGGTCCGAAAAAGCGGATAGCTCGGAAATGGGAAATAGCCTCAACCTTCCTGGTCCACCGGGTCTATTGGCGGCGCAAGGATCTCACTCGCTGCGTCATTGGTTGAGGATGGGTGCGTACGGGGCTCTTCAACGTGCGGATCGCGGCCGACGCGGAGCTCTCTTCGGTTTGCCAGATCGAGAGCTTCAATCGCGTCTTCGCCTTCGCGGTCGAACAAGCTCCGAAGGCGCACATCCGTCTGGGGAAATGGCACTTCGATGCCTGCGGCGTCGAGCGCGTCTGCGCTCAGCTACGTGTAAGCCGCGCATACCGGCCGAGGGGAACCACTCCGCGCAGTCGCGGTTCACAAAGTGCGGATATTCAGCCTCGGGGTATGCACATGGCGCGAACAGACAGGCGAGCGGGCCTCAGCGGCATCGCGGTGCGTGCCTTGACCGCTGTGCTTGTAATCATCGGTCTGGTGCTGGTGGTTGGCGGCGCATGGCTGCTGTCATTGGGCGGGTCTGCCTATTACCTGCTCGCCGGTCTGGGGCTGATCGCCTCGGGCGTGATGCTGTGGCGGCTCCGTCTGGCCGGGGCCTTGATCTACGCCGGCGTGTTCGTGCTGACCGTGCTCTGGGCCGTGTGGGAGGTCGGGCTGAACGGCTGGGCCCTGGTGCCCCGGGTGGTCGCCCCGGCCGTTCTGCTGGTGCTGGTGATCGCCGCACTGCCGGTGCTGGACACCCGCCGAGGCGGACGGCTGGCCTTGACGGGAGCGGCGGTGTTTGTCGTCGGGGCCCTGATTTCCGGCGTGGTCATCGCTCAGGCCAACCGGCCCGTGTCGCCAGCCGACGTTGCGGCCGCCGCGCTCGCCGCCATGGCCGATCCCTCGCTGCGCGCCGCCGGCGCGGACTGGCCGACCTATGGCGGAACCGAGGCGTCGCGGCGCTATTCGCCGCTGACCCAGATCACCCCTGACAACGTCGGCCAGCTAGAGCGAGCCTGGACCTTCCGCACTGGCGATACCCCGGAAGAAAAATGGGGCGCGGAGACCACGCCCCTGAAAATCGGCGACACGGTTTATCTGTGCACCGCGCGGAACATTCTGATCGCCCTGGACGCCCGCACCGGCCGCCAGCGCTGGCGCTATGATCCCGAGGTTTCGGACGACTGGATTCCGTACACCGCCGCCTGTCGCGGCGTGGCCTATCACGACGCAGGGGCGTCCGCCCCGGCGGCGGGTGCGCCCGGCGCTCCGCCGCCGACCACGCCGGCAGCTCCCGCCGCCGCAGCCCCCTGCGCCACCCGCATCATCGAAGGCACGCTGGACGGCCGGCTGATCGCCGTAGACGCCCGGACCGGCCGCCCCTGCGCCGGGTTCGGGACCAATGGCGCGGTCGACATCAAGATCGGCATGGGCGACGTGATCCCCGGCATGGTCTCGATCACCTCGGCGCCCACCATCGTCCAGGGCGTAATCGTCACCGGCCACCAGGTGCTGGACGGCCAGTACCGGTCGGCGCCGTCGGGCGTGATCCAGGGCTTCGATGCGATCACGGGCGAGCTGCGCTGGGCCTGGGACATGACCCGGCCCGACCTGACCGGCCGGCCGGACGCGGGCGACCAGTACACGCGCGGCACCCCCAATATGTGGACGACCGCCTCGGGCGACGAACAGCTCGGGCTGGTCTATCTGCCCATGGGCAACTCAGCCGCCGACTATTACAGCGGCGACCGGTCGGAAGCCGAGAATCGATATTCGACGTCCCTGGTGGCGCTGGACGTCAACACCGGCCGCCCGGCCTGGTCGTTCCAGACGGTGCGCAAGGACGTCTGGGACTACGATCTCGGCTCCCAGGCGACTCTGATCGACTATCGGACCCCTGCCGGTGTCGTTCCGGCCCTGGTCCTGCCCAGCAAACAGGGCGACCTCTATATTCTGGATCGTCGCACCGGTCGGCCCCTGACGGCTGTCGAGGATCGTCCCGCGCCCGTGGGCGGGGTGGAGCCGCAAGAGCGCGCCCCGACCCAGCCGTTCTCGCGCTTCCATACCCTGGCGAAGCGCGACCTCACCGAGCGCGACATGTGGGGGATGTCGCCGATCGACCAGATGATCTGCCGCATCGGATTTCGCCAGGCCGCCTATGACGGCATCTACACGGCGCCGACCAGCGACCGGCGCTGGATCCAGTATCCCGGCTACAATGGCGGGTCGGACTGGGGCGGGATTGCGGTCGATCCGCAGCGGGGCTGGATCATCGCCAACTACAACGATATGCCTAACTTCAATCGCTTGGTCCCGCGCGCAGAAGCCGATAAAAAGGGCTGGTTCCCGCATGGCGACCCACGGCTGGAGGAACAAACGCCGGAGTCCCGCGGCGGCGTCCCGGAAGGCGCCGAGGGCGCAGGCGATCCCCAGATGGGGGTGCCCTACGCCATCGACGTCAACGCCGGCTGGCGCATGGGCTCGACCGGCATGCTGTGTAAACAGCCCCCCTACGGCGGCATCCGGGCCATCGACATTCGTACCGGCCAGACTGTCTGGGATCGGCCCCTAGGCACGGCGCGCAAGAACGGCCCGTTCGGCATCCCGTCGATGTTGCCGCTCGACATCGGCACCCCCAACAACGGCGGGTCGGTTGTCACCGCCGGCGGGCTGATCTTCATCGCCGCTACGACCGACGACCTGATCCGGGCCATCGACATCGAGACCGGCGAGACGGTCTGGTCCGACGTCTTGCCGGCCGGCGGTCAGGCCGGACCCATGGTCTATGAGCAGGACGGGCGGCAGTACCTGGTGCTAATGGCGGGCGGGCATCATTTCATGGAGACCCCGGCGGGAGATCATGTGATCGCCTGGGCCCTGCCGCAGCGGTAGTTGTCAGTTCAGCCGAGGGTCTGGGCGAACCTGTCTAGGGGAGGCTGAAGATATCGTGACGCCAGAGGTCGAAGATCCGCTCATGGCGTCCGCCGACTGAGGACGACCGCCGGCGGGTTTGAGCTATGTGTGTGATCCGGAATGTCGTGTTTTCGGCCTTGCCCAGATGACCGCTTTTGGCGCAGACTGGACGAATAAGGAGACCGTTAGGCAACGGCGACGACGGTTTAGTTGGTATCGGGCCACGCAGACCGGACAGGCTTCTACCGTCTTCGACGGATCAAAGCCCACGCCAGGACGAGGAGGGGCGTTCCCAGGAGGGCGGCGCCGAGGCCGTCCCACAGACCATCCTCCAACAGAGCGCCGATCAGCCCGGTCAGGCTGAGTGCGAAGAGGATGATCGGCGCGTCGAATATGGCCCGGAAGCCCAGGTCCTTGCGGCTCATGACGTCTTCTTCCGCTTGGCGAGCCAGAGGTAAAGGCCTGAGATCAGGATGACGATCATGGCGATGTCCAGCAGCGCCCACAGGATTTTCAGACCCAGCCCGCCATAGTCGCCGAAATGGAGCGGCTGGGACAGCGACAGGGTCTTCACGTACCAAGGCATGGGCGCCACCGCCGCTAGGTCGCCAGTCCGCGCGTCGATCAGCGCTGGCGTCGTCATGTGCATCGTCAGCGGCGTGTCGCCGTGGAAGAAGACGGCATAGTGGTGATCCGTCGAATAGTCAGAACCGGGGAAAGCCACGAACTGCAACCTCATGCCGGGCAGAGCGGCCTGGGCGCGCTTCACTGCTGCATCGAGCGAGGCGCGTTCACCTGCCGCGACAGGGGCGTCGTAGGCGGCAGTCAGTTCCTTCAGCGCCGTGTCCTTCCAGAAAGCGATGATGGGCGTCGCCAGAGTGTTGACCACGCCCGTCACGCCAACGACGAGAACCCAGGCTAGCGTCACCGCGCCTAGAAGGTTGTGATAATCCAGCCAGCGTGTACGCGCCGCCTTGGATGCCCGAACCGTGCCGAAGGGCAGGCGACGCATGAAAGGGGCGTAGAGCACGACGCCCGACACTAGGGCCGCAATGAGGAACAGACCCATGGCGCCTAGGAACAGCATGCCGGGCAGGCCGAGGAACATGTGGGTGTGCAATTGGAGCAGGAACTCCATTACCGGGTGGCCGGCGACAGGCGGGGCGGCCTCGCCGCTGGTCTGGTCTATGGGCTGGAAGTTGTAGACGCCGGCAGGTCCCTTCGGATCGACGCTCGTCACGTTCACGACCGGGCGCTCCTCATCAAAACTCATGAAGGCCGCGACGTCGCCGGGATGGCGCGACAGGGCGACCTCGAGCACCTGATCCAGGTTCAGTTTCGAACCGTCTGAGCGTGCTGGTTCCCACTGCTGATGCAACAGGACCTCCTCGATCTCGTGCGTGAACACCAGCGGCAGGCCTGTGATGCAGAGCATCAGCAGGAAGACGGTCGAGATCAGGCTCGACCACTTGTGCACCCAGGACCAGGCGCGGATGGTCCGCGTCCGCATGCGGTTCAGAACTCCGTGGAGATCGACAGTCGCAGGGTGCGGGGCGCGCCGAGCGTCAGATAGTTCGAGCCCGGATAGCCGCCGACCGCAACCCATTGATCGTCATCGGCCAGGTTCTCGACCCGCGCCCGCAGGGTCAGGGGCTGCCCGCCCGCCTCGAAGGCGTAGCGCACCCCGGCGTCGAACCGCGTCCAGGAGTCCAGCTCGATCGCATTGTCGGCGCTGGCGGGCTGGGCGCCGGTGTGGACGGCGCGGCCTTCTAGCGTGAGGCCGGCGAGGGCGGGGACATCCCACTCGACGTTCAGGTTGGCCTGGAATTCTGGCACGCCGATGGGCGACTTGCCGTCCAGCGACGCATCCAGCGCGCGCTTGATCTCGGCGTCCAGCCAGGTCGCGCCGCCGAGCAGCCGTAGGCCCATGACGGGCTCGCCGAAGACCGTCAGCTCGACGCCCCGGTTCTTCTGCTCACCGCCGGCGGAATAGAGGCGGTCGGCAGGGTCGAAAAGCTCGCTCGGCAAGGTGGTGGTGAAGGCGCTGAGCGTGCCGCCGAAGGCGCCGCCGTCGTATTTGACGCCGACCTCGGCCTGTTGGGCGCGGAAGGGCTCCAGCACCTCGCCCGCGTTTGCGACCGGCAGGTTGTTGATCACGCCCGGCGCGATTTTCCCGGGCAGCAGGGCCTCGGAATAGTTGGCGTACAGCGAGACCCTGTCGCTGGGCTTGTAGACAAGGGCGAAGACCGGCGTGACCGCATCGCTGGCGTACCTGCCGGTGCGAGCCGTGGTGTTGTAGTCGTAGGAGCGAGTGTCGATTTCCTGATAGCGGGCGCCGACCGTGGCCAGGACGCGGCCGTCCAGGAATGAGATCATGTCGGCCACGGCGAAGCTGGTCGTCTTGACCCGCCCGACGACGGTGGGATCGGTCAACGAACCGGCGATCAGGGCGTCGGCGGGCGGCGCAGGGACGAAGACCGGATCATATATGTTGCCGACGAAGCCGCCGAAATCGGAGAAGGCGTAGGAGTTGCTCTCCCGCGTCTGGACCTGGGCGGCGGAGGCGACCAGACGATGTCCGACCAGTCCGGTGTCAAAATCAGCGCGAACGCCGACGTCGGCTGAAAAGACCTGATCGCGCCGTCCGTTGTCGAAACGGTTGCTGCTCAGGCTTCCGTCGGCTTGCGCTGTCGGGTTGGCCAGGCTGTTACGCTCCTTGCCTTCGCGTCCGCCCACGGCGGCCCAGATCGTGATGGCGTCGGTCACGTCGAACTCGCCGCGCAGGGCGCCGAACAGCTGGGTTTCGTCGGTATAGGTCCAGGGCTGGGCGAAATTCTTGTCGGCGGACGGCGGCTTTGGAATGGCGCCGGCGGGCGTGACCTGCGGACGCGGCGCGTCGATGCGGTTGTCCTGCCATCCCCAGTCGGCGGAGAATCGGGCGCGATCGCCGCGGCGATCCAGGCCGAGGCCCAGAACCGTCATGGCGCGACCTTCGCCCTCGACCGAGCCTTCGCCCGCGCGGCTGGCCAGATTCAGACGCAGGCCCCAGGCGTCGCCCTCCCCAAAGCGGCGCGAAACATCCGCGGCGGCGTAGATCTCGTCGCCGCCTTCCCACCCGGCGGTCAGACGAGTCAGGGGCGCATTGCGCGCGCGCTTGGGCACAAGGTTGACCGCGCCGCCCACGCCGCTGCCGCCGGGCGCAGCGCCGTTCAGGAAGGCGGTCGCCCCTCGAAAGACCTCGACTCGCTCCAGCAGCTCCGCCGCCACGTACTGGCGCGGCAGCACGCCGTAGAGGCCGTTATAGGTCATGTCGTCCGAGAAGACCGGGAAGCCGCGGATGATGTAGAGCTCCTGGAAGTTGCCAAAGCCCTTGGAGACGCGGACCGCCGGATCGTTCTGCAGCACGTCGGCGACGCTGCGGGCCTGCTGGTTGCGGACCAAGTCTTCGGTGAAGCTGGTCGAGGAGAAGGGCGTGTCCATAGTGTCCAGCGACCCGAATAAGCCGACCCGCCCCCCTGTAGCCACCTGACCCCCAGCATAGGCGGGGGGCAGGGAAACCTGCGATCCTGTTACGACGATGTCGGAAAGAGTTGTCGGTTCCTCTTGCTGCGCCCAGGTCGGCGAGG
The DNA here is from genome assembly GCF_003350205.1 of Brevundimonas bullata. Lineage (GTDB taxonomy): Bacteria > Pseudomonadota > Alphaproteobacteria > Caulobacterales > Caulobacteraceae > Brevundimonas > Brevundimonas bullata. Next base: position 6,438 of record NZ_QLLC01000018.1, on the reverse strand, counting down.
CGTTGGTCAAGGCCATACAGGAGACGGATGCCAGGAGGCCGAACAGGGAAGGGCGCATCGTCGCCTCGCACTCATGATAAGAATGCGTCGCAGTACGACTTGCGACCCCCTGTGGCAACCTGCGGGAGCGGATATGTAGGAGGGCGCGCTAGAAGGTCTGCTATCGGCGACCATTCAATGACCGCTGCTGGCGCATTGCCGAAATCACCGTGTCCCTGATCCTGACGACATGAGCCGCAACGGTTTGCTCCAGCAGGGATTATGGCGGGATGCGTGGCGAACTGAAGACCTACCAAACCAAGCGCCGGTTCGGCGAGACTCCCGAGCCCAAGGGCGCCAAGGGCGGGCGATCCACGGGCGCCTTTCGCTATCTGATCCAGCGTCATGCGGCGACGCGGCTACATTATGATTTCCGCATTGAGGCGGACGGGGTGCTGAAGTCCTGGGCCGTGACCAAGGCGCCGTCGCGCGACACGGCGGTCAAGCGACTTGCAGTGGAGGTCGAGGATCACCCGCTGGACTACGGCTCGTTCGAGGGCACGATACCCGAGGGCAACTATGGCGCCGGCACGGTGCAGATGTGGGACGTCGGCACGTGGGAACCACAGGAGCCGGACCTAGAGGCGGCCTGGGCCAAGGGGCAAATCAAAATGGTCCTTCACGGCGAGCGGCTGAAGGGCAAGTGGGCGCTGATCCGGTTGAAGAACGATCGCGGCAAGCCGTCCAAGCGGAACAACTGGCTGCTGTTGAAGGAGAAGGACGACTTCGCGGTGGCAGGCGAGGGGGATGCTTTGGCCGAGATCGATGCCTCCGTAACCACGGGGCGCTCGCTGGTCGAGATCGCAGAGGGCGCCAAGGAATGGACGTCGTCCAAGCCGAAACCGCGAAAGGGGCCGGCCAAACCCAGGTCGTCGAAAGCGGCGCTGAAGGCGCCAAAGCCGCCACCATTTGCGCCGATCCAACTGTGCAAGGTGACGGACTATCCGCCCGGCGGAGTGGGCTGGTCGCATGAGATCAAGTTTGACGGCTATCGCATTCAGATCGGGGTCGGTGGCGGCCGGGCGGTGCTGCGGACACGCAAGGGTCTGGACTGGAGTGACCGGTTCCCTGAGCTGGCGGCGGATGCCGCAACTTGGCCGGACGCTGTGATCGACGGTGAGTTGTGCGCGCTGGACGACGATCACATGCCTGATTTCGGGGCGCTTCAGGCCGCAATCTCGAACGAGAAGACCGGCAGCCTTGTCTACTTCGCTTTCGACCTGTTGTTCGAGGGGGCGGAGGATCTGCGCAAGTTGCCGCTCTCGCATCGCAAGGCGCGGCTACAGGCCTATATTGACCGGATCGCCAAACGAGCGGCGGGTCGGGTGCGTTACGTCGAGCACTTCGCCTCATCAGGGCAGGCCGTGCTCGAGAGCGCGTGCAGGATGGACCTAGAAGGTGTGATCTCCAAGAAGCTGGAAGCCCCGTATCACGCGGGGCGGTCCACGACCTGGCTGAAGTCCAAATGCCGAGGGCGCGACGAGGTGGTGATCGGCGGGTGGTCGTCGGAAGGGGGGACGCGGTTTCGCTCGCTACTGGTCGGCGTGAAGGAAGAGAACGGCCTGCGCTATCTGGGACGCGTTGGGACCGGCTATGGCGAAGCGGTGACGAAGATGCTGGTGCCGGCGCTTAAGGGCGTGGCGACAGACAGATCGCCTTTTTTTGGTCCACGCGCGCCGAGGGCGGCCAGAGACATCCACTGGGTCAAACCGGTTTTGGTCGTCGAAGTCGAGCATGGGGGATACACCGAGGCGGGCTCCCTAAGACAGGCGGCGTTCAAAGGCTTGCGCGAAGACAAGACGGCTGCCGAGGTGACGCAGGCGCCGCAGACCCCGACGCAGATGGGCGATGCGAAGAACCCGATGATGACGACGCGGTCGGCTGGACCGGGCAAGGTGATGGTCGCCGGAGTGACGATCTCAAGTCCCGACAAGGTGCTGTGGCCCGCCGTGGATGACCGGCCGGCGATCACCAAGGCCGATCTGGCGCGCTACTATGAAGCGGCGGCCGAGCGGATTCTGGCCCATGTGGCGGACCGGCCGACCTCGATCATTCGTGCGCCTGAGGGCATCGCCGGCGAGACCTTCTTCCAGCGTCACGCCATGCCGGGGTCGAACCCGCGCCTGAAGTTGATCGATGTCGAGGCGCGCACGCCCTATGTCGCCGCGGCCGATGTGGGCGGTCTGGTCGCGATCGCCCAGTCGGGCGGGCTGGAGCTGCATCCATGGGGCTGCGCCCCTGGCGAGCCGGAAATCCCGGACCAGATCACTTTCGACCTGGACCCAGACGAAGGGCTGAACTTCGCCGATGTAATCGCTGCCTCCAAGGTGGTGAAGGCGAAGGTCGAGGCTTTGGGCCTGGCGGCCTTCGTCAAGACGACCGGGGGCAAGGGGTTGCACGTTGTCGCACCGATCAAAACGGACGCCCGCTCGCGTGTCACCTGGGACCAGAACAAGGCGTTCGCCAAGGCTGTAGCCGAACAGATCCGCGCTGAGGCGCCCGATCGGTTCACGACCACCCTGGCCAAGAAGGCGCGGGGCGGAAAGATCTTTATCGACTATCTGAGGAACGGACGGATGGCGACGGCGGTCGCCCCCTGGTCGCCGCGCGCCCGACCGGGGGCGGGGATCGCGTTCCCCCTCTCATGGGCGCAGGTCAAGGCCGGGTTGGATCCGGCTGCATTCAACCTTTGGACTTATGGGGCTTTGCTGAAGAAGCCCGATCCATGGGCGAACTTCCGCGCCTCGGCGGTTAGCCTGAAGTCGGCGCTGAAAGCGATGGGGGTCTAGGCGGCGGCCGTCTTCCTTGCTGCAACCTGGTTCTTGAGCCTGACCGACTCGGCTAAAGCGCTACCATGACCCCAGACCAACTCGCGGAAGCGTTAGACGCCATGGCGGCGGCAGCAGGCCCAAACCCGGACCTGATGCCGGGCCTGATCACGGTGAAGGACGTCGAGTGGGTCCCGATCTTTTATGTCCTGAAGGAAGAGTGTCGAACCCTGGACGACGGCGTTCGACATCGGAACATCAAGGTTGCGATCTCCTCCACGCTGGAAACCCAAGTCCTGACGCGGGCGGATGCGGGCGAACGCGGGGAGCCCTATCGCGATCTGGCGCCTCGTAGCTGAGCGTTCGGGCGAGCGTCACTGGGGCGGCGGCGCGCTCGATCCCTCTTGCCCGCCCTGATCCACCTGTTGCGTAGGTGTCTGGGCGACACCTGCTTGTTGGGTCGCCGCCGGATTGGAGGCGGCCGCGCCAGTGGTGAGCTCCGATGTGGCGTCATCCTCAAGGGATGCGGCTTCAGGCGCGGAACGCTCGGCGTCCCGACTGCCGCAGGCGCCAAGGGTGAGCAGGGCGACGGTTCCCACCGTCAGGATTACGGACCTGAGCATGTACGGTTTCCCTTTCAAAGCCGTTCAACGGCTGAAGGCTGCGGGTGTTGCGAACGCCGTCGTGGCGACTGATCAGACCTTTAGGGGGTGAACTGGATCGTTCGGGCGAACTGGAAGTCCTCATCGCCAGGCTCAACGGTCGCGTCTCGCATCAAGGCGACCGCAGCGTCGCCAAATCCGAGGCCTGGATGGGTCTCTCCCAGCACGCGGCAGTTCTCGACCTGGCCGGTCGCGCGCGCGGTGCATTCCAGCGTCACGGCGACGGCGAGGATCGGCGCAGCGTGGCTTTCCTGAGCCGGCGCTTCGCGCGCGGTCAGCTTCGCCACCGTTTCCAGTTTCGGCGAGGCGTCCAGCATCAGTGCGGCGGCCAAGGCGATGATGATCATGGTCATACCCTCCAAGCCGTTAACTTCCGCGACGATGCTCGGTTCCTCCTGTTCGGCTTCGAACGTTCGGTGACGGCGCTGCGACTCCACAAGGCCCCGGCGCCATGAGAAGCTGACCCGATGTGCAACAACTACCGCCTCCACGTCCCGGTGAACGTGATCGGGGATGCCTTCCGCCAGGCGGACAGGCCGCTGCATTTTCCTGATGGCCAGCCCAACCTCCCGGCGACGGACGACATCCGTATTGGTGATCGGGCCGCGGTCATCACACTCGAAGGCGAGACCCCTCAACTGACGATGACGCCGTGGGCGTGGAAGGGGCCGGGCGGTCGCCCCGTGTTCAACTTCCGGTCGGACGGACGACGGTTCGATGGATCGACACGGTGTCTGATCCCGGCCGACGGTTTCTATGAGTTCACTGAGGCTCAGCACGGTGAGAAGCGAAAGACCAAATGGCTGTTCACCATGAGCGGAGCGCCCTGGTTCTGGATCGCGGGCGTCATTCGCGACGGCGCCTTCGCCATGCTGACGACGGAGCCCGGCCCGGATGTCGCGCCCTACCATGACCGACAGGTCGTAGTGCTGGCGCCGGATGAGGGGGTGGCCTGGCTGGACCTGTCCCGGCCAGAGGGCGAAATGCTGAAGGCCTTGCCCGCGGGGGCGCTTTCCGTCGATCGCGTCTGGCCGCCGGCACATTCATGACATACCGCTCGGGAAGCCCCGCGGCTTGCCTCGCGCCGCCGGACCGGCGACAGTCCCGCGTCCCCGGCTGGCCGCCGCTATGTACAGGCGCAAGCTAAAGGCGTCGGCGCACGAGCTCTCGTGTTCTCAACTGTCCGGCGGACACCCTCCCTCATTGTGGCGCTTGGCGGGCAGGGGAGGTAGGCTTGTGCGGAAGTGATTTGGGGCGCGGATGCAAACGCAGGCGACAGGCATGATCATCGACCCGACGACGCTGCGGATGCAGGGCGGGCGCCGCCATGCGCGCTGATCTCGACCATCTGCCGGCGAAGCAGCAGCGCGAGCTGGAACGCGTCCGCACGACCCTGCTGACCGAGTTCGAGGCCGCGATCAAAAGCGGTGGCGGGGGCACCCAGTCCTGGCGGCGCGACGGCCGAGTGCTGAAGATCATCCTGTTCGGATCATACGCCCGCAACGACTGGGTCGATGAACCCGACAACGGCTATCTGTCCGATTTCGATCTGCTGGTGATCGTCAGCCATGAGAAGCTGACCGACATCGCCGACTATTGGTACGTCGCCGAGGACAAGATCCTGCGCGATCCCGCCGTGGGGCGGACGGTCAACATCATCGTCCACACCATGGCCGAGGTGAACCAGGCCCTGACGCGCGGCGAGTATTTCTGGACCGACATCCTGCGCGACGGGGTGACGCTCTATGAGTTGCCGGGGCATCCGTTCGCTCAGCCGCAGCCGATGACGGCGGCTGAGGCGCGGGATGCGGCGCAGCGCTATTACGAGGCCCGGATCAAGGATCTAGACCTTTGGATCGAGGATGCGCGACGGCATGTGGCCATGAGCGGAGAGGGGCAGCATGTCCGCAAGCGAGCCGCCTTCCTGCTGCATCAGGCGACCGAGACGGCCTATGCCTGCTTCCTCTTGACCCACACCTTCTATTTCCCGCGTTCCCACAACATCAAGTTCCTTCGATCCCTCGCGGAGGATAGCGACAAGCGCTTGGCCGCCGCGTGGCCGAGAGAGCAACGCGCCGACCGCCGCCGCTTCGAACTGCTGAAACGCGCGTACGTGGAGGCGCGCTATTCCGACCAGTACGATGTCGATGCTGAAGACCTGACGCTCCAGCTAGTGTCTGTCGTTCAACTGCGAGACTTGGTCGCGGCGACCGGCGAAGATCGGATCGCCGAGTTGGCACGCGGCGCAAGGGCGGGCGCTTAGAGCGTCTTGCTAAACCATCCGACGGAAGGCAGTGGGCCTAAGCGCTAGGCGCGAGTGACACTGCCCCTGCTCAATCCTCGGACAGATGGGAGAAGGTGACTGTGTCAACCAAGGCTCTTGGCATGCTTACGGCCAAATCAAGCCAATGCATGACGTTGTAATAGTAAGTGGCCTGGGTGTTGTAGATGTCCAGTATCTGAACGCATCGTCGCCGACTTAGGTCGCGAGCTGCGCGAATGGCTGCGGTTCGACGGACATCGTCAGAGGTCTCGTTGAACAGGCGGAAAAGGGCTGTATCCGGCAACCCAGAGAACGCGGCCTTGGAAAGGAGCTTTAGCATCGCGCGCCGGACCACATCGGGCAGCTCAAGCTCGAGCACTTCTCTCGTCCGCCGTCCTGCGATCTTGAGAATAGCTCGAGCGACGACTTCCACCGGCACCACGACATCGGGGATAAGAAGTGACCCGCCAGACGAGCGGCTAGCCCGAGCGATGTTGGGGATATCTGACCATTCTCCATACTTTCCGAACACTTCGAAATCTCGTTCGGACATCGTGAAGTAGGGAGACGCGAGGGCCTGTCGAAATAGTGGAAGGTCGGCCTTTTCGGCCTTTTCCCCGATCACATTCAACGCGCTGCGGACCATGTGGCTGGTGACGTGCCCCTGAGAATTTCCTCCACGCGGAGCTAGAGTCCGGCCCTTGAA
>NZ_QLLC01000017.1 GCF_003350205.1 Brevundimonas bullata | reverse complement strand
CTCCGCCATAGCCCTCGCCGCTACAGTGCTCTTTTGGCTATGAGTCCTGAGCCTAGACATAGGCACTAGGCGGCAGTGCATATGCGCCAACCAGAAAGGCACGGTTCAAAATCACGGTGCCGCGGGCCGCGCAACGGGGCGGACTGTTGGACGTGAGCGGCTGCATCGCCCTTATCCAGCGGCGAGAGATATAGAGGCGTCTGGCGTATTTTCAGCACCTTGAATCAAGGCCGCGCCTGCTCTGGCGGGCCGTTCCGGGCCTTTTGCCAGCCGGGGTTAGGCGCGGGCCTATCCTCCGGCGCATGACAGACGCCCCCGCGCCGCCTCGCGGCGAGTTTCCCTTTCGCCGACCCCAAAAGGCGCCGACGCCCGGCGCCGGAGACAAGCCGGCCCATTATCGGCTGTCGAGGGCGACGTGGGACATCATTCTGGACGAATACCGGAATGGGGCGACTGTGCCGGAGCTGAGCGAGCGGTGGCGGGTGTCGGGTCATGCCCTGCGCAAGCGGATCACCGTGCACGGCGCGACCAAGCGCGACTGGGGCGACCAGATCGCCATAGAGACGGCGAAGGCGCGCGAGGCGGCGCAGAAAGAGGCCGAGAAGGCCAGGGTGGAGCAGGAGGCGGCGGCCGAGGCGGCGCTGGCCCAGGCCCTGTTCGGGCCGCTGACGGCGGAGGACGCGCACGAGGGCAAGGCGGCGGTGCTGGCCTCGACGGCGATGATCGCCTCGGGCCGGGCCATGCTGATGCGGCGGCTGCCCGAGGCGCAGGGGCTGGCGCGGCTGGCCGAGGTCTATGTGCGGCTGATGGACCGACAGGACAAGGCGCACAGCTTCGAGAACACGCCGCTGGAGGTGCTGCTGGCGGCGCGGTTCAACGGAGAGATGATGAGCGCACGCTTCGCCCTGACGCCGGAGTCGAAATACGACGACCCCCAGTATGAGCTGAAGGCCCTTTACTGGGATCAGCTGAAGGCTGCGCCCGACGCCTATCGGACCGAGGTGATGGACGCCCGGCGCGAGGCCGCCCAGGCCCGGCGGGAGATGCGCGAGGCGAAGGAAGCGCTGGAGGCGTTGAAGGCGGCGGTCGAACATGAACAATCGTCCACATAGCAATGTGTCGCGTTGCCGTTCGGTGATGCGCGGCTAAGGTCCGGCCCAGCATTTTCTGTTGTGGACTGAAACTCATGCGCCTTGCCGCCTCTTCCGTCGCGCTCGCCGCCCTTATGGCCGTCGCTTCGCCCGTTCTGGCTCATACCGCTGCGCCTGCCGCCGCGCCCGCCGTGACCGCGCCGTCCGCCACGCCGCTGCGCGGGGCGCCGGTGTCGGAACTGGTCGCGCGCGTCGATATTCCGTGGAAGCGCTTCCAGCTGGACAACGGCCTGACGGTGCTGGTCCACGAGGACCGCAAGGCGCCGGTGGTGGCGGTGTCGGTCTGGTATAATGTCGGCTCCAAGGACGAGCCCAAGGGATCGACCGGGTTTGCGCACCTGTTCGAGCATCTGATGTTCGGCGGGTCCGAGAACTCGCCCATCAGCCACATCCAGTCGATGAGCTCTGCGGGCGCCTCGGTCCTGAACGGCACGACCTGGTTCGACCGCACCAACTACTTCCAGACGGTGCCGACCCCGGCGCTGGACTACACCCTGTATCTGGAATCCGACCGCATGGGCTATCTGCTGGGGCAGGTCAGCCAGGAGGTGCTGGATCTGCAACGCGGCGTCGTCCAGAACGAGAAGCGTCAGGGCGACAACCAGCCCTATGGCCTGACCGAGTACGCCACGCTGGAAGCCCTGTTCCCCGAGGGCCACCCCTATCGCCACTCGACCATCGGCTCGATGGCGGATCTGGACTCGGCCAGCATGGAGACGGTGCGCGACTGGTTCCGCGAGAACTACGGCCCCAATAACGCCGTCCTGGTCCTGTCGGGCGACATCGACGAGGCCAAGGCCCGCGAGCTGACCCAGAAATACTTCGGCGCCATCGCGCGCGGTCCGGCCAACACCCCGGCGGCGGCCCCGGTCCCGACCCTGGCGGCGCCGGTCGAAGAGGTGCTGCGCGACCGCGTGGCCCAGACCCAGATCAGCCGCACCTGGGCCGTGCCGGGGCTGGGCGATCCCGACTCTGTGCCGCTGAGCGTGGGCGCCTCGGTGCTGGGCGGTCTGGCCAGCTCGCGTCTGGACAACGTCCTGGTGCGCGACGAGCAGACGGCCTCCAGCGTTTCGGCCGGCAATCAGGTGTTCCAGCGCCTCAGCATGTTCAGCTACTCGGCCATGGTGAAGCCGGGCGCCGACGCCGAGGCCGTGGCCAAGCGCATGGACGCCGTTCTGGCCGATCTGATCGCCAACGGCCCGACCCAGGACGAGATCGACCGGGTCGTGACCCAGTTCTCCTCGCGCCGCATCCAGGGTCTGGAGACGGCCAACGGCAAGGCCTCGGTCCTGGCCGAGGGTCAGCTGTATGCGAACGATCCCGACTTCTACAAGAAGGAGCTGGCGGCCTATGCCGCCGTCACGCCGGCGCAGGTTCAGGCCGCGATGAAGAAGTGGCTGAGCCGCCCCGTCTATAGCCAGATCGTCGTGCCGGGCGAACGTGAAGCCTACGCCGACGCCGCCGCCGCCCCCTCGGGCGCGACCCCGACCCCGGCGGCGCCGATCCAGCGCGTGGCCCGCGAGGCCGCGCCCGCCATCGGCGACGTGTCCAACGTCGACTTCCCGTCGGTCGAACGCGCCGCCCTGTCGAACGGCATCGAGGTGGTCTACGCCCGCTCGGCCACCGTGCCGGTGACGCGCGTGGCGCTGGAGTTCGACGCCGGCGTGGCCGCCGACCGCGCCGACCGCCTGGGCGCGCTCAGCCTGATGTTGAACGTCATGCAGGAAGGCACCACGACGCGCGACTCCAAGGCCCTGGCCGAGGCCCAGGAGCGTCTGGGCGCCAGCGTCACGGTCGGCTCCTCGATGGACCGGACCACCGCCAGCCTGTCGACGGTGAGCACCAATCTGGAGCCCTCGCTGACCCTGCTATCGGACGTGGTGCGCAACCCCGCCTTCGCGCCGAGCGAGGTCGAGCGCCTGCGCGCCGTGCGTCTGGCGGCCTTGGCCAATGAGAAGACCCAGCCGGCCGCCATCGCCGGACGCGCCCTGCCGCCGCTGATCTATGGCGAAGGCCACCCCTATGGCCGGTCGTTCAGCGGCACGGGCGACGAAGCGGTCATCCGCAGCCTGACGCGCGCCGATCTGGTCGCCGACCACGCCGCCTGGATCCGCCCGGACAACGCCAAGCTGTTCGTGGTCTCGGACCTGCCGTTCGCCGAGCTGAAGCCGCAGCTGGAAGCCGCCTTCGGCGACTGGCGCGCGCCGTCGACGGCCAAGGGGACCAAGGCCTTCACCGCCGCCCTGCCCCAGATCTCGGCGCGGATCGTCCTGATCGACCGTCCGCAGTCGCCGCAGTCGCTGATCTATGGCGGTCAGGTGCTGCCGGTTTCGGGCAGCGACGACATCCTGACGCTGAGCACGGCCAACAGCGTCCTGGGCACCGACTTCCTGTCGCGGATCAACAATGACCTGCGCGAGACCAAGGGCTGGTCCTATGGCGTGCGGGGCAGCATCAACCCGCTTCAGAATCGCGCGCCCTACATCATCAACGCCCCGGTCCAGGCCAACCGCACGGGCGAGTCGATCGCGGCCCTGATCGGCCAGTATGACCGCTTCCTCAATGCCGAGGGCGTGACGCCGGCGGAGCGCGAGCGCACCGTCCTGGGCGAAACGCGCGGCCTGTCGGGCAGCTATGAGACCTCGGGCCAGGTGCTGGGCGCCCTGCGCTCCAACGCCCTGTACGGGCGTCCTGACGGCTATCAGGAGACCCTGGCCAGCCGAATCAACGCCCTGACGGCGGACCAGATGGACGCCGCCGCCCGCGCCGCCATCAAGCCCGCCAACTTCGTCTGGGTGGTGGTCGGCGACGCTTCGGTGGTCAAGCCCCAGCTGGACGCGCTGGGCCTGCCGGTCGAGGTGCGCGCGGCCCCGGCGGCGACCACGTCCCAGTAGGCCGTCTCAGCCGAGACCCACAGAAAGGCCGGCGGGGCGACCCGCCGGCCTTTTTCTTGGTGAACTGACGGAGGTCTTGGCGCCGTCGCCCACACCCACGTCATCCTCGCCCTTGTGGCGAGGATCCAGAGCCTCGACCTGTGCCTGATTACCCGGATCGCTCAAAATGGCTTTGGCTACGTGTCTGGATCCTCGCCACAAGGGCGAGGATGACGGGCAAAAAGTCAGCTGAAGACAGCCTATTTCGTTGCCCTATCGTTTGCGGAAGCGGGCGGCGTCGGCGGCCAGACTGGAGCCCCAGTCGGTCGTCGGGTGGTCGGGCTCGGCGTGGAAGGGCAGTTCGCCGGCGACGCCGCGCACGGCCAGAGCCAGAGGCAGGGCGTAGTGAGGCAGGAGGCGCAGCGGCTTCCTGCGCTTGTCGGTCACGTCCCAGCCCAGGGCCTCGAAGGCCTCGGCCAGATCGGCGCCTTCCAGACGGTGGATGTCATCCCAATCGTCTGGCAGAGGCACGGCCTCGGCGGCCTCGCCGGTCAGGCCGAACAGGGCCTGGGTCAGGGCGTCGATCTCGGGAAATTCGTCGCGGGCGTCGGGATCGGCGTAGCGCGGCTTCATCAGCGCCTTCAGTTCCAGATCATCGACGCCGGGCAGGTCGATCAGGCGGCGCAAGGGGGCTTGGGTCATGGCCCGCCATAGCACGATCGCCGCCGGTTGACCGCGCCCGCGTGCGGTAAGAGGCTACGCCAAGCTGTCAGACCTGATCCGCGCCACCGGCCGTTTCGACGTCGAGGCCGGGGCGGGCGGGGCCATGCGGGTGCGCGTCAAACCCCGCTAAGTCCAAGTAAGAGCCGCCGCCCCCTTCCCCCACGCGCGGGGTGGTCTATGTGTGGCCCATGGCCGCCGCAGAGACCCCCGTCGAGACCTTCAAACGCGCTTTGGCGAACGCCGCGCGCGCCCTGGCCGAGCAGGCCGAGCTGGAGGTCAACTTCGGCTCGGACGGGCCGAGGCTGTCGAACGGCGTCCTGACACTACCCCATCCGCCACGCGATCCGGCAGGGCCCGAGAGCGCGACCCTGCGCGGTCAGGCCGACCGACTGGCCCTGCGGCTGGCCAATCACGACGAGGCCCTGAACGCCCGTCTGCGCCCGATTGACCAGACGGCGGCAGAGGTTTTCGACGCCGTCGAACAAGCAAGGGTCGAGGCGGTCGGGGCGCGCGCACTGAAGGGCGTGCGCAACAATATGAACGCGGCCCTGACGACCCGGCTGGAGAAGTCGGGCGCCTTGCGAGCCGAGGCCGAGCGGGTGCCGGTGGCCGAGGCGGCGGCGCTGCTGGTGCGCGAACGGCTGACGGGCGAAGCCTCGACCGACGGCCTGAAGTCCATGCTGGATCTGGTGCGGTCCAATCTGGAGCTGAAGGCAGGGGCCCAACTGGACGCCCTGGCCGCCGTGGCCGACGACCAGACGGCGTTCGCCGCCCGGCTGAAGGACGTGCTGCGGGCGCTGGACCTCGACCCCGGCGACGGCCAGGCCGAGGACGCCAACGACGAGGAGGGCGAGGACGAGCCCGACGGCTCGCAGCAGGACGCGCCGGACGAGCAGGAACAGGAAGAAGAGGACGGCGGCGAAGGCGGCCAGTCGCTGGAAGGCACGGCCGACGACCAGTCCGCCGAGGACGAGCGCCAGACCCGCCCCGACGGCGCCCCCGCCGATCCCGACGGCGAGGCCTCGGACGACGGCCCCGAAATGAACGAGGGCGCCCTGCCCAATCGTCAGGACAGCGTGGACGACGGGCGCGCCTTCGACGCCTATCGCGTCTTCACCACCGCCTATGACGAGACCATCGGCGCCGAGGAGCTGTGCGACCCGATGGAGCTGGACCGGCTGCGGTCGCTGCTGGACGCCCAGCTGGCGACCCTGTCGAGCGTGGTGTCGCGACTGGCCAACAAGCTGCAGCGCCGCCTGATGGCGCAGCAGAGCCGCAGCTGGTCGTTCGATCTGGAAGAAGGCGTGCTGGACACCGCGCGCCTGACCCGCGTCATCACCGATCCGACCAGCCCCCTGTCCTTCAAGATGGAGAGCGAGAGCCCGTTCCGGGATACGGTCGTGACCCTGCTGATCGACAACTCGGGCTCGATGCGCGGGCGGCCGATCATGGTGGCGGCGGTCTGCGCCGACATCCTGGCGCGGACGCTGGAGCGGTGCGGGGTTAAGGTCGAGATCCTGGGCTTCACCACCCGCGCCTGGAAGGGCGGGCAGTCGCGCGAGGCCTGGATCAGCGCCGGCAAGCCCGCCAATCCGGGCCGTCTGAACGACCTGCGCCACATCATCTACAAGTCCGCCGACGCGCCGTGGCGCCGGGCCAAGAAGAACCTGGGCCTGATGATGCGCGAGGGCCTGCTGAAGGAAAACATCGACGGCGAGGCCCTGACCTGGGCGCACGAGCGGATGAAGGGGCGGACCGAGTCGCGCCAGATCCTGATGGTGATTTCCGACGGCTCGCCGGTGGACGACTCGACGCAGTCGGCTAACGCCGCCCTCTATCTGGACAAGCACCTGCGTCAGGTGATCGAGCAGATCGAGACCAAGTCGCCGGTCGAACTGATCGCCATCGGCATCGGCCATGACGTGACCCGCTGGTATCGCCGCGCCGTGACCATCGTCGACGTCGAGCAACTGGCCGGGGTCATGACCGAAAAGCTGGCCGAGCTGTTCGAGGCCAAGCCGAAGACTGTCGCCAGAACCCCGGGGAAGCGGGCGGCGTGAATCGACGAGTCTATGTCGCGGCCCTGGCGGCGTTGACGCTAGCGGCCTGCGCCGGCGCGGTCGTCACTTCGCAGCCATGGACGCCGACGCCCGAGGCGGACGGCTGGAGCCCGGTCAGCGTCTCGACCCGCCCGGTGGGACTGGGCCTGCCGGGCGCGGTTCTGGCCAAGGGCGTGCGTTACGCCGGGGGCGTGACCGTGCTGGCGGGGGCGGACTCGCCGCTGCACAGCCTGTCGGACCTGAAGCTGACCGGCGACGGCGGCTTCATCGCCGTGTCCGACGTCGGCGATCTGGCGCGCGGGACGCTGGCGCTGGATCGCGAGGGGCGACTGGTCGGGCTGGAGGGGCTGGGCGTGCGCCGCCTGACCCTGACCGACGGGGCGCCGATCAGCCAGAAGATCGACGGCGACGCCGAGGGGCTGGCCGTCACCGCCGACGGAGCCCTGCTGGTCAGCTTCGAGCGCGACCATCGCATCTGGAACTACGGCCCCCTGACGGCGCTGCGGTCGCCCGCAGCCGTGCGGCGACCGGACTTCCCCTTCCCCGAGAACGACGGGATGGAGGGGCTGGCGGCGTCGGGCGACGGCTGGCGGGTGGCGGGCGAATCCGGCGGGGTCTGGGACTGTTCAGCGGCGCGCTGCGTGGTCGTGACAGCGCCGCCTGAGACGCCGCTGGCCGACAGCGATTATCGCATCACCGGCATGGACCGCGATCCGGCAGGCGGCTGGTTCGTGGTGCAGCGGTCCTATCGCGCCCCGATCGACGTGCGGGCGCGGGTGCGGCGCATGGCGGCGGACGGGAGGCTGGGGCCGGTGCTGGTCGAGCTGAAGCTGCCGGGGACGACGGATAATTTCGAAGGGATCGCGGCGGAGCGGCGGGGCGAGCGGATGCGGATCTACGTGCTGTCCGACGATAATTCTCTCGCCGTGCAGCGGACGATGATGCTGGCGTTTGATGTGAGGTAGCGCGTTCTCCCTCCCCGCTCGGGGAGGGTGGCTGAGCCTGAAAGGCGAAGACGGGTGGGGGCGGCAAGGCAAGACAACCGCAGCGCCAAGTATCACCGCGCCCTCCCCACCCGGTCGCTTCGCGACCACCCTCCCCCAAGTGGGAGGGAGAGGCCTTGTCCTAAATCCGTTCGCTGATCTTGATGGCGGCCTTGCAGCCGACCTTGATGACGCTGGACAGCAAGCGATACCCCGGCGCTTCGCGGCTGCCGTGGGCGATGGCGTGGTCGTGGTGGGCCAGTTCCTCTTCGCGGAACTTCGTCAGTTCGGCGGCCAGTTCGGGGTCGCGGTCGCGGACCTCCTCGATCTGGTCGGCGTAGTGTTGCTCGATGACGCTCTCGACCGCCTCGGTGCAGGCGTGGGCGGCCTTCTCCGAGATCAGGGCGGTGCCGGCGCCGAGCGCGGTGGCGGCCAGCTTCCACAGCGGGATCATGGCCGTGGGGCGGACGCGGTTTTCGGTCAGCAGGGCCTCGAAGCGGGCCAGGTGGACGGCCTCGTGGCCCTCCATCTCGGTCAGGTCGGCGGCGATGGCGGCCTTGCCCTTGCGGCCTTCCAGCACGGCGCGCTGGGCGCGGTAGATGTGGACGGCGGCGAACTCGCCCGCGTGATCGACGCGCAGCATCTCGGCCATGCGGGCGCGGGTCTGGCCCACCCCGGGGCGCGGCAGGGGGATGCGGCGGGCGGCGGCGACGGTGTCGGATGCCTCGGTCATGGTCTGTCTTCTACACCTTCGGGGCGCGCGCGTCCTTGGGACGTTTCGCCGCCAGCAGACTGAAGATCGCCAGGGCCAGCGAGATCAGGAAGTTCCAGCCCGCCATCGAAATCCCCAACAGACTCCACGGCACGTCGCCGCAGCCGACGACAGGCTTCATCTCGGCGGTGCCGGCGGCCAGGGCGCTGAGCCCTTCCAGATTGAAGGCCAGGGGATCGCCGCCCGAACAGGTGGCCGGCAGGGTCCACCACTTCAACTCGCCGCCCGCGTGATAGCCGGCGGTGATCGCCCCGGTGAAGAAGACGGCGGCCAGCAGGAAGGAGGCGATGCGCGGCGTGCCGCGGCTGGCGCGGCTGAACACGGCCCAGAAGGTGGCGGCCCCGGCGATGGCGACGGCGGCCCAATAGACCTCGCGCTGCTTGAGGCAGAGGTTGCAAGGCGGCAGGCCCGCGAACCGCTCGAAGGCGTGAGCCGCGCCCAGCATGGCCAGGGAGGCCGCCAGCGCAAAGGCGGTCCACCAGCGGGTCAATCGTTGATACAGGCGCGTCATGGCGCCTTTCTTAGACGCAGCCGGGGCCGGCGTCGATCAGTGTCCGACAAGCTTGACCGCAAAGACCGCGCCGACCAGCAGAACCAGGAACAGCACGGTGAACAGGGCCAGCCGTTTCTCGATGACGGCCAGCATGGGCTCGCCCCAGCGCTTGAGCACGAAGGCCACCAGAAAGAAGCGGGCGCCGCGCGTGATCACGCACAGGGCGACGAACAGGGCCAGATTGAACTGGAAGATGCCCGAGGCGATGGTGATCAGCTTGAACGGGATCGGCGTCAGCCCCTTGATCAGGATGACCCAGGCGCCGTGCTGCTGAAACAGGGCCTTGGAGGCCTCGAAGGTGTCGGCCTTGCCCAGCACCGCCAGCATCCACATGCCTACCGGCTCCAGGAAGAAGCCGATGGCGTAGCCCAGCAGGCCGCCCAGCACCGAGGCGAGCGTGCAGACCGTGGCGTAGAAATAGGCGCGGTCCGGCTTGGCCAGCACCATGGGCGCCAGCATGACGTCGGGCGGAATGGGGAAGAAGGAGCTTTCCGCGAAGGAGACCACGGCCAGCGACCGGGTGGCGTGACGGTGGCGGGCCAGAGAGAAGACCCAGTCATAGAGCTTGCGAAGCATACAGGCGTCCCGGTTGCGCCTGCGGCTCCTAGCAGGCCCTAAGCCTGCGCGCATCCGTCGATAATCGCCTGCGACACCGCAACGTGTCCTGTTTCGGATCAGCCCCGCCTTGCGCCCGACGGGGGGCGCCCATTAGGTTCCGCCCCAATCGGCGGCAGGAGCCGCCACTAAAATATTGAGAGGAGACGCGTCATGCAGGACGCCGCCGCCAAACTCGACCAGGAAAACCCGCTGGGCGTGGACGGTTTCGAATTCGTGGAATTCACCGGCCCGGAGCCGGAATCCATGATCGCCCGGCTGGAGCTGATGGGCTTCACCCAGACCCATGTGAACCCGACCACGGACGCGGTGCGCCTAAAGCAGGGCGACATCACCATGCTGGTCAACCGCAGCCCCAAGGGCCAGGCGGCGGGCTTCGCCAAGGACCACGGCCCCTCGGCCAACGGCATGGCCTTCCGCGTCGCCGACGCCAAGGCCGCCTATGAGGGCGCGCTGGAACGCGGCGCCCGCGCCGCCGAGGGCGTGCACGGCGGGGCGCTGGGGAACGACTATCCCTACATCCTGCAAGGCATCGGCGGCTCGCTGCTCTATGTCATCGACCAGTACGGCGAGCAGGGCTCGCTGTATGAGGCCTGGGACGAGATCGAGGGCTGGGAAGAGGCCGAGCGCAAGAACTCCATGGGCCTGGAGATCCTCGACCACCTGACCCACAACGTGCGTCGCGGCGAGATGCGCACCTGGTCGGGCTTCTATGGGTCGGTGTTCAACTTCGAAGAGCAGAAGTATTTCGACATCAAGGGCAAGGCGACAGGCCTGTTCTCGCAAGCCATGATCGCGCCCGACCGCGCCATCCGCATTCCGCTGAACGAGAGCCAGGACGACAACTCGCAGATCGAGGAGTTCCTGCGCCGCTATAACGGCGAGGGCATCCAGCACATCGCCCTGACCACCGAAAACATCTTCGAGACGGTCGAGGCCATGAAGGCACGCGGCGTGGCCTTCCAGGACACGATCGAGACCTATTTCGAACTGATCGACAAGCGCCTGCCCAACCATGGCGAGGACGTGGAGCGGATGCGCAAGAACCGCATCCTGATCGACGGTTCCGACGAGGAGGGCCTGCTGCTGCAGATCTTCACCCAGGACACCTTTGGTCCGATCTTCTTCGAGATCATCCAGCGCAAGGGCAATGAAGGCTTCGGCAACGGCAACTTCCAGGCCCTGTTCGACTCGATCGAGCTGGACCAGATCCGTCGCGGCGTCATCAAGGTCGACGCCTGAATGAAGATGCGGCCGCCGCACTGGCTGCCCTGGCTCGGCCCGCTTCTGGCGGCCGGGGCCGGGGCGCTGGCCGGGGAATACTGGCTGGGTGGAGGCTTCTGGATGGTGCTGTTCGCGGCCCTGTTCTGCGGCTTCGCCCCCATCCTGGGCTACCGCGTCTGGAAGAGACTGCATCACCGATGACGATTTCCTCCCCATGACCATGGGGAGGGGGACCACGCCGTGGTGGAGGGGGCGGCGCTGATATCCGCCGCCTGAGTCGCCCCCTCCGTCACGGCCGCTTGCGCGACCGCGCCACCTCCCCACAGAGTGGGGAGGAAAGACTTGAGGGGAAACCGCAGATGAAATCCATCCTGACCGCCGCAGCCGTTCTGACCCTGCTGGCGTCGCCCGCGTTCGCGCAAGACGCCCCGAAATGGTCGCTGGCCATCCACGGCGGGGCGGGCGTGATCGAGCGCGCCGAGCTGTCGCCGGAACGCGACGCCGCCTATCGCGCAGGCTTGCAGGCCGCGCTGGACGCCGGTTCGGCGGTGCTGGCCCGCAGCGGCTCGGCCCTGGACGCGGTCCAGGCCGCGGTCGAGACCCTGGAAGAGAACCCCCTGTTCAACGCCGGACACGGCGCGGTCTTCACCGCCGCCGGCAAGAACGAACTGGACGCCGCCGTGATGAACGGCGCTGACCTGACCGCCGGGGCCGTCGCCGGCCTGACCCGCACGCGCCACCCGATCGCAGCGGCGCGGGCGGTGATGGAGAAGTCCCCCCACGTCATGCTGATTGGCGAAGGCGCGGACAGCTTCTCGGCCTCGGCCGGTCTGGAACAGGTCGCCCCCAGCTTCTTCTTCACCGAGAGCCGCTGGCAGGCCCTGCTGACCGCCCTGCGCGAGGCGGGCCAGCCCCTGCCCGCGCGCCCGGCGGGCGCCCCGCCCGAGCCGTCGACGCTCGGCAAGCCCGTGCCCCTGGCCTCGCTGAACGAAGCCCCGCTGAACGAGCGCAAGTTCGGCACGGTCGGCGCCGTGGCCCTGGACAGCCAGGGCCGTCTGGCCGCCGGCACCTCGACCGGCGGCATGACCGCCAAGCGCTGGGGCCGGGTCGGCGACGTGCCGGTGATCGGCGCCGGGACCTACGCCTCCAACGCCGACGGCTGCGCCGTCTCGGCCACCGGATCGGGCGAGTATTTCATCCGCGCCACAGTGGCGCGCGACATCTGCTCGCGCACGTCGACGGGCATGGGGGTTCAGGCCGCCGCTGACGCCGAGATCGCTGACGTCGGCTCCATCGGCGGCGACGGCGGCGTCATCGTCATGGGCAAGGACGGCGCGGTCGCCTTCTCGATGAACACCTCGGGCATGTATCGCGGCAGCGTCTCATCCAGCGCCGCCCCTCGCGTCGCCATCTACGCCGACGAAGACACCCCGCGATGACCGGCGAGGTCGTCGATCTGGAGCAGAAGTTCGGCGGCTTTTCCGACCACTGGCGGCCGCGCGTCGCCGCCCAACTGAACGGGCAGGACGTGCGGCTGGTCAAGGTCCAGGGGGTCTTCCCCTGGCATAGCCATGCCGACGCCGAGGAGATGTTCCTGGTCTGGAAGGGCCGGTTCCGGGTCGAGTTCCGCGACCGGGTGGAGACGCTGGAGCCGGGCCAATTCATCGTCGTGCCGCGCGGCGTCGAACACCGCACCGCCGCCGACGAGGAGGCGGAGGTGATGATCTTCGAGCCCTCGGAGGTGATCAACACCGGCGACGCCCCGACCTCGGACTTCACCGCGCCCCCCGGACAGACGATATGACGACACGCGACCATCCCGGCGTCATTGCCCCGCCGCCGCTGATCTATCTCGGCTTCCTGCTGGCGGGATACGGCGTGGGCCAACTGGTCAGCGAGCCGTCGCTGGGGCTGAATGTCGATCTGCGGCGTGGCCTGGCCTTCGTCTTAGTGATCAGCGGCCTGCTGCTGGACGGCATCGCGGCGGGGACCTTCCGCCGCCTGGGCACCCCGCCCGAGCCGTGGAAGCCGACGACGGCCCTGGCGACCGGCGGGCTCTACAAGTACAGCCGCAATCCAATCTATGTCGGCTTCGCCGTCACCTACGCCGGGTTCGCCCTGGCGATGGACAGCCCGGTCGCCCTGGCCCTGCTGGTCCCCTGCCTGATCGTGGTCGACCGCTTCGTCATCGCCCGCGAAGAGCGCTATCTGACGACCAAATTCGGCGCCGAATACCAAGCCTATCAAGGAAAGGTCCGCCGATGGCTGTGACCCCGAACCGCCCCGCCCCGCACGCCGACGAACTGTCGGAAATGGCCATCGAGGAACTGGACGCCGCCTGCGGCCTGCTGTGGGTCGAGATGAAGGCGATCACCCCCTGGGGCGACGTCTATGAGGGCGTGGCTCCGTCCGGCCGTGCGGTCGAGATCGAGCGCCGCTATCTGTGGTCGCACGAACCCGCCGGCGCCATCGCCGTCGAGGTCGAGGTGCGCGATCCGGCCTTGCGCACCGGGGCCGAGGCCCGCGCCGTCATCTCGCCCCCGAATAGTTGATCGAACGGCGGCTTTACGACCGCCGACGCCGCTTCCCAACCGCCTCGCCTCGGACTAGCTTCGCCCTATGAAACTCGCCTCGCTCAAGCACGGCCGTGACGGCCGCCTCGTTGTCGTCTCAAGGGACCTGAACTGGTTCACCGACGCCTTCCTGATTGCGCCCACGCTGCAGGCGGCGCTGGATGACTGGGAGCGCTGCGAGCCCCTGCTGCGGGCCCTGGCCGAGAGCCTGGAGCACGAAGCCGTGCCGCGCGGCCGCTTCCACGAGCGCGACGCAGCCGCCCCCCTGCCCCGCGCCTATCAGTGGGCCGACGGCTCGGCCTATGTGAACCACGTCGAACTGGTGCGCAAAGCACGCGGCGCCGAGATGCCCGCGACCTTCTGGACCGACCCGCTGATGTATCAGGGCGGCTCCGACCAATTCATGGGTCCGCGCGACGCCATCCCGCTGAAGGACGAGGCCTGGGGCTGCGACCTGGAGGCCGAGATCGTGGTCGTCACCGGCGACGTGCCGCTGGGCGCCAGCCGCGACGAGGCCCTGGCCTCGATCCGTCTGGTCGGTCTGGTCAACGACGTGTCCTTGCGCAACCTGATCCCCGGCGAACTGGCCAAGGGCTTCGGCTTCGTCCAGTCCAAGCCCGCCAGCGCCCTGTCGCCCGTCTTCGTCACGCCGGATGAACTCGGGGATCGCTGGAAGGACGGCAAGCTGTCGGGCGAGCTTCTGGTCCAGTTGAACGGCGCAGACTTCGGCAAGGCCGACGCGGGCGTCGACATGACCTTTGACTTCGGCGTGCTGATCGCCCATCTGGCCAAGACCCGCGCCCTGATCGCCGGGTCCATCATCGGCTCGGGCACGGTGTCGAACAAGGACGCCGACGGGGGTCCGGGCAAGCCGGTGGCCGAAGGCGGTCTGGGCTATTCCTGCATCGCCGAGGTCCGCACCGTCGAGACCATCCTGACCGGCGAAGCCAGGACCCCCTTCCTCAAGCACGGCGACACCGTCCGCATCGAGATGCTGGACGACAGGCATCACACCATCTTCGGCGCCATCGAACAGACGGTCGCCCCGGCCTGATCTCCGCTTTTCGAACGCCGTTCGCCGCAAGGGGCGAGCGGCGTTGGGACGACGCTCAGGGGTTTTTTCCTGAACCCGGAAACCGTCGATTGACCCGGCGAATTCCGCCGCTAGATTGCGCGCCTCCCAGACCTGTGCGGGTGTGGTGGAATTGGTAGACGCGCTGGATTCAAAATCCTGTTCCGAGAGGAGTGCCGGTTCGAGCCCGGCCACCCGCACCAACTGTCTGCTTCAAGCTCGCTTGAAGGCATCCTAAACCCATCCTGATAGCCGAAAGCCCGCCCCGGCGACCGGGACGGGCTTGATACAATTGATGGTGTCCGGGTTCAGTCGTAGCCGCCCAGTCCGCCCCGCCGACAAGCGCCGATGTATTCCTCGGTAAAGTAGGGGGTCGACGTGCCGATCAGAGGGCCGGCCGAGACGCGTCCATTATTGCACCCGTCCATCTTGAAGCCGACCTGATTGGAGAGCGTGGCGTCGCTGTAGTAGGTCTTGGCGTACATGGGTTCGCCGTAGTTCTGAGCGATCACACTCGAAGTCATTCCTGAGACTGCAACCACGGCCGCAGCCAGAAACGCGGCTCGTTTGGTCATCTTCGTCATAGGTCATCCTCATGTTTGACATGCCGTGTGGCTGAGCAAGTGCGCCCTGACACCCATGTCCGGTCAAGATCGAACACTACCTTGAGTTAGCATTACTCACGCTCGGCGTGTAAAATGTAGACCGCCCGCGCCAGTGAAGCAGCCAATGGCCCCGGTCGCGCATTCCGTGACAGGCAAGGCTAGGCGGCCAGAGCGCGCATGTCTCGTTACGGCCCGAAACAATGAATGAGTTCCACGACACTTGATTAAGCGGACACAAGTGTCCACTTGGCGTTCTTCATGACCCGTCCTCTTAGAAAAGACGCCGCCGAACGACGCGAGGCGCTGCTGAAGGCGGCCGCCGAGGCTTTCGCGTGCGACGGGCTGGACACGCCGCTGCACCTGATCGCCGAGCGGGCGGGGGTTGGGCGGGCGACGCTGTATCGCAATTTCGCCGACCGATCGGAGTTGGCCCTGGCGGTGTTTGTCGGCCAGATCGACGACCTGGGCCGGCGCACGCACGAACGGCTGGACGACCCCGAGGTCTTCCTGTGGTTCCTGGCCCAGATGGTCGAGCTGATGATCCAGAGCGCGGGCCTGTCCAGCGCCATCCGCGACCTGAGGGACGAGGCCCTGGCCCCGATCCGCGCGGGTCTGAAGCAGGCGGGCGCCGAGGCCTTGGCGGTGTCGCAGGCGGCGGGGCGGGTGCGGCCCGATCTAACCGTCGAGGACATCCGCGTCCTCGCCCTGATGCTGGGCGCGCCCTCGCGCACCGCCCCCGCCGACGACCGCGACGCCCTGAGCCGCCGGGCGCTGGCGCTGGTGCTGGACGCGGTCCGGCCGCAGAACGAGGGCCGTCCATGAGCCGCCGCGACTGGCACCTGCCCTGGGACGACTATCTGGCGACGCTGAAGCCGCACGAGCGGCCGGCCCTGCCCGGCTCGCCCGCCACCCCCGACCATTCGACGCCGATGCGCTGGGCCTATGCCGCCGTGGGCATTCTGGTGGCCCTGACCGGCAGTCTGGGCAATGCGGCGGTGACGGCCAATATTCCGCAGTTGGCGGGCGACCTGGGCGTGACCATCGCCGAGGCGACCTGGCTGCCCGTCATCTTCGTCATGACCAACGCCTGCATGAACCTGCTGCTGGTCAAGTTCCGCATGCAGTACGGCCTGCGGCTGTTCACCGAGATCATCCTGGTCGTCTTCCTGGCCACGGCGGCGGCCCACCTGTTTCTGGAGGACTTCGGCTCGACCTTGGTGGTGCGCGGCATCGCCGGGATGGCGGCGGCGGGGATGTCGACCCTGGGCATCCTCTACATCATCCAGGCCTTCCCGGCGCAGCACCGGCTGAAGGGCATCATCATCGGCGTGGGCCTGTCCAGCCTGGCCATTCCCCTGGCGCGCCTGGGGGTCGGGCCGCTGCTTGACCATGATCTGTGGCGGGCGGTCTATATGTTCGACCTGGGGCTGGTGCTGGTGGCCCTGCCCGCCGTCTTCGCCCTGAAGATGCCGCCGGCGCAGCGGATCAAGGCGTTCGAGAAGCTGGACTTCGTCACCTTCGCCCTGTTCGCGCCGGGGATCGCCCTGCTGACCGCCGTGCTGGGTCTGGGCCGGATCGTCTGGTGGACCGAGGCTCCCTGGATCGGACTGGCCCTGGTCGGGGCATTGGTGCTGCTGACCGCCGCCGCCGTCATCGAATACAACCGCGCCAATCCGCTGATCGACCTGAAATGGCTGGCGGGCGGCGACATCGTGCGGCTGCTGCTGGCCATTCTGCTGGTGCGCATCGTCCTGTCGGAACAGACGACCGGCGCGGTCGGCTTCCTGCAACAGATGGGCCTGGGCATCGACCAGATGCACGGCCTGTTCTGGGTCATGCTGCTGGCCACGGCGGCGGGGACCCTGACCAGCGCCCTGACCCTGAACCCGATGAAGCTGTGGAAGCCCATCTCCATCGCGCTCGGCCTGATCGCCGTCGGCGCCTTTATCGACAGCCACGCGACGGTGCTGACCCGGCCGGTGAACCTTTATTTCAGCCAGGCCCTGCTGGCCTTCGCCGCCGCCTTCTTCATCGGCCCGACCATGATCATCGGTTTCGGCAAAGTGCTGCAAGGCGGGGGCAAGAACCTGATCAGCTTCATCGTCGTCTTCTCCATCGGCCAGAACATCGGCGGCCTGATGGGCTCGGCCCTGGTCGGCACGGTTCAGACGATCCGCGAGAAGTATCACTCCAACCAGCTGGCCGAGCATATCGACCTGGGCGATCCCGAGGTGGTGCTGCGGCTGCAGCAACTGGGCGGGGCCTATGCCCACGTCATCGGCGACGCGGCCCAGCGACAGGGCGCGGCGCTGAAACTGCTGCAACAGCAGGTCAGCCAGCAGGCCCAGGTCCTGGCCTACAACGACGTCTTCCTGCTGATCTCGGGCGCCGCCGCCGTGGGCGCGCTCTGGGTCGCCGCCAACCATTTCCGCCCCCGTATCGAGGCGCGCCGCGCCGCCCACCGCGAGGCGGCGCAAGCCGCCGCCGCCGCCGCTGTCGAATGACCCGGACCCGACCATGACCGACGCCACACCCGCTCCCGCCCCTACGCCCGCCGCGCCTCCTGCCCCCGGGCCGCCACCCGCTGCGCCGTCGCCGTCCAGCGACCGCCGCGTGATGTGGAGCGTGGTGATGGCGCTGATCGCCCTGGTCGGCGTGGGCCTGATCCTGCACGCCTGGCGGCTGCCGCCGTTCGACGGCGGGCCGCAGACCACCGACAACGCCTATGTCCGCGGCCAGGTGACGGTCATCAGCCCCCAGGTCAGCGGCTATGTCACCTCGGTCGAGGTGCAGGACTTCCAGATGGTGCAGCAGGGCCAGCTGCTGGCCACCATCGACGACCGCATCTATCGCCAGAAGCTGGAGCAGGCGAAGGCCTCGCTGCACGCGGCGGAAGCCGCCCTGGCCAACTCGGCCCAGAGCCAGGCCTCGGCGCGCGGCTCGGTGGCCCAGACCCGCGCCTCCATCGCCGCCGCCGAGTCCGCCGTGACCAAGGCCCGCGCCGACGCCCAGCGCGTCCGCACCCTGTTCGCCGGCGGATGGGTGGCCCAGGCTCAGGTGGATACGGCCCAGAACGCCCTGCGCGCCGCTGAGGCCCAGTTGGCCGCCGCCCGCGCCGCCGAGGGCGTGGCCCAGACCGGCGTCACCTCTGCGGTCGTCGGGCGCGGCTCGCTGGAGGCCGCCGTCGAGAACGCCCAGGCCCAGGTGCGTCTGGCCCAGATCGACCTGGACAACACCCGCATCACCGCCCCGCGCGCCGGCCGTCTGGGCGAGGTCAGCGTCCGCGTCGGTCAGCAGGTTTCGGTCGGGACGCAGTTGATGGCCCTGGTGCCGGATGCGGTGTGGGTCACAGCCAATATGAAGGAGACGCAGATGCGCGACATCCGCGTCGGCCAGCCGGTCGAGATCGCGGTCGACGCCCTCGGCGGGCAGACGTTGAAGGGCAAGGTCGAGCGCATCTCGCCCGCCACCGGGTCCGAGTTCAGCGTCATCCGCCCCGACAACGCCACCGGCAACTTCACCAAGGTGGCCCAGCGCGTGCCGGTTCGCATCTCTATCGATCCCGGTCAGGAGGCCGCCGCGCGGCTGGCCCCCGGCATGTCGGTGACGGCGCGGATTCAGGTGCGGGAGTAGGCCTCCTCGCCGTCACCCCGGACGCCCGCAGGGGCGATCCGGGGCCCAGGCGCCAGCCCCGGGCAGGACGCAGACATAAGCAACCGCCTGGGTTCCGGGTTCACTGCGCGCCCCGGAATGACGGCAGGGAGACGAAAGGGCATGACCAAATGGCTCAGCCCGCGCCCCGCCCCGTCATGGTGCAACGCAAAATTGATGCAGCTTCAGGGTTGCGTCAGCCTGTCGCAGCCCGCAATTGGTCCCGATGACCAGCGCCCCGACCACCTCTCCCTCAAGTCCGGGGGCCGCCGCGCCCAAGGGGCCGGGGTTCGCCGAATTTGTCTGCCTGATCGCCATCATGATGGCGATGAACGCCCTGGCCATCGACGCCATGCTGCCGGCCCTGCCGCACATCGGCGAAGACCTGGGCGTCGCCAACGAGAACACGCGCCAGTGGGTCATCACCGCCTATCTGCTGGGCTTCGGCGGGGCGCAGCTGTTCTACGGCCCGCTGTCGGACCGCTATGGCCGTCGTCCGGTGCTGTTCGTCGGCATCGGCCTCTATGTCCTGTTCAGCATTCTGGCCGCCTTCGCCGCCTCGTTCGAGCTGCTGATCCTGTCGCGCATCGGCATGGGTCTGGGTTCGGCGGCGACGCGGGTGCTGGCCGTGTCCATCGTGCGCGACCGCTATTCGGGGCGGACCATGGCGCGGGTCATGTCGCTGAGCTTCCTGGTCTTCCTCGGCGTGCCCATCCTGGCCCCGACGGTCGGCCAGTTGATCATGCTGGTGGCGCCGTGGCGCTGGATCTTTGGCTTCTTCGCCCTGTTCGGCGGGTCCTTCCTGATCTGGGCGGCCCTGCGCCTGCCCGAGACCCTGCATCCCGAAGACCGGATGCCGATCAATGTGAAGCGCATCGCCGGCGCCTTTGGCCAGGCCCTGACCAGCCGTCTGGGCATGGGCTACACCCTGGCCATGACCGCCATCAGCGGCGCCCTGTTCGCCTTCATCAACTCGTCGCAGCAGATCTTCTTCGACGTGTTCAAGTCGCCCGGCCTGTTCACCACCGTCTTCGCCCTGGTGGCCGGCGGCATCGCACTGGCCTCGGTGCTGAACTCGCGCCTGGTGGAAAGGCTGGGCACGCGCCTGATCGCCCATACGGCCCTGTTCGGCTTCATCGGCTTCAGCCTGCTGCACGCCGTCATCGCCTGGATGGGCCACGACAGCCTGTGGATGTTCGCCGTCCTCCAGGCCTGCAAGATGTTCTGCTTCGGCTTCATCGCCGGTAATTTCGGCTCCATGGCCATGGAGCCGATGGGGCATATCGCGGGCACGGCCGCCTCAGCCCAGGGCTTCATCTCGACCATAGGCGGGGCCCTGCTGGGCTTCTGGATCGGCCAGCAGTTCGACGGCTCCACCGTGCCGATGACGGTGGGCTTCGCGGTCCTGGGCGTCGTCGCCCTGCTACTGGTGCTGACCGCCGAGAAGGGGCGGCTGTTCAAGGCGCATCACCTCCGTCCTGTGACGGCAAGCTGAACCGAGGCTTGATCTTTACGGCGCGAGGGAGCCTTTTCGCACGCATCTGAATACGGAGCGTTCGATGACCCTGAAGCTGGTTGGGCGGGTTTCCGCCCTGGCCCTCGCCGCCGCCCTCGCCTCTTCCCTTGGCGCCTGCGCCACCGCGCCTGAAAGCGTGCCGATGACGCCTCTCGTCCCCGCCGCGCCCGCAAAGCCGGCCCTCGCCTACGCCGACGACATCCACTCCAACGCCCGCCCGGCCGAGGCGCGGGTCGGCCACGTGGCGCTGGACCTGACCGCCGACTTCGCGGCCAAGACCCTGTCGGGCTCGGCGACGCTGGACGTCACCGGCCGCGTCGGCGCGACCGAGGTGGTGCTGGACACCAAGAACCTGAACATCCGCGGCGTGCGCGACGCGCAGGGGCGCCCGCTGCGCCATGAACTGGGCGCCGTGGACGCCATCAAGGGCCAGGCCCTGACGGTCCACCTGCCCGCCTTCGCCGGGACCGAGGTCCAGAAGGTCGTCGTCGACTATTCGACCCGTCCCGAGGCGGCGGCGCTGCAATGGCTGACCCCACAACAGACGGCGGGCGGCCAGAAGCCCTATCTGTTCAGCCAGGGGCAGGCCATCCTGACCCGAACCTGGGTCCCGACCCAGGACAGCCCCGGCATCCGCCAGACCTATTCCGCCCGCATCACGGCCCCCGCCGACCTGACCGTGGTCATGTCCGCCGAGCACCTGACGCCGCAAGGCGAGGCCGCCGCTGCGGGCCAGAAGGCCTGGCGCTTCGACATGGATCGGCCGATCCCGCCCTATCTGATGGCCATCGCCATCGGCGACATCGCCTTCGCCTCGTTCGATGGGCGCACCGGCGTCTGGACCGAGCCGAGCCGACTGGAGGCCGCCCGCGCCGAGCTGGTCTCGACCCCGCGCATGGTCGACGCCGCCGAGGCCCTGTACGGCCCCTATCGCTGGGGCCGGTATGACCTGCTGGTCCTGCCGCCCAGCTTCCCCTTCGGCGGGATGGAGAACCCGCGCCTGACCTTCGCCACCCCGACCATCATCGCCGGGGACCAGTCGCTGGTCTCGCTGGTGGCGCATGAGCTGGCGCACTCCTGGTCGGGCAATCTGGTGACCAACGCCACCTGGTCGGACATCTGGCTGAACGAAGGCACCACGGTCTATTTCGAGAACCGGATCATGGAGGCCCTGTACGGTCGCGAGCGGGCCATGCAGGAGCAGGTCCTGGGCTGGGGCGAGCTGTCGGCGGAACTGGCCACCACCGCGCCGGACGACACCAAGCTGCACATCGACCTGACCGGGCGCGACCCCGACGACGGCCTGTCGGGCGTGCCCTATGAGAAGGGCGCGGCCATGCTGCGCACCATCGAACGCATCGTCGGTCGCCCGACGTTTGACGCCTGGCTGCGCGGCTATTTCGACCGCCACGCCTTCCAGCCCATGACCGACGTCGGCTTCCTGGCCGACATTCAAGAGCATCTGATCAAGGGCGATGCGGCGCTGGAGGCCCAGCTTCAACTCGAAAACTGGATCTACCAGCCCGGCATGCCTTCGAACTGGGTCCCGCCAGTGTCGGACGCCTTCGCGGCTGTGGACGTCCAGGCGAAGGCCGTCTTCGCCGACAGGGGCCCGGCTTCGGCCATCGACTGGAAGAACTGGAACACCCAGCAGCGCCAGCGCTTCCTGGCCTGGCGTCCCGAAGGGCTGAAGGCCGGCGCCGACTGGCTGACGACGGCGCAGCTGGCCGATCTGGAGAAGACGCTGAACCTGGCTGACGAAGGCAACGCCGAGCTGACCTTCGCCTGGCTGCAGATCGCCCTGGCGCACCGTTATGAGCCCGCCGTCGCCACCGCCGATCGCTTCCTGACAACCCAGGGCCGTCGCAAGTTCGTCCTGCCCCTGTTCCAGACCCTGTGGGGCGAGGGCGACTGGGGCCGTCCGATCGCCACGCGCATATACGCCAAGGCGCGGCCGCTCTATCACCCAGTGACGTCGGGTTCCGTGGATCAGTTGGTGGGACGGCCGTAGCGAAAGCAATCCTCCCCCGCCTGTGGGGGGGAGGATTTTTACAGGTCCACCACCTCGACGCCGTCCTCGCGGGCCAGCCGGTCAGCGAGGATGGCGCGGTGGCAACCGCAGGCCTCGGCCTCGAAGCACAGCAGAGCGACGCGCTTCTGCCCCGCCACATGCCGAAGGTTCTGGAAGGCGGCCTCGGCGTCGGGTTCCTGCATGTGGGCGTTGAAGATGGCGTGCATGGTCGCCACGTCGCCCTTGCGCGCTGCGTCGCGCCCGGCCTTGGGCGTGCCGAGCGGCCGCAGATGAAGATAGTCGACGCCTTCCGCCCTCAGGCTCTGGCCCAGCAGAGTCTTGGAAAAACCGGCCCGGCGCGAGGCCGCCACCGCCCGCACATCGACCAGAACTTCCACGCCAGCCGTCTTCAATCGCCCAATGACCTGGGCCTGGGTCGAGCCTTCATAGCCGATGGTGAACAGCTTCATCCGGCGATGATGCGCGCAGGATCGCTTGACGCCAAGCGCGGCTGCGGCTCCCCTGCGTTCGACCTGGAGGCGCTGATGTTCCGAACCCTGAAGACGACCCTGCCGCTGGCCACTGCCCTGATGCTGGCCGCAGCCCCCGCCGCCTTGGCCCAGAACCTGATGATCCGGGGCGGGACCATCCATACGGGGGACGAGGCCCAGCCGACCGCCGAGGTGGTGGCCGTGCGCGACGGGCGCATCGCCTATGTCGGCGCCGCCGCTGGCGCGCCCTCGGCCGAGGGGCTGGAGGTGGTGGACCTGAAGGGGGCGACCCTGTTCCCCGGCTTCACTGACGGCCACGCCCATCTGGACGGCATCGGCTGGCGCGAGATGACGCTGAACCTGGAGGGCTCGGCCTCGGTCGTCGAGGCGATGGCGCGGCTCAGCGACTGGGCCAAGGCCCACCCGGAGGGCGTCATCATCGGGCGCGGCTGGATCGAGACCCATTGGCCGGAGAAGCGCTTCCTGACCGCCGCCGATCTGGACGCCGCCGCGCCCGGTCGGGTGGTGCTGCTGAGCCGGGCCGACGGCCATGCGGTCGCCGTCTCCAGCGCCGCGCTGAGCGCCGCCGGGATCAAGGCCGCGACGCCCGCCCCATCGGGCGGCGAGATCCTGAAGGACGCGAACGGCCAGCCGACCGGCCTGCTGGTCGATGGGGCCATGGCGCTGGTCGATCCGCTGACGCCCCAGGCCGACGAAGCCGCGACGCGCGCGGCCTATCGCGCCGGGTTCGGCGTCTATGCCCGCTATGGCTGGACTGGCGTCCACTTCATGAGCGCGCCGTGGAAGGACGTGCCCTTGCTGGAGGCGATGGCGCGGGAAGGCGAGGCGCCGCTGCGGGTCTATAACAGCATCGACATGGGCGACGCCCGCGCCCTAATGACGGGCGGGCCGCGCGACGCGGGCGCCGGGCGGATCATCACCCGCGCGATCAAGTTCTACGCCGACGGCGCCCTGGGCTCGCGCGGGGCCAAGCTGTTCGAGCCCTATTCGGATCGCCCCGACACGTCCGGCCTGATGCTGGCGTCGCGCGAGACGGTCATGCCGCTGTATCAAGAGGCCCTGCGCACCGGCATCCAGATCGCCACCCACGCCATCGGCGATCAGGGCAACCACGACGTCGCGGCCTGGTACGAGGAAGCCCTGCGGTCCGTGCCGAAATCGGAGTGGAAGCTGGCCGATCCGCGCTGGCGCATCGAGCACGCCCAGATCATCCGGCCCGCCGATTATCACTACTTCGACGAGTTGCCGATCATCGCCTCGATGCAGCCCAGCCACGCCATCGGCGACCTGCATTTCGCCGCCGATCGGCTGGGCGACGCCCGGCTGGACGGGGCCTATGCCTGGCACACCCTGGTGGACAGAGGCGTCATCTTGGTCGGCGGCTCGGACGCGCCGGTCGAGCGCGGCGATCCGCTGATCGAGTTCTACGCCGCCGTGGCGCGGCGCGACCTGAACGGCTTCCAGGGCCCGGACTGGCGTCCGAACGAGGCCGTGGAGCGGGCCACGGCGCTGAAGATGTTCACCCTCTGGCCCGCCTACGCCAGCTTCCGCGAGAAGGAACTGGGCACCATCCAGGTCGGCAAGCGGGCGGACTTCACCGCCTTCGACATCGACCTGATGACCGTGCCCGCCGCCGACATCCCCAAAGGCCGCGCCGTCCTGACCGTGGTGGACGGACAGGTGGTCTACCGGGCCGACTAAAGGCTTCTGACCCGCCTGTGCGTTGCGGCGGGGCGGCGCATCGGTTAAGCCCCGGCGAGGATTTCTTCTCCGGCCGCCCGTTGCGGTCGGGGTTTGGCGTTGGAGCGTACAGATGGCTGATTTCGCCCCCGGTCTTGTCACCGTTTTCGGCGGCTCGGGCTTTGTCGGAACCCAGGTGGTGCGGGCCCTGGCCAAGCGCGGCTGGCGCGTGCGCGTCGCCGTGCGCAAGCCCGCCCTGGCCTATGAGCTGCGCATGGCCGGCGACGTCGGCCAGATCCAGACCGTCCGCTGCGACATCACCGACAAGGCCGCCGTGGCCGAGGCGATCAGGGGCGCCGACGCCGTGGTCAACCTGGTCGGCATCCTGTTCGAAACCGGCGGCCGCAAGTTCGAGGCCCTGCACGTCCAGGGCGCCGTCAATGTCGCCGAGGCCGCCCGCGCCGCCGGCGTCAAGCGCCTGACCCATATGTCGGCCATCGGCGCCGACGTGAACGGCAAGGCCGCCTACGCCCGCACCAAGGGCGCCGCCGAGGCCGCCGTGCGCGCCGCCTTCCCCGGCGCCGCGATCATCCGCCCGTCGATCATCTTCGGCTCGGACGACGCCTTCCTGAACAAGTTCGCCGCCATGGCGACCTTCTCGCCCGCCCTGCCGCTGATCGGCGGCGGCGTGACCAAGTTCCAGCCTGTCTATGTCGGCGACGTGGCCGAAGCCGTCGCCCGCGCCACCGTCTCGCCGGAAGCCGAGGGCAAGACCTTCGAACTGGGCGGCCCCTCGGTCTGGACCTTCGAGGACATCCTGAAGTTCATCCTGCGCGAGACCAAGCGCGAGCGCTTCCTGATCCCCATCCCCTTCCCCATCGCCCGCATGATCGGGTCGCTGGCGCAGATTCCGGCGGCGATCGGCCTGGCGCCGGCCCTGACCAAGGATCAGGTCCTGCTGCTGGAAGGCGACAATGTGGTCTCCCCGGGCGCCGAGGGTCTGGCCGAACTGGGCATCGAGCCCACGGGTCTGGAAGCCATCGCTCCGGGCTATCTGTTCCGCTACCGCGTCGGCGGCCAGTACGCCGAGAACCCGACCGCCGCCTGATCGGGCTGGTCATAAAGAACCCCTCGGGACACTGGTTCCGAGGGGTTTTTCTTGGGCTATTCCTCTGCCGTCATCCCGGACGATGGCGCGCGAAGCGAGCCGAAGATCCGGGACCCAGACGGCGGAGATCAATGGGACGAGGCCGCGCATGGAGCCGCCGCCTGGGTCCCGGATCGGCCTGACGGCCGTCCGGGATGACGGCAAGTATTTACAGCGCGCCTGTCACCGCCAGGCCGATGATGCCCGCCACGCCGACCACGATCCGCCACCAGGCGAAGGGGCCGAAGCCGCGCCGCGACACGAAGTCGAGCAGGAAGCGCACCACCACCAGGGCCGTCAGGAAGGCGGCGATAAAGCCCACCGCGATCAGGCCGAAGTCGCTGAAGTCCAGCACGTCGCGGTTCTTGAACAGGTCGTAGAAGACCGCCGCCCCCATGGTCGGCAGGGCCAGGAAGAAGCTGAACTCCGCCGCCGAGCGCTTGTCCGTGCCCAGCAACAGGCCGCCGGCGATGGTGGCGCCCGAGCGCGACACGCCCGGAACCATGGCCAGGCACTGGAACAGGCCGATCAGGAAATAGACGCGGAACGGATAGCGGTCGGCGTCCAGATAGGTGGGCATCTTCTTCAGCCGGTCCAGCCACAGCAGCAGCAGTCCCCCGACGATCAGGGCGACGCAGACCACCAGGGGCGTCTCGAACAGCACCGTCTTGATGAAGCCGTAGGCCAGGAAGCCGATCACCACGGCGGGGGCGAAGGCGACCAGCAGCCCGATCAGGAAGCGCCGCGCCTCGGGATCGAAGGGCCAGCGCGTCGCCAGGGTCCACAGGCGCTTGAAATAGACGCTGATGATGGCCAGCAGGGCGCCCAGCTGGATGACGATCTCGAACGTCTTGCCGGTGCTCTCGAAGCCGAGGAAATGCCCCAGCAGCAGCAGGTGGCCGGTGGACGACACCGGAATGAACTCGGTCAATCCCTCGACCAGACCCAGAAGGATCGCCGTCAGCCAGTCAGCCATGGAAACTCCGTCTCGACCGGCGGCGGTTCGTCCGCGCCGGGCAGGCCTTCTTAGCGCCCCGGACAAGACGCCGCCATTGGCGGATGCGCGGTTTTGCGCGACAAGGGCGGGGATGACCGCCTCCGCTCTCGACGACGCCCACGCCACGACCCGCCGGATCACCACCCTGTCGGTGGGAACGGCGACGATCCTGATCGTGATGAAGGCCTTTGCGCTCGGCGCCTCGGGCTCGGTGTCGATCTTGGCGACCCTGGCGGATTCGACGCTGGACCTGATCGCCTCTCTGGCGACCTTCTTCGCCGTGCGCTGGGCCGCAGCGCCCGCTGATCCCGAGCACCGCTACGGCCATGGCAAGGCCGAGGCCCTGGCCGGTCTGGTGCAGGCGGGTCTGATCTTCGCCTCCGCCGTCTTCATCGGCTGGGAGGCGGTGCAGCGCATCTTCGATCCTCGCCCCGTCGCTGCGGGCGGCTGGGCCGTCGGCGTAGTCGTCGCCTCCATCGCCGTAACCCTGTGGCTGGTGTGGATGCAGACCCAGGCGCTGAAGAAGACCGCCTCCCTGGCCGTGGCGGGCGACCGCGCCCACTACGCCGCCGACCTGGCGGCGAATGTGGTGGTGCTGATCGGCGTGATCTCGGGCGCCTACCTCGGCGCGCCGGGGCTGGACGCGGCGGCGGGTCTGGTCGTGGCGGTCTGGCTGTTCTGGGGCGCGATCACCCTGCTGCGCGAGTCCGCCGATCACCTGCTGGACCATGCCGGGCCGGAAGAGGCGCGCGTGGCCATCACCGCCGCCGTCCTGGCCGATCCGCGCATCTCGGGACTGCACCAGCTGCGGACCCGCCTGGCCGGGCAGGTGCTGATGGTGCAGATGCACGTCGATCTGGACCCGACCCTGACGCTGGAGGCCGCCCACGCCATCGTCGTCGAGGCCGAGCAGCGCATTCAGGCCGCCTTCCCCCACGCCGACATCCTGATCCACGCCGACCCGCGCGGTCGGGCGGAGGTCCACGCCGCCCGCCCCGAGGAAGCCGTCGAGCCTCTGACGATCCAGTCCGGCCCCTGGTCATGAGCTGCGACCGTCCGTCGCGGTAAACGCGGTCTTAACGAGCGCGGGCGCATAGACCGAATAATGTCCGCCCCCGCCGTCCTCTATCATTTCGCCTTCCACCCCGGCTCGCGCACGGCGCGACTGGCCCTGGGCGAGGCGCGCGTCGAGTTCGGCGAGGAACTGGTCAAGCCGTGGGAAGACGACTGCCCCGTCATCGACCTCAATCCCTCGGGGATGCCGCCGGTCCTGACCGTGACGGAAAAGGGCAAGACCCTGACCCTGTGCGAGATCGACGCCATCCTCGGCTGGATCGAGGATCGCTCCAAGGGCGACGTCCTGATGCCCGCCGACATCGGCGAACGGGCCGAGGCGCGGCGCCTGACCTCCTGGTTCAACCGCCGCTTCATCGACGAGGTCGACGCCGTCCTCCTGCATGAGCGGATGGAGAAACCCCTGCTGCGGCTGGGCCCGCCCGAGGCGCGGATGCTGCGCGAGGGGCGCGACGCGCTGCGCATCCATCTGGCCATGTTCGAGGCCCTGGCCGCCGGGCGTGAATGGCTGGCCGGGCGGCGGCTCAGCCAGGCCGACCTGATCGCGGCGGGACACCTGTCGGTGCTCGACTATTTCGGCGAGATCACCTGGGCGTCGTATCCGGCGCTGAAGACCTGGTATTCCAAGCTGAAGTCGCGGCCCTGTTTCCGGCCGCTGCTGACCGACCGTTTCCCCGGCGTGCATCCGGCGACCTGGTACGCCGACCTCGACTTCTGAAGCCTGTCCTTCCCCTCGGTCATCCCGGACGAAGGCGCGCGCAGCGGGCCGAAGATCCGGGACCCAGGCGGTAGAGATCGACAGGCCCCCGGCGTTCATGACGCCGCCGCCTGGGTCCCGGACCGGCCTCCGGCCGTCCGGCATGACGGCAGAGGAAGATCAACGGACTCGACTCCCGCCCACAACCGCACCAAACGAGCCCCATGGCGGCCGATCCCCGCATTTTCATCCGACAGCGCGCCGCCGAACTGGGGTTCGGCGTGTGCCGCTTCGCCTCGGCCAGCGAACCGTGGAGCGCGGGCGAGAAGTTGGCCCACTTCGTCGAGGCCGGGCGCCACGGCGACATGGGTTGGATGGAGACGACGCTGGAGCGCCGCGCTCACCCGACCGCCATGTGGGACGGGGCGAAGACCGCCATCGTGCTGGGCATGAACTACGGCCCCGAGGCCGATCCCCTGCCGGAACTACAGGACAAGTCGGCGGGCTATATCTCGGTCTATGCGCGCGGCGACGACTATCACGAGGTGATCAAGGGCCGGCTGAAGATCCTGGCCGGTCAGATGGCGGCGCGGTTGGGGCAGGAGGTCAAGGTCTTCGTCGACACCGCCCCCCTGATGGAAAAGCCCCTGGCCCAGCGCGCCGGTCTGGGCTGGCAGGGCAAGCACACCAATCTGTTGAGCCGCACCCACGGCAACTGGCTGTTCCTCGGCGTCATCCTGACCGCGGCCGAGATCACGCCGGACGAGGCTGAGACCGAGCATTGCGGCCGCTGCACCGCCTGCCTGGACGCCTGCCCGACCAAGGCTTTCCCCGCGCCGTTCCAGATCGATGCGCGGCGCTGCCTGTCCTATCTGACGATCGAGTTTGCGGACCCGTGGCCGGTGGAGTTTCGCATCGCGGCGGGGCCGCGAATCTACGGCTGCGACGACTGTCTGGGCGCCTGTCCGTGGAACAAGTTCGCGCAAGGGGCCTCGGAGGCCCGGCTGCACGCCCGCGACGCCCTTAAGGGACCGAGGCTGGCCGACCTGCTGGCGCTGGACGATCCCGCGTTCCGCGCCCTGTTCACCAAGAGCCCGGTCAAGCGCATCGGGCGGGACCGCTTCATCCGCAACGTTCTGTATGCGGCGGGGAACTCCGGGGACGCTGAGTTGATCGTCGCGGTCGAAGCTCTGCTGGACGACCCGGCGCCCGTAGTGCGCGGGGCGGCGGTCTGGGCGCTGTCGCGGCTGGATGCGGGGAGGTTCGAAGCGCTGCGCGAGGCGCGGCTGGCGGGGGAAACCGATGAGAGTGTGAGAAGTGAATGGAGCCCCCTCTCCCTCCCCTTCATGGGGAGGGTGGCTGAGGCCCCGACTTGATCGGGGCCGAAGTCGGGTGGGGGCGCTTCGGAAATCAGACGCAGCGGATAATCAGCCTTGCCCTCCCCACCCAGTCGCTACGCGACCACCCTCCCCATGAAGGGGAGGGAGAAAGATCAGACGTCGGCGGAACCGACGCCGCGACCGCCGCCGGGCACCGGGGCGACATCCAGCAGTTTCAGCCGGAAGACCAGCACGGCGTTGCCGGGGATCAGCGGCGGGCCGCCCGCTTCGCCGTAGCCCAGCTCGGGCGGGACGTAGAGCAGCCATTCGTCGCCGGGCTTCATCAGTTGCAGGGCCTCGGTCCAGCCGGGCACGACCTGTTCCGGCGAGAAGACGGCGGGCGAGCCGCGCTTGAACGAGCTGTCGAAGACGGTGCCGTCGGTCAGGCTGCCTTCATAATCGACGCGCGCCAGATCGTTGCGGTCGGGACGGACGCCGCCCGCCGGGCCGCTGGCGACCACCTTGTATTGCAGGCCCGAGGGCAGGGTCTGGACCCCTTCCGCCGAGGCGTTCGTCTTCATGAAGGCGGCGGCGGCCTCGGCGTTCTTGGCCAGATCGGCGCTGGATGCGGCGGGCTGGCGGTTGCAGGCGGCGACAGCCAGCAGGGCGGCGACAGACACGCCGACGAATACGGGTCTAGCCCATGCGAAGTTCATAGCCACGTTCCTTCAAGGCTTCGCCGATTTCCTCGGCATGTCTGGCGTCGCGGGTCTCGACCATGATGTCGAACTCCGCCCCCTTGGCCGGCACGTCCAGCGCCAGCCGGTTGTGCACGACGTCGATGATATTGCCGCCCAGCCCGCCGATCACGGCGGCCATGGCCGACAGCATGCCGGGGCGGTCGTCGCCCAGGATGCGATAGACGATCAACCGCTTCTCGCGAACCATTTCGCGGTTCAGCACCACGGCCAGCATGCGGGCGTCGATATTGCCGCCGGTCAGCGCGATGCCGACCTTCATGCCCTTGAAGCGTTCGGGATTGGCCAGGATGGCGGCCAGACCGCCGGCGCCGGCGCCCTCGGCCACGGTCTTCTCCAGCGTCGCCAGCAGGGCCACGCCTTTCTCGAAGTCGGCTTCCTCGCAGACGAAGATCTCGTCGATCAGGCTGTCGGCCAGGGCGAAGGGGATTTCGCCCACGGCCTTGATGGCGATCCCCTCGGCGATCGTTTGCCCGCTGCACTTGGCCGGCTCGCCGCGACGACGGGCGGTGAACGACGGATAGCGGGCGGCCTCGACGCCGAAGATCTTGATGTCGGGCTTGATCGCCTTGGCGGCGATGGCGCTGCCCGAGATCAGGCCGCCGCCGCCGATGGGGATGATCAGGGCGTCCAAATCGGGCGCGTCCTCGATGAACTCCAGGCCGCAGACCCCCTGGCCCGCGACGATGCCTTCGTCGTCAAAGGCCGAGACGAAGACATAGCCGTGCTCGACCTGAAGCCGCTTGGCCTCCTCGGTCGAGCCGGAAAAATCGAGACCGTGGATGACGACATTGGCGCCGTGGGCGCGGGTGCCGTCGACCTTCACGAAGGGCGTGCCCTCGGGCATGACGATGGTCACAGGCACGCCGAGGCGGCCGCCGTGATAGGCCAGGGCCTGGGCGTGGTTGCCCGCCGAGGCGGCGACCACGCCGCGCTTCATCTCGTCCGGGGTCAGTTGCAGCAGCCGGTTCAGGGCGCCGCGCTCCTTGAAGCTGCCGGTGAAATGCAGGTTGTCGAACTTGATCCAGATCTCGGCGCCGGTCAGTTGCGACAGGCGACGGGAATGGCGCACAGGCGTGCGGTCGACCTGACCGGCGATACGCTGCTGCGCCGCGCGGATGTCGTCGATGGTGACGGTCATGAAGTCCCTGAAAACGTTTCTGGCCGGTCTCTGCGCCCGGTCCTGGACGCTCTTGTGACGCACCTGACGACGCCGGGCAACCTTGACTCAAAGGGCCATGGGGGGCCATGCCGGTGACGCTTGAAACGAGTTTCGGAGCCCCCTTCATGTCGAACCGCCGCCCTTCCCTCGCCCTCGCCGCCGTCCTCGTCGGCGGACTTGCCCTCAGCGCCTGCGCCACGGCGCCCATGGGCGGCGGGATCAGCGCTGGCTCGACCGAGTTCAGCGCCGACGCCTTCGCCTGGTCGACCCGCGCGGGTCAGGCCGCAATCGAGGGCCGCGTCGCCTTCGCCCAGGACGGCAAGACCTTTAGTTGCGTCGGCAATGTCGGCCTGATCCCCGACACCGGCTACACCCGCGCCCGGATGCAGCGTCTCTACGGCTCGACCGAGCGCGCCGCCGTGCCGGCCGCCGTGGTGCGCGCCCGCTCGGCGGGTGAACAGGGCGCCGACTACCGCTCGTTCGAGCGCGCCCAGCCCTGCGCCGACGGGGCCTTCCGCTTCACCGGCCTGCCCGACGGCAGCTGGTTCCTGATCTCGCCGGTCAAGGCCGGGGACGACATCGTGGTGCTGATGAAACGGGTTCAGA
Source organism: Brevundimonas bullata (assembly GCF_003350205.1). Lineage (GTDB taxonomy): Bacteria > Pseudomonadota > Alphaproteobacteria > Caulobacterales > Caulobacteraceae > Brevundimonas > Brevundimonas bullata. Next base: position 43,832 of record NZ_QLLC01000017.1, on the reverse strand, counting down.
CGCGCGGCGGGCGCATGATCAGCGTCACCCTCGGAAGTTGAACGACGCCGGGGATCGGCGTTCGCCATCCTTTGGCCTTACGGGACCGCTCTCTGACCTGATCCATTTCAGGACAGTCGGGGAGCGCGTTCTTGTCCCAGCATAATATCATCGGCTCCGAGGCCTTCACCAAAGGCCCCTTCGTCATCATTCGCGGCGTGAAGTCCGGCGGCTTCCGCCGGCGTCGTTCACGCTCGCTCGCGGCCTATGCCGTCGTCGCGGTCCTGGCCCTGTCGGCTGGCGCCGCCGTTGCGGCCTTCGCCCTTGGCCCCTTGCTGGTGGAAGCGGCGCCGGCCGGATCAGCCCTGTCAGCGCTGCCCCCTGCGCCGGCTCCGGCTCCGGCTCTGCCCGCCACGCCCGCCGCCTGACGTCGTCTAGGGGCCGACGAAGCTGATCGCCTCGGCGAACAGCTCGCCCCGGCTGCGCACGCCCATCTTCTGATAGGCGTGCTTCAGATGGGTGCGCAGGGTCTCGATGGAGATGTCCAGCGCCTGGGCGATGCGGCCCGTCTCGGCTCCGCCCAGCAGCATTTCAATGATCCGGCCCTCCGACGGCGTCAGAAAGTGGTGGTCGATCAGGGCCTGGAACCGGGCCTCGCCTCGCGCCCGTTGCAGCGTCAGTCCGATCAGGGCGGTCGGCGCTGCACAGACTTGACGCGCCCACGCGACCCAGCGCCGCCCGCCGTCGCCCGGCATGACCGTGCAACGCGCCTCGTCAGCGCCCGCCGAGGCGACCAGGCTCGCGAGGATCGGCGACGACGGCGCCAGACGCCGCCCCTCCACGCCGAACGCTTCGCCGTCGTCAGACAGGGCCCGCGCCGCGCCGTTCATCCACATGACCTCCAGATCGCGCGACACGATCAACCGCGCCCGGCGCTCGCCCTCGATCCAGTTGACGGCAGCCTGACCGCAGACGGCGTCGACCTGCGCGGGAGTGGGGGCGTCCGCAGGAACCCGGAATGGGTCGCATAACGAAGCCCGGACACTCGCAGGATCGATCCGTCTCTGGCTCACGCCAAAATCTCCAAGGCTGCACCCCCTCGATAAAGGCGGTCGCCGCGCCGCTGATGAGACGCGATGCTAGATCCCCGAAGACGCCCAACATACCTCAAAATATTCCAACAAACATCCCTCATGCCGGGGATATTTAGCAAAGCGAACCGAATATACAGTCAAATAGGCAATAACGATATCATGAGTCGACGAAAATACTGAGTTCACCGTATAGATATCTGCATACAACCGATCAATTGATGAAGTTTTTGCTGAAACATTGCCCAATTGACCAACAAAACACTGAAGGAAGATCGATAGCCGCCACACCATCACCCCACACGCTCCCGCAACGCCAAATCTTGACGTGGACGGAGCCCCAGACCCCTGGCCGCCGATCGCCACCACCGCAACCGCGGGATCGACGCCATCGGGCGGGCCAGGCCGGGACGCAGACACGTCCCGTCCAAAACAAGGCGCTTCGGCGCGACGACCTCACCGCGGAACTGCACGCCCCCCCAGCGTTCCGCCCGACTGGAGTCGACGCCGAAGCGCAGGCCTGCCCCGCTCGTCCCGTCACAACCTGAGGCAGGCAGACCCGCGTTACAGGGTTTTGCAGTCAGCGCCGTCAGGCTGGGCTAGCCTGCGTCCTCGTCACGCGAGGAGAGCGAGATGGGATTGCTGCCCAACGACGAAGATGCGCGACTTGCCGAGGTCTGGCGGGCGCATTTCGGTACGCCGATGCCGATCTACGGCGTCCCCGCCATCGCGCGGCGCATCCTGATCGAGCACGGCGCGGACGTCTCGCCGCGAGACGCCCCTGCGCCCGCGCACAGCCGGACAAAAGCACCCAACTGACCCCCAACGGCTTCCGCCGAGGTCGCTGTCGTGGCGCCAAGGTGTTGATTTTTGGAGCGGCCGGCGGGAATCGAACCCGCGACATTCAGCTTGGGAAGCTGACGTTCTACCTCTGAACTACGGCCGCATTGTTCAAGGGCTTCTCCACGGCTGCGTCCATGCCCCGTGGCATGATGCAGCCGGGTTCACACCCGCTCCCTTGAAGACCCCTTTTCCATATCCGTTCGAGCGCCGTCGCTCAAGGCGAAGGCTTCACTTCGGGCGCTGCGCCCTCTTCGTCGAATTCAACCTGTGCGTTTAACACCGCTTAACGGTGATTGAATTATGTTGATCACCGAAAAAGAGTGAGGCTCGACCATGAGGCGACGCGGATTTCTTTCACGGTTCAGGCGTGACCGACGCGGCGTGGCGGCGATCGAGTTCGCCATCGTCGCCCCCCTGCTGATCATGATGATGTTCGGCATGATCATGTACGGCAGCTGGTTCTGGATGGCCCATTCGGTTCAGTCGATGGCGTCGGAGGGCGCGCGCGGCGATCGCCGGACTGGACCCTGCCGAGCGGGAGCAGTTGGCGCGGGCGTTCGTCGGGCTTCAGGTCGGGGATCTGGGACTGGACAGCGCCAAGGCGGCGGTGGAGGTCGAGAGCACGCCCAACGTCATCCGCGTCAACATCGCCTATGACGCCAGCGACCACCCGCTGATGGCCCTGTCGGGCCTCATTCCCTCCCCGCCCAAGGTCATCCGCAGGACGGCGGTGGTCCGGCTGGGAGGCTATTGAGTTGGCGCCCCGCAACAGCCTGAAGGACGAAGGCGGCGGCGTGGCCGTCATGACCGCCCTGTTCGGCGGCGTGTTTTGCGTGCTGGCGGCGCTGGCGGTGGATGTCGGTTCCGTCTCCTTGAAGGCGCGGCAAATCCAGGGCGCGGCGGACCTGTCGGCCATGGCCGCGGCCCACGACCTGGCCCGGGCCGACGCCGCCGCCCACGCCACAGCCTCGGCCAACCTGAGCGACGTCCAGACCGTCGACGTCGTCAAGGGCGCCTATGTCGCCGATGGGCGCATCAAGCCCAAGGATCGCTTCCTTGCCGGCGCCGCCGATCCCAACGCCGCACGGGTTGAGGTGACGGCCCCTGCGCCGCTCTTTTTCGGCCGCTGGGTCCTGCAACGCGACAGCCTGGCTGTGCGCCGCACTGCGACCGCCGCCATTCCGGGCGGGCAGCCCCAGGCCATGTTCTCGATCGGTTCTCGCCTCGCAAGTCTGGACGGGGGACTGGCCAACGCCCTGTTGTCGGGGCTGCTGGGCAGCAATGTCTCCTTGACCGTGATGGATTATCGCGCCCTGGCCGGGGCCCAGGTCAATCTGCTGCAGTTCTCGGACGCCCTGGCGACCGAGATCGGCCTGACGGCCGGCGACTACGACGCCCTGCTCAAGCAGGAGGTGACGGCGGGCCAGGCGCTGAAAGTGCTGGAGAGCATCGCCGGCGCCGACGCCAGATCCGCCCTGAGCAAGCTGACCCGCGCCCCCGTAGACGCCAAGCTGAAGCTGAAGGACCTGATCGGGGTCGAGGCCGACGCCCAGCACGGTCTGCGCCAGGCGCTGAACGCCGATGTGTCCGCGCTGGACCTGATCATGGCCTCGCTGGAGACCGCCAATGGCGACCGACAGGTGGCGCTGGACCTGGGCGCGCGCGCCGGTCTGGCCGATCTGGACATCATGCTGGCCATCGGCGAACGGCCCAACAAGTCGCCATGGCTGACCATCACCAGCAAGGGCGAGCCGATCATCCGCACCGCCCAGACCCGGATCTATCTGAAGGCGACGACGGCCCAGAGCCTAGCGGGCCTGGCCCAGGTCAAGCTGCCGATCCTGATCGAGGCGGCCTCATCCGAGGCCAGGCTGAGCCGGATCAACTGCGTCGGCGCGCCCTCGGTGACGGTGGCCGTGCGGCCCGGCGTGGCGCGCGCCCGCATCGGGGCCATCGACGAGACGAAGCTGAAAAACTTCAAGGCGTCGCTGATCAGTTCAGACGCCACGATCCTGTCGGCTCTGGCGGGCCTGGTGACGATCACGGCGCACGCCGATCTCAACATCGCCGACCTGAACTGGCAGGAGGCTGCGTTCAACAGCGTGGACATCTCAAACCAGACCACCAAGTCCGTGCGGTCGCGCGGCTTCGTCAACGGCCTGATCGTCAGCCTGCTTCAGGAACTCAAGCCCAATGTAGCCCTCGGGCCTTTGTTCGTGGGTCTAGGCGATCTGGCCAAGGCCGTCGGCGTGCTGCTGACGCCCCTCGGCCCCGTGCTGGACGGCGTGGTCCAGCCCCTGCTCGATCTGCTGGGCCTGAAGCTGGGCGAGGCCGACGTGAGGGTGCACGGGGTTCAGTGCCCGACGCAGGGCCGGACGCCGGTTCTGGTGGGATAGAGGCAGGGGCCGCGAAGCCCCTGACGCGCGTCCTCAGCCTTCGACGGAGCGCAGGCCCGAGGCCGAGGCCTGCTGCACCACCGGACGACGCTGGCCGCCAGCGGCGATGATGCGGTCGATGCGGCTCTTTTCTGCGCGGAAGGCGGCCAGGTCGGCGCCCGCCAGAACGGTGCCCTCCTGGGTCTTCACGCCGGCCGGATTGATCCGCCGTCCGCCGCGCCAGATTTCATAGTGCAGGTGCGGGCCGGTCGATGCGCCGGTCGAACCGACATAGGCGACGATCTGACCCTGCGAAACGCGCTGGCCGGCGCGGATGCCCGAGCCATAGCGCGACAGGTGGCCGTAACCGCTTTCCAGACCGTTCGAGTGACGGATGCGCAGCCAGTTGCCGTAGCCGCCCCAGCGACGGGCCTCGACGACCACGCCGTCGGCGGGCGCCACGATGGGCGTGCCGGTGGTGGCCGCGAAGTCCATGCCCTGGTGCATCTTGCGATAGCCCGAGATGGGGTGGGTGCGGACGCCAAAGTTGGAGCTGACGCGGCGGAAGCTCTGCAGCGGGGTCCGCATCATGGCCGAACGCGTGTTCTTGCCGGTGGCGTCGAAATACTCCGCCGTCTTCGAGCCGGGGCGCTGGAAGCGATAGAAGGCGTGACCCTTGAGCTCGGCGTACAGCAGGTCGCCGGTCTCGACGGTGCGGCCGGCCTCAGTCACCGAGCGGTCGAAGACCAGGGTGAACTCGTCCGAGGCGCGCACGTCGCGCTGCATGTCGAACTTGTGGGCGAACAACTGGCTGGCGCGGCGGACGACCGCCGAGGTGGCGCCCAGTTCGCGGGCGCTGGCCGACAGCGAACGCTGGACCTTGTCGTTGGCGACGACGGTCTCTTGCGTCACTTTTTCGTCGAGGGCGCGCAGGCGCAGGGCGCCGTCGAAGCTGCGCGACACGGTCAGTTGGCTGGCCGGGCCCGTGCGCATGGTCAGGCCGATCAGGCGGGCGTCGCCCCGGCCGCCGCGCGGCTTGGAGACAGCGGTTTCGAATTTCAGCCCGGCGCGCAGATCCTTGAGATCAAAGGCGCTGGCGATGGTGGCGGCGACGGCGCTAGCTTCTTCGGCGCCGATGCCGGTGCGGCGCACGGCCTGCTCGAAGGTTTCGCCGCGGCGGATTTGTACAGGAATGGCCTCGGGGGCCGTCAGACCGACCGGCGCGCCGGCGGCGGCGTAGGCCTGGGTCTCGAGATAGGCGATTTGTTCCGATGTCAGCGCGGGAACTTCCTCGGCGCGGACGGGTTCATAGGCTTGACCCGCCACAAGGGCGATGGCCACTGCCGCAGCTGTCGTCAGGAGATGCGGCGCGAGCCGCATGGGCTGGCGGCGCGGATCAAACTGAGCCATCGTTCCCCGGCAATCGACGACGCCCTACTGGCGCCAAACCATTCGAATCGTGGATCGCGCCCCGGCAGCCCCGAAAACGCGAAGCGAGCGATATAGCCCGTCTGTTCCATCTTGGGAAGCGCGTAGGTTACAATTGGTTAACTTGGCCGGGTCGTCGTCAAGTATTCCACCGTTATTCCTGAATCATCGGCGATGAACGGCCCTTTTCTGGCCTTGCTTGACTGAACAGTGACTACAGCGCCACGCTTCAGTGTTCATGCAGCCACAACTGTTGTCCGCGGCCAATCTGTGGCGTTGTCGCTCCATCCTTACGCCGAAGAACGCCGAACGCCTTTGACCGACTACACTCCGACTTCCCAGCCCCAGACGCGCCCACAGACGCCCCGCCGTGGACGCTCCGCCGTCAGAACGGCGCTGATCGTTCTGCTGATCGGCGTCCTGCTGCTGATCGTGCTGGCCGCCGCCCTCTACCTGAACCGGCGCGCCGCCGCGCGCGAGCTTCTGGTCGGCTGGCTGGACAGGAAGGGCATCGACGCCGACGTCGAGGTGGAACAGCTGGAGATCGACGGCTTCGTCGGCAAGATCAGCATCGGCGATCCGCGCAACCCTGACTTTAAGGTCGAACGGGTCGAGGTCGATTACGTCCTGGGCCTGCCCTGGTCGAAAGCCGGCCTGGGCGTGACCCCCAGCCGTATCCGCCTGATACGGCCCCTGGTCCGCGCCAGCTGGAAGGACGGCGAGCTGTCGCTCGGTTCGCTGGACCCGCTGGTCAAAGAGTTCACCGCCAAGCCGCCCCGCCCCGACCAGCGCGCGCCCCTGGTCATCATCGAGGGCGGCCGCGCCCGCATCGACACCGAATATGGCCCCTTGCAGATCCTGGCCGACGCCCGCATCGACAATAGCAGGCTGATGCGGCTGAACGCCCGCCTGCCCGCCGCCTCGCTGAAGAGCGGCGACACGGAAGCGCGCGGCCTCAGCGCCGTCGTCGACCTGACCACCACCGGCGACCGCGTGGCGCTGAAGGTCGAGGCCGCCGCCGACCGCTTCAGCCTGGCCGAGGCGGGCGGGACCGCCGCCAGGCTGAACCTGACCGGCGACCTGCCCTGTCCCGACCTGAAGATGCGTCGCGGCGACGGTCGCGCCGTCATCGCCGCCCGCCTGAGCGCCGACGCCCTGTCGGCGGGCGGAATGGAGAGCCGCAAGACCGAGGCCTCGGTCGACTTCGACGGCCTGACCGAAGGCTGGATCGAAACCTTCCAGATCGTCGGCAAGGGCCAGACGCGGCTGCGGGCTCAACAGTTGACCGGCGAGGGCCTGACGGCGCGCGGCGCCGACCTCGCCCTGAACCGCGCCGACGTCATGGTGAAGCGCGGCCAGCGCGGCCTGGAGTGGCGCGTCGCGTCGCCCGCCGTGATCCGGCTGGACCGCAGCTCGGCGGCGGGCACGCGCCTGAGCCAGGCCGTTCTGACCTCTGACGGCCTGACGGCGGGCGGACGCGACGCGGCCTTCGAGATGCAGGGCCCTCTGGCCTTGAGCGCCGGAGAGCTGGCCTCGGGCGACCTGAAGCTGAACCAGGCGCGCGGACGGCTGGATCTGGATCTGGTGCGCGACGGCGTGACCCGGATGACGGCGACCGGCGCCCTGTCCGCCGCCCGCGCCTCGTGGCCCGGCCTCGGCGCGCCGACCCGCGACGACCTGCCCGAGATGGCCGAGCTGAAGCGGGCGCTGAACGCCTTCGCCATTGATGCGCCGGGCCTGAGGCTGTCCACCAGCAACGTCGGAACGGAACTGACCCTGACCCGGCCCATTACGGCCCGCCCGGAAAATGGCGGCCTGCTGACCATCGCGCCCGCACCGACGCCCCTGTTCGCGGCCGAGGCCGGCCAGTCGGGCGGCGGCGCCCTGAGCCTGACGGCGCAACGCGGCGGGGGTCTGCCCGAGGCGCAGATCGCCGTGCCGTCGTGGACCCTGACGCCCGGCGGCTTCCGCGCCACGCTTGACGGCAAGGCAGCGCTGGACTTCGGTCCCGCGCGCAGCATCGCCCTGATGACCAAGGGCGACTTGGCCTCCAGCGGCGGGCGGCTGACCTATACCACCCGCGACTGCATCCCCCTCAGCGTCGAGCGGCTGGAACTGGGCGAGAATGACGTGACCGACATCAACGGTCGCTTCTGCCCCGCCGAGACCCCGCTGATCACGGTCGCGAACGGGGCGTGGCGCGCACAGGGGACCCTGGCCGATGTCGACGCCGTCGCTCCCTTCCTGGCCATGCGCTTCTCGGACGCCCAGGGCCGACTGGTCGTGGACGGCAAGCCCGCCGGCCTGTCGATGACCGCGACGGTCAGCCGCGCCCAGGTCGCCGACACCACCGATCCGCTGCGCTTCCTGCCGCTGACGGCGGTCGGCGAGGCCAGGCTGGCCGGCGACGTCTGGAGCGGCGGGTTCGACCTGACCCGTCTGGAGCACGCCATCGGCCGAATCGACCTGCGGCACGACGGCCAGGCCGAGGCCGGCGGCGTGACCATCCGCGCGCCCAACCTGGCCTTCAGTCAATACGGCCTGCAACCCAGCGATCTCAGCCCCTTGGCCGCCGACTATCTGAAGTCGCCGGTCGAGGGCTCAGCCGGGTTCGAGGGGCGCATCGACTGGTCGCCGACGACCGCGACCAGTTCTGGCGTCGTGACCATCCCCGAGCTCGACTTCACCAGCCCGGCGGGCAAGGTGCAGGGGATGAAGGGGCGGATCGAATTCACCAGCCTGACCCCGCTGATCACCGCCCCCGATCAGGTGCTGACCATCAACCGGCTGGAAGCCGTCACCCCCCTGACCGATCTGGAGCTGCGCTTCGCGCTCGACGAGAAGTTCCTCAGTCTGGCGGGCGGCAAGATCGAGGCGGCGGGCGGCCGCATCAGCATCGAACCCATCAACGTCCCCCTGACGCCGGGCGAGGCCTGGGGCGGGGTGATCCTGGTCGAACAGGTTCAGCTGAACGAGCTGATGAAGAGCGCCAACCTGCAGGACAAGGCCCAGCTCGACGCCGTGGTCTCGGGCCGCCTGCCCTTCACCTACGCCCCCGACGTGGGCTGGCGGATCAGCGGCGGCATCCTGAACGCCGTGCGCCCCGGTCGCCTGTCGATCCAACCCGAGGTCTTCGACGATCTGGACGCTGGCGCGGCCGCGGTCGAAGGCGAGACGCCGCTGCCGCCCAACACCATGCAGGATCTCGCCTATCAGGCCATGCAGGACCTGGCGATCAGCGACCTGAGCGCCGAGGTCAACAGCCTGGACGCCGGGCGACTGGGGGTCCGCTTCCACATCCATGGCCGCCACGATCCGCCGCAGCGCCAACAGTTGCGCCTCAGCTGGATCGAGGTGATCCGCCGCGACTTCCTCAAGAAGAAGCTGCCCCTGCCGTCCGACACGCCGATCGACCTGACGCTGGACACGACCTGGAACGCCAACCAGATCGTGTCCGACCTGCTGGAATATGCGCGTCGCGGCGAAACGCCCAAAGTCGCCCCTTGAGATACGGCGCCGCTTTGTTCAGAACCCATTCACCCGCGACGGCGTTAGATCGTCACGACCTCAACCGCCGCCTTCGGAGTTCGGCCCCATGATCAGCAAGCGTCAGATCGGCCTGCTCGGCCTCGCCGCCGTTGGCGTCGCAGCGTGCACGCCGACCGTGAACATCAAATTCAGCGAGCCGCTGCAGATCAACGCCAAGCTGGACGCCGACATCCGCATCAAGCTCGACCAGGAACTGCAGAACCTCCTGCGCGAAAATCCCAACCTGTTCTGACCGTTCAAGAAAGGGGCTGAACATGAACCATCGTAAACTCTTCGTCGCCGTCGCCGCCGTCGCTGCTCTGGGTGTCGCCGCCGGCGCCGCCGTGGCCCAGACCGCCTCGCAAAAGGCTCTGGTCGATCAGGCCAAGGCCGCCGGCGCCGTCGGCGAGCAGGCCGACGGCTACCTCGGCGTGCGCACCTCGGTCCAACCGGACACCCAGGCTGCTGTCGCCGCCATCAACGCCGGTCGTCGTCAGGCCTATGCCCGCAGCGCCGCCGACGCCGGCACCACGGCCGAAGTAGCCGGCGCCCGGATGTTCGAAACCCAGCTGCTGCCGCGCATCAGCTCGGGTCAGTGGTACAAGAACGCCGCGGGCCAGTGGGTCCAGCGCTGATCTGACGTGATGAAGACGCCCCGGGTCGAAGGTCGGGCAGGACGCTTCCTGCTGGCCCTCGGCCTGGCGGTCGTCATCGCCGCTGTCGCCACCCTCGGTCTGGCCGGGTACTGGCGACTGATCGACGGCGGACCGATGTCCATCCACGGCTGGATCGCCATGGGCCTGGGCGTGCTGTGCACCGTCGGCCTGGCCTGGCTGTTAATGAGCCTTGCGTTTCGCTCTGATCGCGAAGGCTGGGACGATCAGGTGGACAACCATCTGGACCCGGGCCGCGACGAAGCCGAAGACGACGACCTTCAATATTAGGCGGCGACCGCCCCATCTGCTTCGACGCCCAACGCGGGCTCGAACAGCTGCCGCGTCAGGGCCTCGACCACCGGCACGGCGACCGCATCCCCCATCAGCTTCAAGGCCGCGCTTTCGCTGGTCGGCAGGGCGTAGTCGTCCGAGACGCCCATCAGCCGCGCCGCCTCGCGCCCGGTCAGACGACGCATCTTAGCCCGCCCCTTGTCGCAGATCAGCACATATTGCCGCGACGAGCCGCCGGACGGCGTGCGCAGACAGCCCGCCAGCCCGTCGAAGCGCAGTTCCAGCCGCTGATGCTTGACCCCGTCCAGGGTGCGCACCCGCCGGAAGGCGGCGCCCACGCGGCGTTCGCCCGAGGCTAGAATGGCGTCCAGCCGCGCCCGATGCAGCGGCGACAGCATGGCCAGCAGGGTCTTGGTCTGGGTCTGTGTGAAGACCGGAACCCTGGCTTCCAGCACCGTGGACAGATCCAGATTGCGGCGCGGCGGCGGGGTCAGCGCCCACCAGGCCCAGTTCGTCTGAACCGCGTCCGACAGACGGGCGTGGGCGGCGATCAGGCGCGGCGTGTGGAACGGCCCGCTCGGCGCGGCCGCCGTCGGTCCCTCGACCCCGCGCATGGCGACCACGAACAGACGCGGTCGCGACTGCGGCAGCCACAGGGCCGCGTCCATCTCCAGCGCGCCGACGCGGTATCCGGCCTCGACCATGGCGGCGCAGACGGCCTCGAAGTCCGCCCCCTCGCCCGAGGTCAGCAGGCCCGCGACGTTTTCGATGACGATGATGCGGGGCGCACGGCCCTCAAGGTCCAGCCCCTGCATCAGCTTCCAGAAACCCCAGAAGGCGCCCGAACGCACGGCCTTCAGCCCGCCGCGCGCGCCCGCCAGACTGACGTCCTGGCAGGGCGAGGAGGCCCAGCACAGGTCCGGCGTTCCGGGGATGTCGGCGGGGGTCAGATCCCAGACGTCGCCCTCGGCCAATCGCGTCCCCGCGTGGTTGGCCCGAAAGGCGCGGGCCTTCATCGGGTCGATGTCGTTGGCGAAGACGGTGTCGAACCCGGCAAGGCCTCCGGACAGGCCCAGGCCCGCCAGACCGCCCCCCGCGAAGAACTCGCAGGCGGTCAGGGGAACGGAAGGGGCGGCGACGCGATTCGTCATGTCCGGGACCATAACCCAGCGCGAGGCGTTTGGCGCCTCCCCTTGACCCAGGATCGCGCCTGCGGTTCCTGATCCTCGACCTGAAACGGAGCCCGCCATGCGCCTCGCCTCTCTTATCGCCGCCGCGACCGCCCTCGCCGCTCTCACGGCCTGTTCGCAGCCGACGGCGGAAAAGGCGCCCGCCGCCGCCGCCGAGGCCCGCACCCTGGCCGGGGTCGATCTGGACCAACCGCTGCGCGTGCTGGGGACCGAACCCTTCTGGGCCGTCGAGATCACGCCCGCCGGCCTGACCTATTCCGGCGTGGACCGCCCCGAGCAGAAGGCCGCCAACCCCGGCCCGGCGCTGCAAGGCACGGTCGCGGTCTGGACCACGGAAACCGAGGCCAAGGCCCCGCTGGTCGTGACCTTGACCGCCACCGACTGCTCGGACGGCATGAGCGACCGCACCTATCCCCTGACCGCCAAGGTCGAGATCGGCGGCGAAAGCCTGACCGGCTGCGCCGCCGCCAGCGCGGCGATCGAAAAGGCGGGCGAAAGCGGGCGGGTCGAGTAGCCCTCTTCCCCCCGCTCATCCTGCCCTGCGCCGGGATGAGCGAAAGAAAGGGATCTTGGCGCCGGTCTTGCTGCTGAAGCCCCAGGCCGCTTGACGCTTCCCAAAGCGGCGCTATCCCATGGTGGCCGCATGACCCCGACGCCTGTCGACCTTCGCCCGCTGACCGCCCTGCGGTTCATGGCGGCGCTATGGGTGGTGTTCTACACCTTCTGGCCCAACCTCGACGTGGGCTTCCTGCCCAACCTGGCGGCCAAGGGCTATCTGGGCGTCGAGCTGTTTTTCGTCCTGTCGGGCTTCATCCTCAGCCACGTCTATCTGAACGCCTTCGCGGAAAAGCGCTTCTCCTATCGCGGCTTCCTCTGGGCGCGGATCGCGCGGGTCTATCCCCTGCACCTCTTCACCCTGCTGGGCGTCATGGCGCTGGGGCTGGGCGCGGTGGCTGTGGGGCTGAGCATCGACGACAGCGTGCTGAGCTGGAAGACCCTGCCCGCCCACCTGCTGATGCTGCACGCCTGGGGCTTGGCCGGCGAGGCGGGCTGGAACCACCCGTCCTGGTCGATCTCGGCGGAGTGGTTCGCCTATCTGGCCTTCCCCCTGTTCGCCCTGGCGGCCTGGCCGCTGAGGAAGCGCCCCTGGGTAGCGACGGCGGGCGCGGCGGTCTTCCTGATGGGGCTCTACGCGGCCTTCGAGCGTCTGGCGGGCTTCCCCCTGACCGAGGCCACCTTCCGCTGGGGGGCGCTGCGCATCGTGCCCTGCTTCGCCTACGGCTGCGCCCTCTACCTGGTCTATCGCCGCGCGCCCCTGCCCCGCGCCGGGCTGCTGGCGCTGAGCGCCGCCGTCGTCATGGTGGGCTCGGCCTCGGTCCTGGCCTGGGACGCCGTCACGGTGCTGGCCGCCGGTCTGCTGATCCTGGCCCTGGCCTCGATCCCCGATGGGCGCGCCGGCTGGCTGGGGTCCAGGCCCGCCGTCTACCTCGGCGAGATCAGCTATTCGGTCTATATGGTCTGCGCCCCGTGGCAGATTCTGGCGGTCAATCTGGCCGCCCGCGCGACGGGCGCAGACGACAAGCGTCTTCACGTTCTCGTGTGGTTGGGGATCATTCTGGGTCTGATCGCAGCCGCCGCCGCCACCTATCACCTGATCGAACGCCCGGCCCGACAGGCGTTGCGCGGGATGGCCGACCGGCGACGCGCACCTGTGGATCACACGGCGAAACAGTCGGAAACGGTTCTTCAACCTTCGGACACTATCGTCTAAGGCTTGGTCCGCGTTTTAGTCGGGAGCACGCCAGATGATGAAACGGCTCACAGCCGCCGCGGTTGCGGCGACCCTTGGTTTCTTTGCGATCGGCCCCGCGCCGGCCAAGGCCGATGACCCCTATTGGCAGTGCGTGACCTTCGCGCGCATGTTCTCGGGCATCAACATCTTCGGCGACGCCTGGACCTGGTGGCGTCAGGCGGTGGACAAGTTCCGCACCGGCCGCGCCCCGGAAACCGGCTCGGTGCTGGTGTTTCAGCCCAATGGCCGCATGGACAAGGGCCATGTCGCCGTCGTTTCCGACATCCTGACCGACCGCGTCATCCGTGTGACCCACGCCAACTGGGGCGGCAGCCGCGGCAAGGTCGAGGAGAACGTCACCGTCGTCGACGTCTCCCCCTCGGGCGACTGGAGCCGGGTCAAGGTCTGGTACAACCCGATCAACGCCCTGGGCACCACGGTCTATCCGACCTACGGCTTTGTCTACAAAGGCGCCCGCGACGCCTTTGACAATGGCCGTCAGATGGCCGCCGCCGCCGCGAACGAACCTCGCGCCGCCAACTGATTTTTCCGCCGCCTCCGGGCTGGCCCTTGCGGCCTGATCCGGCGATAGGTGACGGATGACCGACGCAAAGAACGACATTCGCGCTCACGCGATCGAAACGGCGAAGCACGAGCCGGCCGGCATCACCTACGCCGGCTACCTGTCGCTCGACGACCTGCTCAGCACCCAGCACCCCCGCTCGGACCAGCATGACGAAATGCTGTTCGTCATCATCCATCAGACCAAGGAACTGTGGCTCAAGCAGATCCTGCACGAGATGGCCCTGGCCCAGAGCCTGATCCGCGCCGGCGATCTGGTGCCCGCCTACAAGAGCCTGGCCCGCGTCAGCCGCATCCAGGCCGTGATGACCCAGAGCTGGGACATCCTGGCCACCATGACGCCTTCGGATTATCTGAAGTTCCGCGGCGACCTGGGCGCCAGCTCGGGCTTCCAGAGCGACCAGTTCCGCCGCCTGGAGACTATGCTGGGCCTCAAGGACCCGCGCTTCCTGCGCTTCCACGTCGAGCGGCCCGAGGCCCATGCGGCCCTGCTCGCCGCCATGGAAGCCCCCAGCCTCTATGACGACGCCCTGCTGCAGCTTTCCAAGGCCGGCCTGCCCGTCCCCGCCGAGGTGCTGAACCGCGACGTCAGCCAGACCTATGAGCCGTCCGAAGGCGTCGAGGCCGCCTGGCTGGAGGTCTACCGCGACACCGAGCGCTGGTGGCCGCTGTATCAGCTGGCCGAGAAGCTGGTCGATCTGGACGACGCCCTGCTGACCTGGCGTCACAAGCACGTGGTGACGGTCGAGCGCATCATCGGCCGTCGCCAGGGCACGGGCGGCACGGACGGCGTCGGCTATCTGGTCGAGACGCTGAAGCGCCGCTGCTTCCCCGAACTATGGTCGCTGCGGACGAAGCTCTAGAGCGAAATCGGTTTGGGCGCGCTCGCGCCCAAACTCAGATCTTCGCGCCAGTCTATGCCCGGCAACCTTCGCCGGGGGCGCGGGTTTTACCTGTGTCAGCCACGGAGGTTTCTGGTGAGCAGCCCCAATAGCCACGACATCAAGGTTCTGAACGGCCTCGCTGAAGGCCTGATCGACAGCGCCGACGGCTATGCCGAGGCGGCGGCCGAGACCGAGGAGATGCGTTATCGCGACCTCTTTCTGAGCCGCAGCGTCGAACGGCGCCGGATCGCCACCGAACTGCAGGACACGGTGCGCGGCATGGGCGGCCACCCGGAGGACGAGGGCTCCATCCTGGCCAAGGCGCACCGCGCCTTCATGGACATCAAGCACGCCCTGATGCGGGATGAGGCCTCGGTCGTCGGTTCGGTCGAACGCGGCGAGGCCCACCTGCAGGCCCGATTCGACCGCGCCCTGGACGACGACAGCCTGTCGGCCACGACTCGCGAGACGATCCGCCGCGCCCACGCCGCCGTCAAAGCCGGTCACGACGAGATGCACGTCCTGCGACGCAGCCTCGAAGGCCAGCACGACGCCGATAATCCGCTGCATCCGCATTAGCGGCCAGAAGGGCGAAGATGGGTGGGGGCGCTTTGGCAGGCTGAGCGCTGCGCCTGTATCGCCTCGCCCGCCCCACCCGGTCGCTTCGCGACCACCCTCCCCATGAGGGGAGGGAGAAACCGCGCTCAAGCAGCGCGACGCCGCGCGGCGCGCGATAGCGCACCAAGAATGACAAAAGGCCCCGGCGTTTCCGCCGGGGCCTCGATCTTTTCAGCGTAGAGCGGGGGCTTAAGACTAAGCCTCGTCGCCCTTGTCGTCCGAACCCGTGACCGGAACAGCCACGCCCTTGGCCGGACGAACCGTCTGGCGCTCTGCGATACGGGCCGACTTACCGCGACGGTCGCGCAGGTAGTACAGCTTGGCGCGACGGACGACGCCGCGACGCTTCACTTCGATGGACTCGATGTTCGGCGACAGGATCGGGAAGCGACGCTCCACGCCTTCACCGAAGGAAATCTTGCGGACCGTGAAGGTCTCGTTGATGCCGCCGCTGTCGCGGGCGATGCAGACGCCTTCAAACGCCTGGATACGTTCGCGCTCGCCTTCCTTGATCTTCACGAAGACGCGCAGGGTGTCGCCCGGCTGGAAGTTGGGGATGGTCTTGCCTTCGAGCAGGCGGGCTTTTTCTTCGGCAGCGATCTGCTGAACAATGTTCATGTCTATTCTCCTCGGGCTTTAGCGCCCTTTGCCTTTGATTTGGCGGAGCCAGGCTCCGCGATCGTCTTTGCGAGATGCGCCGCCCAGAGGTCCGGGCGCCGTTCCTGCGTCGTCACCTCCCGCTGCGCCTCTCGCCATTGCGCGATCTTCTTGTGATCGCCCGACAGCAGCACCTCGGGAATGTCGTGCCCCTCGAACGTCCGCGGTCGCGTGTACTGCGGGTGTTCCAGAAGACCGTCCTCGAAGCTTTCGGACGACAGGCTGTCTGCCGCGCCAAGCACCCCGGGGATCAGTCGTACGCACGCCTCGATCGCCACCATGGCCGCAGCCTCGCCGCCGGCGAGCACCGCGTCTCCGACGGAGACCTCCTCGAACCCGCGCGCGTCTAGCACCCGCTGGTCCACCCCCTCGAAACGACCGCAAAGCACGACGATTCCGTCGGCCTTGGCCCATTCCGTCACTCGCGCCTGCGTCAGGGGTCGACCGCGTGCGCTCATGTACAAAAGCGGCCGAGGCGGCCCTTCCAGACTATCTAAAGCCCGGGCCACCACGTCCGCTTTAAGCACCTGACCGGGACCGCCACCCGCGGGGGTGTCGTCCAGGAAGCCGCGCTTATCTTCGGAAAACGCCCGAATGTCCAGCGTCTGCAAATCCCACAGCCCCTTCTCGCGCCAGGCGGTGCCGATCAGCGACACGCCGAGCGGACCGGGAAAGGCCTCGGGGAACATGGTCAGGACGGTGGCGGTAAAGGGCATGGCGGCGGCTCATACACCAGAAAGTCGGAAAAATCCGAGTCTGACTGCAATGGCCGCCCTCCCTCTCCCGACGGGAGAGGGCTTGAGCCTCCAAGAGCGAAGCGATTGGAACAGGCGAAAGGGTGAGGGGCTCGGCCCTTCAGTCGGCGTGAGCCGTATCACTGCGGGTGGCTTAGCTCTCGAACGGCGACACGACGGCTTTCGCCGACGGCATCCGCGAACCCTCACCCTTTCGCCTTGGCGGATCGCCTTCGGCTCTCCGAGGCTCAATCCCTCTCCCATCGGGAGAGGGACCAGCGATTGAGCTTTTAGTCCGGCGCACCGCCGCCCGTCGCGATCCAGGCGTCGACCTGATCGACCAGCACGTCCAGCGGCACGGAACCGGAGCCGAGGACCACGGCGTGGAAGTCCTTGATGTCGAACTTGTCGCCCAGAGTCGTCTCGGCCTTGGCGCGCAGTTCCTTGATCTTCAGCTCGCCGATCTTGTAGCTGGTCGCCTGGCCGGGGTTGGTGATGTAGCGCTCGACCTCTTTCTGGATGTCGCGCTCCGACAGCAGGGAGTTCTGGCGGAAGTAGTCCATCGCCTGTTCGCGGCTCCAGCGCTTGGCGTGCAGGCCGGTGTCGGTGACCAGACGCACCGCGCGCCACAGCTCGGTCGAAAGGCGGCCAAAGTCGGAATAGGGGTCCTGATAGAAGCCCATCTCCTTGCCCAGTTGCTCGGCGTAGAGGCCCCAGCCCTCGGCGTAGGCGCCATAGCCGCCAAACCGGCGGAAGCGCGGCAGGCCTTCGATCTCCTGCGCATAGGCGATCTGGAAGTGATGGCCCGGCGCGCCCTCGTGATAGCTGATGCCCTCGATCTGGGGCTTCAGCACCTGGGTCATATCCGACAGGTTGACGTAGTAGATGCCCGGTCGCGAGCCGTCCGGCGCCGGCGAGTTGTAGAAGGCGATGGAGGCCGTCGCCTCACGGAAGGGCTCGACCGCCCTCACCTCCAGCGCCGCCTTGGGCAGGTTGGAGAACCACTGCGGCGACACGGCCATAACCTGGGCAACGAAGGCGCGGGCGTCGGTCAGATACTGCTCCTTGCCCTCCGCCGTGTTCGGATACTGGAAGCGCGGATCGGTCTTCAGGAAGACGAAGAAGTCCTGCAGCGAACCCTCAAAGCCCACCTGCGTCTTGATGGCGTCCATGTCGCGCTGGATGCGGGCGACCTCGTCCAGACCGATCTGGTGGATCTGGTCGGCGGTCAGGTCAGTCGTGGTCGAGAGCTGAAGGCGGGCGTTGTAATAGGCCTCGCCGTTCGGCAGCCGCCAGACGCCCGCATCGCTGTCGGCCAGCGGCTGGACCTCGGCCAGGGCCGTCAGCACCGTGTCGAAACCGCGCTTGTAGGGGCCGGTCAGGGCGGCGCGGGCCGAGGCCAGAAGCCGGTCCTTGGTCGCCTGATCGGCGTCGAGCGCGGCGACCTTCTTCTGGACGTCGGCCCAGACCGGGTTGTCGGCGCCGTTGTCAAAGGGCGCGCCGGCGATCACCGCGCGGGTGTTCTCGATGGACGGCGCAAAGACAAAGCGCGGCGAGACCACGCCCTCGGCGGCGCGGGCCTTCAGCGTCGTGGCTACCTGACCCATGTAGCGTTCCGCTTCGCCGATGCGCGAAACATAGGCCTCGGCGTCCGAGACGCTGCTGATGCTATGGTTGTTGATCAGGAAGACGGGCAGGCTGGTGGTCGGATTGCCGTTGGCCGCAAACTGGAAGCCCCAGTCGCGCCACTGGTTCGACAGCCGGGCCTGGTCGACGCCGTACTCAAACAGGCGCCAGGACAGCTTGCTCTGGGGGCCTAGCTTGGCCGGATCGAACTGGGCCTTCATCTGCGCCAGCTGCGCCTCCTGAAGGGCCAGCGAACGAGCCGAGGCGGCGTCGGACACATCGTCCAGCTTGTCGTAGTCGGTCTTGATACCCAGCGAGGTCATCTGCTGCGGGCTCAGCGCGATCCGCGCCTGGAAGGCCTGTTCGAAGAAGGCGTTGAGGCGCGCATCCTCGCTCTGGGCCTCAGCGGGCGCCGCGACCGGCGCGGCGGCCTGGGCCAGGACGGCGGGCGCGGCGCCGCAAAGCGCCAGAACGGCGGCGGACGAGATCAGAAAACGACGCATGAAACCCCCTCGGAACTGCGAGGCGGCACTGTTCCCCGCGGCGGCGTCAGGTGCAAGCCGCTGACGCAATCCTTCTCCCGATGGGAGAAGGTGGCCCGAAGGGTCGGATGAGGGTTCGCGGTTGAAGTCGGCGTAAGCCGCCGCGCTACGGCTCACGCCGACGGAGACGTCAGCCCCTCACCTTTTTGCCTTGCCGATCGCTACGCTCTCGGAGGCTCAAGCCCTCTCCCGCCGGGAGAGGGTAAAAGACTATTGCCCGCGCAAATCCGTGATCGTCCGCCCCGGCGCGATCTGCTCGGCGTCGGTGATCAGGTGGATCAGGGCCGGACGCCCGGCCGCCGCCGCCTCGCGCGCCGCCGCCAGGGCCTCAGGGAAGTCCTCGGTCGTCTCGCAGCGGACGGCGAAGGCGTCGAAGGCCTCGGCGTATTTGACGAAGTCGGGGTTCTTCAGCTCGGTGGCGATGATGCGGGTCGGGTAGTCCCGCTCCTGGTGCATTCGGATGGTGCCGAAGGTCCCGTTGTCCACGACCACGACGATGACGCCGAGCCCGTACTGGGCGGCGGTGGCCATCTCATTGGCGCTCATCATGAAGTCACCGTCGCCGGCGATGCAGACCACCTCGCGCGACGGATCGACGACCTTGGCCCCCAGGGCCGCCGGATAGCCGTAGCCCATGGCGCCCGAGGTCGGGGCCAGTTGGGTCCGGCGGGCCTGATGGCGGTGGAAGCGGTGCAACCAGGCGGCGAAGTTGCCGGCGCCGTTGGTGATAATGGCGTCTTCGGGCAGGGCCTCGGCCAGATGGGCGACGACCTCGCTCATGTTGACCGCGCTCTTGACCTCGATGGGCGAGGAGAAGGCGAGGAAGTCGGCGTGGGCGGCGGCGCCCTGCTCGCTCCATGTACGGCCCGGCTCGATGGCCGACAGGGCCAGGGCGGCCAGAGAATTGTCAGACGCCGCCGACAGGCTCGGCGCCCAGACGCGGCCCAGTTCTTCGGCGCCCGGATGGATGTGGATCAGGGTATCAGCCGTCCTGGCGCGATCCAGCAGGGTATAGCCCTGGGTCGGATTCTCGCCCATGCGGGCGCCGATCACCAGCAGCAGATCGGCGTCCTTGACCCGTGCCACCAGCTTGGGGTTCGGTCCGAGGCCGAGGTCGCCCGCATAGGCCGGATGGTCGTTGCGGATCAGGTCCTTGCGGCGGAAGGACAGGGCGACGGGCAGGCCCAGTCGCTCGGCCCAGCCGGAAATCGCGTCGGTGGCGGCGTCGGTCCAGCCCGACCCGCCGAGGATCAGCATGGGGCGCTCGGCCTTGGCCAGACGCGCCTTCACCTGCTCGACGAAGGCCGGGTCCAGCGCGGCCTTGGCGGCGACCACCGGGCGCACCGGAGCCGGGCCGCCGTGGTCGTGCAGGATGTTTTCGGGCAGGGCCACGACCACCGGCCCCATGCGGCCTTGCAGGGCGGTGGCGAAGGCGCGCTCGACCACCTCGACGGTGCGTTCCGGGCTCTCGATCTCGGTGGCCCACTTGGCCAGGCCGCCGAAAACCTCGCGATAATCGACCTCCTGGAAGGCGCCGCGGCCCCGGTCGGTCAGGGCGATCTGGCCGACGAACAGGATCATCGGCGTGGAGTCCTGATGCGCCGTATGCACGCCGATGGAGGCATGGGTCGCGCCCGGTCCGCGCGTGACCATGCAGACGCCCGGCTTGCCGGTCAGCTTGCCATAGGCCTCGGCCATGTTGGCCGCGCCCGCCTCGTGGCGGCAGACAATGACCTCGATCCGGTCGCGCACGTCGGCCAGGGCGTCGAGCACGGCCAGATAGCTTTCGCCCGGCACACAGAAGACCTTGTCCACCCCGTTCATCACCAGGGTGTCGACCAGACGGCGGGCGGCGGTATCGAGAGCTTGCGTCATAAGATCGCCGTTAGCAGATTGAAGGATGAATTGGCCATGCTGCCTTATGGTCAAGCTTCATGTTGAAGCGTCAATCGTCATTTCGGGGAAACCTCCATGCGCAAGCTCATCGTCCTCGGCGTCATCGCCGCCGCCCTGACCACCGCCGCCTGCAACACCGTCGCCGGCGTCGGCCGCGATCTGGAAGCCGCCGGCCAGGCCGTGACCTCCAGCTCCAACTCGGCCCGCAACTAGGACCGTCATCCCGGCGGGGTTTGCGATCGTTTGCGATCCCGCCACAAAAGCGTAGCCTCCGTCCCTCAGACTGCCGACCTCACATCGGAGAATGACCATGGGACTGCTGGATAACGTGCTGGGCGGCCTCGGCGGAGACGCCGCCGGCGGCCTGTCGGACCTGCTCAAGGGTCAGGGCGGCGTCGCCGGTCTGGCCGAGAAATTCGGTCAGAACGGCCTCGGCGACGTCGTCGGTTCGTGGATCAGCAAGGGCGGCAACGCCGGGATTTCGCCCGAACAGATCGTGGCGGTGCTCGGCTCCGGTCCCATCGCCGACTTCGCACAGAAGCTCGGCATTTCGCCGGAACAGGCCAGCGAGACCCTGGCGGGCCTGCTGCCGGAAGCCGTCGACCGCCTGACGCCGAACGGCTCGGCCGAGGGCGCGGACGACCTGCTCGGCGGCCTGATGAACAACCTGCCGGGCGGCCTCGGCGACGCCCTGGGCGGTTTGTTCAAACGCTAGAAGAAACGCGACCGCTTCTTCCCTCCGTCATCCTCGGGCTTGACCCGAGGATCGGGCGCCCCGCGCGCTCGACGACAGGGCAATGGGGCATGGTCGCGGGCGCCCTTCCACCGATGCGGAGCCGAACACTCGATCCTCGGATCAAGCCCGAGGATGACGATAGAAAATGAAGACCTAAGCCTCGGCCTCATAGGTGACGCCCGTCAGATAGAGCCCGTCTGACGGCGCCACCGGGCCGCAGCGCGCGCGGTCCTGCGCAGCGAGCGCATCCGCCAAATCGGCCACGGCCCAGCGGCCCAGGCCGACCTCGGCCAGACTGCCCGCCATTGAGCGCACCTGACGGTGCAGGAAGCTGCGCGCCTCGAACACCAGATGCACCTCTTCGCCCACCCGACTGACGCGGGCGACGTCCAGCGTCTTGACCGGGCTGGCCGACTGGCACTGGGCGTCGCGGAAGGTGGTGAAGTCGTGCAGCCCCACCAGGGCTTGCGCCGCCGCATGCATGGCCTCGGCGTCCAGCGGCTTCTTGACGTGCCAGACCCGGCCCCGGTCCAGCGCCGGACGGCCGGGACGGTTGAGGATGCGATACAGATACTTGCGCCCATTGGCGGTGAAACGGGCGTGCCAGTCGTCGCTGACGGGGGCGCAGTCCAGCACCGCCACCGCCTCGTGCATCAGGTGGGCGTTCAGGGCGTTCATCACCGTCCGCGCCGGCCAGGCCTTGTCCAGATCGACGTGACAGGTCTGGCCCGTGGCGTGAACGCCGGTGTCGGTGCGCCCGGCGGCGGCGATGCGCACGGTCTGGCCGCTGAAGGCCGTCACCGCCGTCTCGATCGCGCCCTGCACCGTCGGCTGGCCGGCCTGAGCCTGAAAGCCGTTGTAAGCTGAGCCGTCATATTCGACCGTGAAACGATAGCGGGGCATCAGCCCAACACGGTTCCGGTTGCGACCGGAAAACCGCGCAGCATCTCTTCGGCCGACTGCGCCGCCTTGCCGGGCCGCTGCACGCGGCTCAGACGCACCGCGCCGGTTCCGCAGGCCACCGTCAGGACGTCGTCCAGCACCTGACCGGGCGAGCCTTCGCCATCGGCCAAAGCCGACATCAGGGCCTTGATCCGCACCGGCTCGTCGTCCGCCTCGACCTCGAACCAGGCGCCGGGGAAGGGCGACAGGCCGCGAATATGGGCGTCCACCTCGGCTGCGGGGCGGGTCCAGTCGATGCGGGCCTCGGCGGGGGTGATCTTCTTGGCGTAGGTGGCTTCGCCGACCTGTTCCGTCTCGGTGAAGCCGCCGCGCTCGATGGCGGCCAGCGCCCGCGGCCACAGAGCGGCGCCGAGGTGCGACATGCGCTCGGTGAGGCTGGCTGCCGTGTCGTCGGGATGGATGTCCATGACCTCGGACAGGATGATCGCGCCCTCGTCCAGGCCCTCGCTCATCCGCATGATCTGCGCGCCGGTCTGGCGGTCGCCGGCCATGATGGCGCGCTGGATCGGAGCCGCACCGCGCCAACGCGGCAAGAGCGAGCCGTGCAGGTTGAAGCAGCCGAGACGCGGCGCCTCCAGCACTTCCGGCTTGAGGATCTGGCCGTAGGCGACAACGCAGGCGGCGTCGAGATCGAGGCTCTGGAAGTCAGTGATGGCTTCCGGCGACTTCATGCTCTCGGGCGTGAAGACCGGCAGGCCCATGGCCTCGGCGAAGGCGTGAACGGGCGACGGCGTCAGCTTCTGCCCCCGGCCCTTGGGGCGCGGCGGCTGCGAATAGACGGCGACGATCTCGTGTCCCGAGGCGATCAGCTCGGCCAGCGACGGCACGGCGAAGTCGGGGGTTCCCATGAAGGCTAGGCGCATGGCCACGCCTTTAGACCCTGGGGCGGATTACATCCAGCGCGTATAGACGCCGCCGCCCTCGTCCCACTCGCCGCCCGCGTCCAGGGCGTCGTCGAAATCAAGCAGGCGGTCCAGCAGCAGGCCCGCCACCACGCCGACAGCGGCGACGGCGACGATGGTGGCCAGGCTGGCGGCGCCGACCTTCTGATTGCGGGTCAGGCGACGACGGCCGCGCGGGTCGATGATCGTGGTCTTGCGGGCCATCAGGCGGCGAGCCTTGCGTTCTTCTTGACCTTGGCGACGGCGCGTTCACGGCGCAGGCGCGACAGGTGGTCGATGAACAGGACGCCGTTCAGGTGATCCAGTTCGTGCTGGAAGCAGACAGCGTAGAGACCCTCGATCTCTTCCTCGATCTGCTGGCCGGCGTAATCCATGTAGCGCACGCGGATGCGCGCCGGGCGTTCGACGGCGTCGTAATAGTCGGGCACCGACAGGCAGCCTTCTTCGTAGGCGTACATCTCGTCCGAGGCCCAGACGACCTCGGGGTTGACGAAGAAGCGCGGGTTGCGACGGGCCAGTTGCAGGTCCTCGCTCTCCTCGGCCTCGGGGTCCTCCGACGCGCCTTCGACCGGCTTGTCGCCCAGGTCCATGACCACGACGCGCTTCAGCTCGCCGATCTGGGCGGCGGCCAGGCCGATGCCCGGCGCGGCGTACATGGTCTCCAGCATGTCGTCCATGAGGGCGCGCAGCGCGTCGGTCACGCCGCCCTCCACGGGCGGGGAGACAGCCTTGAGGATCGCCAGGTCGGCGGCGTTATCGATGGTCAGGATGCGACGAATAGCCATGGCCCGCAGGTAGGGTGCGAAGCCTCGAACGTCAAGAATTACCGAGTGCGGCGCTTGGTCTTGGCTTGACCATCAGGCGGCGGGCAGGGCCGCGTCCGCCGCCATCAGCAGGAGATTCACGGCCAGCCAGGCCAGGGCGATGGCGATGATGACCGCGCCGAGCCCCATGGCCTTGAACCGTCCGCGACACAGGGCCTGAAACCGCTCGGGATCATCAGCGCGCGCCACGCGCCGACGACTATGCCCCTTGGTGTAGACGACCCCGCTGCTTCGCGCCTGAAGGAGCGGCACCAGTTCCCGCAAGATCAGGAACAGGCCCGCCAGAAACGCCCCTAAAATCCACATTGTCAGCCCCCAAGCCTCCCCCGAGGCGTCGAGCGAACCTTGATAGATTTAAGCTTGGCTGTCCAGAACCGGCGGCAAGGGGCGCGGCTTGCGGTCCGCGTCGATGGCCACATAGGTGAAGACGCCTTCGGTCACGCGCACTGAGCGGGCCTCGGCCTCGCCGCGCGAGCGCTTCCAGACCTCGACGTGGACGCGGATCGAGGTGCGCCCCGTGTGGATCACCTTGGCGTAGGTCGAGACCTCGTCGCCGACCGAGACCGGCTGGTGGAAGACCATGCCGTCCAGGGCCACAGTGGCGCAGCGGCCGTTGGCGCGCTCGAAGGCCGGGGTGGCGCCGGCCAGGTCCATCTGGGCCAGCAGCCAGCCGCCGAAGATGTCGCCCTCGGGGTTGGTGTCGGCGGGCATGGCGATGACGCGGCCGACCGGCTGGCCTTCGGGCATGAGGACGGGCGCTTGTTCAATCTCGGACACGATGGGGCCTTGGAACGTCTTGGGGAGAAGGCCTCCTCCATGCGCCTCGACGCCGGGGTCAGGCAAGACCTCAGCCGCCCCCTATCCTCTGGGCCGCAACCGATCCAGCAGACCCTGAAGACCCTGCCGCTCAGCCACGGGCGAGCGCCACAGATCCCCCGCACGCGCCCGCTCTCGCGCAGCGTCGAACAGCCGCTGCATCGTGACGGTGTCGAAGCTCAACATGCCGCCCTGATCCGGGACGTCGGGGATGGAGGCGACGCTGATCGACAACCCTTGCGCCGCGCAGAAGGTCGTCGCCACGCCCAGGGCCTGGCGATAGGAGAACCGCAGCATGGCGTCGAAGCTGCGGGTCAGCACCGCCGCCACATTGGGCGCCGTGGTGCGCGGCTCCGGCTCCAGCACCGTATTGACCAGGACATGCACCCGCCCCCGGTGCAGCCGCCGCCCCAGGCGGTTCCAGCGCAACAGGCCCTCGGGCATCAGGAACAGCGGCGCGGCGACGCCGCCGTCGACGTGCATCTCCTCGAAAGGCTCGCCGTCGAACTCGCCCTCAACTGTGCAAGGGAAACGGCGCGGCGGGAACAGCCCCGGCAGGCTGGCCGAGGCAGCCAGGACCTCGCGGAACAGGGCCACGGCCCGCTCGCCGCCATGCGCGGCGATGGCCCCCATGTCCCAGATGCAGGCGCGCTGGCTGTCGAGGTCCGTCGTCGCCACCAGCAACCGCCGCCCCCGCGCGTGCTCGGCCGCCACGGCGTCGATCATGGCCTCATCGACAAAGGGATGGATCAGGGCGTCCAGAGCCTCGCCCCGGAACAGCCCGCCGGTGAAGCTGGAGGCCAGTCGGCGCAGGCTCAACAGGTCGGCGGCGTGACCCCCGACATAGGCGTCAGCCAGACGCTCGTCCCAGGCTGAGCCGAGAAAGGCGAAGGGCGCGATCAGGGCGCCGGTGCTGACCCCCGTAACCAGGGCGAACTCGGGCCGCGTCCCCGCCTCGCTCAGCCCGACCAGAGCCCCCGCCCCATAGGCGCCGCCCGCCGCGCCGCCGGAAATCGCCAGCATGTCGAACCGCCCCGACGACCAACCCGAACGCGGAAGCGACAGCCGATCCGCCGCCGCCTCCAGCGAGGCCTCGGCCTGTTCGACGCTTAGGCGAATGTCGGCAAACCCCTCGATCCGCCCCTGACCCGGCGGCGGCGCGGGCAGGCGCCCCTTGGGCAGACGTCGGACGGGAAGAAGGGGATCGCTCACCCGGCCTTCATCGGACGCCGCACCGCCTGGGTCAAATGACGATGATGTCGAACTTCGACCCAGTCGAACCCAGCCTGAAGCCGCCGGAGGGACAGAGCTGGATGCTCCGCGGTCCGACCTAGCGCCGCACCTCCAGCCCCAGGGCCTCGGCGATGGACGTCCACGGCACGTATTTGAAGTTCTGGTTCTCGCCCGGCAGGACGTTGCGGCCGTCCTGCGCCACCATGGCGCCGTGCTCGAAGCCGGGGCCGAGGTTGCGGCTGGTCACGTCCAGACCGTCGGTCTCGGACACGCCGTCGACGCCGCGCGCGCCGTCGGCGACGACGATGAAGGAGCCCAGATAGGCCTGGTCGCCTTCGCGGCGGAACACGGCGTAGCTGTCATTGCCCTGGCTGGACGCCACCAGATAGCCGCGCCCGCCGCCCAGATCATAGAGGCCGACGCCCTCCATATCGTCCTTCAGCGCCGGGTTCTCGGTGATGCGGGCGACCATGGTCATGGCCGAGCCGCCGTCCGGTTCGGCCGACAGACGCCACAGGCCGACGTCTTCCTCGGCGACATAGAGCTGACCCGCCGCATCATCGGCGACGCAGCCCTCGACTTGGCTGGAGAAGGCGAAGTCGCGCACGCGAACCGCGCGGACCTTGCCGTTTCCGGCGTCGGCGAGTTCCGACTGGCGCTTCTCGCCGTTGGAATCATTGATGAAGACATAGGTCTTGCCGGTCCGGGCCGAGCGATACATGCACTGGCCGTAGGGATCGCCCTGCCCCGTCGGCTGGACTCCATCGGCGACGTTGATCAGGCGCCGCGCCTCGGTGTCGAGGCGATAAATAGCCACCGCCTTGTTGGTCCGGTCGCTGGCCGTGACCAGCACCACCGGCTGCCCGCCCAGCATGAAGCCATCGCGCAGATCGACATTGTTCATCTTGCCGTCGGGCAGGTGCTGGATGACGCGGCCCTGCATGTCATAGAGGTTCAGCCCGGCCTTCTTGTCCGTGCCGATGATCAGGCTGTTGGCCGGGTTGATCGGATCAGCCCAGATGGCGGGGTCGTCGGCGGCGTCGCCGGGGCTGCCGACCGGGACGGTTTCCGCCACGGCGACGACGGCGGGAAAGCGCGGCGCGGCGACGGCGCGCGCGTCCTGCGGCGTTCCCGCGGACAGGTTCAGCGCCCCCGTCAGGGCGGCGATCGACACCAGCTTGTAGTTGGCCCCTTCGGCGGCGTCCTCGTCCGTCACCAGCAGCGCGCCCGAGGGCAGACCGGCCAGAGGCGTGCCGACGGCCTGAAGCGCCCCCGGCTCCTTGATCGCCGCGCCGCCGCGTCCCGTCAGGCTGGCGGCGCCCAGATAGGCATCGTCGGCGCTGTGGTCATAGACGAACAGCCGCCCGCTGGAGGCGTCGGTCGCGATCAGATAGCGCGCGCCCTGGCCGCCGTCATAAAGGGCCAGAGAGCCGCTTTCCTCGCTGATCCGACCCAGCCGCGCCGCGTCGACCAGGGCCGGAGCCGCGTCCGCTTCCGGGTCGCCGTTGAAGCGCCAGACGCCCACCGCCTGTTGCGAGACGTAGAGCTGGCCCGTCGCATCGTCGGCGACGCAGTATTTGACCTTGGACGACAGATTGATCCGGCGCGCCGAGCGCGCGTCCACCCTGCCCTCGGCATCGGCGTAGAGCAGCAGTTGTTCGATCTCGCCGCCGTCGCCCACGGCCACGGCATAGAGACCGCCGTCGCTGGCGTTGCGCAGCAGGCAGACGTCCTCGACCGCGAAACCCAGAGGCACGGCGCGCGCGCCCACCTCGACCGGCGCGCCATTGCGCATGGCGAAGATACGCAGGCTGTTTTCAGTCTTGTCGGTCGAGACCAGCAGGGTCTCAGGCCGGCCCTTGATCGGGAAGCCGTAGCGCACGTCCAGGCCGCCGGCCTCGCCCGCCGGAACCGCAGCCAATCGCGCGCCCGTCAGGTCGAAAACCTCCAGCCCCGACAGCCCGGCCGCCGAGACCAGACGATGCTGGCGAGCCTCGGCGCCCAGCACGATCACGCCGCTGCTGGCCTCGCCGGTCGAGGTCGTATCCACCGCCGCCACGACCGGAGCCGCCGCGTCCTGGGCCAGCGCGCCCCCGCTGATCGCCATCGCCAGCACCATGGCGCTGGCCCCAAAAAGATTGCCCGTCAGCCTGTTGGTCATGGTCGCCTCCCACATTTCTCGCCGCGCCTAAGCCATGGGCGCAGTAAGGGGGTTTTGCGAAAGATACGCGACGAAGGCGTTTCTGCGCGGCGACGCCGTCCTGTCGATCAGCGACAGACGGGTCAGCTCTGCGGCCTGAGAGTCCCGTTATCCCGGCCCGCTGATGCGCGCCCGGAGGCAGATGGCTCAGCGTCGCTCAAGATGGCGCGCGACAACCGTATGTGAAGAAATGGCGCGCCGCCTTGGACGAAGCCGAGAACTATTCCGCACTAGTCGCGGTGACCGGCTGATGTTTGGCAAGCGCCAGTAGCTCATCTGCGGCGGATATCGGGAGTCTGGTCCGTGGATGTCGCTGTGGCGCAAGCCGGCAGCAGACCGTGTCCGGTCAGCGCCAGATGCGGGCATTCCTTGTCGGCCGGAAAGCCGACGTTAGGTGGACGCCCGAGTGTCTGGTTCCCGGCCGATGGCCTGCGGGCCTTCGACATACTCGCGACGTCTGGCTCGCGACGTCTGGTCGCCGCCGGTGTCCGGATTCGCGAAATCGAGCTTTCCTGGCGGGCCGCAAGTTGTTGGGAATTCGTTGCCGCATATGCGTGCCTGGAGACCAGCCGAGGGGGAAGCGACACTTGATGCGGAAGTGAGCAGCGGTCATCAATGCGTTGACCAGAGGATGCAGACCGGCGATACGCGGGCGGCGCTCGCGACCATTCTGCGTGTCCTCGACCCGGGCGGCCTGTCGCCCGAAGACAGCCTCAGGCGCCTCGCGCAAAATCTGCTTCATCTCCCTACGGACCTCACTCGGGTCCTCACCCCTTTGACGATGACCGCGCCCCATGCCCCAACTGATTGAGGATGCCGATGTAGACGTTCTCGAGCCCCGCCAACTCGTGCGGATCAGCGCCCTGCACAGGGGCTTTCTCTACCAGCACCTCTATGCGGCCGCCTGCGTGCTCAACATGGCCAACTCCGGTGCCACGGCCGTGGTGATGGAGCGCGACGAGGACGTTGAACTCGTACAGGCGACGGGCCGCCTCTACATCCAGGTCAAGACGCGCTCCGCCCCCCTCGCCTCCGGGGATGTCGACGGCGCGCTCGCGCGGTTCGCCGACCTGCGCGACGCCCATGCCCGCGGTGATCGTCCGGGCGCGCCGCGGTTCCTAATTGTCAGCAACGTCGCGCCGAACGGACCGCTGGCCGAGGCCCTCGCCGCCGCCGACTGGCCGGCCGACGTGCAGATCGCTTGGCCGGGGCAGTCCAGCGATCTGCCCGTGCCCGACGCCTGGCCGGACCTGGAGGCGGGGCTGGCCGCCTGCCAGGCGGCCGCGGCCGGCGTGGCCTTCGCCGGACTGCCGCCTGAGGCCCTGGTCTGGAAACTGGCGGCCGTCGCCCAGTACGCCGCCACCGGGGCGGGCGACCGTCGCGTGACGGTCGATCAGCTCCCCGCCCTCTATGAGCAGTTCGTCGTTCAGCTGCAGACGTTCCCGCAACCGCCCCAGCCTTACCGGCCGCAGCCGGACGAGCCGCGCCTGGACGACGGCGACCGTCTGCGGCTGCTGACGGGGTTCTCCGGCGCAGGCAAGACGGCCTGGGCCTCACACGCGGCCCGTCATTCGGCGGCGCCGCTGGCCTATTTCGACGTCGGCGACCTGCCGGCGGCGGCGGTGGCCAACAGCCTCGGCCGCGAGCTCGCGGCCCGATTTCTGACTCAGCCCGAAAGCGCCCGGGCAATCGCGGCATTGCCGGAGGCGTTCGGTCTGGACCTGTTCAGGCATCTGGCCGCCCTGTTGGCCCAACAGAACATTCCGGTCGTGGTCGTGCTCGACAATGTCCAACGGATGGATGTCGGCGCGCTGCGCCAGTTGCTGACGGCGGCGCCCGCGCTCCGGTTCGTGATGATCGCCCAGCCCTGGCCAGGCACCGACGAGCTCGCCCTCCTGTTGCCGATCCAGCGGCAAGAACTCGCCGGCTGGAGCGCTGACACGATCGCGGCCGAGTTCGATGCGGCCGGCGCACGGGTTGATGCGGCCACCATCACGCGACTGGTCCGCCTGACGTCGGCCCTGCCCTTGCTGATCCAGAGCGCCGCGCGCCTGGCGGTCGATCACTACAGCGGCGATGCGGCCGCGTTCTGCGCGGCGGTCGAGGCCAGCGATCAGGCCGTCGAGACCGCCCCCGAGATCATCCTGCGACGGGCCTTCGAAGACCTGGGCGAGGCGGAACAACTGGTCGCCTCCGCCTTGAGCCTGCTGGACGCGCCCCTGACGCGAGAGGAGGTGAAAGCGTGGGCCGGCGCCCAGCTCGGGGAGCCGGCGCGTGTCCAGCCGGCGGTCAAATCGCTCATTCGCGCGGGCCTGGTGCAGATCGTCGGCGGAGACGGCGTGCGGCTGCACGATGCATTCCGCATCCCGGCCGCCGCCGCACTCGCCCAGACCCCGGCGGTCGAGCAGACGTTGCTCGAAAGCCTGCGCGACCTGATCGGCGAGTCCCTCGTCGGGACCGCCCGGTTCGGGCGCTTCGCGGTCTGGATGCGGCTGCTGGCCCGCACCGGCCAGATCGACACCCTCGTCGATCTGGCGACCTTCGAGATGTTCCACGAGCGCGGCGATCCGGTCGAGCTCTACGCCGTCCTCGAAACCTATGCCGCGACGGTGGAGGACCCGGAAGAACGGTTCTGGGCGCTCGACGCCCTGGCCTTCTGGGACCAGCGCTATGAGCGCTGGGAGACCTTCGCAACCCGGGTCGCCGCCATCGAACCGATCCTCGCCTCCGGCGTCCTCGGCAAGGTCGCGACCCTGGCTGCGGTGATGAAGGTCATGGCCGCACAGGGCGAGGCCGGCAACATGAAGGCCGTGCGCGCCGCCTACGACCGCGCCGCCCGCCTGCCGGACCTGACCGAGGTGCAGACCCTGGTCCTCAACTACAACCTCGCCTTCTCCCAATTGAAGGCGAAGCGACCGGGCGACGCGGCCAAGACCGTCGGCGGCGTGATCCGTGGCTATTACCGGCGCCTCGGCCTGAGCGAGGCCCGGATCCTCGGCCTGAACCCGCCTGATATCCTCGCTTTGATCACACCCTACGAGGATATGGACGACGATTTCCGCCATATCGGCGATGCGCTGGATCTGGAGTGTCATGCCCTCGAAGCGCTACGGCGGCTCCAGCCGTTGCATCGAATGTTCGCACTGAAGTTCTATGTTCTGGGTAACGCTCACAGGTCCTACATGAAGACGGCGCTGCAGTTCGTCGACGACATGCGCGAAATGGGCCAGCACGGCCAGGCGCGTCAGTTTATGGAAGGGATGGTTCTGCCGAACTTGCCGGCCGTTGCGAATATGGTCGTGCCAGTTCGCCGGATGTATGCCCTGCTTCTGGCGGAGACCGGCGATGCCACCGCCGGCCTGGCCGAGATGGCGACCCTCGGCGCTTACGACATGCCCGATTACGAGCGCAGCCTGTTTGAGGCGCAATGGGCCATGATGCGGCTAACAGCGAGCTGACGCCCCTGCGTAGCGGCCAACGCCCGAGTTTCCACGAGAGCCGTAGCTTTATCGCGGCACGCGCCGTCGATCACGACCTTGATGGTCATGCTCGCCCCAACAGACTCGTCGCCAAAAGTAGACAGTCCCAAAGTCATCTGAGATTCAGACCTCAGAATTCGGAGGTTGACCGACGCCATGCCCGAAAGCGGACGTCGCCAAAGCCCGAGTTGAGCCCAAAGCGATCGTAGTTTACCGGACTTCTTCGCATCCGACCGAGGCCTGTCGAAGGTGCGCCGGCTCGGACGAAGCCGAGAACTATTCCACAGCGGTCGCGGTGGCCGGCTGATGTCCGGTCAGCGCCATAAGATGTCATTGGGCACCTGCCGGAAACTGGCCTATCTGGGTACCCAAGCGACGAGTTGATCACGATCACGACTGTTGACTCCTGCGCTGTGTGCGACGTACACACTGTGTACAAACCACACAGGTGATAAATGGAACACGATCTGGTCGGCATCAACGAAATCGCCGCTTTGGCCGGCGTGACCAGCCAAGCAGTCACCAATTGGCGGGCGCGCTCATCTGACTTCCCGTCGCCGCTGGCCGAGTTGGCTTCGGGGCCGGTCTTCCGAAAGCCTCAGATCCGCGCTTGGTTGAAGCGCAACAACCGTAAACTCGGCGAGATGGACGAGGGCTCGAACTTCTATCCACGCCTGAAGAGCCAGCGGAACGATGACGAGGGCCTCGCCGCTTGCATCGATCGGATCGTCACCCGCCTTGAAGCCAACGGCACCAGTGGGCGCAGCCCGGGAATGCTGCTGGGGAAGATCCAGTCCGGAAAGACGCGCGCCTTTGTCGGAGTGATCGCCAAGGCGTTCGACCGCGGCTTTGACATCGCCCTGGTGCTGACTAAGGGGACCAAAACCCTATCAGCCCAGACGGTCAGGCGGTTGAGCTCCGATTTCAAGGAGTTCATCGCCGATGATGAGATCATGGTGCTCGACATCATGAACCTCCCTACGCTTAAGCGCGGAGAGCTGCGCCGCAAGATCGTCGTTGTCGCCAAGAAGCAGGCCAAGAATCTGGAGCGCCTGATCAACTTCATGCAGTCCAACCAGGGCCTGCAGAACCGCAAGGTCCTGCTGATTGACGACGAGGCCGACCTGGCCAGCGTGCGCTTCGTCCGTGACAAGGGAACCGGCGCGATCGCTCAAGGCACGATCGCGGGGCAGATCGACGAGCTGCGCGGGATGTCCAACGGCATCGCCTTCCTGCAGGTCACCGCCACGCCCTATTCGCTCTATTTGCAGCCCGAGGATTACGAGGAGACGGCGAGCGGCGAGAGCTACGTGTTCACGCCCAAGCGGCCGGCGTTCACCGAGCCCTTGCCGATCCATGGCGGTTATGTCGGTGGCGACGACTATTTCGGCGCTTTCGACGATGACGACCCGCGGTCCAAGCTGATCGTCGAGGTTACCGACCAGGAGCAAGACTCGCTGCGTAAGGCCGACAAGCGCCGCATTAGCCAGAGCACCGTGCTCGATACGCCCAACACCACGGGCCTGCGCCGCGCCATCACCACCTTCGTGGTGGCCGTGGGTGTGCGGCAGTGGCAGCAGCGGGAGGCCGGTCTGCGGCCAACCAAGTACGCCATGGTCATCCACAACGATATCCAGCGGGCGGCGCACGCCTGGCAGGATCAGGTGATCGACTGGATCTTCAGTGCCATCATCGAGGCGGCGGAGAGCGCCCCCGACGCGCTGCGGCCAATGTTCGATCAAGCATATGACGACCTGCAGGCCTCGGTCACCGCCGACAAGGGCAAGATGCCGCCCCGCGACGACGCTTTCGACGCATTCATCGACGCCCTGCAGAGTGACGAGGTCGTCGTCGAGAAGGTGAACTCCGACAACGACGTCATGAAGCTGCTCGATGACAACGCCGAGCTGAAGCTGCGCACGCCCTACAACATATGGGTCGGCGGTAACATTCTGGATCGTGGGATCACGATCCCGAACCTCATTGCCTTCTACTACGGGCGGAACCCCCGGACGATGCAGGCCGATACGGTGCTGCAGCACTCGCGCATGTACGGGAACCGCAATCGGCAGGACCTGGCGGTGACGCGCTTCTACACCTCGCGGGCGGTCTACGACCGGCTCTACACGATAAACGCCTTGGAAAACGCGCTCCGCACGGCCTTCGACGAGAAGAAGGAAGACGCCGGCGTTGTCTTCATCCAGTCCGACCCTACCGGCCGGGTGCGCCCCTGCGCGCCGAACAAGGTGATGCTGAGTGAGATGGTGTCGGTCTCTCCGTCAAGCCTGCTGTTGCCGACCGATTTTCAGACCCGTGGCGGCAACGCCATGGCGGTTGTTCAGGCCAAGCTGGAGAAGCTGATCAATCCCGCTTGGCGAGACACCGGCGAGTTCGTCGAGGTCGAGCGCAAGATGGCTTTGGAAATTATCGCCGCCATCGAGAACAGCATGGAATTCGACACTGTTGAATTCGAGTGGGACGCCATGCGCGCCCTGATCGACTACTACTCGGACGCCAAGCACGGCGGCGACGGCAAGATCGCCCTGATCGCCGAAACCGGCCGCCGGCTGAACCGGGAAAAGTCGGGCGACAAATCCGGCCGGTCGATCGTCGGTACGGTGCTGAGGCGCAAGCTCCTCGATGAGCCCCGCAGCAAGCCAGTGCTGGCCTTGCTGCAGCAGCAGGGCGGTCGGGATCTCGGATGGACCGCGCACCCGTTCTGGTGGCCGGTCTTCGCGCCGCCGACCGACGCCGAACCCTGCGTCTTCGCGACCAAGGCGGCCAAATAGGCAGGGGCTTACGGGTTCGTCGAGGAGGACAAATCAACGTCGCCGAGCGGATGCGCCCCCGGCCTGAGCCGCGGCGTTCGATCTCAGCCGAGCAGGATCTCGATGTCCTTGTCGATCACCAGGGCCTGGGACTCACTGTAGAGATCGACCTCCGACGACGGGGCCGAGATGGACAGGGCCAGGGCGTAACGCCCCCGGTCGCTGCGCCGCCGCTGGCCGAGGTGCGACTTCCACCAGCCGCCCACGGGATGAACCGCGATCAGGTCGTGGTTGACCAGATCGGACGCTTTGCCGCGCCAGAGGTCGCAGTGCAGGGATCCGGCCTGAACCGCCTTGGGCCCCAGCAGCCAGAAAGACCGCTCGCCTTGAGCGTCCGCGTCTTCGTCGCCGGCCTCTAGCGCGGCCACCTGTGCCTCGTTCTGCAGACGGCTGAGCCGTCCTTTGAACTCAAGATCCGTCTCGGTTCGCTTCTTCAGTGCAAACCGCAAGCCGTAGGAACGGTAGGTTTCGGGACGGGTGGCCGCCTTGCCGCTCAGATTGGGTTCGATGAAGTACGAGAGGGTGACCCGCATCGTCACCGGCTGGTCCCCGAGGGCGCGTAGGGCCTCGACCGGCCAAGGCAGGTCGTAGAAATGCACCTCGTTGAAGACCGCCCCCTGATCGTTGGCTCCGGCCGCATATGGCTGGATTTCGGCCTGGGCCAGGAGCGTCAGATCATTGCGGGCCGACCGCGTCGCGATGTCGAGATCCGGGACGCCATAACCGACCCGGCGCAGCAGTCGCTGGATATCGGCCTTGCTCAGCCGCGTCCGCCAGCTGGCCCCCGTGCCGATGAGCTGCCGACGAATGGGCTCGGGCCAGCGGGCGCTGTGCACCATCAACGCCCGATAGGTCTCCGGCCACAGACCGGGCAGCTCGGCCTTCAGCCGACCCAGGAAATGCCCGCCGACCGCGACGGCCGCGCTCGTGGCCCAGAAGGAGGATAGAGGTTCGCTCTCTACATCCCGGCCGGCGGCCAGCAGGGACAAGGCCGGATGCAGGTCGCACCAGTTCGCCGCATCCACGGTCATGTTGCCAGCTTCGAACATCACCTCCGGCTTCATCGGCAGCAGGTCGGTCGGCAAGCCCACTGTGTCGGCGCTGTAGGGGCTGACCGTATTGGCCGCCGCGACCGGACGCAGCCGTGCGGCTCCAGGCTCGACGGTCGTCTTGGCGGTCACCCCGCCCACGGTCAGAGCGTTCCAGGCCTGGGCCGGATCCTCGATGCGGGCACCGGCCTCGATCTCCTCCAGCGATCCGCCGATGACGTTGCCGGCGGCGACCAGCATCAGCCGTTTGGGGGTCTGGGCGGCGGCCATGCCCCGTGCGCGCTCGCCGCTCATCGCGCCGGCGGCGGCCTGGTCGATCGCGCCGCTCCAGCTGGAAGGACGGGTCGGCGGGTGTCGCGCGGTGGAGGACGCCAGGCAGAAGGACCGCTCGATCCCGGGCCGGTCGATCTCGATCACGGAAATGGCGGACTGGGTCACCGCGCCATAGCTGTGGACATCGGTCTGCACCGCCCCCCGCGGGGCGA
Source organism: Brevundimonas bullata (assembly GCF_003350205.1). GTDB lineage: Bacteria > Pseudomonadota > Alphaproteobacteria > Caulobacterales > Caulobacteraceae > Brevundimonas > Brevundimonas bullata. The sequence continues at coordinate 7,605 of NZ_QLLC01000017.1, read as the reverse complement.
GGAGTTTGACGGATTCGACCGCATGGCCGAGCTGGACCACGCGCAGATCGTTCAGCGGTGCCTCCAGATCGCCGAACAGGGCCAGGCTCGCCAGGCCGGTCCCGTGCCCCGTGTCGTCGGCGTGGTCGTCCGTTCCCCAGTCCGCGTTGATCGTCGTGGCGTGGGCCAGGCCAGGCGCCACCAGCGGATGGGCGGCGGAGACGCCGGTGTCGAGAATGCAGATGGCTGGCGCGTCCGGCGCCGGAGCCCGGATGCGCCCGCCGAACTCGGCCACGAAGTCGTGCTGGTTCACAGCGTTGGTCGCCAAGGTCAAGAAGGGCTCGATCGTGCCGACCGACCTCCGGACCTCGGCGACGGCTCCGGGCATGCGGTTGAGCAGGCCGCGCAGGGTGGCTGCGGCGGCATGGACAAAGGCCACCTCGACGTCGGGAAAGATCAGGGTGTCCGCATGAACCTCGAACCCGGCGGCGCGCGCCTGCACGCGCACACCTTCGGCCTTGCCCTCGCGCACCCACAACTCCCACCAGTGAGGCTGCGGGTCGTTCGAGTCGTGATCGCCCGCAAACAGGTCCTCCGCGCTGGCGGCGGCGAAGGTCTCGATCCGCTCGAACTGATCCACATACGGCCGTTCGCGGTTACCGAGCTCCCGGGCGCCATAGGCGGTGATCCTCTGCTGCAGGGCCGGGCGGGCGGCGTCGGGCACGAAGACGACAGCCACTTCGGATCGGTCATCGCGTCGACTGGTGCGCAGGACGATAAGGTCCTGGGCCGGAAGCTCGAAGGTGGCCGGGACCTTGGCCGGGCCCTGACGATCGGACTGGGGCGCGCGGGTCTCCACCGAGACGATAGCGCCCGGTCGTAATCCATCCAGCACGAGGCGGGGATCGGCACCTTGGACCGGCAGGGCGGGCAAGGCGGCCGCCAGTTGGCCCAGCAACTGCCGGCCGTGCGCGAAATAGTCGTCGCGCTGAGGCGTGCGCGTCTGGCGGCGCGCAGGATAGGTGTAGGGACCCGCCTCGCGAAAGGCGTCGATCGTCAGATGGGCCAGGGTGTGGCGGCTGAAGTCTTCGAGAGCCATCGGCTTTCCGGCGGTGATGATTCGTTGATCATCACCGGTTGCATCGATTGCGCAATCTAGGAATGGAAGCGAGCGCTGACCGCGCGGCGCTCCTGCAGCACCGTGCGCACCAGATCGAGCGACACCTTGCTTTGGCCGTCGAGGATGGCGTCCTTCACCGCGGCGTCGGCGGCCAGGACGACGTCGGCCTGGCTGAGGCCTTCGAGGTCGGGCGCAAGCGCCTTGAGCGCCCGGGCGTCGAGCTTGAACTTCTTCAGCCGGGTCGAGAGCAGGGTCTTGGCCTCAGCGACGCTCGGCAGGCCGTATTCGACCACCTCGTCGAACCGCCGCGCCAAGGCCCGGTCGAGGATTTCGACATGGTTGGTCGCGGCAATTATGACGCTGTCGGTCTGATTGGGCTCTTCCATGAAGGCCAACACCGAGTTCAGCACCCGGCGCATCTCGCCGACGTCATTGGGATCGCCGCGGCGGGCTCCGATGGCGTCGAACTCGTCGAGCAGATAGACGCCCCGGGTCTGCGCGGCCTGGTCGAAGATCAGTCGGATCTTGGCAGCAGTCTCGCCCATGTAGCGACTGAAGACGGCCTCCAGCTTCACGGTGAATAGAGGGAGCTTCAGCTCCCCGGCCAAGGCGGCCGAGGTCATCGTCTTGCCGGTACCGGGCGGGCCGATCAGCAGCAGATGTGTGGACGGGCGCTGGCCATGGTCGCGCAGGGCGGCGCGCTCCCGCTGCTGTCTCACGAGACGCTGGAGCCGGGCCTCCATCTCGGACGAAAGGACCATACTGGCCAGGGTGGTGCGCGGATAGCTGCTGATGATCAGCGACTGCAGCTCGCCCCGGGGGCGGGCCAGGGGAATGGGGGCGGCGGTCGCGCCGGCCTTCGGAGTGGCGGAGCGGAGAGCTTGGACGGCCTCCTTCAGGGCAGCGGCGTCCTGGGGACGGCCCGCCCTGGCCTCCGCGGCGGCGGCGGCTAGGGCGACCGATAACAGCCGTTCCTCATCCCCGGCGGCGTGGGAATCGAGAAGGTCGAGGATGTGTTGAACCGACATGCGCCTTTCCTCCCTCCCGTTGATCCTACCGACTCGGGATTTAACCAAGTCTTCCCGTTTCGGGCGAGCGCTCCGGCAGCCCGCTTAGCACTTCTTGCGTCCTCGTCGCGGCGGAAGTCGGACCTCGCGATAAGAATCTTCGCAAACCCTCGCCAATAGCGGTGAGAACAAATTAGCAACATTGTTAGAGTAATGTCACTGGGATGTTCCCGTGGACGTTTGGCATAATGCCGCCTCGGCGTGAGCTGTGCCGATCGCTGCGCCTTCTCTAGGGTGCTTCCGTTGGAGCACTCCGCTCCGTATGAGCCCTCAATCGAACGCCTGGCCCGCCCGTTGAATCAGCCGGAATGAAGATCACGCCAGAGGCTTCAAGGCACCTCTGCACCTTGTCTAACGTGCGAGACTGCATGTCCCCTCGCCCGGATTCGAAACGCTGGATTGTGGACGGGGCGACGCCAGCCGATTCAGCGAGTTCTCTAACTCCGAGTCCTACCGCGGTTCGGGCCAGCTTGACTTGCAAAGGTGTGATAGTCGGCACGACGTGCTCCTTTATGAGTACACCGTGTTGACTTAGTCGGGTCGGTGTGATCATCTTCACGCACCTTGTGCCGAAACGCCAGCCGACACCGTCCGGCTGCATGCCGCGCCGTCGCTACGGAGGTCTGCGCATGCCAACCCCTCAGCGTGTCTTACTCCGGTCACGACGGTGGCGGCGGCGTCCGCCACAGCGCCGACTGGCTATCGCCTTCGCCCGTAACGCCCGAGGCTTCCACGCGATGGCTTGGACAGACGATGACCGCGTAGGCGCCCAGTCGGCCTATCACTCCGCCATCGCTATTGAGCTTGGCCTCAAAGCCTATCTCCTGCATCGCGGCTTCTCTGACGACTGGACACGCGTCTGGCTCCGGCACGATCTGAGCAAGGCGCTCCGCTGCGTCAGAATGCTGAGATTTGAGGGCGTCCCTGACGGCGTTGGCAAACTCGCTGCGGTGCTCGGCCCACTTTATAGCTCAGGGGCCCTGCGTACCGGCATAAAGCCAAAGCTCCCGCTTCCACCCGAAATCGCCGATCAAGCCATCTGCGACCTTCTCAGCGCGGTCGAGGCCGCGATAGGCATTGGGGGCGGGACCGATCAATGAGCCTACCGCCATCGGAGTCCCACGGCGAAGAGCACGAGCGCCGGGTTCTTGCTCGGGCAATCCGCCGCCTCCCTCGCCGCTGCCGGAATGTCTTCGTCCTCCATCGCTTCGTTGGAATGCCGCTAGAACAGATCGCCGACCACTTGGGCGTCGAGAAGAGAGCCGCCGAAACGCGTCTGGCGGAGGCGCTTGTCCGGCTGACCCGCGCCGTCGATGAGGCGGCCGGTAGTGGTCCTCCGAAACGCAAATGAGGGTCTAGGGCAGGATAGGCTTTGCGCCGGCATTGTCTGACAAGCTTGGCCTTATCGACCCTCATCTTCGGAGTGGGGAGCAGCGCCGTCCGCCCGCTTCAACCCCGCTCCGCGCCCTGCGGGCTGCGGCTGGCGCCGCAGGCGTTGACCCGGTCAGCCGCCGCCGCTGAGGGCTCGGCATGGATCGATGGATCGATCCGCTTTTCGAGAAAGCGGCGGCCGCAGATTTGCGAGGGAGAGGTTACGAGTATGCGCGTCGTCCTACAGCGAACAGCTTGGCGGGCATGTATGTCCAGCCGTCATCAGAACCGGAGGCGCATCGCCGCCGGACTCCGCAAGTCCGGCCAGTTGGCGTACAATCGGCCGTCCGCGTCACCGACACCTGGCTTGATGATCTTCCGATCACGCCGGCCGAGCTTCTGGCGGTGGAGGCGTGGCTTGGCGAGGTGCTCGACGAGGTTCTGGGGCCGCGCCTCTGAAAGGAGCCGGACATGAGCAGTGCGACCATTACCCCAGGCGTTCAGACCCGAGCGGCCTTGTACCTACGCGTCTCGACCGGGCGGCAAGCCGTCAACGACCTGTCGATCCCCGACCAGCGCCGCCAGCTTGAAGCCTATTGCGAGACCAAGGGGTGGGAGGCGACGGCGGAATATGTCGAGCCGGGCAACACCGCCACCGACGACCGTCGCCCCTCGTTCCAGTCCATGATCGAGGCTGCGCTGACCAAGCCGCCCGCCTTCGATGTGATCGTGGTGCACAGCTTCTCGCGGTTCTTCCGCGATCAGTTCCAGTTCGAGTTCTACGTCCGGAAGCTCGCGAAGAACGGCGTGCGTCTGGTCTCGATCACCCAGGAGCTGGGCGACGATCCCATGAGCGTGATGATGCGCCAGATCATGACGCTCTTCGACGAGTATCAGTCGCGCGAAAACGCCAAGCACACTCTGCGGGCCATGAAGGAGAATGCTCGTCAGGGATTCTGGAACGGTGCGCGTGCGCCCATCGGCTACCGCATCGTTGCTGCCGAGCAGCGCGGGGCGAAGATCAAGAAGACGCTGGAGATCGACCCCCTTCAGGCCGAAACAGTCCGCACCATCTATCGCTGGGCGCTGACCGGTGACGGTGCCCAGGGGCCGATGGGTCTGAAGACAATCGCCACGCGGCTTAACGATCAAAACGTCCGCACCCGTGACGGCGGGCGTTGGGGCATCAGCGCCGTCCATCAGATCCTGACCCGTACGACCTACATGGGCGAGCACCGGTTCAACACTCGCGACCACAAAACCAAGGCTCATAAGCCGGAGTCGGAACACGCCATCATGGCCGTGCCCGCCATAGTGTCGAAGGCGGACCACGAGGCCGTCAGAGCACGTCTCACGTCCCGGAGCCCTAAGTGGACGCCGCCCCGCGTCTCCACCGGTCCCAACCTGCTCACGGGCATCTGCTTCTGCGGCGCGTGCGGCGGCGCCATGACACTGAGGACTGGAAAGGGTCAGGCGGGCGGCCAGTATCGCTACTACGCCTGTTCGACCAAGGCCCGCATGGGCGGGGCAGGCTGCAAGGGCCTCGCCGTCCCGATGCACAAACTCGATGACGCCATCATCGATCACCTCGAATCTCGATTGCTCGATCCGGGCCGTCTCGCGGCGCTGATGGAACAGCTTCTGGATCGTCGAGAAGAGTGGGCGGACCAGCGACGCAGCCACATCGCGGAGATGCGCAAGCGCGCCACCGAAGCCGACGCCAAACTCAATCGGCTCTATGAGGCCATTGAGAACGGCCTCTTGGCGCCTGACGACGCCTCGCTGAAGGATCGCGTGGGCGAACTTTCGGGCATCCGGGATCAGGCTCGGGCGGACGCTGAGCGGATCAGCGCATCCGTGGATCGGTTGGCGCCGACGATCACACCGGACGCCCTAAATCGGTTCGCCAGCGCCGCGCGGCGCAAGCTGGGGGATCGGACCAGTGGCTATCGACGGGATCACCTCCGCGCCCTGACCCAGCGAGTGGAGGTCATCAGCAAGACCGAGGCGCGAATCATCGGCTCCCGCACGGAGCTGCTGCGAGCCTTGGCGTCCAGTGGTGGTGGGGATTACGCCGCCAGTGGCGGAGTTCTCAGTTTTAAACCGAAGTGGCGCACCCGACAGGATTCGAACCTGTGACCTCTGCCTTCGGAGGGCAGCACTCTATCCAGCTGAGCTACGGGTGCGTCTGCGGCTCAAGAGCCGGACGGCGGTGCTTACAGCATGGGCTCGGCGGCCTCAATCCCTGAATCTCGGCGGCGACGCCTTCTCTTGAGCCAGACTTGGCGATGCGTGCGCGAACGCCTAGCGTCGGTCCCGGAGAGAGGGAGTTTCCATGCGCCACATGACGATCGCCGCCCTGATGGGCGCCAGCCTGCTGACCGCCTGCGCCACCGCGCCGCAACCGGCGGCGGACAGCCTGGACGCCGTGGCGCGCGACTATGTCGCCCTGACGCTGGAGATCGGCGAGCGCGAGCCCGGCTATGTCGACGCCTATTACGGCCCGGCCGAATGGGCCGAGGCGGCCAAGGCCAGCCCGCGCGCCCTGCCCCAGCTGGCCGAGGGCGCCGCCGCTCTGTCCCGTCGCCTAGTCGCCCTGCCGACGGCGGGCCTGGACGCCGAAAGCCTGCAACGCCGCGCCTATCTGTCGGCCCATGTCTCGGCGGCCTCGGCGCGCCTGCGGATGCTGGCCGGGGAGAAGATGAGCTTCGCCGACGAGGCCGAGGCCCAATTCGGCGTGCGGCCGGAACTGCGGCCCCTGTCGTCCTATGAACCCGTGCTGGCGCGCATCGACGCCTTGGTCCCTGGCGAGGGACCGCTGGCGGACCGGGTCGCGGCGTTCCGCGCCGGCTACGTCATTCCCAAGGACCGGCTGGAGCCGGTGATGCGGGCCGCCATCAACGAGTGCAAGGCGCGCACCGAACGGCGCATGACCCTGCCCGCCCATGAGACCTTCACCCTGGAGTTCGTCAACGACAAGCCGTGGTCGGGCTACAACTGGTACAAGGGGAACGCCTTCAGCCTGATCCAGGTGAACACCGACCTGCCCATCTATATCGACCGCGCCGTCGATCTGGGCTGCCACGAGGGCTATCCCGGCCACCACGTCTATAACGCCCTGCTGGAACAGACCTTTGTGAAACAGAAGGGCTGGGTCGAGATGAGCGTCTACCCCCTGTTCAGCCCCATGTCCTTCATCGCCGAGGGCAGCGCCAACTACGGCATCGACCTGGCCTTCCCCGGCCATGAGCGCACCGATTTCGAGAAGCGCGTCCTCTATCCCCTGGCCGGACTGGACCCGGCGACGGCCGAGGCCCAGACCCAGCTTCTGGCCCTGACCCGCGAGCTGGGCCGGGCCGAATACACCGTGGCCGACACCTATCTGGCCGGGCGCATCGACCGCGAGACGGCGCTGGACCAGCTGCAGAAATACAATCTGATCGCCCGCGACCGCGCGAACCAGCGCCTCAGCTTCATCGAGACCTATCGCAGCTACATCATCAACTACGGTCTGGGCCGCGACATGGTGCAGACCTGGGTCGAGGGTCAGGGCCCGGACCACTGGGCCACGACCGAGCGGCTGCTGGCCAGCCAGACCCTGCCGGTGGATCTGGACTAGGAAACGCAACTCCCTGGGACTGACGGCGTTTACCGCCAAGGTTTATCGCAAGAAGGGGGACATCCCATGCGCACCCGCAAGCTTTCCACTCGTACCTTGGGCATCGCCGCCGCCTCCATCCTGGCCCTGGGCGCCAGCGCCTGCACCCAGGCCGAACAACAGAAGGCCGAGGTCAACGCCGAGGCCGCTGGCGACAAGGCCGCCGATGTCGCCGCCCAGACGGGCGAAGTCGTCGAGTCCGGCGCCATGAAGGCGGCTCAGGCGGTCGAGGACGGCGCCGGCAAGGTCGCCGACAAGCTGGAAGGCAATCAGGCCGAAGCCGCCGCCGAAGGCCGCCCCGGTGCGGTAGACCCATCCACGGACACGCGGGTTCCGGCCAAGAACTGATCTGATCCCTTCTCCCCTTGCGGAACCGTTGCATTACGGCCCAGCTGTTAGCTTGGGGCGGT
>NZ_QLLC01000016.1 GCF_003350205.1 Brevundimonas bullata | reverse complement strand
GCAATCTCCCCGTCAGAGACAGGGAATCACGATCCGCGAATAATGCAACGGTTCCCTTGCGGGAGAAGGTGGCCCGTCAGGGCCGGATGAGGGGTGTCAGCGCCACGCTTGGGAATGAGCGGCGTTGGCGCCGCGCCCGACCATCAAAGGGCGCCGTCGTCACCCCTCATCCGTCCGGCTTCGCCGTCCACCTTCTCCCTCAAGGGGAGAAGGATCACTGCTCCGCCAGCAGCTCTTCGATCAGCGCCTTCGCTTCATCACTGGCCCAGTCCGCCTCGCCGGTCAGGACGGCGCGCACATTCCCCTGGCGGTCCAGCAGGATGGTCTGGGGCATGGCCCCCTTGCCGGGGAACTCGAACGGCAGCTGGAATTTCGGATCGGCGTAGAAGGCCAGCGGCGGGTGCTCGGCGATGAAGGCGCGGGCCTCCGGCACGGCCTTGTCCACGTCCATGCTGATGGTCACCACGGCCACGTCGTCGCGACCCTTGTAGTGCTCGGCCAGAGCCGCCAGCGTCGGCATCTCGATCTTGCAGGGCGCGCACCAGGTGGCCCACAGGTTGACCACCGCCACCTTGCCCTTGAAGTCGGCGAAGCGCGCATCGCGTCCCTCGGCGTCCTTGAAGACATAGTCGGGCGCGGGCGTCGGGACGGGCGTCAGCAGCTTCGACAGCGAGCCCCTGGCGTAAACCGCCAGCGAGGATGACGCGGACTCTTTGCCCCCGCCGTCGCGATTGGCGTATAGCATCGCCGCGCCGCCGATCGCGCCGATCAGCAGCACAGCCGTCGCCACGCCCGCCAAAGTCCGTTTAGAGCCGCTCATGTCCGACACGCCTTCCAACACCCCTCAAGGTCAGTCTCTATGGGGCGGACGCTTCAGCGCCAAGCCCGCCGACATCATGCAGGCCATCAACGTCTCCATCGGCGTCGACAAACGCCTGTGGGCGCAGGACCTGGCCGGGTCGCGGGCGCATTGCCGCATGCTGGCCCAGCAAGGCATCATCGCCGCCGCCGACGCCGAGGCCATCCTGGGCGGGCTGGACGTCATCGAGGGCGAGATCCGGGACGGGTCCTTCCCCTTCCGCGACGCCTATGAAGACATCCACATGAACGTCGAGGCCCGCCTGTCGGAGCTGATCGGCGAGCCGTCGGGGCGTCTGCATACGGCGCGCAGCCGCAATGATCAGGTGGCAACGGACTTCCGCCTGTGGGTGCGCGACGCCTGCGACCGCACCGTCGAACAGTTGAAGGCGCTGCAAGGCGTCCTGCTGGACCGGGCCGAGCAGCACGCGGGCGACCTGATGCCCGGCTTCACCCATCTGCAGACGGCCCAGCCCGTCATCTTCGGCCACCACCTGATGGCCTATGTCGAGATGTTCGGCCGCGACGCGAGCCGCTTCGCCGACGCCCGCACGCGCATGAACGAGAACCCGCTGGGCGCCGCGGCCCTGGCTGGCTCGCCCTTCCCCATCGACCGCCACATGACGGCGGCGGCGCTCGGCTTCGACCGGCCTATGGCCAACTCGCTGGACGCCGTGTCGGACCGCGACTTCGCGCTGGAAAGCCTGGCCGCCGCCTCGATCGCGGCGGGCCACCTGTCGCGTCTGGCCGAGGAGATCGTGGTCTGGATGACGCCGATGTTCGGCTTCGCTGCGCTGCCCGACGACCTGACCACCGGCTCGTCCATCATGCCGCAGAAGCGCAACCCCGACGCCGCCGAACTGGTGCGCGCCAAGACGGGCCGGATCATGGGCTCGCTGGTGGCCCTGTCGACGGTGATGAAGGGCCTGCCGCTGGCCTATTCCAAGGATATGCAGGAGGACAAGCCGCCGGTGTTCGAGGCCTTCGACGCCCTCGATCTGGCGCTGACGGCCATGACCGCCATGGTCGCCGCCATCATCCCCAACACCCCGCGCATGGCCGCCGCCGCCGGGGCCGGCTTCTCGACCGCTACCGACCTCGCCGACTGGCTGGTGCGCGAACTGAACCTGCCCTTCCGCAAGGCGCACCACGTCACGGGCGCCGCCGTCAAGCGGGCCGAGGCGCTGGGCGTGGGCCTGGGCGATCTGCCGCTGGAAGAATTGCAGGCTCTGGATTCCGGCATCACCAAAGCCGTGTATGAAGTCCTGACGCCCGAAGCCTCCTGCGCCAGCCGCCAGAGCTTCGGCGGCACGGCGCCGGAACAGGTCCGCGCCCGCATCGCCGACTGGAGAAGCCGCCTGTGAACAAGACCCTGATCCTTATCGGCGCCGCCGCCCTGCTGCTGTCCGGCTGCGGCCGCATGGCCGATCTGGAAGCGCCCGGCGCTGTCCAGAACGAGCGCGCCCCGCGCGACCGGAACGCCAAGACCCTGCCGGAGCCGGCGACGGTCAACCGCGCCCCCAGCCAGATGCCCATCGACAGCGGCGCCTCGGACCCGTTCGGTCGCCCGCCGGCGCTCTGATCGGCCCTTCCTTCTCCAGACCGGACGCCCCGCCGTGCATTATTTCGACCTGAAGGACGGCGTTCTGCACGCCGAAGGCGTCTCGCTGGAGACGCTGGCGGCGGAGGTCGGGACCCCGACCTATGTCTATTCCTCGGCCACCTTGCGCCGTCACTACGGCCTGCTGCGCGACGCCTGCGACGCCCACAAGGCCGCGCTGGGCGACGCCCTGATCGCCTTTGCGGTCAAGGCCAACTCCAACCTGTCGGTGCTGGCGACCCTGGCCAAGCTCGACTGCGGCGCCGACACCGTGTCCGAGGGCGAGATCCGTCGCGCCCTGGCGGCGGGCGTTCCGGGCGAGCGCATCATCTTCTCCGGCGTGGGCAAGACCGACGCCGAACTGGCCTTCGCCATCGACGTCGGCGTGCGCCAGATCAACGTCGAGTCCTCGGCGGAACTGGAACGGCTGATCCTCATCGCCGCCGAGAAGTCCGCCTCTCCGGCCATCGCCATCCGCGTCAATCCCAAGATCGGCGCCGGCGGCCACGCCAAGATCACCACCGGCGGCGCCGGCGACAAGTTCGGCGTGCCGGTCGAGGAGGCGCTCAGCCTCTACGCCCGCGCCTCCGCCTCGCCCCACGTCACCCCCGTGGGCCTGGCCTGCCACATCGGCAGCCAGATCACCGACCTGACCCCGCTGGAAAATGCTTTCCGCGTGCTGCGGGACATGACCGAGACCCTGCGCGCGCAGGGCCACAGCGTCACCCGGCTCGACCTCGGCGGCGGCCTGGGCGTGCCCTACTATGGCGAGGCCGAAACCGCCTCGCCCGCCGACTATGTGGCCATGGCCGCGCGGGTGCTGGACGGCTTGGGCGTCGAGGCGGCGTTCGAGCCGGGTCGTCTGATGGCCGCCAATGCGGGCGTGCTGCTGAGCCGGGTGATTCAGGTCAACGAGCGCACTGATGGGCGGCGCTTCCTGGTGCTGGACGCGGCGATGAACGACCTGATGCGTCCCGCCCTCTACGACGCCTTCCACGACCTGAAGCCTGTGCGGCCGCGCACAGGCGAGGACCGCCCCTACGACGTGGTCGGTCCGGTCTGTGAGACCGGCGACACCTTCGCCCGCGACCGCGACCTGCCGCCGCTCGAAGCCGGTGATCTGGTCGTCTTCATGAGCGCGGGGGCTTACGGCGCCGTCATGAGCGGCGAATACAACACCCGCCCCCTGGCCGCCGAGGTCCTGGTCGATGGCGAGCGCTGCGCGGTCATCCGCCCGCGCCCGACCTATGAGCAGATGTTCGCGCGGGAGCCGATGGCGGATTGGCTTGCGCCAGTGGCGAGTGACAAGTGACGAGTGGCGAGACGCTGGGTTGAGAGCGGCTCACTTCGCCACTCGCCACTAAACACTCGCCACTTCAGTCCAGCGCGCAGATGTCCGGCAGGCCGCGCAGGCCGCCCTTGTGGTCCAGGCCGTAGCCGACCAGGAAGCGGTTCGGGGCCTCCCAGCCGACGAAGTCGGGCTCGGGCGCACGCGGCTTGGGCCAGGGCTTGCGGGCGAAGACGCAGGTCAGAACTTCGGACGCCCCGGCTTCTTTCGTGATCCGCACCGCCTCGGCCAGCGACAGGCCGGTGTCGAAGACGTCGTCGAGAATCAGCACCCGCTTGCCCGCGATGGGCCGCTGGAAGGGCGCATAGACGTCGATCTGGCCCCGGCTGGTGGTCTCATCCCCGTAAGAGGCCAGCCACAGGGCGTCGAAGCGGACGTTTCGGCCCTCGCGCGACAGGGCGCGGGTCAGGTCGGCGGCGAACCACAGCCCGCCGGTCAGCAGGACAGCGGCCACCGTCTCGTCGTCGACGACGGGGGCGATGCGCCGCGCGAGGTCGGCGACGATCGCCTCGATCTCGGATTGCGGCAGGAGAACCGTGGGGGCGGGCGCCGGGTCTTGATCAGCCATGCCCGGCGGATACCCCCTGGGCGGGGCTGCTGTCGAGAGGGGTCGCGTCGCGCGGCGTCTTATCCAGGGCCGTGTCGCGCCTCAGGCCCTCTTCGGCGGCGGGCGGCGGGCGGCGGGCCGCGGGCTTGGCTGCGGCAGCCTTGGCCGGCGCCGCGCGGGGTTCGTCTTTTGACGCCATCACAAAATCGACGCCGACGCCCGCCGCCTTATGGCCCGCGTCGGGGATGATGACCGCGAAACCCAGCACCTTGCCCGGCAGAACAGGCGCGGCCTCGAGACGCACGATGCGATGCGCAACCTCGCCGCCCTTGGCGTCCAGCAGGGCGACACGCACCGGCGGGGCCACGACCTCGTTGTCGCGAATGTTGCGCAGGGCGCCGGAGACCACGACCTTGCCCGGATCATGGGCGGCGATCTTGGCGCCGACCGCCTCGAACTCCAGCCCGGCCAGGTTCACCGGCGCGCCGACCAGCTTGTAGACGGCGGCGGCCTGGGGCCAGGCCTGAACGATGGGCAGGCGGAAGGCGTAGGCGGCGCCCAGCAAGCTCAGGAAGACCACGGCCAGACCGGCCCAGACCGCGCCCTGCGTGGCGGCGCGGCGCATTTTGCGCTGCTGCTCGGCCTTGGCGCGGAAGGCGCGCGGCAGTTCGGGCGCGGGGGTCTCGGCCAGACTTTCAGGCGCGTCCTCGCGCTTGCCGAAGCCGGGCTCGGCGACGGGTTCCTCGGCGGCGGCGGACAGCTCCAGCGGCTCGTCCTCAAGCGTCGCGCGCCAGTCGTGACCGCAGGATTTGCAGCGCACGCGACGGCCGTTCGGGCCGATTGCGTCATCGGGGACAAAATAGCTGGTGGCGCAGGCGGGGCAGGTCAGTATCATGTCGGCTGACTGCGAGGCTCGACGCCCCCTCCTGTCGAGGCGCCCGCAACGCCCCGGTCCAATACGAAATCTGATGCCACACTCGACCCGACGCGCCGCCGACCCCGATTCCGCGCCCGACACCGTCCGCCTGCGGGGCGTGGGTTTCGGCTATGCGGACAGGCCCGGCGTCCTGCGCGACGTTAACCTTAGTCTGACGCAGGGCTCTTTCCACTTCCTTACCGGACCCTCCGGCGCGGGCAAGTCCTCGCTTTTGCGGCTGCTGACCCTGGCCGAGCGCCCCCAGACCGGGCGAATCAGTCTGTTCGGGCGCAACGTCACCGACCTGCCGCGCGGCGGCGTGCCCGCCTTCCGGCGGCGGATGGGGGTGGTGTTTCAGGATTTCCGCCTGCTGGACCACCTGACCGCCTTTGAAAACGCGGCCCTGCCCCTGACTCTGGCGGGCGGCAAGACCGCCGATCACGCCGCCGACGTGGCGGAGATGCTGCGCTGGGTCGGCCTGGGCCAGAGAATGGACGCCCTGCCCCCGGCTCTGTCCGGCGGCGAGAAGCAGCGGCTGGCCATCGCCCGCGCCGTCATCACCCGCCCGCGCCTGATCCTGGCCGACGAACCCACCGGCAGCGTCGACCGGGCCATGGGCGAGAAACTGATGCGGCTGTTCCAGTCGCTGAACAAGCTGGGCGCCACCGTCCTGATCGCCAGCCACGACGAGGCCCTGGCCGAGCGGGTCGGCGCATCCGTGCTGAGGCTGGAGAACGGCCAGTTGACCCAGATGGCGGCCACGGGAGACGCCGCATGATCCGCGCCCTCTTCTCCAGGGGACCGGGTCTGCTGTCGCGCGAGGCGGGCGGCGAGCGCTGGCTGATGGTGGTCATCGCCGTCCTGTGCTTCCTCGCCTCCATCACCGCCGTCGGGGCCGTGGCCGCAGACCGGGCCGCCCACGGCTGGGCGCGTCAGCTGCGGGCCGAGGCCACGGTCCAGGTCCGCCCGCGCGTGGACGAGACCGGCCCCACCGCCGCCGCCCGCGCTGCCGAGACCCTGGCCGGGGTCAAAGGCGTGGCCGAGGCCGAGGCCATGGACCGCAAGGCCGCGGAGGCCCTGCTGCGGCCCTGGGTCGGCGAAGCGGCCCTGCCCGACCTGCCCCTGCCCTATCTGGTCACGGTGCGGTTGGACCCGAAGAACCCGGCCAGCGCCCCGACACTGAGCCGCGCCCTGGCCGAGGCCGGACTGGACGCCACCGTCGACGACCACAGCCTGTGGCGCGGCGAGGTCGAGCGCTCGGCGGGGGTCATCACGGCGCTTGCCGGCGCGGCCTTCCTGCTGATCGCGGCGGCCACCGCAGCCGTCATCGCCTACGCCACCCGCGCCGGCATGGCGGCGCAGGCCTCGGTCATTGAGACCCTGAGCCTGAACGGCGCCTCGGACTTCTATGTCGCCGGCCTGTTCCAGCGGCGCTTCGGCGGGCTGGCGGCCCAGGCCGGGGCCATGGGGGCAGGACTCGCCGCCCTGCTGCTGGGCCTGCTGCGGCTGATCGGCGGCGAAGGCGGCCTGACCCCGGCGCTGCCCCTGGCCTTTTCCGACCTGTTGATCCTGATCGCCTGTCCCCTGCTGGCTTTTGGCGTCGCTCTGCTGGCCGCCCGCTTCACGGCGCTGGCGAAGCTGGGCGCGCGTAGCTAGTTAGACATTATGAAGTTTATGACGCTGATCGCCGTGGTGGCGCTGATGTGGCTGGTGGGGCTGTTCGCCTTCGCCGAGCGCGTGCGCGGCCTGACGCCAGCGCCCGAGCCCGCACGCGCCGACGCCATCGTGGCCCTGACCGGCCCCTCGGCCGAGCGCGTCAACGCGGCCATCCGCCTGCTGGAACTGGACAAGGGCCGCCGGGTGCTGATCTCGGGCGTCAACCGCGAGGTCCGTCGCAAGGAGCTGCGCGCCCTGACGCCCGGCTCGACCAAGCTGTTCAACTGCTGCGTCGACCTGGGCTTCGAGGCCGAGAACACGGTCGGCAACGCCCAGGAAATCGCCGCCTGGGCGCGGTCCAAGGGCTATGACAGCCTGATCGTCGTCACCTCCGACTATCATATGCCGCGCAGCCTGCTGGAGATCCGCGGCGCCGCTCCCGGCGTCAAGCTGACCCCCTATGCCGTCTCGACGCCGTCTCTGGACAACACCCGCTGGTGGCGGGCGGCCGTCACCGCCCGTCGGATGACCCTGGAATACATGAAGTACCTGGCCGTGCTGGGCCGCGAGGGGATGCACCGCCTGCGGGGCCATCACCCGGAACGATCGGCGCCGCAGACCCCGCTAGAGGCCGCCTGAATGACCACCCTTCGTTCCCTGATCTTTGTCGCCTGGCTCTATCTGTCGATGGTGATCTTCGCCGTCGGCCTGTCGCCGGCCCTGCTGATGCCCCACGGCGCCGCCGTCTGGGTCATCAAGTCCTGGTCGAAATTCGTCCTGTTCGGGCTGCGCTGGATCGTCGGGATCAAGGTCGAGGTGCGCGGCTTGGAGCATCGCCCCACCGGCTCGGCCCTCTTGGCCTGCAAGCATCAGGGGATGCTGGACGTCATCGCCCCCTTCTCCTTCCTCGACGACACCTGCTTCATCATGAAGAAGGAGCTGATGATCCTGCCCTTCTTCGGCTGGTTCGCCTGGAAGACCAAGATGATCGCCGTCGACCGTTCGGCCCATTCCAAGGCGCTGAAGGACATGGTGCGCCAGGCCCGCGTCCGTCACGCCGAGGGTCGCCAGATCCTGATCTTCCCCGAGGGCACGCGCGGCGAGATCGGCGCCGCGCCCGACTACAAGCCCGGCATCGCCGCCCTGTACCGCGACCTGAACAGCCCCTGCTGGCCCATCGCCACCAACTCCGGCGTTCATTGGCCGGCGCACGGCTTCCGCCGCTATCCCGGCACCATCGTCTTTGAGTTCCTGCCGCCCATCCCGGCGGGCCTGAAGCGGGCCGAGTTCATGGCCGAGCTGGAGAGCCGCATCGAGACGGCGTCCACCGCTCTGCTGACGCCAGCCCCCTAACGCCAGCCTCCTAAGGCCCGGCGTCAGGACCCAGCTCGATCAACTGGCGGCGAACTCGCTGAGGGCGTCGATGACGGCGCGGTTCTGATCTTCCGTGCCGATGGTGATGCGAAGGCAGTCGGGCAGGCCGTAGCCGCCGACCGGGCGCACGATGATGCCCTTGGAATTCAGATAGTCATTGGCGGCGGCGGCGTTCCGCTTCTCGTCCGCAAAGCGAATCAGGACGAAGTTGCCCGCCGAGGGGAAGACCTCGAAGCCGAAGCCGCGAATGGCCTGGGTCAGGCGCGGACGCCAGTCCAGCACCAGGTCGCGCGAGGCCTTCTGATGCGCCTCGTCGCCAAGCGCCGCGGTGGCGGCGTCGACGCCCGGCACCGAGACGTTGAAGGGCAGACGGATGCGGTCGATGGCCTCGGCCACGGCCAGCGGGGCGTAGCCGAAGCCGATGCGCAGGCCGCCCAGGCCGTGGATCTTGGAGAAGGTGCGAGTGACGACGATGTTGGACGCGTCGCGGGCCAGGCCGAAGCTGGTCTCCCACTCCGGCTCGACCACGAACTCGGCATAGGCCTCGTCCACCACCAGGATGATGTGCGACGGCAGGGCGGCGTGCAGACGGCGGATTTCCTCGCCCGAGTTCCAGCTGCCGGTCGGGTTCGACGGATTGGAGACATAGACGATGCGGGTGCGCTCATCGACCTGTTCGAGGATGGCCTCGACCTCGGCCTTCATGTTCGGTTCAGGCGCCAGCTTGACCTCGGCGCTGCAGGCCATGGCCGAGATGCGGTAGGCGAGGAAGCCGTACTGGCCGGTGACGATATTGTCGCCGGGCTGCAAATAGGTCTGGTTCAGCAGGGCGAAGACCTCGTCCGAACCGTTGCCGAAGATCAGACGTTCGCCCTCCAGACCGTGATGGGCGGCGACCGCGTCACGCAGCTTGCCGGCGCGGCCGTCGGGATAGACGTGGATGTTCTTCAGGGCGGCGGCATAGGCCTCGCGCGCCTTCTCGCCGGCGCCCAGGGCGTTCTCGTTCGAGGACAGCTTCATCGGCTCGGCGAAACCGGCGATGGACCCCTTGCCGCCCACATAGGGGGCGATGTCGAGGATGCCGGGCTTGGGGGCGGGCGCGGCCTTGGTCGCAGCGGCGGGGGTCGCGTCGGTCATGGGCGTCATCCTCGAAAGCGTGGTCAGTAAACAGGGGCGGCGCCGATGACGCCGCTCATCTGGCCGGGGGCCTTGGTCAACCGCCCGTCCTCGGCCTGCACATAGCCTGTCAGGACAAACAGCTTCAAGCCGCCGCCCGCCGCCAGGGGCGCGGCGATCAGCCCCGCCTCGCCCAGCGCCGCGACGATGCGGGCGTCGGAAGCCGGGCTGTCTGTGACCCAGAAGGTCCGGTCGTCGCCGGTCGGGCCGGGGGCCTCGGTCGAGACCAGCAGGGCGCGAGGCGAACCGGCGGCGTCGTCCGGCAGGGCGGCGACGACCTTGAGCATCGGCAGGGCCAGCAGCTTGCCCCACCAGGGCCGGGCGCCGAGGTCGATCAGGGCGCGGCCGCCCTGGCGCGCGGTGGCGAGCGCCTGATCCGGCTCAGCGACGGGGCGACCGATCAGGCCCCAGCGGTCGGCCGCGAGCACCTGTGACAGCGGCCCGCACGTGGCCAGGGCCGGCCCGGTCGCCGCCTCGATCCGGCCCAGGACGGCGCGCAGGGCCGGGCGTTCAACCGCCGGAACCTCACGCAGAATCTCGCGCAGGGCGATGGCGTCGGCGTCGGCGGAACCGCGCGCTCCGGCGGCGACCCGCGCCCGCGCCGCCGCGATCAGGGCGCGGTCCAGCGCCAGACGCTCGGCGTCCTCGGGCGGTTCGACCAGCATCAGAACAGCTGGGGCGCCGGGGCCAGGGCGAAGGGGCCGAGGTAGGTGCGCCCGCCCTTGAAGTTCAGCACCAGATCGACGGCCTGAGCCTGATCGCCGGTCCCGCCCTGGGGCGTGGAGGCGGCGGCGCGAGCGGCGGCGGCGCGGTCCACCGCCCCGCCCTGAGTAGCCCCGGCCAGACCGACGATGGCGGCCAGAGGCTTCTCAGCTCGCAGGAAGACCTCGCCTTCCAGACGCCCCTTGTCGTCGGCCGACAGGGCCGGACTGGACAGGAAGGTGCGACTTTCGCCCGCCTCCAGCTGGCCCTTCATGTCGACGAAGCGGCCGCCGGCGGCGGTCCAGGCCGACAGCAGGCCTTGCGCGTCGGCGCCCTTGAGCGCGCTGGCCTTCTCGATCACCGCCTCGACCTGGGCGTTCAGCTTGCCCGACTGGGTCAGGCCCTCGACCGGGCCAGAAGGGCGGCCTTCGCCGTCCACCAGACGGAACAGGACATCGACGTCATCGGTCGGCGTATCCGTGCCGGCCAGGTGGGGCCGCATGTAGAACTGGATCAGCCCGGCCTTGGCCAGGGGAAAGGGCTCGGCGTCCGGCAGGGCGGTGAAGACCGGCTTGGCCAGTTCGACCACCACATTGGGCCAGCGCTGGGTCAGGCCGTGCAGGCTCATGCGGATCATCTCGGCGCGCACCGCCACCTTGCCCTTGGCGCCGCGCGTCAGGACCAGACCGTCCGGCGCGGCGATGACCCATTTGGTCGGGTTATAGGCGTTGGCCTCGGCCACGATCTCGGGCGCGGCGACCGCGTGGCCCGAGGGGGCGACGACGTCCACGTGCTTCATCGCCACCCGCGCCCGCAGCGGCCAGCCGGTCGTGGACAGGCCTGCGTGCTTAACGCTCCAGCCGGATTGCTCCAGCCGGGCGATGCGGCCCTCCAGCTTCTTCTCGACCTGCTGGGTCAGGACGAACCACCAGCCGGTCCACAGGGCCAGGCCGACGAAGACGATGACGAAGGGGATGATCAGTCCCTTGCGGCTGTGGCGGATCGGTTCAACGTGGGCGTCGGTCATGGGCGCGGTTTAGCAGGCCACGCGGCTGCTGACACGCCCTGTCAGCAGGAACGGGCCACCCTGTTTTCCGTTCGAATCGCAAACTGACAGGAGACGAGGATCATGGAGACGCAACAGCTGCACCGCGGCCGGCTGATCGACCATCTGCAACTGGTGACGCCCGACCTTGAGGCCAGCCGCCGCTTCTACGGCGCGGTGCTGGAGGCGCTGGGCGTGCCGATCGGCGGCGAGGCGGAACGCTTTTTCTGGGCGGATGAGCTGTTCGTCTCGGCGGTGGACAGCATAGCGGCGGCGGGGCGACCGACCGGACGCTGCCATCTGGCGTTTCAGGCCAGGGACCGGGCCATGGTCGAGGCCTTCCACACAGCGGGACTGGCGGCGGGCGGAACCGACAACGGGGCGCCGGGCGAGCGGCCCTATCACCCCGGCTACTACGCCGCCTTCCTGCTGGACCCGGACGGCAACAACATCGAGGCGGTCTTCCACGGCAAGGCCGAGCGCTCGGCCGACAGCGTGGTGGTGACGTTCGAGGAGTAGAACTCAGGCTAGGCGGTCAGATCGGCCATCTTGGCGTTCGCCGCCCGCGCGGCTTCGTCGGGAGCCAGGCCCAGCAGCAAGCCGCGCTGACCGCCGTTGATCAGGATGCGGTCGAACAGAATGGCCGTCTCGTCCATCACGGTCGGGACAGCCTTTTTCTGGCCGAAGGGACTGACGCCGCCGACCTTGTAGCCGGTCAGGCGTTCGGCGTCGGCGGGCTTCATCATCTGGGCCGACTTGGCCCCGAGGGCCGCGGCCAACTTCTTCATGCTGACCTCGCAGTCGGACGGCACAATGACGCAGGCGGGCTTGGCGTCCGCCAGGGTCATCAGGGTCTTGAACACCTGTTCCGGCGCCCAGCCGAGCGCCTCAGCCGCCTGCAAGCCCACGCGCGGCGCGTCGGGGTCGTAGGCGTAGGGGAAGAGGTCGAAGGCGACGCCGGCCTGGGTCAGGGCGAGGGTGGCGGGGGTGGTCTTGGACATGTTTCGATGCATAGCCCCGCCCTTCTCTTTCGTCATCCTCCGGCGTAGCGGAGCGGAGACCGGGGGATGACGAAAGATAGAGGAGCGGAGGCCTCAGGGTTGGTCGGCGAGGAAGCTCTTCGTCAGTTCCACCGCGTCGGCCAGGCCCATGCGCTGGACCTCGGTTCCGGGCGGCAGACCGGCGAACAGGCGCGTCGGACAGGCGGCGTCCAGCATCAGGAAGACCCCCTTGTCGTCGGCCCGGCGGATCAGGCGGCCAAACGCCTGAGCGATGCGGCCGCGCGCCAGGGCGTCGTCGTAGCCCTTGCCGCCGAAGCGCTCGCGTCGGGCCTTGTGCAGCAGGTCGGGACGCGGCCAGGGCACGCGGTCGAAAGCCAGCACACGCAGAGACCGGCCCGGCACGTCCACCCCGTCGCGCACGGCGTCGGTGCCCAGCAGACAGCTGTCCTGTTCGGCGCGGAAGACGTCGACCAGGGCCCCGACCTCCAGCGGATCGACGTGCTGGGCGTAGAGGGGGACGCCCGCCTTGGCGAGATCCGGTCCCAGACGCTCATAGACGGTCTTCAACCGGCGGATGGCGGTGAAGAGGCCCAGGCCCCCGCCGCCCGCCGCCAGAAACAGCTCGCGCATGGCCGCCGCGATCTGGCGCGGGTCGTCCTTCATCAGGTCGTTGACGACGATGATACGGCTGTTGGCGGCGTAGTCGAAGGGGCTGTCGACCTTCAGCGTCCGCGCGGGTTCGATCAGGCGGGCCGCGCCGCTGCGCATCCGGGCCAGAGAAAACGGGTCCTCGGCCGCCGGGTCCGACAGGGTGGCGGAGGTGATCAGCACGCCATGAGCCGGCATGATGACGGCGGCTTCCAGCGGCACGGTCGGGTCGATCCAGTGGCGGCGCAGGGCCACGTCGTGGATGCGGCCGAAGGCGGCCTCGGCGCTCAG
Organism: Brevundimonas bullata; assembly: GCF_003350205.1. GTDB lineage: Bacteria > Pseudomonadota > Alphaproteobacteria > Caulobacterales > Caulobacteraceae > Brevundimonas > Brevundimonas bullata. Next base: position 64,611 of record NZ_QLLC01000016.1, on the reverse strand, counting down.
CCAGTCCACAAAGTCGGGATCGGGTTCGTCGCCGCCCTCTTCCAGCGCCGCCAGCATGGAGCGCCAGCCCGGCAGGGTCATGCGCGCGCGCCGGTCCATGCCGCGCAGCGCGCCCTCGATGCGGGCGCGGGCGGCGCCGTCCAGCTCGGCGGCTTCCTCGTCCAGAATATCCTCAAGGTGGCGCGACAGGGCCAGCAGGGGCGCCTCAACGGCGGCGATGGCGCGGGCGGCGGCGCGGGCGGCCTCCAGCACCGGCTCGGTGGCGGGGCGCAGGGCGCACTCCAGCCCGAACTCGGTCCCGCCCGTCTCCTGACTGCGGGCGCGCAGCTGTTCCAGGGCGGCGACCAGGAAGGCCTCGATCGGGCCGATGGGATTGATCTCGCCGGACGCCGGCGCAATGCGGCCCGAGACGCCCTCGCCCGGCAGGGCGGCGGCGGCGCGCATAGCGTCCTTCAGGGCCTGGGCGGCGGCCTCGTTGTCGGCGCACAGGTCGCCCAGACGCTGTTCCAGCCCGCGCCCGCGACGGCCCCGTCCTTCAGGGCCGCGTATCCAGCGGCGCAGTTCGGCGGCTTCCTGACCCGAGAGGGCGGCGGAGAAGGCGCTGTCGGCGGCGTCGAACAGGTGGTGGCCCTCGTCGAAGACAATACGTTTCAGCGCCGCCGTCTCGCCGTCCTGCTTCTGGCCGCGCGCCGAGCGGGCGCCGTCGAAGGCGGCCTGGGTCATGACCAGGGCGTGGTTGGCCACGACCAGATCGGCGCGTCGGCTGGCGCGGATGGTCTTTTCGACAAAGCACAGGCGGTAGTGCGGACAGGCGGCGTGGACGCATTCGCCGCGCCGGTCGACCAGATTGGACGGGCTGGCCTGATGGCTGGGCGCCGTCGCATAGAGGCCGGGCAGCCAGCCAGGATAGTCGCCGCCGGTCATGTCGCCGTCGCGGCTGTGCGCCGCCCAGCGGCTGGCCAGGCCCATGCCGATCAGGTCGCCGTTCCCGAGTTGGGCCGCCTGCATCATGTCCTGGAGGTTCAGCAGGCAGAGGTAGTTTTCGCGGCCCTTGCGCACCACCGTCTTCTTGCGGCGCTCGGCCTCGTCGGGCCACAGGGCGCGGCTTTCTCGGTCTATCTGGCGTTGCAGGGCGCGGGTATAGGTCGAGACCCAGGCCGCCCCCGCATTGCGCTCGGCCCACAGGCTGGCGGGGGCCAGATAGCCCAGGGTCTTGCCGGTGCCGGTGCCGGCCTCGGCCAGCAGGACGCGCGGGCGGCCCTCCTCGTTGCGCGGCGAAAAGGCGTAGGCGGCCTCGGCCGCGTAGTCGGACTGGGCGGGCCGCGTCTCGTCCAGACCCGAGGCCTGCAACAGCTTGTCCAGACGGATGCGGGCGCTCTCGGAATCGACGGGGGCCGAGCCGGCCTCGCCGCGCGGGGCCTCGTCCTCCCACTCCTGAAGACGGGACCAGACGTCCAGACCTGTGCCGCGCTCGCGCCGATCTCGCAGGGGTCCCGCCTGAAGCGCGGCCAGCACGCGGGATCCCCAGGACCAGCCCGCCCGGTCCAGCGTCCCGGCCAGGGTGAAGGCGTCCTCGCGTCCCGGATAGGCGGGGTCGGTCAGTTCGTTGAGCAGGTCGGCGGCGGCGTCGCGCAGGGCCTGCGCCTGAGCCTCGGCCCCCTTGGGTTCGGAGCGGCCAAGGGCGAGCGCCAGCCCCGACGGCGAGGGGGCGCAGAACTTGGCCGGGCGCACGAAGGCGTAGAGCTCCAGCACGTCCAGCATGTCGGTGGCGCGCGGCGGCGGGCTGAGGCCCAGACGACGGGCGGTCAGGCTGGCGTGGGCGACCATGACGGGACCGCCGAGGAAGACGCCCTCGGCCGCGCCTCGCCCGATCTTCCTGGCGCCCGTCGCGTCGCACACGGCGCCCGCGCCCGGCGGGGTGGCCAGCGCAGGCGGCAGCTCGGCCCAAGGCTGAGTCGCGGGCTGGATGGTGGAGGGAGCGGAGACGTCGGTCACGCCCGATCCATAGCGCCCCCCGCCGCGAAACGGAACGGGAACGTTCGCCCCCCTCGCCTAAGACCGAAAAGGCGATAGGCTGTCGTCAAAGGGAGGACCGCCCATGCAGACCCGCCGCATCGCCACCGACGGCCTGACGCAACAGGTGATTGAAGCGGGCGAAGGCCCGCTGGTCCTGCTGCTGCACGGCTTTCCCGAACTGGGGATCAGTTGGCAGGCCCAGGTTCAGGCCCTGGCAGAAGCCGGTTTCCACGCCGTCGCCCCCGACATGCGCGGCTATGGCGGGACCGACAAACCGGCCGATGCAGAGGAACATACGATCCTGCATCTGGTCGGGGACATGGTCGATCTGGTTCGGGCGCTGGGGGAGGATCAGGCCGTGGTCGTCGGCCACGACTGGGGGTCGGCGGTCGCCTGGCACTGCGCCCTGATGCGACCGGATGTGTTCCGGGCCGTGGCCGGCCTGTCGGTACCGTTTCAGCCGCGCCGCCCCAAGGGACCACCGACGGCGGCGATGGCGGCGATCACCAAGCGCGCCGGGCTGGGCGACCTCTACATCAACCGCTTCCAGTCGCCGGAGGCCCATGTCGAACTGGACGCCGATCCGGCGGCGGCCTTGCGCAAGATGTTCTGGGCTTATGACGGCGCCACCGCCGACGCGGACCAGTCGACCGGCTTCATGCCCGAGGGCCTCAGCCTGCTCGACAGCATCTCTGACCAGGCGACCCTGCCGCCATGGATGAGCGCGGCGCATTTCGACGAGTACGTCGCCGCCTTCGCCGCCTCAGGCTTCAAGGGGCCGCTGGACTGGTACCGCTGCCTCGACCGCAACTGGAGTCTGACGGCCTTCCTGCAAGGCCAGAGGATTGCTCAGCCTGCGCTGTTCATGGTCGGCGACCGCGACCCCGTCCGCCACTACGCCGGCCCGCACGAAGCGGCGCAGAAGGCCTGGCTGACCAACCTGCGCGCCCAAGTGGTCCTGCCCGGCGCGGGGCATTGGCTGCAGCAGGAACGAGCGGACGAGGTGAGCGCGGCGCTGGTGGAGTTTGTGCGGAGGCTTTGAGGTCGCGCGTGACTAGGATTTCCGACAGAGCTCATGTGGGAAATGACGCCATGCAGCGCCGACATCTGACGGTTCTCGGCGGATTGGCCGCCCTCACCCTCGCCGGACTTGGCGCATGGGTGGTTCAGCGCGAGGCAGCCTGTGCGAGCCGCCTGGAGCAGGCCGCGCTTTACGGCGATGCTCAGGTGCGCCGGAACAAGGCGGGTCAATGCTACATCTGTCGCCCCGGCGGCCCGCTGTTCGACATCGCCCTCGACCAGTGCGACGCCAATGACCGCCTCTACTCCAAGGGCTGAGAGACCGGATTGAGGTTGCACGGTCTGCGCGACGGCAGGCGAGGTGCCCCCTTAGACGGGATCGGTCGGTTTGGGCTCGACGGGTTCCGGCGCGCGGGTGGCCTGGGCGGGTTCGTCCGGCAGGGGGATGAACTCCAGGGCGTCTTCGGCGGGCAGGCTCATGCGGCCTGCCTTCCAGTCGGCCTTGGCCTGGTCCAGGCGGGTCTGGGACGAAGAGACGAAGTTCCACCAGATCAGGCGTTCGCCCACCGGCTCTCCGCCCAGGACCATGACGCTGGAGGGGGCGAGCGCGGTGACGGTCGGTTCGGCCTGGGCCGACAGGACGACCATCTGGCCCTCGTGGAAGGCGCGGCCGTCGACCTCGATCGCGCCCTTGGCCACGAACAGGGCGCGTTCGCTGTAGCCGCCCTTGGATTTCGGCGGCGGCGGCGTGGCGCGTACGCCCTCAGCCATCTCCCAGTGGACGTAGAAGAGCGGCGACTGGACTGGGGTGCCGGCCTTCTCCCCGAAGGCCTCGCCCGCCACCAGACGGGCGAACAGGCCCTTGTTCTGATAGGTGGGCTGGGCGTCCTCGCCCAGGTGGGTGAAGGAGGGGGCGATCTCCTCCAGCTCGGTCGGCAGGGCGACCCAGGCCTGCATCCCGTGCATCGGCCCGCCCTGCGCCTTTTTCAGCGGATCGGTGCGTTCGGAATGGACGATGCCGGACCCGGCGGTCATCCAGTTCACCTCGCCGGGACGGATGGGCTGGGTGTAGCCCAGGTTGTCCCGGTGCATGATCTCGCCCTCGAACAGATAGGTCAGGGTCGACAGGCCGATATGCGGATGCGGCCGCACATTGATGGCGTCGGCGCCCGGCGCGAACTCGGCCGGACCCATCTGGTCCAGGAAGATGAAGGGGCCGACCATCCGGTGCGAATGGAAGGGCAGGACGCGCCCGACCTCGAACCCGCCGAGGTCTTTTCTGCGCGCGTCGATCACCAGTTCGATCATGTCGGTCCTCTCAGTCCAGCCTCAAGCGGGCGATGATAGCCGGATCAGGCGTCAGGGTCCGCAAGGAACCATCGGCGGCGAAGTCGCTCCACTGGGATCGGGCGACGAAGACAAGATCGCCGTCCAGGATCAGGCCCGTGGTCGGCTCGGCGATCTGGGGCAGGTTGGCGGCCAGGACCTGAACCTGGTCGATGCGCGTCCAGGCGGGATTGAGGGTCAGCTTCAACACCCTCTGGGGCGACACGCCGTTCTGCAAGGCGTAGAGGCTGCGGCCGTCCGTGACTAGGCCATCGATCCCAATCAGAACGGCGTCATCGGGCGTCGCCATTCGCACAGGCTCTCCGCCCGCCCGCGCCACGCGCCACAGGCCCGAAGAATAGTCGGCGACGACCAGGGCCTGGCCGTCCGGCGTCAGCGCCAGACCCTGGGGCGAGCCCAGGGTTCCCGCCGCCACGAAGACTTCGAGCGCCTCGCCCGAGGGCGGCAGGCGATAGATCTCGCCCGACAGACCATCCGAGACATAGACGGCGCCCCCGGCGTCCAGCGCCAGGTCGCCCAGACCGTGTTCGCGTCCGTCGGCCGCCAGCGGATAGGCGGCGCGGACCTGACCTGTCGCGGCATGGATCGCCAGAAGCGCGGCCGGGCCGACATCCTCGCGCCCGTGAGCGGCGGGGGGCGCGGGGCTGACGGCGGCCCACAACAGGTCGCGCGACGGGTCCGGCGCCAGACCCAGCACGCCCTCTACCGGCCCCTCGGCCTTGAGCCAGGGCGTGACGTCGCCGTCGTGGGCCAGCCGGACGATGTCTCGCCCCGCCACCCGCGAGACCAGCCAGCCCCCGCCCGCCGGATCGCGGGTCATGCTCTCGACAAGGCCCGCCCTCTCCAGAACGGCGACGACGGAGAGCCGGTCCGCGCCGATCGGGGCGCGATTGGCCTCAAGCCGCGCGGCGGCTTCGGCGAAACCAGGGGCGGCGGCGACCGAAGACAGGGCCTCGTCGCGCGCCAGGTTCGTGGACAGTCCGGCGAGGCCATAGCGGTGCAACTGGGCCACGGCCTGTGCGGCGTCTCCGCGCGCGGCGGCCACCCGTGCCCGCAACAGGATCAGACCCGGATGATTGGGAATGCGCGCGTCGGCCTGGACAAGCAGCCGGGCGGCGGCGTCCAGGTCGTCGGCGTTGAGCGCCGTCACCGCCTCAGCCCGCAGCCGCCGGAAGGCTGCGACGTCGGATTCGGCGACGGCCGCCGCCGGGGCCTGATCCGACAGCGGGACTGCCGCGATGGCGCCTCCCGCCCCGAGCGCGGCAAAGGCCGCCGCGAGGGCGCACGACTTGAGCATGAAACCCTCCGCCACAGGCGCCCTCTCTCCGACCGTACGGCGTCTCTTTAGCTGACGTGGGGGGTGATGATGCCCAGCGGCAGGGTGGTGACGTTCTTCACGCCGCGCGTGACGATATGGCTGGCGCAGTCGGAGACGATGCCCAGGGTCAGCAGCTTGTCGCGCAGGAACTGGTCGAAGGCGTGCATGTCCGAGGTGATGATGCGCAGGACATAGTCCTCGCGGCCCGTGATGGTGGCGCACTGCACCACTTCCGGCCAGGTGGCGACGGCGGATTCGAATATGTCGAGGTTCTCGCGCGAGGGCAGGCTCAGCTTGACGATGGCGTAGACTTCGAAGTCCAGACCCAGAAGACCGGCGTCCAGAAGCGTGACCCGCTTGCGTATCAGGCCAGAGTCCTCCAGTCTCTTGATCCGGCGCCAGCAGGGCGAGGCCGAGAGGCCGACGCGATCGGCGACCTCGGCGACCGACAATCCAGCGTCCTGTTGCAGGATGTCGAGGATGCGAGCGTCGATAGGATCAAGTTCGTCAGCCAAAGGCGTTTCTCCAAAAGGGGATTTGACGCAATAAAATACCCCAAATCACCATTTGGCAAGGGTATTTTTAGGAAGGCCAACAGAGACACGCCATGCTATGCCCTCTTCATAGAGGAAACGCGGTCGGATTAACCGGACGGGACGCATGATGAAGAATACGCCCACGCTGTCGCTGCGCGTGCCAGAGCCTTCGGGCCGGCCCGGCGATGCGCCTGATTTCAGCCACTTGCAGTTCGATCCCGCCGGCGTCGTCAGCCGGCCAGAGGTTTCGACCGCCCCCTATGACATGCGCGATCACGCCTTCCGGCTGGTGCGCGTCCTGGACGACGAAGGTCAGGCCGTCGGGCCGTGGGACCCGAAACTGGACCCCGAGACGATGCGTCGCGGCCTGAAGGCCATGATCCTGACGCGCGCCTTTGACGAGCGGATGCACCGCGCCCACCGCCAGGGCAAGACCAGCTTCTATATGAAGTGCACCGGCGAAGAGGCCATCGCGGTCGCCCAGGGCATGATCCTGAGCCGCGAGGACATGGGCTTCCCCACCTATCGCCAGCAGGGGCTTCTGATCGCACGCGGCTATCCGCTGGCGACCATGATGAACCAGATCTATTCCAACGCCGAAGATCCGATCAAAGGCCGCCAGCTGCCGATCATGTATTCGGCCAAGGACTATGGCTTCTTCACCATCTCGGGCAACCTGGGCACCCAGGTGCCGCAGGCTGTGGGCTGGGCCATGGCCAGCGCCTACAAGGGCGACGACAAGATCGCCATCAGCTGGATCGGCGACGGAGCCACGGCGGAAGGCGACTTCCACAACGCCCTGACGTTTGCCTCGGTCTACCGCGCCCCGGTCATTCTGAACGTCGTCAACAACCAGTGGGCCATCTCCTCCTTCATGGGCATCGCGGGTGGTCTGGACACGACCTTCGCCGCCAAGGCCATCGGCTACGGCCTGCCGGCCCTGCGCGTCGACGGCAACGACTTCCTGGCCGTCTGGGCCGCGACCCAATGGGCCGAGGAGCGCGCGCGCACCAACCAGGGCGCGACGGTGATCGAGCTGTTCACCTATCGCGGCGCCCCGCACTCGACGTCTGACGACCCCAGCCGCTATCGCCCCGGCGACGAGGCCGAGAAGTGGCCGCTGGGCGACCCCATCGAGCGCCTGAAGCAGCACCTGATCGTGCTTGGCGAATGGTCGGACGAGCAGCAGGTAGAAGCCGAGAAAGACGCCGTCGAGCAGGTCCGCGCCGCCGGCAAGGAATCCGAAGCCATCGGCACCCTGGGCCAGTCGCGCCCGAGCGTGAAGACCATGTTCGAAGAGGTCTATGCGACCGAGGACTGGCGCCTGATCGAACAGCGCCGCGAGGTCGGAGTCTGACCATGACCCAGCAAACCTACACTGACGCCGACCGCAACGACGGCCTCGAGCCCGACATGGTCGATCAGAACAATGCGCCGAAGTCGGAAGCGCCCGCCAAGGGCGTCGTGCCGATGAACATGATCCAGGCCCTGAACTCGGCCATCGACGTCAAGATGACCGAGGACCCGAACGTCCTGTCGTTCGGCGAGGACGCGGGCTATTTCGGCGGCGTCTTCCGCGTCACCGACCAGTTGCAACAGAAGCACGGCCTGACCCGCAGCTTCGACGCCCCGATTTCGGAGTGCGGCATCGTCGCCGCCGCCATCGGCATGGGCGCCTATGGTCTGCGCCCGGTCGTCGAGATCCAGTTCGCCGACTACATCTATCCGGCCTATGATCAGATCGTCTCCGAAGCGGCCAAGATGCGCTACCGCTCGGGCGGTCAGTTCACCTCGCCGATCACGATCCGCAGCCCCTACGGCGGCGGCATCTTCGGCGGCCAGACGCACAGCCAGTCGCCGGAAGCCCTGTTCACCCATATCGCGGGTCTGAAGGTTGTCATTCCGTCCAACCCCTATGACGCCAAGGGCCTGCTGATCGCCGCCATCGAGGACGACGATCCGGTCGTCTTCTTCGAGCCCAAGCGCCTCTACAACGGCCCCTTCGACGGCTGGCACGAGAAGCCGGTTTCGCCGTGGAAGACCCAGGAGCTGGCCCAGGTCCCGACCGAGAAATACGCCCTGCCGATCGGCAAGGCTCGCGTCATGCGCGAAGGTTCGGATGTGACCATCCTGGCCTATGGCACCATGGTCTGGGTCGCCCTGGCCGGCGCCGAGCACGCGGGCGTGGACGCCGAGGTCATCGACCTGCGCACCCTGGTGCCGCTGGACATCGAGACCATCGAAGCCTCGGTCAAGAAGACCGGCCGCTGCGTCATCGTACACGAGGCGCCGAAAACCTCGGGCTTCGGGGGCGAGCTGTCGGCCCTGGTTCAGGAACGCTGCTTCTATCATCTGGAGGCGCCCATCGCGCGCGTCACGGGCTGGGACACCCCCTACCCGCACGCCTTCGAGTGGGAATACTTCCCCGGCCCGCAACGCGTGGCCGACGCCCTGAAAACCGTCATGTCGGGAGGCCGTTGAGATGGGTCGTTTCGTCTTCAAGCTGCCCGACGTGGGCGAAGGCACCGCCGAGGCCGAACTGGTCGCCTGGCATATCGCGGTCGGCGACAGGGTCGAGGAAGACCAGATCGTCGCCGACATCATGACCGACAAGGCCACGGTGGAAATCACCGCCCCGGTCAGCGGCAAGGTTCTGGCCATCCACGGCGAGCCCGGCCAGATGATCCCCGTGCGCGGCCCCCTGGTCGAGTTCGAGGTCGAGGGCGCGGGCAATGCCGCCGACGCCGAGCCGACTCCGACCCCCGTCGCCGCCAAGTCCGAGCCCGCCCTCGTCGCTGTTGAAGCGCCGAAGGTCGAGACCGCCCCGGTCAACGCCCCGGCCGTCGCCGGGAACTATGTGTTCAAGCTGCCCGACGTGGGCGAAGGCACGGCCGAGGCCGAGTTGGTGGGCTGGCACGTCAAGGTCGGCGACGCGGTCGAGGAGGATCAGATCCTCGCCGACATCATGACCGACAAGGCGACGGTCGAGATCACCAGCCCCATCAACGGCGTGGTCGTCGCCCTGCACGGCGACGCGGGCCAGCAGGTCCCCGTCGGCGGGCCTCTGGTCAGCTTCAACGTCCAGGGCAAGGGCAATGTCGCCGCCGCTCCGGCTGCGGCCCCCGCGCCCGTCGCCAAAGCTGAAAAGGCCGCGCCTGCGCCGGTCGCCAAGGCCGCTCCTGCGCCCAAGGCCGAAGCCAAGCCCGTCCCGGCCATGACCGGCCGCCAGCCGGGCGAACGCGCCCTGGCCTCGCCCGCCGTGCGCAACCGCGCCCGTGATCTGGGCATCGACCTGGCCTTCGTGCCGGGCTCGGGTCCCGCCGGCCGCATCCAGCATGAAAACCTGGACGCCTTCGTCGCGCGCGGGGGGTCCATGCCCGCCGCCACGAGCGGCACGGCGTCCTCGACCTACGCCCGCGCCGAGGGCGCCACCGAGACCAAGATCATCGGCCTGCGCCGCAAGATCGCGGAGAAGATGGCCGAGAGCGTGCGTCGCATCCCGCACATCACCTATGTCGAGGAAATCGACATGACGGCGGTGGAGGAACTGCGCGCCCACCTGAACGCGACCAAGGCCAAGGACCAGCCCAAGCTGAACGTCCTACCCTTCATCGCCCGCGCCATCGTCGTGGCCCTGCGCGACCAGCCGACCATCAACAGCCATTACGACGACGAGGCCGGCGTCCTGACGACGCACGCCCCGGTCCATCTGGGCATCGCCGCCCAGACGCCGAACGGCTTGATGGTGCCGGTCGTCCGCCACGCCGAGGCGCTGGACCCCTACGCCACCGCCCTGGAAATCGCCCGCGTCTCGGGCGCGGCCAAGGACGGCTCGGCCAAGCGCGAGGAACTGTCCGGCTCGACCATCACCATCACCTCGCTGGGGACGCTGGGCGGCGTGGTGCACACGCCCATCATCAACCACCCCGAGGTCGCCATCGTCGGCCCGAACAAGATCGCCGAGCGCGTGGTGGTCAAGGACGGCCAGATGGTCGTGTGCAAGATGATGAACCTCAGCTCCAGCTTCGATCACCGCATCGTCGACGGGCATGATGCGGCGGTCTTCGTGCAGCGCATCAAGGGCCTGCTGGAGCACCCGGCCACGCTCTGGATGAACTGAGAACCCAGCACCTTCCTTCCGCTCATCCCCGCGGAGGCGGGGACCCAGGCTTTAGCTTCGGACCCCGCCCTTGGCCTTTTTCACCTACATCATGGCCAGCCGACGGAATGGGACGCTCTATACGGGTTCGACCGACGACATTGGTCTGCGCGCCTGGCAGCACAAGGAAGGGGCGGGGTCCAAGTTCACCGCCGAGCACGACGTAGAGAGGCTGGTCTGGTTCGAAACGCACGAAACCCGCGAGGCGGCGTTTCGACGGGAGCGTCAGATCAAGAAATGGAATCGGCAGTGGAAACTGCGGCTGATTGAAGAAATGAACCCCGGCTGGCGCGATCTCGTCGAGACGCTGAGCGCATAGCCAAAAACCTGGGTCCCCGCCTCCGCGGGGATGAGCGGAAGTTGTTCGGATCATGCAGACCCTGAAAACCAAAGTCCTGATCATCGGCGCCGGCACCGGCGGCTATGTCGCGGGCATCCGTTGCGGCCAGTTGGGGCTGGACACCGTGCTGGTGGACGGCGGCGACGGCCTGGGCGGGACCTGCCTGAACGTCGGCTGCATTCCGTCCAAGGCCATCATCCACGCCGCGGGCAAGTATGAGACGGTGGCCAAGGCCGCTGGCGACGGCACCCTGGGCATCACCGCGTCGGCCCCGGCCATCGACCTGTCCAAGACGGTCGAATGGAAGGACGGCATCGTCAAGAAGCTTAACGCCGGCGTCGCCGCCCTGCTGAAGAAGGCCAAGGTCAAGGTCATCAAGGGCTGGGCCGAGTTCTCGGACGCCAAGACCTGCCGCGTCGAGACCGCTGACGGCCCCATCCTGATCACCGCCGAACACGTCATCCTGGCCACGGGGTCGGAGCCGGTCGAACTGCCCTTCCTGCCCTTCGGCGGCGACGTGATTTCGTCCACCGAAGCCCTGAGCCTGTCGGAGGTGCCCAAGAAGCTGGTCGTCGTCGGCGGCGGCTATATCGGCCTGGAACTGGGCATCGCCTTCCGCAAGCTGGGCGCCGAGGTGGCCATCGTCGAGATGGCCGACCGGCTGCTGCCGCTCTACGACAAGGCCCTGACCGACCCGGTGCAGAAGTGGCTGGAGAAGCACGGCGTCGAGCTGTTCCTCGGCGCCCGCGCGGGCGGCTTTGGCGACGGCAAGCTGAACGTCACCGACAAGGACGGCAATCCGATGCAACTGGACGCCGACAAGGTGCTGGTCACCGTCGGCCGTCGCCCGCGCACCAAGGGCTGGGGTCTGGAGACCATGGGCGTCGCCATGGACGGCGCCTTCGTGAAGATCGACAGGCGCTGCGCCACCTCGATGAAGAACGTCTGGGCCGTCGGCGACCTGACCGGCGAACCCATGCTGGCGCACAAGGGCTCGGCCCAGGGCGAGGTCGTGGCCGAGATCATCGCGGGCCATGACCGCGTCTTCGATCCCGTCACCATCGCCGCCGTCTGCTTCACCGAGCCGGAGATCGTCTCGGCGGGCCTGGGTCCGCAGGACGTCGAGGGCCGCGACGATGTGATCCAGTCCGTCTTCCCCTTCGCCGCCATCGGCCGCGCCCTGGCCATCGAGGCCGGCGAGGACGGCGGCTTCGTCCGCGTCATCGCCTCCAAGACCGACCACCGCATCCTGGGGATCCAGGCCGTCGGCCAGCACGTCTCCGAGATGTCCAACAGCTTCGCCCAGATGCTGGAAATGGGCGCCGTGCTGGAGGACGTGGCGGGAACCATCCACGTCCACCCGACCTTGGGCGAGGCCTTCCACGAGGCCAGCCTGCGGGCCTTGGGGCACGCTATACACATCTAAAGTCGCTCGCTGCTTGAGCGCGTTCTTCCTTCTCCCCTCGTGGGAGAAGGTGTCGTGCGGAGCATGACGGATGAGGGGTGACGGCGCCGCCGCTTGCTCGCTCAGGCGCCGCCATTCTTCTTCCTGACCCCTCAGCGCTGACACCCCTCATCCGAGCGCCTCCGGCGCCCACCTTCTCCCTCAAGGGGAGAAGGAACCGGTCCCGCTTGCCCTCGTCAAACGAAAGTCCGACCCTCCCCGCAAACGGGAGGCTTCGATGAGCGCCGAGACCCATTACCTGGCCGTCTTCACCAGCGACAAGACCGGCCCCAAATGGCGGGCATGGCGCGCCATGAGCGAGGCCGAGCAGGCCGAGACGGCCCGCATCGGCGTGGCCGCCGTCGCCGCCTGGGAAGAGGCGCACCGCGACGCCATCGTCTATCAGGGCGGCCCGCTGGGCCCGACCAAGCGCATCGGCGACGACGGCGCCGTGACGGACATGGTAAACCTGCTGACCGTCTTCATGGTGGTGCGCGCCGACAGCCACGAGGCGGCGACCCGCCTGTTCGAGGGCCACCCGCACATGTCCATCTTCGTCTGCGACGGGGTGGAGGTGATGCCGGTGCTGGGGTGATGACCGTGCTGGTTCTTACCGTCAGCCATTGACGCCATTGTCGTAGGCTTGGCTATAGCTATTGCGGAAAACAACTTCAGAGCTAAGACTGGCCCCAAGATGGGGACCTATAAATGACAGTGCCGACCATGGACGTGGGCCTTGCGACGGTTCTTCCCGGCGCAACCCGCTTCAACTTCGAGAACAATGTAAACCCGACCTACAGAGGGCGCGTGGTCGTCGGCGACAACGATATTAGGCTCGCCTTCATCAAAGACCTCGACAGCAAACAGCTAGCTAACGAACTCTTGGCCGCCGCGTTGGCAACCGCGGCAGGCTTGCCGATCCCACGTCCCTACCTTGGCTTTGTGCCGGATGGAGACCTTTCCTTGTCAGCGGCTCCTGCCTCGGCGGATGGTTCTGGGCGGTACGTTTTCGTGTCAGTCGATGCTCAGACACCCGCCATTTGGCAGTGCTACGACCGGGCAGACCCAACAGCGTACGAAGACGCTTGTCGTCGCTTGGGGGTGTGGCCGAAAACTGGGCTGATGTATGGGTTCGATAGCTGGATTGCGAATACGGATAGGCACCAAGGCAATCTTCTGTTCGAGGGAGACAACGTCTATCTCATTGATCACGGTCACGCTTTTGCAGGGCCAACTTGGACCGTCGCAGACCTTGACCCTAGCAAGATATTTTCAAACAAGTTGCGCGATTGGCTGACGCCCTACATCCCGAAGGACCAGCGAGACCAAAAATTGGCTGAAGCTATGAGTGTGTGCTCGCTCGCCAATGATAATTCTCTGACCGAGGCTGGCGCAGCGAGCAACTTCGGTCAATTTTTGGATGCGAGCGAAGGGTCTGCCCTTGTCTCGTTTCTGAAAGATCGTGGGCAGCACCTAAAACCGATTGTGGCGGACGCGCTACAAACGAGCGTCGGAGCGGCGTGATGGAGATGAGATTTCCATCTCTCCGGCAGCGCGTTGACGCGCAATGGATGCCACTGCTGTTGCGACCATTCGCCGATTCCCCGGAACGTCTTGTCCTTGGCATCGCTGCTGTATCCAAGGATGACTTCCACCTAGAATGTGCAAATTCACTCGAACGTCTTGAATGCCTTCTGGCTGGCAAAGCCTCGGAAGTAATTGAAGTCGCACGGCTAGCTTTACGTTCATTCGAAAAGCAACTCGCTGAGCACGGGCTCCTTATAGGTCGCGAGTTTCGTGCACCTGTGAGCGGAGTGATGATTGGCAACCCACAAGATGCGGCAGGAATCTCGCTTGTAGAGATTTGTGAGTTTTGGCTCGCAGCAACTTCTTCGCTACATGATAATAACCGTCGAGAAATTTTTTCATCAGACCAGAACGTCGCGCTTTATAATAAGACAACAGAAAGCAAAAAGGCGCCAGCAGCCGAAGTAATACGCAAAGTTCTTGCCGAAAAACCTAGCTTGATCAGCAATTTTAGACCTCATTTTATTAGAGCCAAAAGACTTCCTGCGCACCAGAACGACGTTGACTACAAAAGCGAAAGCATTGTGGCCAATATTGATTTTATGGCTCCGAATTTTCGCGCACAGACCGTGAACAGGATCGTCAAGAGAATGTGGGATCTCGAGATAGATCGGGGTAGCAACGACAATGCCCCGTCGGACTCTCACGAAATGCTTGTAGAAGTTCCGCAAAGAGACGAGATGAGTAGACGCGATGCTGATCGACTGAATGAAACAGTTGAACAACTTACTTGGCAGGCTGATCAGCGCCGAATTCGCTTTCGACCTCTTCACAGCACTGAGGAAATAAGTGCGCGAATCCTGCAAGCGGAAGCCGCATAAGCTGAACGAGTTGCGCGAGTGCTAATGCACCCGCGCCTTGCCGATCTCCAGCCCGTCCTCGCCGGCTGACACGGCCACCACGGACCCGTCCTCGATCTCGCCGGCGAGGAGTTTTTTGGCCATGGGGTCGACCAGTTCCTTCTGGATGACGCGCTTGAGGGGGCGGGCGCCGTAGACGGGGTCGTAGCCCTTGTCGGCGAGCCAGTTGAGGGCGCTGTCGTCCAGGGCGAGCGTCAGGCGACGGTCGGCCATCAGCTTTTCGAGGCGAGCGAGCTGGATGCGGACGATGCCGCCCATCTGTTCGCGGCCGAGGCGGTGGAACAGGATGATCTCGTCGATGCGGTTCAGGAACTCGGGCCGGAAGTGGGCGCGGACCTGTTCCATGACCAGGGGACGGACGGCCTCGACATCCTCGCCCTCGGGCTGGTCGGCCAGATACTGGCTGCCCAGGTTGGAGGTCATGATGATCAGGGTGTTCTTGAAGTCGATGGTCCGGCCCTGGCCGTCGGTCAGGCGACCGTCGTCCAGCACTTGCAGAAGCACGTTGAAGACGTCGGGGTGGGCCTTTTCGACCTCGTCGAACAGGATGACCTGATAGGGGCGACGGCGCACGGCCTCGGTCAGGGTGCCGCCCTCGTCATAGCCGACATAGCCGGGAGGGGCGCCGATCAGGCGGCTGACCGAGTGCTTCTCCATGTATTCGGACATGTCGATGCGGGTGATGGCGTTGTCGTCGTCGAACAGATAGCCGGCCAGGGCCTTGGTCAGCTCGGTCTTGCCCACGCCCGTCGGGCCGAGGAAGAGGAAGCTGCCCAGCGGCTTATTGGGGTCGTTCAGCCCGGCGCGGGCGCGACGCACGGCGTCGGACACGGCTTCCAGAGCCTCGTCCTGACCGACCACGCGGCGGCCCAGTTCATCCTCCATCTTGAGCAGCTTCTCGCGCTCGCCCTCCAGCATCTTGTCGACGGGCACGCCGGTCCAGCGGCTGACGACGGCGGCGATCTGCTCGGCGTCGACGACCTCTGGGGTCAGGGGGCCTTCGGCGGGTTTCTCGGCGGCTTCGGCGTCGGTCAGCTGACGTTCCAGCTGCGGAATCTGGCCGTAGGCGATCTCTGAGGCGCGGCCGAGGTCGCCGGCGCGTTGGGCGGCGGCCAGTTCGGCGCGCAGACGGTCCAGGGTCTCGCGCAGTTGCGCGCCCTGGCCGACCTTGGCCTTTTCCGACTTCCAGCGGGCGGTCATGTCGTCCGACTGGCCTTCGAGGTCGGCGATCTCGTCGTCGATCTTCTCCAGACGCTGCTGCGAGGCGCTGTCGCTTTCCTTCTTCAGGGCCTCGCGCTCGATCTTGAGCTGGACCAGGCGGCGGTCAATTTCGTCGAGCGCCTCGGGCTTGGAATCGACGGCCATGCGCACGCGGCTGGCGGCCTCGTCGATCAGGTCGATGGCCTTGTCCGGCAGGAAGCGGTCGGTGATGTAGCGGTTCGACAGGGTGGCGGCGGCGACGATGGCGCTGTCGCTGATGCGCACCCCGTGGTGGACCTCGTACTTCTCCTTGAGGCCGCGCAGGATCGACACCGTGTCCTCGACGGTGGGTTCGGCGACAAAGACCGGCTGGAAGCGGCGGGCCAGGGCCGCGTCCTTTTCGACGTGCTTGCGGTATTCATCGAGCGTGGTGGCGCCGACGCAGTGCAGTTCGCCGCGCGCCAGGGCGGGCTTCAAGAGGTTGGAGGCGTCCATGGCCCCGTCGCCCTTGCCGGCGCCGACCAGGGTGTGCATCTCGTCGATGAAGAGGACGATGCCGCCCTCGGCCTGGGCCACCTCGTTGAGCACGGCTTTCAGGCGCTCCTCGAACTCACCGCGGTATTTGGCGCCGGCGATCAAGCTGCCCATGTCGAGCGACAGGACCTTCTTGTCCTTCAGGCTTTCGGGCACGTCGCCGTTGACGATCCTCAATGCGAGGCCCTCGACGATGGCGGTCTTGCCGACGCCAGGCTCGCCGATCAGGACGGGGTTGTTCTTGGTGCGGCGGGCCAGGACCTGGATGGTGCGGCGGATCTCCTCGTCGCGGCCGATGACGGGGTCGACCTTGCCGTCGCGCGCGGCCTCGGTCAGGTCGCGGGCGTAGCGTTTCAGGGCGTCGTAAGAATCCTCGGCGCCGGCGCTGTCGGCGGTCTTGCCCTTGCGCATCTCGGCGACGGCTTCATCCAGCTTCTTGGGCGTGACGCCGGCGGATTTCAGCGCCTCGGCGGCGGCCCCGCCCTCCTTGGCGATGGCGGCCAGCAGGCGCTCGGTGGTGACGAAGGCGTCGCCGGCCTTTTTCGAGGCCTCCTCGGCGGCGTTGAAGACGCGGGCGGTGTCGCCGTCCAGATAGAGCTGGCCCGAGCCGCCCTCGACCTGGGGCCGCTTCTTCAGCAGGCCTTCGGTGACGAGCTCGACGGCGGACGGGTCGCCGCCGGCCTGATCGATCAGCTTGCGGGCCAGGCCGTCGCGTTCCTCCAGCAGCACCTTCAGCAGGTGCTCGGGCGCGAACTGCTGGTGCCGCCGGGCGAGCGCCAGCGACTGGGCGGATTGGACGGCCTGTTTGGCGCGGTCGGAATAGAGGTCGAGATTCATGGTGCAGTCCACTCGGAAGGCGGAAATACATCAACGCGCCCTTCGACGAAGCGACGCCTTGAGTTGTGTCAAACCGAGGTGGGTGTGGCGGATCGGCCACGCAAGCCCCGTCACCCGCGATTGATGAAAGGGGTCGTCCGGGCCTAGCGTGGCTATCGGAGGCTTCATGGAATTTCTGACGCACGTGCCGGTCGATCGGACGGTCGTCCTGCCGTTCCTGGCGGCGGTGGCGCTGATGGAGCTGACGCCGGGGCCGAACATGGGCTGGCTGGCGATCGTCTCGCTGTCGCAGGGGCGGACGGCGGGGCTGGCGGCGGTGGCCGGGATCACCCTGGGCCTGACGCTGTGGATGGTGGCCGCCGCCTTCGGCCTGACCGAGGTGGTGCTGCTTTGGCCCGCCCTCTACCAGACCATCCGCTGGGCGGGGGTGGGCTTCCTGCTGTGGCTGGCCTGGGACGCCTGGCGCAGCACCGGCGACGGTGCGGACGCGGCGCCCATCGAGACGCGGCGGCGCGCCCTGTTCCGGCGCGGCCTGATCGGCAACCTGCTGAACCCCAAGGCGGCCCTGCTCTATGTCGTCCTGCTGCCCGGCTTCATCCGACCGGCGCAGGGGCCGCTGCTGGCGCAGGCCCTGACGCTGGGGAGCCTGCATGTCGTGGTCAGCGTCATCGTCCACTCGGTCATCGTGCTGACGGCGGCGCGGGCGGGCGGCGCCCTTTTGACGCGCGCCCAGGGGCCGAGGATGCGCGCCGCCATGGCCCTGGGCCTGGTCGCCGTCGCGGTCTGGACCGCCTGGGAGACGCGGGCCTGATGATCAGCCCCCGGTCGGGCCGGTCGAGAAGTCGAACTGCGGCTCGGGCTTGCGGGGACCGCCGCCGAAGGACCAGGTCAGACCCAGGTAGAAGGCGCGCAGGTTGATGTCCTGATCGACGCGCTCGCGGAACAGGGGCGTGTCATAGGTGGTGGCGCCGCCGAAGGAGTTGAGGATGTCGCGCGCGGTGAACTGCAGCGATAGAGTCTCGTTGAGCTTGCGGCGATAGCCCAGATTGACCATCCCGCCGCTCTCGCGGGTGCCTTGCGCCAGCAGCTGGTCGCCCTGCCAGAAGCCCATGACCTGGACGAAGTCCTTGGGCGTGGCCTGCCAGTTCAGGCTGAGGCGGCCCGTCACCAGGTCGCCCTCGCGGTCCCGCGCGCCGGGGATGCCGGCGGCGTCGATCTCCTGACGGAAGGCGTTGAGGCTGGCGTTGTAGCGCAGGGTCGGGTGCAGGCGACCGCTGGCGGTCACTTCGACGCCGAGGTCGCGCCGGGCGCCGAGGTTCTCGGGCCGGGTCAGCAGGACCCCGCCGCCGACGTCGGTCGCCACGTCGGTGAAGGCCTTGGTCGTGTCGCGGTAATAGGCGGTGGCCTGATAGAAGCTCTGGCCGCGCCGCATCTGCCACATGGCCTCGAAGCTGTCGGTCTCTTGCGGCTCCAGGCCGGGGTTGCCCGAGCGCAGGTTCAGCGGATCGCCGTAGCTCACGAAGGGGTTGAGCTGGGTCGGCTGCGGCCGCTGGATGCGGCGCGAATAGCTGGCGCGCAGGGTTTGGGTATCCGTCAGCTTGTACTGAACGTGGCCGGTCGGATAGGCGCGGAAGTAGTCCTGAGAGGCGCGCACGGCGTTGGTGACGTCCTCGACCTCGACTTCAGCCTGCTCCAGGCGCAGGCCGAACTGGGCCGACAGCTTCTCGCCGAACGGGCGCTCATAGGTAGCGTAGAGGGCGTGGACCGTCTGTTCGGCCTCGAAGCGGTTGCTCAGGCTCGGCACGGGGGCCAGGGCGGCCTCCGACGGGCCGCGCCGAAGCACGGCGTCCTGATCCGGGCGGCTGAGGCTCAGCTCATAACCGGCGCGCAGCTTGGAGCCGTCGTCCATCGGGCGGGTATAGGCGCTGGTGAAGCCGACCGTTTCCTGAGCGCTGAGATTGCTCTGCTGCTCGTACAACGTCGGCGACGCCGGAACCGAGAAGACGTTGGCGTTCAGCGACGTGCTCTCATGGTCGTTGCGGTCGTAGCGCAGCTCGTTGGACCACTCATGGCCCGAGGTGTCGAACTGATGCAGGACGCGGGCGGTGGCGCCCCAACCGTCCATGCTGAAGCCGCCCACGCCGTCGCGGGCGTAGGCCGAGGTCAGGGTGCCCGACGCATCGCGCGTTTCGAACAGCCCCCAGGCCTCGGAGTCCGCCTCGAAGCGGTTGGCGCGCAGCTCGCCGGTCAGCATCGTCTTGTCGGTCAGGCGGTATTCGGCGGCGAGCCGGGCGAAGACTCCCTTCTGGATCATGTCGTTCTCCTGGACCGTCGTGGTCGTGGAGGTGACGGCGCCGGTGACGGGGTCGAGCTGTTCCCGCAGCCGGTCGAAGGCGAAGTTCTGATCGTCGTAGCGATAGTTGACGTCGCCGGTCAGGGTCAGCTTGCCGCGCTGGCGCGACCCGCTGGCGCCGAGGTTCCAACGCCCGTTGTCGCCGACATTGACCCGCAGGGAGCCGGTGGTGGTCGTCGTCGCCGGAGCGCCGGGCGCTCCGACAGCGGCCGGCGGGGTCGGCTTGGTGATCAGGTTGATGACGCCGCCGGAGCCCTCGGGGCTATAGGCGGCGGAGGGGTTGGTCATGACCTCGATCCGCGCATAGCGGCTGCCGGGCAGTTGCAGGACGGCGTCGGCGCGGTTCGGCCCGGACAAGATGGCCGAGGGGCGGCCGTCGACCAGGATGGTGACATTGCTGTCGCCGCGCAGGGAGACATTGCCCTGGGGGTCGACATCGACGGAGGGCAGGTTGCGCAGGGCCTCGGCCAGGGTGCCGTTCGCGGCCTGAAGATCGTCGGCCAGGCTGTAGCTGATGGAATCGATGGAGGTCCGCACGTCGTTGGCGCGGGCGGTGACGACGACGTCGCCCACGGTGGCGGGCTGATCCTTGTCTTCCGCGTCCTGCGGGCTCGGCGTGGCCGGGGGCGTCTGGGCCTGCTGGGTTCCTGCCGCGGGCGGCGGCGTCTGGGCGGCCAGGACGGCGCCCGCCGGCAAGGCCAGAACGGCTCCCAGCAGCGGAGCAAGCTTCAGTTTCGACATGGTCGCGTCCCTGCGGACGTCCCCTCGACGCCCCCTCGAACAGAGCGACTATCAGCCGGTCGTCGCCGACCACAGTTACATCTTCTTCATGCCGATGGCCGCTCTGTGACATGACATGGAACCCCAAGCGTCGCCGTGCGCTAGGGACCCATGCTGACGACCAAGATGAACCCCCGTGTCTTCTGGGGGGCCAGCGCCATCGCGGGCGCCCTGCTTCTCCTCGCCATGATCGCGCCCTCGACGTCCGACCTGATTTTCGGCGCGGCCCAGGCCTGGGTGATCGACACCTTCGGCTGGTTCTATGTGGCCGTCGTCGCGGGCTTCCTGCTGTTCGTCACCGTTCTGGCCGTGGGACCGACGGGGCGGCTGAAGCTGGGACCGGACGACGCGGAGCCGGACTTCCCCTATGTCTCATGGCTGGCCATGCTGTTCGCGGCGGGCATGGGCATCGGCCTGATGTATTTCGCCGTGGCCGAGCCGGTGCAGCACTATATCGCCCCGCCCGAGGCGGCGCCCGGCACGATAGACGCCGCGCGCGAAGCCATGGTCATCACCTATACCCACTGGGGCGTCCACGCCTGGGCCATCTATGCCGTCGTGGGGTTGAGCCTGGCCTATTTCGCCCACCGCAAGGGTCTGCCGCTGACCATGCGGTCGGGGCTCTATCCGCTGCTGGGCAAGCGCATCAACGGGCCGATCGGCGACGCGGTCGACATCTTCGCCATCTGCGGCACCCTGTTCGGCATCGCCACCTCCCTGGGCCTAGGCGTGGCCCAGATCACCTCGGGTCTGAACTATGTGGCGGGCGTACCCAATACGGTGATGGTACAGGTCGGGCTGATCGTCGTGGTCATGGGGGCGGCGACGATCTCGGTGCTAACCGGGGTGGACAAGGGGGTGCGGCGGCTGTCCGAGCTGAACCTGATCCTGGCCGTCTGCCTGATGCTGTTCGTGCTGGCGGTGGGGCCGACCCTGTTCCTGCTGCGGGCCTATGTGCAGAATTTCGGCCTATATCTGGATCACTTCTTCGTCCGCACCTTCACCCTCTACGCCTATGAGCCGCGGGCCTGGATGGCGGACTGGACCCTGTTCTACTGGGCCTGGTGGATCGCCTGGTCGCCGTTCGTGGGGATGTTCATCGCCCGCATCTCGCGCGGGCGGACGGTGCGGGAGTTCGTCATCGGCGTGCTGCTGGTGCCGACCGCCTTCACCTTCCTGTGGATGACGGTCTTCGGCAACTCGGCCATGGGCCTGGACCTCGGCATAGCAGGCGGCGCCATTTCGGACGCGGTGCAGGCCGACCTGTCGACGGCCCTGTTCCACTTCCTGGAATACCTGCCGGGCACGGCCATCACCTCGACCCTGGCGGTGGCCCTGGTGGCCGTCTTCTTCGTCACCTCGGCCGATTCCGGCTCGCTGGTCATCGACACCATTGCGTCGGGCGGAGCCGAGGAGACGCCGCGCTGGCAGCGGGTCTACTGGTGCGGGCTTCTGGGGCTGACGGCGGCCCTGCTGCTGCTGGCGGGGGGTCTGGGCGCGCTTCAGGCCGCGACCCTGGTGGCGGCCCTGCCGTTTGCGGTCATCATGATCCTGCTGGCCTTCGGACTGGCGCGGCAGATGGACGCCGACCTCAAGGGCGAGGCGATCGAGACCGAGGCGCCGCCGATCCGAGAGCGGCTGAAGCGCATCTTCGCCCCCGCCAGCCGCAAGGACATCGCCCGTCAGATCGAGCGGCAGGGCGCGCCGGCCCTGGTCGAGGTGCGCGACGCCCTGGTCGAGGGCGGGCTGGAGAACAGCCGCGTCGAGATGGACGAAACCGGGGTTTGGCTGGTGGTCGAACACGCCAATGGCCGCGACTTCCTCTATCGCATCGGCGCCCGGTCGCGGCCCCTGCCCGCCCTGACCGCGCTGGAGGCGCCGGAGGCGAGACGCGCGCTGGAATGGCGGATGACGGCCCAGACCGGGGACGGCACGCGCGCCCGAGACGTCACCGGCTTTACGCGGGCGCAGATCGTGGCCGACGTGCTGGACCATCTGCAACGGTGGCGGCTGGCGGCCTGACTTCCGTCATCCCGGAAGCGGCGCAGCCGCTATCCGGGACCGCAGGAAACGCAGACGGCGGCGTCTTGAGCGGTCCCGGCTCTTCGCCTCGCCAGCGAGGCTGCGGCCGGCATGACGGGCACAGTCAGGTCTTGGCCCGACGGACGCAGAACGCTAGCGTCGCGGTTCTGTGTTTCGGAGCCTGCCCATGTCCATCCGCCTGTCGCGCCGCGCGGCGCTGATTTCCTCCGCCGTCGCCGCCTCCAGCGCCGCCCTGCCCGGTCTGGCCCTGGCCCAGGTCCGCGCCGATACGCGTACCGACGAGGAGATCGCCGCCGCCGCCGACGCCTGGGTGCAGCGTTGCATGGCCGCCTGGCCGGAACAGCCCGCCGTGTCCCTGGCCCTGGTCCGCGACGGCAAGACCGTACTGGCCAAGGGCTATGGCGTACGGCGTCAGGGCAAGGCCGAGCCCGCCGACGAACACACCCTGTTCGCCATCGCCTCAAACTCCAAGAACGTCACCGCCGCCTGCCTGGCCATCCTGGTCGACGAGGGCAAGGTGAAGTGGGACGAGCCGATCAGGACCTATCTGCCGGGCTTCACCCTGTCTGACCCGATGGTGGGCGAACGCATCACCGTGCGCGACACCCTGAGCCACCGCGCCGGGTTCGGTCTGGGCGCCGGGGACCTGCTGTTCTGGCCCAACAGCGACCGGACGCGCGCCGAGGTCCTGGCCCAGGCCGCCTTCGTGCCCATCGAGGACGGGTTCCGCGAGGACTACCACTACTGCAACCTGATGTTCGTGGTGGCGGGCGCGGTGATCGAGAAGGTGTCCGGCCTGTCGTGGGAGGACTTTGTCCAGACCCGCATCTTCGACAAGGTGGGCATGAGCGAGAGCGTGCCCCTGGCGCGCCTGGCCGATCCGAAGAAGAGCGCTCTGCCCCACGGTCGGGTCGGGCCGCCGCTGCGCTATCAGGGCGCGATGACCCAGATCGCGGAGTCCATCGTCGAGGTGTGGAACTGGGATTCCGCGGCGGCGGCGGGCGGCATCTGCGCCAGCGCCCACGACTGGGCCAAATGGATCGCCGTGCGCCTGAACGACGGCAAGCTGGCCGACGGGTCGCGGCTGTTCTCCGAAGCCGCCGCGCGCGAGATGTATAAGCCCAACATCATCGTCTCCTCGTCCAACGGACCGACGGCGGAGCTGCCCAACCGCGCCGTGGCCTCGACCTACGCCATGGGCTTGCAGGTGCAGGACTATCGCGGCGAGCGTCTGGCCACCCACGGGGGCGGCTCGCCCGGCGGCATCTCGGCCACGGTGCTGATCCCCGGCCGCAAGATCGGCTTTAGCGTCTTCACCAACGCCGAGGAGAGCTTCCTGCTGCGCGCCCTGCGCTCGGGCCTGTCGGACATCGCTATGAACCAAGTGGACGTTGACTGGATCGCCGACTCCAAAAAGCGGGAGGCCGAGGGGGTCGAGAAGTCGCTGAAGGCCGCCGTCGAGATCGACGCCAAGCAGACGGCGGGCGCGGCGCCCTCCATGCCGCTGGACGCCTATGTCGGAACCTGGCGCGACCCCTGGTACGGCGACATCGTCATCGAGCCGAAGATCGAGGGGCGCGGCCGTAACCGCAAGACCGGGCTGTGGCTGCGCTTCACCCACACCCCGGCCTTGCAGGGATGGCTGGAGCCCTATGACGGCGAGACCTTCCGCACCCGCTTCCCCGACAAGCGCGAAGAAGACGCCTTCATCACCTTCAACATCGCCACGGCCAAGCCCGCGACCGCCACGGTCAAGGGCGTGTCGCCCGACATCGACTTCTCTTACGACTATCAGGACCTGCGGCTGACGCGGATCTGACCTTCTGCACAGGACGATGAACAAAAGTCGGCGCGGGAGTCTTTAGTCGGGACCCGCAAAGGAGACCCCGCTTGCCGCGCTATTTCTTTCATACCGAAAACGGGCGCCTGATCCCCGATGAAGATGGTCAGGAACTGGCCGATGCGGACGCGGCCCACGCCGTCGCCCTCGATACGATGGGGGAGATCCTGCGCTATCAGGGACGGGCCTTCTGGAAGACCCGCCAGTTCAGGGTGATCGTCACCGACGATCGCCAGACCGAAGTCGTCAGGCTGACGACCTGCGCCAGTCAGTCGTCGACCTAGGCGGTCATCCGGGTCGGCGCTTCCATGACGAAGGCCAGGTGGTCGCCGTCCAGCACCTCGACCCGATGAACCTGGGGCCATTCGGCCAGCACCGGCGCAAGGAATTGGGAAATTTCACCCTCGGCCGGGCAGTCGATATGCCGCAGATGCGGGACCTGACCCTCGCGAACCGTGATCAGACAGAGATAGGTCGTCATAGAGCTTCCCCACGCGAGGGCCGCGCACCGAGAAACCTAAGCCGTTCAGAAATCTCTGCATTCACATATGTAAGTTCGGAAATCGGCAAAGTACGACACTGACCTACGGCAACGCTTCGACGCTTCAAGCGTTCGCACAGTCGCTTTTTTGTGGGCCCTCCCCAATGACCAACGCCCTTATCGAAAAACTGACGCGCCGCGACATCGTCTCGGCCAGCGAGCTCACCGCCCTGGCCGAGGTGCTCGACGCGCCGCGCAAGGTGGACGCCCATGTGGATATCGTGCTGGAGCACGCCTATACCGAGCACAGCATCCTGCTGCTGGAAGGCTTCACCGCGCGCTATTCCACCCTGGCGGACGGGCGCCGTCAGATCACCGAGATCAATGTCGCCGGCGATTTCGTCGATCTTCACAGTCTGCTGATGAAGCAGATGGACCATGGCGTGGTGACGCTGTGTCCTTGCGTCATCGCCCATGCGCCGCACAGCCGCCTGCGCCGCCTGACCGAGGAGCACGCCCACCTGACGCGGCTGCTGTGGCTGGACACCATCGTCGACGCCGCCATCCATCGCCAGTGGCTGGTGGCCATGGGGCGGCGCAGCGGGCTGGGCCATCTGGCGCACCTGGTGTGCGAACTCTTCACACGCCTGAGCGCTGTCGGTCTGACCGAGGGCCAGACCTTCAACCTGCCGCTGACCCAGACGGTCCTGAGCGACGCGCTCGGTCTGTCGACCGTGCACGTCAACCGATTGATCGCGGAACTGCGGCGCGAAGGCCTGGTTCGCTGGAGCAATCCTCAGGTCGAAATTCTGGACTGGCCGCGCCTGTCGCAGATCGCCGAGTTCGGCCCGACCTATCTGCGGCTGCATTCGCAGCCGGTCTAGCCTCAGCGCGCCGGCGGACGCTGGCCGGCTTCGAGGATGGGCATGCCGGCCTCGGTGGGGATGTAGATGGTCTGGCGGCCTTCCTTGCCGGCGGTTTCCTGCAGCATGTTGATGTAGGACCAGCGCAGATAGGCCTCGGGTCCGCCCAGGGCCTGGGCCATGATGCGGTTGGCCTCGTTCGCGCCCTTGGCGCGCTCGATCTCGGCGGCGGCGGTCAGCTTGGCCGAGTCCAGGGCGGCCTGAGCCTCCAGCACGCGGATGCGACGGTTCTGCACCGCCTCTTCGTAGGCCGCCTTGCCCGCCATCTGCTTGGAATAGACGTTGTAGGTCGGGAAGCCGACCAGAACGACGGCGATCAGCACGCCGACAGCGATGACCGAACCGATAGTGAAACCCACGCCGCGCATCCGCGCCTCCCCTGAAATCTGAAGGCGCTCAGGGTGGACGCCGCAAACGGCGGCGGTCAAGCACGACCCGGCGACATCTCGCTACAGGCGTATTTGATTTACCGCACAACTTGCGCGGCCTAGTCAGCCGCGATGATTGGCGAACCCCATTCTCGGTTATCGGCCCTGCGCGTCCTTCTGGTCGGCGACGCGCGCATGGCCTTTCCCGTGGCCAAGGCCCTGAACCAGGCGGGCTGCCGGGTCTTCGCCGGGGTTTCGATCTCCAGCAACTATCTGGAATGGTCGCGCCATGTGAGCGGGTCCTTCCGCCATTCGCCGCTGGAGCCGGGCACGGACGAGGCCCTGCCGGTCATCCTGAACTGGCTGGAGCGAAACCCCGTCGACGTCATCCAGCCGGTCAGCGAGGCGGGCTCGCGCTTCATGACGCGCCACCGGGCCGCGTTCGAGGCGCGCGGGCGACTGATCATGCCCGAGGCCGAGACGGTCGAGACCTGCATGAACAAGACGGCGATGTTCGAGCTGTGCGAGACCCTGGGCGTCGCCCTGGCGCCCTATCGGCGGGTGCGCGACATGGAGGGCCTGTTCGCGGCCGCCGAGGCCATAGGCTATCCCCTGATCGTCAAGCCGGCCGTGGTCGACGCCGAGCTGTTCGACCGCAAGGCGCTGATCATCACGGATACGGCGCAACTGGCCGTCGCCATGCCGCACTGGCCGGACATCCACCCCGAGTTGATCGTTCAGAAATATCTGACCGGCCCGCGCCACAGCGTCATCTTCAGCGCTGATCGCGGACGGCTGCTGGGGGCGGTCGAGATCAAGGCGGCGCGCACCCACGAGTACGACGGCACCGGCTACACCACCTATGGCGTGACGGTCGAGCCGACGCCCCTGGTGCGCGAGGGGGTCGAGAGGCTGGCGGCGCACCTGGCCTATTCCTCGACCGGCTGCGCCCAATTCATCGTCTGTCCGACGACCGGGGCCGTGACCTTCATGGAGGTCAATCCGCGCGTCAGCCTGGGACGGATTTCGGAATGCGCCGGTCTGCCGCACAGCGTCTGGGGGCTGAAGCTGGCCCTGGGACAGGCCATTGAGCCGCCCGCTGATCCCTGGGCCGTCTATCGGCGCGGGGTGCGCTATGTCTGGACCAAGGGCGATCTGACCCTGCTGGGCAAGCAGATCAGGCGCGGCCAGGCGAAGCCGGGCGAGGCGCTGCGGCGGCTGACCCAGATCGCCGTCGACGCCGTTCAGTGCAGCCACGCCATCTTTGATCCCCTGGACCCGCTGCCGGCGCTTGGCACCTATGGCAACATCCTGATCAAGCGCTGGCGGCGCTATCCGGCATACCGGACCGCTTGACCGGCGCTACCGCCGAGCGGGCGCCGGGACCAGTTCGATCAGGTCCAGATTGGACTCGTTCGCCGGCCAGGGGATGACCATGCGCCAGCGGCGTTCGCCGATGCGCTCGACCACGGCCACCATGTCGCGTTCAGGCCGCTGGCCATAGGAGCGGGCGGCGGGTTCGGAGGCCAGGACCATTGAACCCAGGAAGACCATGTGACGGTCGTTCTCGGGGAAGAGCAAACCGCTGGGGCGCTGCGACCCGGTCAGCTTGGAGAATTTCAGCCCGGCCGAGGTCTGTTCAATGCGGCAGGCGAACCAGCCATAGACGACATAGCCCAGGCCCTCGTCGCCGCCCTGCGAGCCCAGCTTGACGGTGCGGCAGCGGTAGGCGCCAACGGGCGGCGTCACCGAGGGACGCGCCGCGCCCGGGTCGATCAGGTCGCCCAGGCTGGACAGATCCCCCGATCCGGGCTGACGTTTGGCCTGTTGCAGGGCCAGGGTCCAGGCGGCGTCGCGGCGCTGATAACGGTCGCGGTCGGCGGCGGTGATGACCCCGCGCCAGTCGGTGAGGACGGCGCCGCCGGGGGCGTCGGGCGCGGACGGCGGCGGAGGGGGCGGAGGCGGCGGCGGCGTGGTCGCGCAGCCGGCCAGCAGGGCCGTCGCCAGAAGGCTCGGCGTCAAGGCGCGAGGAACCCTCGCCTTGAAACGCGAAATGCCGGCTGACGAACGTGACATGGGCTCTCCCTAGCACAGGGTCGAAGCCCCTGCCGCCTAGGAAGCCCTCCGGGCGCGCCGCGTCAACCCCGGCGATCCAGCACGGCGTTCGACGAGCAGGCTGCAAAAGGCGCTCTACGCGGCGTCGGCTGCGCTCGCCGACGTCGCTGGCGTCGGGGTCAGGGCGCGCGACAGGGCCTCGACCAAGGCCGGGATCTGCAAGGGCTTGGTCAGGTATTCGGCGAAGCCCGCCTCCCGGCCGCGCCGGATGTCGGCGAAGGCCGCGCGGGCCGACAGGGCCAGGACCGGCACGCCCCGCGTCAGGGCGTCCTCGGCCAGCCGCGCCTTGACCTCGAACCCGTCCATGCCGGGCAGGTTGATGTCGAGGATGATGACGTCGGGGCGCAGGTCGCGGGCCAGGGTCAGACCCTCCGGTCCTGTCTCGGCCACATGCAGCTGGATGCGGCCCAGGGCCGTGATCACATGGCGCATCAGGGCGATGTTGGAGGGGTTGTCCTCGACATAGAGCAAGGTCGCCTCCGGCAGGGGCGTCGCCGGCACGGGCGAGGCCGAAACCAGGCGCGGCGTCTCGGCGGCGACCGGCAGATGGACGATGAAGACCGACCCTTCGCCTTCGCGGCTTTCGGCCTCCAGCCGCCCGCCCATGGCCTGGATCAGACGCCGCGCCACGGCCAGGCCCAGGCCTGCGCCCGGCACGTCCGAGGCTTCGCGGCCCAGGCGGTTGAAGGGCTGGAACAGCTCGGCCATGCGGGCGGCGGGCAGACCCGGCCCGGTGTCGTGGATGCTGAGGCTGACCCCTTCGGCGGACTGGCGCGCCTCGATCAGGACGGCGCCGCCGGGGCGGTTGTATTTGACGGCGTTGGCGATCAGGGCGGTCAGCACCTGACGCAAGCGCTCGCAATCGGCGCGGGCGGCCAGACCGGCGACGGGCGGCGGTTCGCGCAGGTCCACGCCCGCCGCCTCGGCCATGGGACCCAGGGCCTGGCAGACCTGACGCGCGACCAGCAGGGGATCGACCCGTTCGACCGCCAGCGCCAGCCGCCCGCCCTCGATATCGGCCAGGTTCAACACCTCATCGACCAGGGTCAACAGACGGGCGCCGGCGGCGCGGATCTGTTCCAGCGCCTGATGCTGGCGATGGGTGAGCGGCTCGCTCGCCTCGTTCATCCGCATCAGGTCGGAGAAGCCGATGACGGCGTTCAAGGGGGTGCGCAATTCGTGGCTCATGCTGGCCAGGAACTCGGTCTTGGCGCGGTGCGCGGCCTCGACCTGGGCCGCCTGGCCTTCGGCGGCGGTCAGGGCGGTCTGAAGTTCGCGCGCCCTTTGCTCAGCGCAGGCTTCGAGCGTGAGGTTGATCCGCCGGAGGATCGCGACCTCGCGTCGAGCCTTCATCGCCATCCGCAATCCCGCCCAGCAGCCGGACAAGGCCAGGGCGACCACCACCAGAACGAGTTCCATCGCACGTCCCTCCGATACCGCGAGAGTGACGCCTATAGATTGCAGTTATGTAAATATACGCGCCAAGGTTGCGCGCGGGCGATCAGCCCTCGTCGGCGGCTGGTTCGACCTTGCGGCGCGGGGCGCGACGCTTGGGCGCGGGGACCTCTTCCGCCGTTTCCGCCTCGTCCGAGGACGAAGCCGTGGGGCGGGTCAGGAAGCCGGGCAGGCCCATGCCGTCGCTGACTTCGCCTTTGGCGGGGGCATCGCCAGCCACATCGGCAGAAGGGGCGCGTTCGGCGCGCGGACGGCGCGGGGCGCGGGCGGGACGGGCCTCGGCCTCTGCGGCCTCGACGACCGGAGCGGCGTCGTCCGAACCGGCCTCGGGGACATATTCGGCCTCGGACAGAGCGCGGGCTTCGTCCTCGGGCGTGGCCTCGCCGGCCTCGAAGCGACGGTTGCGTTCCTCGCGGCGACGCTCCCAGCGTTCACGGCGGGTTTCGCGGCGACCGCCCTCGCGGGCTTCGCCCTCGGCGCGAGGTTCGCCCTGTTGCTGCTCACGCGGTTCGCGCGGTTCGCGCTCGGCGCGGGGCTCGCGCGGCTCACGATCGCGATCACGGTTGAAGTCGCGGTCCCGGTCGCGGTCACGGTTGTTGTCGCGATTATTGAAGTCGCGGTCGCGGTTGGCTTCGCGTTCGGCGCGCTCGGCCTGACGGCGGGCCTCGTCGTCGAGCTTCTGCTGTTCGGCCTGGGCGGCGGCGATGATGGCGGCGGCCTGGGCGCCCGACTCGTCTTCGAAGTCGATGTCGAAGCCCTGACCGGCCAGTTCGCGTTGGGCGATCTCAGACACCGGACGCTGCGGCTGCAGGGCGCGCAGGACGCGGAAATAGTGTTCGGCGTGCTGGGTGTAGTTCTCGGCCAGCACCCGGTCGCCGGCGGCCGAGGCGTCGCGCGCCAGCTGCATATAGCGTTCATAGACGGTCTGGGCGTTGCCGCGGACCTTGATGTTCTCGGGGCCTTGCGAATCCCACGACCGATTCGGGTTGGTGGCGTTGGCGTTGTTGCCGCCGCCGCTACCGGGCTTCCGGTTGCGTCCGCGCTGACGCTTCATGCCCTTGAAATCTCTCATCGGAGCTTACCGTGCTGGTGCGGGCCGCCGCCGGTTGAGGGCGGGCAGGACCCAGTTCGTCGTTCCGTTCGGTCGGGGCCAATCCCCGTATCGATGTGCTCGGAAAACTGTTTGTCGCCCTGTGGTCCGCCGGGCCAACCCGGCCCGACCGTCACTGGCCCAGACGCGCTTGAGCGAGCAAACCGGCCCGAAAAAGGATGCGTATGAGTGGGAGACAAGAAACGACTTAGCGCGCGATGGCGTCGTTTCCAAGGCTTTTATTGCGCGGCGCTTTCGGTCCGCGTCAGTCTTCCGGGATGGGATCGACGCGCGGGTCGGGGCCGTTGGTGACGACGCGGTCGCGGTCGCCCAGGTCCTTGACCACCTTGACCCCGGTGAAGCCGGCGGCCTCGAACAGGGCCTTGACCTGCGCCCCCTGATCCCAGCCGATCTCGACGGCGAAGACGCCCTCGGGGCGCAGGATGCGGGCGATTTCGGGCGCCAGGTCGCGATAGGGCTGCAGCCCGTCGGGGCCGCCGTCCAGCGCCAGATGCGGATCGTGCTCGCGCACCTCCGGGTCCAGGCCGGGAATGTCGCCGGTCGGGATATAGGGCGGGTTGGACACCACCAGGTCGAAGCTGTCCTCGGCGAAACCGGCGGCCCAGTCGGTGCGGATGAAGGTGCAGCGACCGTTCAGGTCCAGATTCGCGGCGTTCTCGCGCGCCACGGCGATGGCCTCGGTCGAGATGTCCGTGCCGACGCCGCGCGCGCCTGCGCGCTCCATCAGGGTCGCCAGCAAGATGGCGCCCGAGCCGGTGCCCAGGTCGATCATTTCGAAGGCGCGCTGGGGCGGGAAGGCGCGGACGATGACGTCCAGCAGGGTCTCGGTGTCCGGGCGCGGGCTGAGCACGTCAGGGGTGACGTTCAGCATGATCTTCCAGAAGCCCTTCTTGCCCAGGATGCGCGAGACAGGTTCACGCCGGACGCGGCGGTCGATCATGGCGTCCAGGGCGGCGATCTTGTCGGCGTCGAGCTCGCGGTAGGGGTCGGTCAGGATGTCGACGCGGCCCGCGCCGGTGGCGGCTTCCAGCAGCAGGCGGGCGTCGATCGACGGGCTGTCGACGCCGGCGGCTTTCAAGCGGGCTTGCGCACCTTTCCAGGCGGTGAGCAGGGTCGGGACGGCGGGGGCGTTTTCGGACATGACGGGTGATTGGCGCTTGCGGCGGGCGATTTCAAGACGGAACGCAGATAGAGCGAGGCCGTTGAGGGGCGGATGGGGATGCAGAACCTGATGAAACGGCTTGCGCGGCGGCGTGGAAACGGCGGCGCGATCTGGCGTTACCTGGGCGCGGCGGCGGGCGGCCTGGCGGCCGGGGCCACGGCGGCGCACCTGCTCTATACGCAGGGGCACAAGTACGGGGTCGAGCTGCGGCCCAAACGGCCCGAGCCCCTGCCCCCGCGCGATCCGACTCCCGAGGACCATGACGCCAAGGACCCCGGTCGGGGACGGCTGGCCCAGCATCCGGTCCATATTCCACGCAAGGGCTGGATCGACATCATCTGGCGCACAACCATGGGCTATTTCGGCGACCGGGTCGGCTTCGTCGCCGGAGGCGTGACCTTCTTCATGCTGTTGGCCCTGTTCCCGACGCTCGGCGCTTTCGTCACCATCTACGGCCTGTTCGCCGACCCCGCCGACGCCTGGAGCCAGCTGAGCTTCCTCTATGAGGTGCTGCCGTCGAACGTGGCCCAGTTCCTGGGCGCGGAAATGCAGCGTCTGGCCAGCGGTTCGACCGGCGAGCTGACCTTCACCCTGGTGTGGACCCTGGCCCTGTCGCTGCTGGCGGCCAACGGCGGGGTGAAGACCCTCTTCTATGGGCTGAACCTCGCCTATCACGAGGTCGAACGGCGCAACATCATCACCTACAACCTGATGTGCATGGGCTTCACCGTGTCAGGCCTGCTGGCGGTTCTCATCAGTTCGGGTCTGGTAGTCGGCGTGCCGGTCGTGCTGGCGGTGTTCGGGCTGGAAGAGGAATGGGCCCACCTGGCGCCCCTGCGCTGGCCCCTGCTCTACTTCGGCTATGTCGGCGCCCTGGCGCTGATCTACCGCATGGGGCCGTGTCGCGCGCGGGCGCGCTGGCGCTGGCTGACGCCGGGCGCCCTGTTCGCGGCGGCGCTGAGCCTGCTGGTGTCTTTCCTGTTCAGCTGGTTCCTGGGCAACTTCGTGCGCACCGATTCCTACGGTCCGCTGGCGGCGGCCATGGGTTTCCTGCTGTGGACGTGGATTTCAGTGCAGGTGATCCTGATGGGCGCGCGGCTGAACGCGGAGATCGAGCATCAGACGGCGCTGGACACCACTATCGGCGCGCCCCTGCCGATCGGCGAGCGCGGGGCGATCATGGCGGATTCGGTCGGCCCGCGTCGCGGCAATCCGGCGGCCCTGGCCTTTACGCTGAAATACGCCGAGGCCCTGGGGGACCGGATGCTGAAGCGGCGGGTGCGGCGCAGGTAAAACGATACTCTCCCTCCCCTTCATGGGGAGGGTGGTCGCGCAGCGACCGGGTGGGGAGGCGTGGCGAGACAGATGCAGCGCTTGAACGGCCTGGCCGCCCCCACCCGGCGTCGGCCTGACGGCCTCAGCCCCCCTCCCCTGAAGGGGAGGGAGAATTCTGGTTCAGCTGAACTCGGCTTCCAGGTCGGCCAGGCGGGCGGCTTGATCCTCGGCGATCAGGGCGTTCAGCAGGGGGTCGATGTCGCCTTCCATGATCTGGGGCAGGCTGTGCAGGGTCAGGTTGATGCGGTGGTCGCTGACCCGGCCTTGCGGATAATTGTAGGTGCGAATGCGCTCGGAGCGGTCGCCCGAACCGACCTGAGACTTGCGCGTGTCCGAGCGGGCCAGGTCCTTGGCCTGCCGCTGCATGTCGTAGAGCCGCACCCGCAGGTTCTTCATCGCCTTGTCGCGGTTGACGTGCTGGGACTTCTCCGACGACGTCACCATGATGCCGGTGGGCAGGTGGGTGATGCGCACGGCGGAGTCGGTCGTGTTGACGTGCTGGCCGCCGCTGCCCGACGACCGATAGGTGTCGATGCGGATGTCCTTGTCGTGGATCTCGATCTCGACGTCCTCGACCTCGGGCAGGACGGCGACCGTCGCCGCCGAGGTGTGGATGCGACCTTGCGACTCGGTCGCCGGCACGCGCTGGACCCGGTGGACGCCGCTCTCAAACTTCAGTCGGCCGAACACGCCCTCGCCGGTGACGGTGGCGATGATTTCCTTGAAGCCGCCCGCGTCGCCCTCGGTCATGCTGTCGACCTCGACCCGCCAGCCGCGCGACTGGGCGTAGCGCGAATACATGCGGAACAGGTCGCCGGCGAAGATGGCCGCCTCGTCCCCGCCGGTGCCGGCGCGCACTTCCAGCACCGCCGAGGCGTTTTCGTCGGCGTCGCGGGGGGCCAGCAGCAGGGCGACCTCGCGCTCCAGCTCAGGCAGGCGCGTGTTCAGGGCGTCCAGTTCGTCGGCGGCCATGGCGGCCATTTCGGGGTCCGAGGCCATGGCCTGCAGGTCCTCGACCTCGGCGCGGGCGCGGGCCAGGGTCTGGACGGCGTCGGCCACCGGCTTCAACTCGGCGTACTCTTTCGACAGGCGCACGATCTCGGCGCCGTCCGAGGCCGCGCCCATGCGCGCCTCCACCTGGTGGAAGCGGTCGAGCACCTGATCGAGCCGGGCCTGGGGCAGTCGCAAGGGAGCGTCCTCTGAAGGAAAAATCGAGCGCGGAGCCTTACCCCCCGGACCGCCCGCTGTCGATGAAAAGGCCGGAACACGCCCAGATGGAGCGATTGTGAACAGCCGTCACAAGCCCGTCAGGACGGTTCCTTCGCACCTGCAAACCTTCTAGCTGCACCGGGGCTGAAACAAGACAGGAGACGGGCATGTTCGATGGAAGCGCTGATTCCACCGCGGGGGCGGACGACAATGTGGCGCGGCTTTGCGCCCTTTACGACGGGCTTCTGGAGCGTTCGGACGCGACGGTGTCGCCCGAAGCCGAGACCGAGCTGAAGGCTCTGGCCAACATCTTCGACCTGGACGCCGAGCGCCCCGTCGCCGAGTTGTGGCCCTATGTGCGCGCCGTCCTGGTGCGGCAGGTCCCAGCCGAAGCGCCCCCCGTCGCCCCGCAAGCCGAGCCCCTGACCGTCCTGCTGGTCGAGGACGACGCCGAGGCCGCCGTCGCCCTGACCGAGGCCCTGGACGCCGCCGGACACCGCGTGGTCGGCCCCTTCCACAGCGCCGAGGCCGCCGAGGCGGCGACCGCCCTGCATCCGATCGACGTGGCCCTGCTGGACATCAACCTGTCGGGCGAGGCGACCGGGGTCGATCTGGCCCGCAGCCTGAAGGCGCGCTGGGGCGTGCCGGTCATCTTCCTGTCGGGCGACGTCAGCGCCGCCGCCGCCAACGCCGAACTGGCCGCCGCCATGGTCATCAAACCCTATACCGGGCGCGACGTGCTGGACGCCCTGGCGCGACTGGAGCCCCGACGCTGACGCGGCGCGCCGTTTAGGCCATTGCCAAGCGGGCCGCCGATGCGTCTGATGCCGTCAAAGGGCCGCCCGATGCGGCCCAGAGGGCTGAATGGACACCTTTTTCCTGTTTCTGTTGGTGGGCGTTCTGGCCCAGGCGGTCGATGGCGCCCTGGGCATGGCCTATGGCGTCATCTCGTCCTCGGTGCTGCTGGCGCTGGGCGTGCCCCCGGCCATGGCCTCGGCCAGCGTCCATGCGGCGGAGGTCTTCACCACCGCCGCCTCGGCGGGCAGCCATGCCTGGCACAGGAATGTGGAGTGGCGGCTGTTCCTGCCTTTGGCCGTCGCCGGCGTCATCGGCGGGGTGCTGGGGGCCTATGTCCTGACCGGGATCGACGGCGATGTCATCAAGCCCTTCATCATCGCTTATCTGGCCCTGATCGGGGTCTGGATACTGTGGCGAGCCGGGCATGACATTCCGCATCGGCACCTGCCCGTCTGGATCACCGCCCCGATCGGCGTGGTCGGCGGCTTCCTCGACGCCATCGGCGGGGGCGGCTGGGGTCCTACGGTGTCCTCGACCATGGTCGGCGCCGGGCATGATCCGCGCAAGGCCATCGGCACGGTCAACACCGCCGAGTTCTTCCTGACGGTCGCCGTGTCCGCCACCTTCGTCTGGGCCATAGTGACGGGCCACTGGGAAGAGGCGGGAGCGCTGGAAAACCACGCCGCCGCCGTCGGCGGACTGGTGGTCGGCGGCCTGATCGCCGCGCCCTTCGCCGGGCTGATCGTCAAGAAGGTGCCACGCAAGGTGCTGGCCTATGCGGTTGGTTTCCTGCTGATCTTCCTGGCCGGTTTCCAGGGCCTGCAGCTGGCGGGACTGTTCGGCCGATAGACAAAGGCGGGACCGGCCTGCGCCCGCCCCGCCCCCTTCAGGTCTGTCGCTCGGATCAGCGCGCGGTGTGCGTGCGGAAGCGTTCGATGAAGGCCTTGATGTTCTCGCGGATGGCGTATTCGTTGGCCAGACGCAGGCGTTCCGTACCGACGAAGGCCTCGCCCATCTTGGCGGTGCCGGTGGCTGCGATGGTGTCGTCGAAGATCAGCTTGCCCGAGGCGTCGGTCACTGAATAACGGACGCGACTGGTCACCGACATGTCGAGCCCGACCATCGGTTGCTTCAGTTCCAGCATGGCCGCCGTCAGCGACAGCGGGGCGGTTTCCGTCGCGCCCAGATAGCCGGTGGCCTTGAGCGAGTTTTCCAGCGCCAGGCGGAAGTCGCCGCTGGCGACCTCGGACCACAGCAGGGGATTGGTGTCCGTGCCGCCCGAGACATTGACGATCTTGACCGCCTGATAGCTGACGTCGCCGGCCTTGGCGGCGGCGATGGTCGAGGGCAGGACGGTCATGGCGTCGGGCCGCGCGGCCGAGGCGCAGGCGCCCAGCGACAGCAGGCCGAGCGAGACGGCGACGACGGCGGCGCGGCGGATCATGACGGCGCGGCTCACGGCTGGGCCTGCGAAGCAGCGGCGGCGGGCTTGGCAGCCCCGGCGGGTTCAAGCGTCACAATCAGCGGGTTCGGCGTCAGGTCGTTCAGAGCGCCCGAGGTGGCGTCCACGCCGGCGCCGATCAGGCCGCCGACCAGAACATTGCCCGCCAGAGCCGCGCCGCCGCCGCCCGACATCTTGCTCTCGATGGAGTGGGTCTGCTCGGCATAGCCGTCGCGCGAGATGGTCACGGTGAAAGCGTCCTTGCGCGGCATGCGGAAGGTGCAGGGCGTGGCTTCGCACTGGAAACCGTTGGAGGTCGAGGCGCGAGCGCCGGGCGGGCTGCTCTCGACAGTAAACGGCTGGGTCGTGCCGCGCGTGATCGTGGCGCAGGCCGGCAGGCTGAGGCTCAATCCGGCGAGCGTCAGGGCTTGCACGGCGAAGCGTGCATGACGTTTGGAAATCATGATGATTCCTAGAAGGAAACGGTCCCGCCCCCCCGGCGGACCTGCCCTCAAGGTCGCATCACAATGTTCGTTCGTCAATCACAGACGCGTGACCGACACGACACGGTTTGTCGAACCTCAGACCGGCGTGGTGGCCTGGAAGCTGGGGCGCTGCTCCAGCGCAGCCTGAAGCGCGACCAGATTGGGGCGGCCCGTCTTCCAGTCATAATCAGGATGGCGGAAGCTGACCCAGCTGACGGTGATCCCGGCGCTAAGCACGCCCATGTTGAAATCCTCGGCGGACGGGGCGGCGGCTTCGAGCGCGTCCAGCGACCGGCCCATGTTGAAGGTCCAGCGGTCCATCCACGACGGCGAGCGCTCGGCCTCGGGACGGCGTTTCTCCAGCAGCAGCTTGACGCCCATTTCGAGCGTGGCGTTGGCCAGGGTCTCCAGACGCTTGACGCGCAGGCGCTCGGCGCCGTCGGCGGGCAGCAGGCGCGGGCCGGAACCGATCATGTCCAGATACTCGGCGATCACCGGACTATCGGTCAGCGGCAGGCCGTCCTCGGCGATCAGGGTCGGGACCTGAACCACCGGATTGGTCGCCAGCAGTTCCGGCGCATTGGCGTAGGGGTCGACGGCGATCTCTTCGATGCGGTCGGACAGACCCTTTTCATGGGCGACGATGCGGACCTTGCGGGAGAATGGCGACGGGGTGGTGATGTAGAGTTTCATTTTCGACTCACAGGACGCTTCTTATGGCCTTGGCCTTTAGAGTCATCTGCCCCTATTGCTCAGAACCGACAAGGGCATCAGCGGAGGCGTTTTTTCGTTGGTGGCCAGATGAAGAAGAGCTTGAGAAAAATCCTCTGGCTGATCCAGTCGCTACTGCAGCCGTAGCGTCCTACTGCCCAGAGTGCGAAGGTCTTCTGAGCCTCGTGGTGCAAGGTAAAGACTCGATCCTGCGCCCCATCATGGCCGAAGATGTGCCGTCCAGTGAATGGGGGCACTATCAAGCCGACATCAAACTGGTCGAACAGCATCCCGGCACGCCCACAGTCTCCTTCAGCAGGGCCGTCCCCGAGGAAATTCGTCAGGCCATGCCCGACCTTCTTGAGGACGTGGCTCGTCGTCGAAATGCAGCGGGGAACCTAGCCATCTGCGGCTCGATTCTCGAAGTCGCACTTAGGCACATTGAGGGGGCTGCCAGCCAAAATCCGGAAGTCACGCCGCCCGAATAGATCGCCTACGAAGCAAAGGCGTCATCACTGAAGCTGTCGCTGAATGGGCCCACGTCGTTAGGCTAGATCGGAACGAAGCGGCTCATGAACTGAAAGGCGACCCCGAGCTAGCGTATGCTTACGCGCACTTCCTCAAGATCTTCATCGAAGTAGCATTCGAACTCCCGCACCGCATCAAAGACGTTCAGCAGCATCGACACCAAATGCACCATCGAAAAACTGGCAGATCAAACGCCAGCTAATCTACTCGGCAGCTTGGCGGGAAGCGTCTGCGGCGGCGCGCGCCGCGTCCAGTTCGGCGGCCTTGGCTTCGACCAGTTCGACGATGTGGTCGATCATGCGGTCATTGGCCTGTTTGCCGGCGATCTTGCCGTTCAGATAGACCATGCCCGCGCCCTTGCCGCCGCCGGTGAAGCCGACGTCGGTGTAGAGGGCCTCGCCGGGGCCGTTGACGACGCAGCCGATGATGGACAGCGACATGGCCGTCGAGACGTGGGCCAGCTTCTCTTCCAAAATCGCGACCGTCTCGATGACGTTGAAGCCCTGACGCGCGCAGGACGGACAGGCGATGATGTTCACCCCCCGGTGGCGCAGGCCCAGCGACTTGAGGATGTCGAAGCCGACCTTGATCTCTTCCACCGGATCGGCGGCCAGCGAGACGCGGATGGTGTCGCCGATGCCGGCCCACAGCATGTTGCCCATGCCGATGGCCGACTTGATGGTGCCGGTGCGCAAGGGTCCGGCCTCGGTCACGCCGAGGTGCAGGGGGCAGTCGATGGCCTCGGCCAGCTGCTGATAGGCGGCGACCGTCAGGAAGGGGTCCGACGCCTTCACCGAGATCTTGAACTCGTGGAAGTCCAGGTCCTGCAGGATGCGGGCGTGGTTCAGGGCGCTCTCGACCATGGCGTCGGGACAGGGCTCGCCGTATTTCTCCAGCAGCTCTTTCTCCAGCGACCCGGCGTTGACGCCGATGCGCATGGAGCAGCCGTGGTCGCGGGCGGCCTGGACGACCTCCTTCACACGGTCGATGGAGCCGATGTTGCCCGGGTTGATGCGCAGGCAGGCGGCGCCCGCCTGGGCCGCTTCGACGCCGCGTTTGTAGTGGAAGTGGATGTCGGCCACGAGCGGCACGCGGGCCTCGCGCGCGATGGTCCTGAAGGCCGCCGTCGACTCCTCGTCGGGGCAGGAGACGCGGACGATGTCGGCCCCGGCTTCCTCCAGCTGGCGGATCTGTTCCAGCGTCGCCGCCGCGTCGGTCGTCGGCGTATTGGTCATCGACTGGACGCTGATCGGGGCGTCGCCGCCGACCGGAACCGAGCCGACCATGATCTGGCGGCTCTTGCGGCGCTCGATGTGGCGCCAGGGACGGATGTGGCCGAGTTCGGAACTGCTCATGTCGCGCGGAACATAGGCGAGGAAGGACGGCAAAACCACGACATCAGTCGCGGACCGCGACGATTCATCTCGCGGGCGGCGGCGCCTGGGCGGCGGGCGTTGGTGCGACCGGCGGGGGCGCAGCCGCGAGGGCGGCGGCGGCCTGGGCGGCGCGGGCGCGGGTCTGGGCTTCTGCGGCGGCGGCGGCGCGGGCCTCGGACTGGCGGGCGGCGGCCTGGGCGCGGGCGTTCAGCTGACCCAGCGGCGATGCGGGCGCCGGCAAGGCCCCGCTGTGCTCGCCGTTCAGATAGACGTCAAAGGCCGTCGGGTCCGACACGTCCACCGTGGCCGAGACATTGGGCGGCGCGCGCCAGGCCTCGCCCGCCGCCAGCTGACGCGCGAACAGGATGCGGCCGTCGCCCTGACGCACGACCAGGGTCGCGGGCTTCTTGGCCTGAAGGATGACCTGGGAGGTGATGGCCGAGGCGCCGTAGACCGCCCCGCGCGGGTTGAAGGCCGCCTGGACCGGGGGCGACGGGGCCACGACGGCGTTGGGATCGTCCGGGTCGACGCCCGTCAGCTGTGCCTCAAGACCGGGCGTGATGTAGAGGGCCGGGGTGGTCTGATCCGGCGGGGCGGCGCGCGGCGCGCCCAGATACAAGGCCTTATCGACCTCGGCGTCGGCCGCCTTGGCCCAGTCCTTGGGCACGGCGACCAGGTCGGAGGGATGGGGCGGCTCGATGCGGACCACGCGCTGGAAGACGTTCCAGCCGACGACGGCCAGGATCAGCACGCCCAGCGCGGCCAGAACCTTGGGCGAGGTGCGGCGCACCTGTTGCAGGGCGGCGCCGGTCGGGGCCTGAAGCGGCACCGCGGCTTCCGGGAACTCGCGTTTGAAGCGCTCGACGGCGGTCAGTTCGTCCAGACCGAGCGCGCCCGCATAGGCCCGCACATAGCCCATGGAGAAGATGCGCGACGGCAGGACCGAGAACTCGTTCTGCTCCAGCGCCGTCAGATAGCGCGGATGCACCCGCGTCATGGTCGACAGCTGGGCCATGGAGCGGCCCGAGGCGAGACGGGCCGCGCGCAGGGCCTCGCCCAGCGTCTCGGCGTCCTCGAGGGACGGCGCGTCCTGCCGATCCTGATCCATGCGGGGTTCCGTCAGTGCGGACGCGAACGCGCCCTCCCCTCGCTTAGACGAGGCCTGTGCTGCGGGCAACGCGGGAAAGCGGCCCCGCTTGGATCAGACGATGACGTTCAGCTTGCGCGCCAGGGACTCGATCTCGCCGCGCACCGATCCGGCCGAGGAGCCGAGAAGGACGTTCATGCCGCGACGGGCGGCCGGCAGGTCCGCCGACAGGATCATCCGCTTGACCGGCCCCACCCCCCCCGCCGGGGCGGACAGGCGGGTGTAGCCCAGGGTGATCAGGGCGAAGGCTTCCAGCGGACGACCGGCCAGCTCGCCGCAGACCGAGACCGGCGTGGCGCTATCGGCGCACTTCTGCTGGATTTCGGCCAGGGCGCGCAGGGCCGGGGGCGACAGGGGATCATAGCGGTCCGAGACCAGGGGATTGGTCCGATCCGCGGCGAACATATACTGCAACAGGTCGTTGGTGCCGATGGAGACGAAGTCGGTCAGCGGCAGCAGGGCGTCCAGGTGCCACAGCAGGCTGGGGCATTCGACCATGGCCCCGACCCGCAGCAGGGACGGCAGGGGCCGCCCGCGACGCCGCGCCCAGTCGCATTCGACATCGACCAGTTCGCGCGCGGCGCGGAACTCGTCCACCGTGGCGATCATGGGGAACATGACGCGCAGCTCGCGTCCGGCGGCGGCGGCCAGAAGGGCGCGCACCTGCATCCGCAGCAGGGCCGGACGGTCGAGGCCCAGGCGGATGGCGCGACGGCCCAGGGCCGGGTTCTCTTCGCGCTCATTGTCGAGATAGGGCAGGACCTTGTCGCCGCCGATGTCCAGGGTGCGGAAGGTGACGGGCCGGTCGCCCGCCGCGTCCAGCACCAGCTTGTAGAGCGCCGTCTGGGCGTCCAGACGCGGCAGCTCGTCCGAAACCATGAACTGGAACTCGGTGCGGAACAGGCCGATGCCTTCGGCCCCCGTCGCGTCCAGATTTTCCAGATCGACCGCCAGACCGGCGTTGGTCAGGACGGTGATGCGCGTGCCGTCCTTGGTGATGGCGGGGGTGTCGCGCAGCAGGTCGAACTCGGCGCGGCGCTGTGCGCGCACGGCCATGCGGGTCTGGACCGCCGCCAGCATGTCGGGGCGCGGACGCAGGTAGGCCTCGCCCGTCTCGCCGTCGACGATGACCTGATCGCCCTCGGACAGGCGGTCTCGCAGGCCTTGCAGACGCCCGACGCAAGGGATCTGGAGGGCGCGGGCGACGATGACGGCGTGGCTGGCGGCCGAGCCTTCTTCCAGCAAGAGGCCGCGCAGCTTGTGCCGCGGGTATTCCAGCAGGTCGGCGGGGCCGAGGTTTCTGGCCACCAGAATGGCGTCGTCGGGCAGGTCGCGGTGGCCGGGGTTGTCGCCCGCCAGCACCCGCAGCAGACGGTTGGCCAGGTCCTCAAAGTCGTGCAGGCGTTCGCGGATATAGGGGTCGCGGGCCTTGGCGAAGCGGGCGCGGTGTTCGTTGCGGACGCGGTCGACGGCGGCCTCGGCGGTCAGGCCGGAGCGCACGGCCTCTTCCAGCGAGCGGTTCCAGCCCCGGTCATCGGCGAACATGCGATAGGTTTCCAGCACCTCGAACGAGGTGCCGCCCAGCTTGGTCTGGCCGCCTTCCAGCATGACGTCGATGCCGGCCTTGAGCGCCGACAGGGCCTCAGCCAGGCGTTTTTCCTCGGCGGTCGGGTCATCGGACAGCAGTTGTTCAGGCGCCAGCGGTGCCTCGTGCTGGACCACGACGCCGTAGGCCAGGCCTTCGGCGAACTTCTGACCCTTCAGCCGTTCGGGG
This sequence comes from Brevundimonas bullata, assembly GCF_003350205.1. GTDB lineage: Bacteria > Pseudomonadota > Alphaproteobacteria > Caulobacterales > Caulobacteraceae > Brevundimonas > Brevundimonas bullata. Next base: position 21,978 of record NZ_QLLC01000016.1, on the reverse strand, counting down.
CGATGAGGGGCAACCTCGACGTCGCGCAGTTCGTCCTGGGCCAGCAGTTCGCCCGAGGCGACCGTCTCGGCCAGGACCATGGCGATGGTCTGGATGTCCTCGACCTCTTCCTCGTCATAGCGACGGGCGGCGCGGTTCTGGACGACCAGGACGCCGATGGCCCGGCCGCCGCGCAGCAGGGGCGCGCCGAGGAAGGCGTGGAAGGGGTCTTCGCCGGTTTCCGGGCGATAGGAGAAGCTGGGGTGGGACGGGGCGTCCGACAGGCTGATCGGCTGGGCCAGCCGGGCCACCTCGCCGACCAGGCCCTCGCCGGGGCGCAGGCGGGTGTTATGGACGGCCTCGGGGTTCAGGCCTTGCGTGGCGAACAGCTCCAGCTCGCCCGAGGCTCGGCGCAGATAGATGGAGCAGACCTCGGCGACCATGGACTGGGCGATGGTGCGCACCACCATGTCCAGCCGGTCCTGCGCCGGGCCGCCGCCGGCCATGGCTTCGCGGATCTGGCGCAGGAGGTTGCGAGGCCCCCTCGTCGTCAATCCGCCCTTCACCATGTCGCCTCCCGCCTTGCCGCCTATCGATCAGATAGGACGGCCCTCGTGTTCATTCTATAGCGCGTCGAGTCCGTAAGCCGCATGCAGCGCCCGCACGGCCAGTTCGGAATAGGCGTCCTCGATCAGCACGCTGATCTTGATCTCGGAGGTCGAGATGGCCTGGAACTTGACGCCCTTGTCGGCCAAGGCCCGGAACATGGTCTGGGCCACGCCCGCATGGCTGCGCATGCCCACGCCGATGACAGAGATCTTGGCCACGTCAGCGTCGATGCGCAGTTCCTCGAAGCCGAGTTCCGCCTTGGCCGCGGTCATCATCTCGGCGGCGCGCTGGGCGTCGCGGCGGCCCGTCGTGAAGGTCAGGTTCACCGCGCCCTCGGTGCGGGCCTGGCTCTGCACGATCATGTCGACGTTGACGTTGGCCTCGGCCAGACGCGTGAAGACGTCGGCGGGGGCGTCGGTGCGGTCCGCCAGACCCAGCAGCGTGATCCGGGCTTCGTCCCGGCTCATGGTCACGCCGGAAACGATGCGCTTTTCCACGATCTCATCCTCATCACAAATCAGGGTGCCGGCGTTTTCCGGCAGATTTCCATTCTCATCCGGCTCGATGAAGCTGGACAGGACCCGAACCGGGACCTGCTTGGCCATGGCCAGTTCGACCGAGCGGGTCTGCAGCACCTTGGCCCCGAGCGAGGCCATTTCCAGCATCTCCTCGTAGGAGACCTTTTCCAGGCGCCGCGCGCGGCTCTCGATGCGGGGGTCGGTCGTGTAGACGCCGTCCACGTCGGTGTAGATGTCGCAAGGGGCGCCGAGCGCCGCCGCCACCGCCACCGCTGAGGTGTCAGAGCCGCCGCGACCCAGGGTCGTGATGCGGCCGTCGCGGGTGACGCCCTGGAAGCCGGGGACAATGGCGATCTGGCCGCTGTCGACGGCGGCGCCCAGGACATCGCCGGGCACGTCCTCGATGCGGGCGCGGCCATGGGCGTCGTCGGTGATGATGGGGATCTGCCAGCCCATCCAGCTGCGCGCGTTCAGGCCCATGTTGCGCAGGGTCAGGGCCAGAAGGCCCGACGTCACCTGCTCGCCCGAGGCGACCACCACGTCGTATTCGTCGTCCGACAGGGGAAGGCCTGCGGCGGCGGGACCCGCACCGTCGGTCCAGGCCACCAGCTCATTGGTCTTGCCGGCCATGGCGGACACCACCACGGCGATCTGTTTGCCCTTGGCGGCCTCGGCGGCGATAATTCGCGCCGCACGACGAATACGCTCGAGGTCCCCCATGGAGGTCCCCCCGAACTTCATCACCAGTCGTGTCGTTTCGGGCCGCGTCATCGTGCCGTTTCGTCCCCTGCTTGCATGGGCGGCCAAGGCGGTTCATGCCTGCGACCATGTCCGCTTCTAACGACAGCCTTGAGCCGCGCAAACCCCAAAGCGAAGAGGGTTTTTCACCCTTTGCAACCGATCGTGCCGAGGGGCCCAGCATCGATCCTGCTGATGTGGCCCGTTTCTCGGCCCAGGCAGCGGAGTGGTGGGACCCGAAAGGGCCGTTTGCGCCCCTGCATCGCTTCAATCCGGCGCGGCTGAAATTCGTCCGCGACCGCGCCGCCGAGCATTTCGGCCGCGACGTGCGGATCCGTGCGCCCTTCAACGGTCTCAGCCTGATCGACATCGGCTGCGGCGGCGGCCTGATCGCCGAGCCGATGCGGCGCATGGGGTTTGACGTCACGGCGCTGGACGCCTCGTCCGAGAATATCGGCACGGCCCGCGCCCACGCCGAACAGGTCGGCCTCGACATCACCTATCGCGCCGCCACGGTCGAGCAGATGGTGGAGGCAGGCGCCGGCCCCTTCGACGTGGTCCTGACCATGGAGGTGATCGAGCACGTGGCCGATCCAGAGGCCTTCGTCCGCGCCTGCTCCAAGCTGATCAAGCCGGGCGGGATGATGATCGTCGCCACGCTGAACCGCACCTTGAAGGGCCTGCTGCTGGGCAAGGTCGCCGCCGAGTACGTCCTGCGCTGGGTCCCTGCCGGCACCCACGACTGGCGCCAGTTCCTCAAACCCGAGGAACTGCGCGCCATGCTGGACGGCGAGCCCCTGACCGTCACCGGCCCCTACGGGCTGGCCTATGACCCGCTCAACGACCGCTGGAGCGAGGGCGAGGACGTGGACATCAACTACATGATGATGGCCACGCGGGACGCGTGAACGGGTCGCAGCGCATCGTCGTCACCGGCGGACCCGGTTCGGGCAAGACCAGCCTGATCGAGGCCTTGGCGGCGGCGGGCTATGCGACCTCGCCCGAGGCGGGCAGGGCCTGTCCGCCGCCAGCAAGCCATCGGCGGACAGGCCCTGCCCTGGCGCGACCGCGCCCTGTTCGCGGAGTTGATGCTGGACTGCGAACTTGAGGCCTACGCCCGGTTCGAGGGCGCGGCGGGGCCGGTCTTCTTCGACCGGGGCACACCCGACGTGGTCGGCTACCTGAGCCTGTGCGGCCTGCCGATCCCGGCCCATGTCGAGCGGGCTGCGCGCGAGGTGCGCTATGACCGGAGCGTCTTCATCGCCCCGGTCTGGCCCGAGATATTCGCTCAGGACGCCGAGCGCAGACAGGACCTGGACGAGGCGCAGCGCACTTTTGACGCCATGACCGAAGTCTATCCGCGTTTCGGCTATGAGCTGATCGAGTTGCCGAAGGCGTCCGTCGCCGAGCGTATCGCCTTTATGCTGGAGACGATCAGAGCGTCCTGATCATGTAGCGGGCGTCGGCGCCGTAGCTGGCCAGTTTCTCGGCCATGCCGGGCGGGTTCTGGACCACGAAGCCGTTGCGTTCCCAGAAGGCGGCAGCCTCGTTGACGGCGACCAGGGCGATCTCTTTCCAGCCCGCCGCCTTCGACTGTTCCGCCAGACGCTCGACGATGGGCCGGGTGTAGCCGCCGCCGCGCGTGTCGGGGTGGACGGCCAGGTCGTGCAGATAGATGACCTCGGCGTCGTCCGGGACCGCGCCGATCAGGCTGTCCAGCGGCGGAGCGGCGTTGCGCGTCCACGGATAGGCCATCAGATAGCCCATGACGGTTCCGGCGTCGTCGGACAGGACGAAGCAGCCCTCGGGCGCCAGTTGCTGACGCTCGGCGAAGCACTCGCGCGCCTCGAAATGGTCGGGGAAGGACAGGCGGGCGACGCCGACGACGCCGTCGATATCGTCGGGCGTCATCGGCCGCCAGATTAGCCCCCCCTTTGTCAGGTCGGGCAGCGCGCGTTCAGCGGCGCCTTGTTGAATGTCCATTCCGCACTCCGGGTCTCATCGTCATCCGCCCCTTCGATGCGGGCGGCCAGCACATCCCCCGTGCGTTGATAGATGATGCGGTGCGGAAAGTCGTTGGCGGGGTTGGCGAAAACCGCCCGCTGAGGCCCGCTTTCGATCAGGCGGAAGGGCACGGCGGACGCGCCCTCGGGCCGGGCGAAATAGGCCAGACCGCCCTCTGGCCCACCATCAGGCATGGGGCCGATATGGGCGGATTCGAAGCCGCTGCGGCCATTGCGCACAGTCACGGCGGAACCGACGACCAGTCCCAGGCGCGGGTCGCTCCAGGTCTCGGAGGCCTCGCGTCCGTCGGAACAGTCCAGCCAGTAGCCAGCCAGCCAGGACAGGTCGGGCGCGGTTGCCGGAGCCTGCAACAGGGCGGCGGTCATCAGGGCGGTCAGCAGCGACATCAAGGTCTCCCTCCTCGTTTCGACCAGAAGCCTAGGCCGACCTCAGCCTTGCGGCTTGTAGGATTGCGACGCGAGCTGGCGGGCCAGCTCCATCTGCTCGCGCGCCCATTCGGTGGCGGTGCAGCCGAGGAAGCGGCGGAAGTCGCGCGCCATCTGGGGCTGGTCGAAATAGCCCGCCGCCAGACCGGCCTCCAGCCAGGAGGCGGCGTCGGCGTCCTGGCCCAGCGCATGGTCGAAGATGCGGCGGAAACGGAACACCGAGCGCAGGGTGCGCGGGGCCACGCCGACCCGGTCGCGGAAGCGGCGTTGCAGGGCGCGGCGGTCGGCGGACGACAAAGACGGCCCCTGCTCCTCGCGTTCGACGGCGGCGACCTCGGCCCGGACGGCGGGGTCGATGCGCCAGTCGCCGGCGCGACGCAGGGTCTCCAGACAGTAGGCCAGGGCCGCCGCCTGCCCCGCCGGGTCGCCGGACGGCGCCGTGAAACCGCGCAACAACGCCGTGAGGTCCAGCCGCAGGTCCGTCGCCTCGATCAGGGGGCGTCCGAGAAACGCCCGCGCCCCGTCCGGCTCGAACTTGGCGGCGACGATCTCCACGGCGCCGACGGGCCGGATCGCCATGGGGCGGGTCAGCTGCCCGGCGAAGATGACGGAAGGCTGGGGCCGGAAGACGCCGTGCTCGCCCTCTTCCTCGTAGGGCGCGGCCAGGTCGATCACCAGTTCGGGGCAGCCGTCGGGGGCGATGCGCTGGACCCCGCCGGTGGGCGCGGGCGCCGCATAGGTCCACAGGAGGCGCACGAAGGGGCGCAAGGCCTGGGGCGGCGCGAACTCTTCGTATCTCTCCCCCTCCCCCATGTGGCTTCAGTTGGCCTTCTTCGGATCGGGCGGCAGGCTGGGCAGGGCGGCGCAGGGCACGCCGTCGTCCTTCAGCTTCTTGATGTCGGCAGGGGTGGCCTCGCCGTAGATTTCGCGCTTCTCGGAACGGCCTTCGTGAATGTCGCGGGCCTCGCGGGCGAAGGCGTCGCCGACATAGTCGAAATTCTGCTCGACGTGCTCGCGCACCTCGCGCGCCGCCTGCATCATCATGGCCTGCATCTTCGCCATGTCCGGCGCGGGCGCGGCCTTCTTCGTACCCGCCACGGCCGGAGCCATCACCTGCTTGCGCACCTCGGTCGAGCCGCAGAAGGGGCATTCGACCAGACCGCGCGCGGCCTGATCGTCATAGTCGGAGGAGGAGGCGAACCAGGCCTCGAAGCCGTGGTCGTGGTCGCAGGCCAGGGCGTAGCGGATCATGACGGCCCGATCATTGCGGCCAGTCGAAATCGCGGTCGTGCAGCAGGGAGGGGACCGCCTGTCGTGCGCGCTGGACGGCGCTCAGGTCCAGGGTCGCGGCGACGACGCACGGGTCGTCATGGTCGGCCTTGGCGATGATCTCGCCCCAGGGGCCGACAATGGTGGAGCGGCCCCAGGTCTGGCGGCCGTCCTCATGGGCGCCGCCCTGGGCCGGGGCCAGGACGAAGGCGCCGGTCTCGATGGCGCGGGCGCGCAGCAGGGTCTCCCAGTGGGCCTCGCCGGTCGGACGGGTGAAGGCGGCGGGGACGGCGATCATCGCCGCGCCGGTCTTGGCCAGGGCGCGGTACAGATGCGGGAAGCGCACGTCGTAGCAGATGCTGAAGCCCAGCCGGCCCCAGGGGGTCTCGGCTACCGTCGCGCCCATGCCGGGCCGGACCGAGGCGCTCTCGCGATAGGTCTCGCCCCCCGGCAGATCGACGTCGAAGACGTGCAGCTTGTCGTAGCGAGCGACCACCGCCCCCGACGGATCGACCAGCAGGGAACGGTTGGCGGCGCGGTCGTCGCCGGGCGCATCCGAGCGCACGAGGACCGAGCCGATCAGCAGCCAGACGCCCAGTTCGCCGGCCAGAGCGCGCAGCCCGAGGACGGCGGCGTCGGCCTCCTCGCTCGACAGGGCCGCGTCACGCAGACCCCGGCGCTGTTCGAGGAAGTTGGTCCCCTCGGGCGTCAGGATCAGTTGCGCCCCGCCCGCCGCCGCTTCGCGGATCAGCGGCTCGACATGGGCCAGCCCTGCGTCCGCCGTCGCCGGCGTCCGCGTCTGAATCAGCGCGATGTCGAGCCGCTGGTCCATCAGGCCGCCAGCAGGGGGTCGAGACCGCCGCGCGCGTCCAGGGCGTGGATGTCGTCGGAGCCGCCCACGTGTTTGTCGCCGACAAAGATCTGCGGGAAGGTCGACTTGCCGTTCGCACGGGCGACCATCTCGGCCTTGATCTCGGGATCGCGCGAGGCGACAATTTCAGTGAAGTCGACGCCCTTGCGCTTCAACAGAGCCATGGCGGCGGTGCAATAGGGGCAACCGGGCTTGGTGTAGATGACGACTTCGGCCAACGCAGAGTCTCCTTAACTCAGATCAGCGCCCTACTTAGGCGGTTCGCGCGCGGTTCGCACCCTCGCGATGACAGCCAGGTCCACCGCGCGGGCTCCGGCGGACAAAAGGACGCGGGCGCAGGCCTCGGCGGTGGCCCCCGTGGTCAGGACATCGTCGATCAGAAGGATGCGCCGCCCCTTGATCCGGCGACGCCCGGCCTCGGTGACGGCGAAGGCGGATTTGACGTTCAGGCGCCGCCCGCGCGCCGACTTGCCGCCCTGAGTGTCGGTGGGCGTGGACCGGATCAGGGCGTCAGGCAGGTAGTCGAGTCCGGCGGTGCGGGCCAGAGGCCGGGCGATCTCGGCGGCCTGATTGAAGCGCCGGGCCAGAAGGCGGCTGCGATGCAGGGGAACCGGGAGCACGGCGTCGGCCTCGGCCAGGACGTCCGCGCCGGAACGCGCGATCCAGCGGGCGAACAGGGGGGCGAACTGCTGCTGATCGCCATGCTTGAACTTGAGGATCAGGCCGCGCGAGGCCTCGTCATAGACGCAGGCCGCGCGGGCGCGGGCGAAGGCGTAGGGCTGGACCTGACAGGCCAGGCAGCGGTCGGAGGCGAAGTCGCCGCCGTCATACTCAAACGCCGCGCCGCAGCCGTCGCAGACGGGCGCCTCCAGAAACACCACCCGGCTCCAGGCGTCGGGCGACAGGCCCGCCGAGGCCGTGGCCTCGCGGCTGTCGTGGGCCATGGGCGGTAGCAGCAGGTCGAGCAGACCGCGCGCCATTCCACGCGCGCCCAGCGATATACGGGCGGCGCCGTCTTTCATTTCGGCACGCCAGCCCCCATCCTGAACGGACATGAGCGCCCCCTCCTCCGGTCCCCCGATCATCTTCGACGCCGCCCGCCGCGCCGCGCGCCTGAGCCGCGCAGCCCGACGTTTCCCCGACGCCGACTTCCTGCACCTGCGCGCCGCCGAGAATGCGGTGAACAGTCTGGAGGTGATCCTGCGCGAGTTTCACACGCCCGTCGACCTGTCGCCGCACCCTGGCGTCTTCGCTCGCGCGGTGGCCGACAGCGTGGCGAGGGATCGCGTCGGCGAGGTCCGCGCCGTGGGCACGACGTCTGAGCGCGCCGCGCCGGGGGCGGGGCCGCTAGGGCTGGAGGACGGTTCAGCCGACCTGATCGTCAACCTGCTGGGCCTGCACTGGGCCAACGACCTGCCGGGGGCGCTGAGCCAGATCCGGCGCGCGCTGAAGCCGGACGGCCTGTTCGTCGCCAGCCTGTTCGGCGCGGCGACGCTGAAGGAGCTGCGCGGGGCGCTGACCGAGGCCGAGCTGGAGGTGAACGGCGGGGCTCAGGCGCGGATTTCGCCCTTTGCCGATGGATTCGACGGCGCGGCCCTGTTGCAGCGCGCCGGGTTCGCCCTGCCGGTGACAGACGTGGATCGGGTGACGGTGCGCTATGCTGATCCCTTCGCCCTGATGCGCGACCTGCGCGCCATGGGCGAGACCAATGTCCTGGCCGGGCCTATCCGGCCCTTGAGCCGCGCGGTGCTGGCGCGCGCCGCCCAGCTCTATGCCGAGCGCCACGCCGAGGCGGACGGGCGCATCCCGGCGACGTTTGAAATGGTGCATCTGGCCGGCTGGGCCCCGCACGAGAGCCAGCAACAGCCGGCGCGGCGCGGCTCGGCCAAAACGCGACTGGCCGACGCGCTCGGCGTCAGGGAACAGAGGGGCGAGGACTGAGCCCGGATCAGCCGTTGATGGCGCCGTCGATCGCGTCGGTGATCTTCCGATACATGGCGTTCGACTCGGCGCCGAAGGCGCCCATGGCGCCGATGATGACCAGGCAGATCAGTCCGCAGATCAGGCCGTATTCGATGGCGGTGGCGCCGCTGTCATCGCGATGGAGTTGGCCGATGAAGCGTCGCATCCTGGCCCCCTCCCGCGGCGGCTGATCAGAGCAGGTCGCGCAACCAGGCGACCAGGGGTTCGTCGGCCGGCGGCATGGGATAGTCCGAGAGCTTGTTCGGCTTCACCCAGGCCAAGCCCGCATGTTCACGCGCAGTGACCACGCCGGACCAACGCCGGCACAGGTAGAGTGGCATCAACAAGTGAAAGGATTCGTAAGCGTGACTGGTAAACACGAAGGGGGCCAGGCAGGCCTCGTTCACGTCGATGCCCAGCTCTTCCTTCAGCTCGCGGATCAGGGCCTGTTCAGGCCGCTCGCCCGGCTCGACCTTGCCGCCCGGAAACTCCCACAGGCCCGCCAGCTGTTTGCCCTCGGGACGCTTGGCGATCAGGACGCGGCCGTCGGGGTCGATCAGGGCGACGGCGACAACGAGGACGGTGGGGACAGTCGGAACGGGGGCGGCCTCGCTCACGAGCGATAGTCCCCATTGATCTCGATGTAGCGTTTGGTCAGGTCACAGGTCCAGACAGTGGCCGAGGCGCGGCCCGAGCCGACGTGGACGGTGATGTCGATCTCCGCGTTCTTCATATAGGCGCTCATCTGGGCCTCGTCGTAAGTCGGCGACGGGGCGCCGTCGACGGCGGCGACATGGGGGCCGAAATGGATGGCCAGACGGTCGCGATCCACGGCTTCTTCCGTCTTGCCGACGGCCATGACGATGCGGCCCCAGTTGGCGTCCTCGCCGGCGATGGCGGTCTTGACCAGGGGGCTGTCGGCGATCGACTTGGCCAGCTTGCGGGCCGAGGCGGGGCTGGCGGCGCCGTCCACGGTGATGCGGACGAACTTGGTCGCGCCCTCGCCGTCCTTGACCAGTTGGTGGGCCAGATCGAGCATGACCCGGTCCAGAGCCGCCGAGAAGTCCTTCAGGCGACGGTCGCCGACCCGGCCGATGCGCGGCGCGCCCGAGGCGCCGGTGGCGAACAGCAGGGCCGTATCGTTGGTCGAGGTGTCGCCGTCCACCGTCACCGAGTTGAAGGTGGTGCGGACGTGCAGGTTCAGCAGGGCCTTCAGCACCGGCGGGGCGATGTCGGCGTCGGTGACGATGAAGGCCAGCATGGTGGCCATGTCCGGCGCGATCATGCCCGAGCCCTTGGCGATGCCGGCGATCCTGACCTTGACGCCGTCGATCTCACATTCCGCGTAGGAGCCCTTGGGGAAGGTGTCCGTGGTCATGATGCCCAGACCGGCCTGAGTCCAGTTGTCGACCTTCAGACCGGCCTTGATGTCGGGCAGCCGGGCGGTGATCTTCGTCTCGTCCAGCACCACGCCGATGACGCCGGTCGAGGCCAGCATGACGTCGCGCTGGCGGCAATCGAAGCGCTTGGCGACCTCTGCCGCGGTGCGGCGGGCCGCGTCGGCCCCGGCCTTGCCGGTGAAGGCGTTGGCGCAGCCGGCGTTGACGACCAGGGCCTTGACCCCCTCGCCGCCGCCCCTGTCGGCCTCCAGCTGGCGCTTGCACCAGTCAACGGGGGCCGAGCCGACCTTGTGACGGGTGAAGACGCCGGCGCAGGCGGCGCCCTCGGGGAAGTGGAAGACCACCAGGTCGTCGCGCTCGTGCTTGTAGAAACCGGCGCGGGCGGTGGCGATTTCGACGCCCCTGATCGGCGGAATGGCCGGGAAGGGCACGGCCAGGGGCGAGATCATCAGGCCCGGCTTGCCGGGCGCCGGCTTGGACGGCTGGGTGGCGCGCTTCAGGGCCGAGGCCAGCGGGTCCAGCGCCTTTTCGATGGCGGACTCGATCATCTGGCCGGTCGAACCGGATTTGGCGGGCGGACGGTTCATGAGGCGACGGTTCCGGCGGGAGGGGCGGCGGGAGAGACGGGCGCAGGCTTGGCCGGCGCAGGTTGGGCAGGCGCAGGTTGGGCAGGCGCAGGCTGGGCGGTCGGTTGCGCCGCCGGTTTGGCGGGATTGAGGAAGACTTCGACCTGGGCCTTGCCGCGCAGCTGCTCCAGCAGCTGGCGCACGCCCTCATAGGTCAGATAGCGGACGATGAGAGGGCGGGCCTGATCCAGGGTCGGCGGGGTTTCCAGACGGCGGTCCTCGATGCGCAGCACGGCCCAGCCGCCCTCGCCCTGCACCGGACCGACAACGGCGCCCGGCGCCTGGCCGCGCACGGCGGCGGCGTAGGCGTCAGGCAGGACGTCCAGCGTGGAATAGCCCAGGTCGCCGCCGGAATAGCGGGTGGCGTCGTCGACCGAGCGCTGGGCGGCCACGGCTTCGAAGGCGGCGCCCTGGCCCAGAACGCCGACTACGGCGTCGGCCTGTTCTTTCGTATGCGACAGGATCAGGCGGACGCGGACCTCTTCGCTCGTCTGCGCCCGGCGCTGCTGCTCCTGATAGAGGCGCTCGACCGCCTGGTCGGACACGGCGCCGCTGACGACGGATTCGACCAGCATGTCGCCGAGGATGCGTTCGTGCACGGCCTCCAGCCGGCGCTGGGCGGCGGCGTCCTTGTCCAGGCCGCGACGACGGGCCTCGGCGGCCAGAAGCTTCTGATCGACCACCTCGTCCAGCACGCGGCGGAACAGTTCGGACTTGACGTCCAGCGGCTCGCCTTCGCCGACCAGACCCTGGGCCACCGCCTCGCGGCGCACGTCCGAGGCCCAGACCGAACGGTCCTGAACGCGGGCGACGACCAGGTCATCCTTTTCGGGCGGCGTTTCCGCACCGCCGCGCCCGCAGGCGGCCGTCAGCGTCATCGCCGCCAGCACCGAGGCCAGCAGAGGCAGGACGGTTCGGAAGGAGGGACGCGAAACTCGCATCAGGCGCTCCGGACGGGGGCGGAAAACAGGACGGAAAACAGGGGCTGGAGGCCGGTCGCCGCAAGCCCTTGAAAGCCCCTCGCGTTGACAGGGGTTAGGGCGGTGCTTAAGTCCCGACTGCGCCCAAGTCGAGGGGTTTTCGATCGTCTGTGCGGCCCCTGCGCACACCTCGTATTTCGAGGGTCGCCGGGACCGTCGTCGATCCGGGCCTTCTAGATCAAGACGCTTCCTGTTTCAGAGCCTTCAGCCGCTCGACCGCCTTTACCGGATCGCCCATGCTCGGCTTCGCCAAGAAAATCCTCGGCTCCTCCAACGACCGCAAGGTCAAGGCCTTCCAGGCCCAGGCGCAGAAGATCAACGCCCTGGAATCCAAGTTCGAGGCCTTCTCGGACGACGAACTGCGGATGATGACGCAGACCTTCAAGGACCGGATCGAGGCCGGCGACAGCCTGGACAAGATCCAGAATGAAGCCTTCGCCGTGGTGCGCGAGGCGTCCAAGCGGGTCCTGGGCCAGCGTCAGTACGACGTCCAGCTGGCCGGCGGCATGATCCTGCATGAAGGCGGCATCGCCGAAATGCGGACCGGCGAAGGCAAGACCCTGGTGGCCGTGGCCCCGGTCTATCTGAACGCCCTGGCGGGCAAGGGCGTCCACGTCATCACCGTCAACGACTATCTGGCGCGCCGCGACGCCGAGACCATGGGCAAGGTCTATCGCTTCCTCGGTCTTGAGGTCGGCGTGATCGTCAACGGCCTGTCGCAGGGCCAGCGTCAGGCGGCCTACAACGCCGACATCACCTACGGCACCAACAACGAATTCGGCTTCGACTACCTGCGCGACAACCTGGTCTATGACCGTCGCGAGATGGTGCAGCGCAGCCACCACTTCGCCATCGTCGATGAGGTCGACTCCATCCTGATCGACGAGGCGCGCACGCCGTTGATCATCTCGGGCCCGACCGAGGACCGTTCGGACCTCTACAAGATCGTCGACGCGATCGTGAAGGATCTGATCGTCGACAAGGCCACCTACGACCTCGACGAAAAGCAGCGCCAGGCCCTGCTGACCGAGCTGGGTTCGGAGCGCATCGAGGAGATGCTGGAGGCCGGCGGTCACTTCGCCGAGGACACCACCGATCTTTATGACCCGGCCAATGTCAGCCTGGTCCACCACGTCAACCAGGCCCTGCGCGCCAACACCCTGTACACGCGCGACAAGGACTACATCATCAAGGGCGGCGAGATCGTCCTGATCGACGAATACACCGGCCGCATGATGACGGGCCGTCGCCTGTCCGAAGGTCTTCACCAGGCCATCGAGGCCAAGGAAGACGTCAAGATCATGCCCGAGAACCAGACCCTGGCCTCGGTGACGATCCAGAACTACTTCCGCCTCTACGAAAAGCTGTCCGGCATGACCGGCACGGCGGCGACCGAGGCCCAGGAATTCCTCGACATCTACAAGATGGACGTCCTGGAAGTGCCGACCAACCGTCCGGTCCTGCGCAAGGACTATGACGACGAGGTCTATCGCACCTTCAGGGAAAAGAACGCGGCCATCGCCGCCCAGATCGCCGAGTGCCACGTCAAGGGCCAGCCCATCCTGGTCGGCACCGTCTCGATCGAAAAGTCCGAGGAACTGTCCGAGGTCCTGAAGACCTATGAGTACAAGGTCGAGACCGGCCGCACCCTCAAGGCCGAATACGCCGGCCGCGAGAAGGAAGCGCAGAAGGTCGGCGACGACGCCTATGACATCACCTATGTCTCCGGCCGCGGCATTCCGCACAACGTCCTGAATGCGCGTCAGCACGAGCAGGAAGCCTATATCGTCGCCGACGCCGGTCTGCCCGGCGCGGTGACCATCGCCACCAACATGGCCGGTCGCGGCACCGACATTCAGCTGGGCGGCAACCTGGAGATGCGCATCCAGCGCTGGACCCAGGAACAGCGCAACATGGCCATCGAGGTCACGCCCGAGGCCCTGGCCGCCAAGGAAGCCGAGTACAAGGCCGAGATCGCGGTCCATCGTCAGACGGCCCTGGCCGCCGGCGGTCTGTTCGTGCTGGGCACCGAACGCCACGAAAGCCGCCGCATCGACAACCAGCTGCGCGGCCGCACCGGCCGTCAGGGCGACCCCGGCACCTCGAAATTCTATCTGTCGTGCGAGGACGACCTGCTGCGCATCTTCGCCGGCGACCGTCTGGACTCGATCATGAAGTCCTTCGGCGTGGCCGAGGGCGAGGCCATCAGCCACCCCTGGCTGAACCGCGCCGTCGAAACCGCCCAGAAGCGCGTCGAAGCCCGCAACTACGACATGCGCAAGAACGTGCTGAAGTACGATGACGTCGTGAACGACCAGCGCAAGGCCGTGTTCGAACAGCGCCAGGAGTTCATGGACGCCACGGACCTGTCCGAACTGGTGGCCGACTTCCGCAGCGACGTGATCAACGACCTGGTCGAACGCTATATGCCGCCCAAGGCCTATGCCGAGCAGTGGGACATGGACGGTCTGGACGAGAAGGTCCGGTCGACCCTCGGCCTGGAACTGCCGCTGAAGGAATGGGCCGCCGAAGAAGGCGTCTCGAACGAGGAAATCGAAGAGCGGCTGATGGCCGCCGCCGAAGCCCGCGCCGCCGAGCGTCTGGAAATGATCGGCGCCGACCAGACCCGCGGTCTGGAAAAGCAGTTCATGCTGCAGATGATCGACATGCAGTGGCGTGAGCATCTGGTCCATCTGGACCACCTGCGCGGCGTCATCGGCCTGCGCGGTTACGGCCAGCGCGACCCGCTGAACGAATACAAGACCGAAGCCTTCAACCTGTTCGAGACGCTGCTGCACGACCTGCGCCACAACGTCACCCGCTGGCTGATGACGGTCGAGTTCCGCTTCGAGGCTCCGCCCGCCATGGAGATGCCCGAGTTCCAGGAAATCCACCTGAACCCCGGCACCGGCGAGAACGAAATGGCCAATCCGTCGGCCCAGAACCCGGAAGGCATGCTGACCGGCGACGACCGCTCCAAACTGCCGGTCGAGGCCCTGCCCCTCGGCTGGGAACGCACCAGCCGCAACGCCGACTGCCCCTGCGGCTCGGGCCGCAAGTTCAAGCACTGCCACGGTAGTTTGATCTAGAAATAATGAGGCGGGTTTGCGAAAGCGGCCCGCCTTTTTCTTTGCTCTCTCCTCCACCGCCATCATCCCGAACGACCTGAAAGGTCGATCCGGGACCCAGACGCCTGAACGATCCGCCACCTGTGCAGTCGCTCACGCCTGGGTCCCGGGTTCCGCTACGCGGCCCCGGGATGACGGAGGAACGACAGGTGACGCCGCCCCCTCCGCCCGCTAGCTTCGCCCCATGAGCTACAAAGCCCTCTTCTCGCGCGCCCTGGGTCTCGATCCCGAGCGGCTGCATTTCGCCGCCCACAGCCATCACCTGTGGCCCGACGCCAGTTTCGACGCCCAGGTGCAGGCCTGGGCCGAGGCCAACCGCTTCGCCGACCGCAAGTGGGACCTGATCTTCGGCGAGGTCATTCCCGAGGCGCAGACGCACGTGGCGAAGGAGCTGAACCTGCCCTCGCCCGACAGCCTGATCTTTGCGCCCAACACCCACGACATCCTGTTGCGCATCGTCTCGGGCGTGGAGACAAAGCCGGTGCGCATCCTGTCCACCGACGGCGAGTTTCACTCTTTCCGCCGCCAGTCGGAACGCTGGGAAGAGGCCGGCGAGGCCGTGGTCACGCGCGTGCCGCTGCAGCCCTTCGCCACCTTCGCCGAGCGCTTCGTGGCGGCTGCGCGGGCGGGCGGCCATGACCTGATCCTGGTCAGCCAGGTCTTCTTCCGCACTGGCCAGGTGTTCGACGCCCTGGCTGAACTGGCCGAACTGGCCGATCCGGCGGGGCCCTGGGTGGTCATCGACGGCTATCACGGCTTCATGGCCATGCCGACCGACCTGTCGGCGGTGGCGGACAGGGTCTTCTATCTGGCGGGCGGCTACAAATACGCCATGGCGGGCGAAGGCGCCTGCTTCCTGCATTCCCCGCCCGGCTTCTGTCCGCGTCCGGTCATCACCGGCTGGTTCGCCGAGTTCGGCCATCTGGAAGGCCCGCCCGGCGGGGTGCAGTACCGCACCGACGGCGGGCGTTTCTGGGGCGCCACCTTCGACGTCAGCGCGCTGTACCGCCTCAACGCCGTGCGCCGGATGCTGGAGGAGCAGGGCCTGACCACCGCCGACGTCGCCGCCCATGCGCGCGGGCATCAGGCCCGGTTCCAGGCGGCGGTCGAGGCCGGCGAGGCCGGGGCTTTGTCGCAGGCCGAAATCCTCAATCCGGTCGAGGGCGAGGCGCCGCGCGCCCGCTTCCTGGCCCTGCGCTCGGACGAGGCCGCGCGCTGGAAGGCCGATCTGCAACACATGAACGTGGTCACGGACGTGCGCGACGACGTCATCCGCTTCGGCTTCGGCCTGTATCAATCCGAGGAGGACGTGGAGCGGTTGATCCATGCCTGCGCCCGCCTGACCTGACGGCCTAGAAGAAGAGACTGTCTTCCTGGCGCTGCGGCTCGGGCGCGCGGCGGGGCGTGGCGGGACGCGTCGCAGGGCGGGCGGCGGGCGCGGGCGGATCGGCGCGCGGCGTCGGTGCCGCCTCGTCGTCCGTGTCGAAGATCGAGCCCCACAGCGAGGGTCGGGCGGCCTGAGGCGGTTCAACCGGAAGGGGCGCGGGGACCGGCGGCGCGGGCGGCAGGGCCGGATAGGTCATGGCCTCCGCCGTCGGCGCGGGCGCTTCCGACGCCTCTGGAAGCGGCGGCGCGGGTTCAGTCAGGCGCTGATCGGCGGCGGTCCACAGGATGGCCACGCCGAGCGCCAACAGCAGAAGGCCGATCCCCGCGCCGATGGCCGAGCCCAGCAGGATGCGGTTCAGATCATTGGCGGCGGGCGAACTCATGAGGCCCTAGGCCTAACATCGAACCGATGGACCGAGCCACCCCGCGAGCCGCCGTCGGCTATCACACCTCAGACAGCGGCGTCGAACAGGGCATCGCGGGCGATGTCGGGTTTCAGCATGGGGAAGAAATGCGTCCCCCCGGCCACGGTCTCGACCGACACGTGGGACAGCCCTCTCGGCGCGGCGGACACGGCGCAGGTGGTGCCGGTCTCGGCCTTCAGGATGCGCACGGGCCGCCCCAGCCGCTTCATCGCGCCCCAGGGATCATTGGCCTGGGCGCCGTAGTTGGACGCCTCCCACGTCGGCGCGCAGGTCAGGACCAGCCCCTGATCGGTCTCGATCAGGCCGTCGGACAGATAGTCGGCCAGCACCATGTCCGGCCAACCCTGGAAGGCGCCGCGCCCGCGATAGGCGTTCAGCGCCTGCTCGCGACTGTCGAACAGGGCGCGGCGCTTCAACGCCCCGCGCACCATCGGATTGTTCGCCGCCACCCGTCCGACCACAGGCAGGTTCAGGGCGAAGGCCATGGGGCGGGGCCAGACGACGGGGTCCATCATCACCAGACCGGACACCCGCTCGGGCCGTTCGGCGGCGGCCAGAAGGGCGCTGGCGCCGCCGAGCGAATGGCCCGCCATCACCACCGGCGGCCCGTCGATCGCGTCGAGCAAGGCGGCCAGATCATCACGATGATCGCCCCAGCAGCGCCGTCCCTCGACCACCGCCGGCAGACGGCTGCGGCCGTGACCGCGCAGGTCGGGGGCCCAGATGCGCAGCGACCCGCCAAGCGGCTGCAGCAGGGTGCGATAGGTGGCGGCGTTGAAGCCGTTGGCGTGGACAAAGACCAGGTCGACCGGGCGCTTGGGATCGCCGAAGTCCAGCACGGCCATGTCGCCGTCGCCCCAGCGGTTGCGGATGGGAACGGTCAGGCGACGCGGCGGCGACAGGGCGGCGGCGTCCATCGTCAGGCCGCGATACGACAGGCCGGGCAACGGCCGTGCCCTTCGATGGTGGTGCGTTCGATGGCGTAGCCGGCGGCGTTGGCGGCATCGGCGAAGGCGTCGCCGCCCGCCACGGCGACCTCTTCGGTCGCGCCGCAGCAGTCGCAGATCAGGAAGGCCGCGGCGTGGGCCGGGGCGTCCCCGGCGGCGGCGGTGCAGGCGACATAGGCGCTGATGGAGGCGATGCGGTGGACCACGCCCCGACGTTCCAGAAACTCCAGGGCGCGATAGACGGTCGGCGGCTTGGCGGCCTGGCCGTCCAGACCGTAGCGCGCGATCAGGTCATAGGCCTTGACCGGCTCGCCCGCCGCCAGCAGCAATTCCAGCACGCGACGGCGCGGAGCCGTCATGCGCTCGCCCTCGGCGGCGCAGCGGGCCTCGACCGAGACAATGGCCTGCTCGACCTCGGCGGGACCGGGTCGGCTGTCGGAATGATCGTGATCGCAAGCAAGGCCCATGCCTCACAGCTAAGGGCTCCGCCGCCGCACTGCAACCGGGTGCGCCGCCGCACACCCCGCCGTCGCGGCCCCGCGTTCGTCGAACCAACGCGTTTGCGGCGCGTCCGACCATAGGCTAGAAGGCTCGACCTTTCTGTTCAGAGCCGATCCGACAAATCATGACCGACACCACGACCCAATCGTCCGGCCCGCTGTCCGGCACCGTCCTTTTCTACACCCAGCCGGAGCCGCTGTCGGCCGACGTGCACGGCAAGCTGGGCGTGACGCCCGCTGACAAGCCCTATGCCTTCGTCGCCCAGACCAACATCGTGCCGCTGACCGTGACCGAGTTCGCGCCCGCCGCCCTGTCCTACCCGGTCATCTTCGTCGGTGATCAGAAGCAGCCGGTCGCGGCCATGGGCCTGCGCCAGGGCGAGAACCTGTTCATCGAAGCCAACGGCGACGTGCGCCCCGAGGCCTACCTGCCGGCCTATGTGCGCCGCTATCCCTTCGTCTTCGCCAACGACGACGTCGAAAAGCGCATGATCCTGTGCATCGACCGCGCCGCCCCCTTCGTCAGCGAAGGCGGTGAAACCCCGCTGTTCGAGAACGGCCAGCCCAGCGCCTACGTCAACAATGCGATGGAGTTCTGCAACAACTTCGAGCAGGAGCGTCTGCGCACCGAATCCTTCGTCAAGCTGCTGACGGATCTGGACCTGTTCGAAACGCGTGAAGCCAACTTCACCCCGCGCAACGCCGACGGCTCGGCCGGTCAAGTGCAGAAGCTGGCCGAATACTACGCCGTCTCGGAAGACAAGCTGAAGGCCCTGCCGGTCGAGAAGCTGGCCGAACTGCGCGACAACGGCGCCCTGGGCCAGATCTACGCCCACCTGGTGTCGCTGCTCGGCTGGGACCGTCTGATCGCCATGGCCTTCGCCCGCGCCGCCGCGACGCCGGTTGCGGCGAACGCCTAAAGGCGTTCTTTTAGGGGCCTATCGCGCATTCGCGCTGCTTGAGGCCTTCTTTGGGGGGCCTACCGCGAGGCCCGGTTGAAGCCAAAGATGAAAAGCCCCGCTGGCGACAGCGGGGCTTTTCTTGGGCCGTGTTTTAGCGCCGGGCGACCAGGGCGCGGGTCAGGCAGGAAAAGACCAGCCGACCGGCCTCGTCCAGCAGGTCCTGCTGGGCGATGACGATGCCCTTTTCGTCGCCGACCGGGTCCTTGCCCATGATGGTCAGCCGGCCGCGCAGCAGTTCGCCCGGCGGCGGATTGCGTAGGAAGCGCAGGCCGTCGATGGCCAGGGTCTTGGTCCCGGCCCAATGACCGGACTTTTCCGCCGAGAGCCGGCTCCACAGGGCGTAGACGAGGGCGTCGGGCGCGCCGTAGGCCACGTCCCAGCCCGGCGCGAAGCGTTCGGCGAAGACGTCCAGCGCCCCCGCGTCCACCGCGCAGGCGCCCAGGGGGATGACCTGACCGACCTCGAGATCCTCGAAATGGACGTGCAGCGGCTCGGTCATCCCGTCAGGCTCCTCAGGCGGCGGGCTCTTCCGAGACCCGGACCAGCAGCTTGCCGTCATGGTCGCCGGTGAACAAGCGGTTCAAGGATGTGACCGCCCCTTCCAGGCCGTCATCGACATGGACCTTCCACTTGATCCGGCCGTCAGCCAGCCAGGGGCCCATCTCCTCGACCATCTCCCGGGCGCGCGGGGCGTAGTCCAGCACCAGGAAGCCCTGGACGTTCAGGCGATGGGTGATGATGCGGCTGAAGTTCGGCGAGGGCGGCATCCGCGTGGCGTTGTAGGACGAGATCAGGCCGCAGACGGCCATGCGGGCATGGACGTTCAGCCGGTTCCACACCGCGATCATGATGTCGCCGCCGACGTTCTCGAAATTCAGGTCGACGCCGTTGGGGGCCAGACGATCCAGGGCCTCGCCGACGTCCTCGTTCTTGTAGTCGATGGCGGCGTCGAAGCCGAGCTCCTCGGTCAGCCAGCGGCACTTGTCCGGTCCGCCGGCGATGCCGATGACGTGGGCGCCGCGCTGCTTGGCCACCTGTCCGGCGATGGAGCCGACGGCCCCCGCCGCCGCCGAGATCACCAGGGTCTCGCCCGCCTTGGCCTTCAGCACGTCGGTGACGCCGAAATAGGCGGTCAGGCCGGTCATGCCCAGCACCGACAGATTGGCGGTCAGCGGCATGCCGGGCGCGCGATGCACCGGACGCAGACCCTGTTCATGCACGACCGCATAATCGGCCCAGCCGCCCGACAGAGGCGTGACGATGTCGCCTTCCTTGAAGCGTTCGGACTTCGACTGCTCGACCACGCCCAGGGTCAGGCCGCGCATGACCTCGCCCAGACCGACGGGCGGCAGATAGCCCTGGCTGTCGTTCATCCAGGTGCGGTTGGTCGGGTCCAGCGACAGGTAGATGGTGCGAACCAGAACCTCAGAGTCCTTGAGGTCCGGCACCGGCGTCTCAATCAGCTCAAGGTCGCCGTCCTGGATCAGGCCCTGCGGCCTCTGACGAAGAACCCACTGACGATTGCGAAGGCTCATGGCGCGTCTCCAATGCGTTTTCTTTGAGAACTCATAGTGGCGGATGCACAGCCCCTGTCGAGAGGCTTCCAAAGAAAAAGCGGACCGTTTCGGGTCCGCTTGAGGTGGCATCATCGAGAATGAGGAGCGGAGGCGACGGACCGGCGAGCCGGTCAAGTCGGGGGGGCTTTGTCGCCTCCGCACTGGCATAACGACAGCGCCGGATTTGGGTTCCATCAGCGATGGAGCGGCCCGCCCGCCGGAACGACGGCGCCTTGCGCCGCGTTGCTAAGCCATTAGGCCGAACAACCGAACGGGCCGCCACGGAGACCGCGATGACCCATCAGGACCCCCATTCCCATTCCGCCGACGCTGTCGAACACCATGCGCCGATCGAAGCCCAGTATGTCCGTCAGGGCCGTGGCGGGGTGCGTATTCTGTGGCTGCTGATCGTCTCCGCCGGGGCGGCAGCGGTCCTGCTGCTGGGCATGTGGCTGCTGAGCAATAGCGGCTTCCAGACGGTCAATGCCGACGCCGGAGGCACCCGCGAGGATTCCGCCGCTTTTGACGCCCCCAGCGCGGCGCCTGCCCCTGCCCCGGCCCCTGCGGCGACCGCCAGCCCGCCCGCGACCTAGGCAACACGAAAAGGCCCCGACAGCGAACTGTCGGGGCCGATAGGTCGTCAGCGTCGAAGGGTCAGGCGGCCTGTTTCTGACGCGACGGATGGAAGAACAGCGCCTGGCTGATCGCCGCCTTCACCGTTTCCGGCTGGAAGGGCTTGGTGATCAGGAAGGTCGGCTCTGGCCGTTCACCCGTGAGAAGACGCTCGGGGAAGGCGGTGATGAAGATGACCGGCACGTCGAAGCGTTTCAGGATGTCCTTGACCGCGTCGATGCCCGACGAGCCGTCAGCCAGCTGGATGTCGGCCAGGACCAGACCCGGACGGTGCCTGGTCACGGCGTCCACAGCCTCGTCATGCGTGGTGGCGGTGCCGGTGACCTTATGGCCCAGTTCCCGCACCAGGCTCTCGATATCGGCCGAGATGATGGCTTCGTCCTCGATGATCAGGACGTCGGTGGCCAGTTCGGCGTCGATGTCCGTTTGAGCCTCGGCGATCAGGCGTTCGACCGTGCGCGGGTCAACGCCCAGGATCTGCGCCGCTTCCGAAGGCGTAAAGCCTTCCAAGGCGGTCAGCAGGAAGGCCTGTCGCGAGCGCGGCGCAATCCGCATCAGGCGGCGCGCGGCGTCGTCGCCCGCTTCCAGATCGCTGACGTCCTCCAGCTGGGCGCCGGTCGACGACCAGATGGCGTGGAAGACATGATAGAGCGCCACCCGCGGCGTCATATCGGTGGGCAGCTGCCGCTCGCCGGCGGCCAGCGCCTCCAGCGCCACGCGCACATAGTTGTCGCCCGTGATCTGATCGCCGGTCAGCGCGCGCGCATAGCGGCGGACATAGGGCAGATGCGGCGCCAGTCTGGCCAGTAGACTCATACAAATTCCCCGACAGTCGGCGTCCCCGATCTGAGGACGCGCCAGTCCGTCAAAACGCCCATAGCGCGCAAGGGTTCCACGCACGAAACACAAGCTTGAGCATAAAAACACACAAGCCTAGGAACTCTTGGGGTGAAGCGGCGTTTTCGGCTTCTATGAACGACTTCTCTAGGTAGTGTGGACAAAGTGGATTCCCAAATCACCAGATGACTGATTCAAGGCT
>NZ_QLLC01000015.1 GCF_003350205.1 Brevundimonas bullata | reverse complement strand
TGACTCGGGCCGGAAAACTCTAGCCTCGGGTGCTCCAGAAAACGGGGGCGGATCACGGGCAATCGGCATCACCCAACCGGCGGCGTCGCAGCACATCGCCTCACTCGAAGCGCAATTGGGCCGTCCCTTGTTTGATCGCCATTCGCGGGGTGTTCGACCAACAGCGATTGCCGACGATCTGGCGGCTTCGATCGGAAGCAGCCTCGACACGGCGGAATCGGCAGTGGCCAGCGCGCGGGCCCGATCGTCGCGCATCTCGGGCACGGTCCACATCGCCGCGCCGTCGGACCTGCTGGGCGAAATGATCACGCCCCGGCTGGCTCCGCTGCTGGAGGCAGGGCTGGACCTGCGCCTGCATATCGGCGGGCGCGAGGCGCTCTATGCCTTGCTCCTGGAGGACAAGGTGCACCTGGCCGTCACCGCCTCGCAACCCGAAGATCCGCGGTTGGCCTTCCATGCGCTGGGCGAGGAACACCTGCGCGCCGTAGCCTCGCCCGCCGTGGCCATGCGGATTGCCGAATTGCCGCTTGCCGACGGGCTCAACCGGACGGCCCACCTCGCCTACGACCTCGACCGGCCGCTGCTGCGAACCTGGCTCCATGCAAACCAGCTCGAGCTGACGAGCCAGCCCGCGTTGACCGCGCCCGATTTGAGAGTATTGCGATCGGGATTGTGCGCGGGTCTCGGCTGGACGGTGATGCCCGGCTATCTCACCCGCAGCGAACGCGCTGCCTGCACGCTGATCGAGATACCCGCCCCGGTCACGGTGCCGCGCAACGCTTACTACCTCGTCTGGGCACGCTCATCGCTGCGACACCCGCGCGTGGCCATGGCTCGGGACGCCCTGATTGCTGCACTCCGAATATAATTGTGGCGACGCCTATTGGGCCGTCAACGGCCTAGCCATTCCCCGTCATGACCAGCACCCGAAGCTGCCTGAGATCGCGGCTCCTACATTCTCAATGCATGGGCCGGAGATTTCTGCCGTCGCGAACCTCGCTTGATGGCCTTGATGCGATCTTCGCACCGATAGATCAGGGCCAGCAAATCACCGATCTGGCTGATTTCCCGAGCAGCCTGGAGCCGGGTCCGACTATTTGCGATCTGTTCGAGCAAGGCATCGATCTCTCCTTCACCGCCCTTGCTCCGAACCGCATGGGCAGTCTGACGTGACCCCCAGAAACTCCTCCAGGAATAGCTAGAGTCCGCCCTAACGAAGGACGGACAGAATGAAGCGATCACGGTTCACGGAAGAGCAGATCATCGGGATCCTGAGGGCCCTCGCCCAGGAACGTCGCCGGTTCGGCTACCGCCGCCTGCACGTCCTGCTGCGGCGCGAGGGCCATGCGGTCAACAGGAAGCGGGTTCAGCGGATCTATCGTGAGGAACGGCTGACGGTGCGCCCGCGCGGCGGGCGGAAGCGAGCAATGGGCAGGCGGCGACCGCTGGACCTGCCGCTGGTGGCCAACCAGCGCTGGTCGCTGGACTTCGTCTCTGACCAGATGACGGACGGGCGGCGCTTCCGCATCCTGACGGTGATCGACAACTTCACCCGCGAGTGCCTGGCGTTGGTGGCCGACACCTCGCTGTCGGGCGCTCGGGTGGCGCGAGAGTTGGACGCCGTCATCCGGCAGCGGGGCCGACCCGACACCATCGTCAGCGACAACGGCACGGAATACACCTCGAACGCCGTCCTGGCGTGGGCCGACGACACCGGCGTCGGCTGGCATTACATCGCGCCGGGCAAGCCCCAGCAGAACGGCTTCAATGAGAGCTTCAACGGGCGCCTGCGTGACGAGCTGCTGAACGAGACGCTGTTTCGATCCCTGCCGCATGCGCGCGCGGTGCTCGAGGCCTGGCGGCGTGACTACAACGAACGGCGACCGCACTCGAAGCTCGGCTGGCTGACGCCGCAGGCCTACGCGCAAGCCCTTGCTGGAAACACAGGGCGGCCTGCTGCGCTGGTTGACGGCTGCGCAGGCCGCCCTATTGCCAACCCAACCAATCTCTACCCAGATCAACCTCGGACTCTTGTTATGGCTGGATGAGAAACGGGGGTCACGTCACCGTCCAGGCCGGGGGATCGGAGGCCGGGAAGGATTCGAGCGAGGCTTCGAGCACCGGATCGAATTCGGCCTGTTCTTGCGACGACAGGTCCACCGTGCCTTTCTGCTCGACCGCGCGCCGGAGGCGGTGATCCGAGCGACCGTGATCCACGCGGGACGGGATGCGGAAGGCTTCCGGCGCATCGGCTCCCTTGTGGAGTCGATGCCGTTCCTCTCCCCGCCAGCGGTCAGGCGCATGCCGGGGAGCCACATCCTCACGCACGAAATAGCGCCAGTCCTGCCGCTCCGCGAATTCCACGGCGCTTTCGCGGTCGGGAAATTTCAGCCGGATCGAACGGTAGGGATCGTTGCTGGAGGTATATCCCATCAGCGGCTCGACCTGCAGGGGTCGAGACGGCTCGAATTCCAGTATCCAGTAGTTGGGCCGCGGCGCCGACGTCATCGCGGAACGAGCCGGCCGGTAAATGATCGCGGTCGGAACGTCCCAAGACCTCATGTTGGTCCCGGGTATCGTCGGCGGAAAGGGCGGGCGGTTATGGCCGCGCATCATGACGTTTCTCCTTCTTAATCTTTGCGAGCTCCGCTCCAAAATTGAGATCGTCAAGTTTCTCCATTCGCGTCGAGTTGCGGCGAATGGCGCTCGCCGCATTCGTTGAGGTCAAGGCCGTGTTCTGGAGCACGTCAGATCGCATTGCCGTTGTCAGATCGGCAACGGACTGCATCACCTTTTCGCCGTCAGCTTCGGAAAGCGCGCCGTCCGCAAAGCCGGACAACAGGGCGTCGAGAACGACCTCAAAGCGGATCACAACCTCTTCGCTGGCTACCACCGCAAGCTTATGATTGAGAACCCTCAGATCATCGATCAGCCCGGCCTCATGCTTTGCGTTCTCGACAATTTCCGCGACCTTTTCTATGCACGACATGTATATATCGCATTGCTGCTGAAGGATGATAACCCTTCCTTCTTTCCGAAGCTCGAGTTCTGTCTGACGATTGAGGAGAGCGGCGGTAAGAGCGATCGTGACGACGGCGCCCAGAAAGACCAGCGTCACCTCTTGGGCAAACGGCAGAGGCTCTTCCGACATATACATTGCGCGAAACATAAAATAGATGCCGACCCCAAACGAGGTGGCGACAACTAGGTAGGCAAGATCGCGCAGGCTGTACTTCATTGGCGATCGTCCTCTTTGCAATCTGCCCTCAGCCGAACATTGGGCTTCTCGCAGCTTTGTTCTTCGCCACTCGGCTGCGGGAAAACCGGCGTCGGACCGCTGCCGAAAGGATTGAAACCAGCCTTTAGACAGCGGTCAAAGATTGTCTCGTCCCATCGAGTAAAATCATCCTCGTTGCCGATGGGCCGCCCGGTCGTCATTCCGCGAGTCATGTGCCTACGGCTTGGTTGGCTTCGGGACCTTTGTCGTGCTCCGTGTGATTGGCGCGGCGCAGCCGCAGGCCCAACATGAGCATCATTGCTCCGAAGAAGGCGGCGTAAAAGCCAAGAAGCCAGCCAAGCGCAAGAAAACTTTCGAGCGGGCGCGTCAGCAGCATCCAGGTCACTAAGACCCCCAGGGTGACGGACAGAAGGCCGCTCAGGATGAGCCAGATTTCGCCCTTGATTTCCTTGCGCAGGCGAATCGCCGCCACGATTTCCAGGACGCCGGAGAACACGGACCAGAATGCGATGCTGGCCCAGAGGAATGTCGCAAGCACGAGCGTCGCGACAAAGGGCGAGACAACCACGACGACGCCGGTGGCGATCCCCAGGAGGCCGCTGAACATCAGCCAGCCCCAGCGTTTGCCCTTGCGGATGTTACGTATCGCGGCGACGAGGCCGAACACGCCGTCGGCAAAGGCGAACGCGCCGAAGACCAGCGTGAGCGCCAGAAGCGATTCCGCAGGCATGACGAAGGCCAGCACCGCGATGATCAATGCGAGCACGCCGCGCAACACGAATGCCCACCAATTCCGGGACAGGCTGCACAGCATGTCTTGCATCTTGTCGGTCGGGTTTTCATAGGCTGTTCTCATTGGTCCATCTCCTGTTCCTGTTTCAACTCAGTTTTCTGCGTTTGTCTCCGCGCCGGCGAGCGCGGCAGCCACGCGGCGCCGGTACTCGACTGGCTGGGGCAGGCGCTGCGTCAGGGCAATTTCCCGTTCGATGGGCGCGCGCCCCGATGCCTCGCTGATCAACCCCGCTTCGACAAGCTTTCTGCGCAGTGTCTCGCCCGCCTTCTCGGCGATTTCTTCGACCTCTGCTTCGGAAAGGCCGAGGAGGTCCGCCGTCTCCGCAAGCGTGGCGTCGTCTAGGTGGAGCCGATAGAGAACGCGGCGTTCGACCGACGGAAGATCGGCGATTGCCCGGTGCAGCGTCACGGCGATATCATGACGACTCATTTCGGTCTCAGGATCCGTGCCGCCGTCGTCGGCGACGAGTTCCTCGAGCAGCAGCACGTCGTCGGGCTGGTAGAACTCGAACATCTCCTCATCAGACTCGGTAGGCTCCCCGGCAGGCGCCTCGGGCGCTACGTAGATCGAGGCGGCATCCTCGGGCACCGCGCGGCGCGCAGCCTGCGCCTCGGCCTCGACGGTCTCGAAGGCCAGCTGCGTCAGCCAGTCCCGGACGGAGAATTCGGTCGGCCGCCGCTCGAAGCGGTTGAGCCCGTTGAGGATCGTCGCATCGACGATATCGCCAACGCTCAGGTAGCCAGCCGGCACAGACCCGCTACACTCGAGATAGGTCAACTCGCGCCTGACGGTATCGTAGACCGTATCGAGATGATCCTCGATCAGGTCGAAGAAGAGTTGGCGCCGGTCCGCTTCCGCCGCATCCCGCGCGGACGGCAGCGGGGCGCCGATCCGGCGCCGGCGGGCGGGACGCTTGTATTCAGGCTCGTGCTTGAGGCGCGCCACATGCCGGTCAACCCGCTGGCGCAGGTCGGCAAAGGCCTTGCGCAGGACAGGCTCGATCTTGAACCCCTCTTCCTGTGCCGCGATCACGCCCGAGGGCAGTTGCAGGCGCAGGCTGACCTCGATGCGCGTCTTGCCGCTCGTCTGGGTGGCGACGACTTCGAGCCGGACGAGATCCTCGCGGAAGCGTACAAGATGCGGTTCAAGTTGCCGCACCTCTTCCTCGATGACCTCAGGCGCGCGCTGTTGGCCGTGCCGGTCGAGATTGCGAAATGCTCTGATGACTTCCATGCCGTATGACCTTGCTTGTCGCTTTTTTGACGAAATGAGCCGGCGCGACCGTCATCGCGCCGGCCAGTCCTTCACGACGTCATCCGGTAGACTTATCGCCCTTGGACTGCTCCTTATCATTGGCGTCGACTGGGACATCGGGCGTCGGAGCGTCCGCCTTGTTTTCGGCAACTGCGCTGGACTCGCCGATCCCGGCTTGGGCCGGATCGTCCGGGCTGTCTTCACCGGTGTCCCTTGCGATCTTTTCGAACACGACCTTCTGTTCGTCCGCTGACCAGGCGACGCGGACCTTGTCGCCATCCTCGATCCGCCCCGAGAGCAATTCGCGAGCCAACTCGGTCTCCAGCTCCGACCGGATCAGCCGGCGTAGCTCGCGGGCACCGAATTCGGGACGGAAGCCGACCGCGCCGAAGTGATCCACGACGCTCACATCGAGTTCGAGTTCGACGCCCTGGGTAAGGGCGGTCCGCTTCACCCGGTTGAGCTGCAACTCGACGATCTGGCGGATCTCCGACTGATTCAGCGAATGGAAGACGATGATCTCGTCGATCCGGTTGATGAACTCTGGCCGGAAATGACCGCGCAACACCTCCATCAGTTCGGATTTCTGCTTGGCCTCGTCGAACTCCCTGCTGCCGCGTTTCGTGAGGTTGCGCTGGATGATGTCCGAACCGAGGTTCGAGGTGGCGATGATGATGGTGTTAGTGAAGTCCACCACGCGGCCCTTGCCATCTGTCAGGCGGCCATCGTCGAACACCTGAAGCAGGATGTTGTAGACATCGGGATGCGCCTTTTCGATCTCGTCGAGGAGCACGACCGAGTAGGGCCGACGGCGCACCTTCTCCGTCAGCTGCCCGCCTTCGTCGTACCCGACGTAGCCCGGAGGTGCGCCAACCAGCCGGGCAACCGAGTGGCGCTCGCCATACTCCGACATGTCGATACGGATCAGCGCATCCTGGTCGCCGAAGATCACCTCCGCGAGCGTCTTGGCCAGTTCCGTCTTGCCAACCCCGGTCGGCCCGAGGAACAGGAAGGTCGCGGTCGGACCGGAACCTTCGCGCAGACCCGCACGCGCCAGGCGCACCGCATCGGCCACGGCGCGGATCGCTTCTTCCTGGCCGATGACGCGCTCGTGCAGCTTCTCCTCGAGCTTGAGGAGCTTGTCCTTCTCCTCGGTGGTCAGGTCCGTGACCGGAACGCCGGTGATCTTGGAGACGATCTGCGCGACGTGATCGGCGCGCACCTCGGCGGTCGCCGAAGCCTGATCGCGCTTCCAGATCTCCAGAAGCTCGTCCAGCTCCTTCTGCTTCTGCTCCAGCTCCTTCTTCAGTTCCGCTGCCCGGTCGAATTGCTTGCGGGCTGCGGCATAGTCCTGCTCGCGCCTGATCTGCGCGGCTTCGGCCTCCAGCTCCTGGACGTCCACGGGGCGCGCTGTGGCGCTGATCTTCACCCGTGCGGCTGCCTGATCGATCAGGTCGATCGCCTTGTCGGGCATGAAGCGGCCAGTGATGTAGCGATCAGAAAGCTCGGCCGCCGCGACGATGGCCTCGTCGGTGATCGTCACCTTGTGGTGCGCCTCCAGCGTGTCGCGCAGGCCGCGCAGGATCATGATGACCTGAGCTATCGTGGGTTCCTCGACATAAACCGGTTGGAACCGTCGCTCGAGCGCCGCGTCCTTCTCGATGTACTTCTGGTACTCGTTGAGCGTCGTCGCACCGATCAGGTTCAGCTCCCCCCGCGCCAGCGCCGGCTTGAAGGTGTTGGCGATGTCGAGACCACCTTCGCCGCCGCCCTGGCCGGCGCCGACGATGGTGTGGATCTCGTCGATGAACAGGACCAGGCTGTCCTTCTCCTCGGTGATCTCCTTGAGGATCTTCTGCACTCGCTCCTCGAACTCGCCGCGATACTTCGACCCGGCCACCATCGAGTTGATGTTGAGCTCGACCAGCCGCTTGTCGCGCAGCGCCTCGGGCACTTCGCCCGCGACGATCCGTTGTGCAAGTCCCTCGACGATGGCGGTCTTGCCCACGCCGGGCTCGCCGATCAGCACCGGGTTGTTCTTTTTCCGGCGGGCCAGCACTTCGATCGTCGTCTCGATCTCGCGGGCGCGGCCGATGACGGGATCGAGCTTGCCCTCGCGGGCGAGCTTCGTCAGGTCACGGCTGAACTGGTCGAGATCGGGGGTGTTCGACGGAGTCTCGACGCGGCCTTCCTCGGCTCCCTTGCCGACCACCTTCGTCACCTGCTGACGCAGCGCCTGCGGCGTCAACCCCAGCTTGCGCAGCATCGCGGCCGCGAGGCCTTCGCCCTCTTCGGCGAGCCCGATCAGCAGATGTTCCGGCCCGACATAGGAATGGCCAAGCTCGTTCGAGGCGATGAAGGCCCGGTTCAGCGCGTCCTTGAGACGCGGGCTGACACCGATTTCGCCTTCCGTCTTGGCGTCTCCACGCTTCGCTTCCTTCTCGATCTGGCGCCGCAGATCGTCCACATCGACCTTGAACTGTTCCAGGATCGTCTTGACTACGTCAGACGAGGTCAATGCCAGAAGCAGATGTTCGGTATCGACCTCGCTGCGCCCGAATTCCCCGGCCTTCTGTGCGGCATCCTGCAGCAGCTTGTTGCCCTGTTCGCTCAGCCGGTCGGCGATGGTGCGTCCGCCGCCGCGCCGCGATCCACGCCGCGGCGCGCCCTCGTCGAAAGTGGCGTCGACGACAGCGTCATCGCCATCACCCATAGAGCCGAGCGTGCCGCCTCGCAACGGACTGTCACCAAAGAGGCTGCCGAAACTGCTCTCGCCGAAGAACTCGTCAAGAAGGGAACGCCGTCCGAACAGGGACTCCAGTGGCGAGGCGCTGCGCCCCGACCGGCGCGCCATTTCGCTGTAATGCTGGTCGCAAAGCTCCATGTTCTGAACCCTGCCGTTCACCGAGGCGCGCACACGCGCCGTCGCCGGGCGACCGCAAATATCGCAAGCTCCGTTTGTCATTCGGCTTCTCCGTTTTCATTATCCAGTCAGGCGCCAGTGACAGTGTCACGCAGCGACCTGTCTCTCGTTGCAGGAGATCCTGCGCCGATTGCTCGAGAAGATCCAGATTGGTTTCAAGAAAGGTGAGGGTGCGCTTAAACCCGCCATCCACGATGTCGCGCACCTTCGCGTCCATCCGCTTAGCAGTGGCGTCGCTGTAGCGGCGGTTTAGCCAGGAAGACTGGTCGCCGGTGCCGAGAAAGCCGGGCCGATCGGTGTCGTAGCTGACATGCCCGAGGTCTTCGTCCATCCCGTACCGCGCGACCATGGCGCTGGCGATGTCGGTCGCCTTGACCAGATCGTCCGCCGCCCCGGTCGAGACATGATCGTAGATGATCTTCTCTGCTGCGCGCCCGCCAAGCAGGACTGCGATCTTGGTTTCGAGTTCCTCCCGCGTCATCAGGAAGCGGTCCTCGGTCGGCGCTGGATGGTGTAGCCGAGCGCGCCAATCCCGCGCGGTATGATCGAGACTTGTGCACCGGGTCCACCCCCGGCAGAGCCATCGCCACCAGCGCGTGCCCCATCTCGTGGTGCGCCACGATCTCGCGTTCGCGCGGATTGAGCACGCGGTTCTTCTTTTCCAACCCGGCGATGATGCGTTCCACCGCATTGTTGAAGTCGTCCATCGTCACCGCATCAGCCTTGCGGCGCGTGGCGAGCAATGCTGCCTCGTTGACGAGATTGGCAAGATCCGCGCCGGAAAAAGCCGGGAGTAAGCGCTGCGACCTTCTCGGCATCGACGTCTGGGGCGAGCGTCACTTTCTTCATGTGCACGTTCAAGATCTGCACACGCCCCGTCTTGTCGGGCCGGTCCACCAGCACCTGACGGTCGAAGCGTCCCGCACGCAGCAGCGCGGGGTCGAGAATCTCGGGTCGGTTGGTGGCGGCCAGGAGCACGATGCCCACTGAAGGGTCGAAGCCGTCGAGCTCGGTCAGAAGCTGGTTCAGCGTCTGCTCACGCTCATCATGGCCACCGGCGATCTGGCCGGAGGAGCGCGCCATCCAAGAGCGTCGAGTTCGTCGATGAAGATGATTGCCGGGGCCGATTTCCGGGCCTGCTCGAACAGGTCGCGCACCCGTGCGGCACCGACGCCCACGAACATCTCGACGAACTCTGATCCCGAGATCGAAAAGAAGGTCACGCCGGCCTCGCCTGCCACCGCGCGCGCCAGAAGCGTCTTGCCGGTTCCCGGCGGCCCGACGAGCAATATGCCTTTGGGGATATGAAGCCGCCAAAACCCTGCTTGTCGGCGAACTTGCGGAACAGCAGCATCCAGATTCCGAAGAAGACAAGCGCTGGCGCCACCCAGGAAATCAGCGTGCCGAGAAAAGTGTTTTGCGGAACGCCAGTGATCTCGATACCTGACCGGTCTATCCGATCGAGAGGATTGCGGGATTCACTACGGTCGTCACGACTGCTTCTTGCCGTCGACCGGTTCGGCGAAGGCGCCGGTGATGGTGTCTGACCCGACCGCGTCCGACGCGACCCTGCCGTCCTCGAGATAGGTTTCGAATTGGCTGTAGCTGATGGGAGCGACGGATTGCCAGCCAGCGATCAGGTTCTGGATGAAAAGCACGGCTATGAAAGCCACCACCCAGTACCAGATGTTGTATTCGGTCTTCTTTTCCATACCGCTTTCCCCTTTCCCTAGCACCCAAGCCGCGACTTGATCCGCTCGAGCAGCGCCAGCAGGATGCGCCTTTCGTCCGCCGACAAATCCTGCAGGATTTCATGTTCGAGCGCCGATTGCCGCGGCGCGAGTTCCTCCAGCATTGCCCTGGCCTTCGGCGTTGCCGTGACGATCTGCGACCGTCGGTCGTCGGGTGACGCCCACCGCTCTGCCCAACCGCCCTGTACCATGCGATCGACGAGCTGGCCCGCAGTGGCCCGGCCCACCTCCAGCCGCCCGGCCAGATCGCCGATGGTCAGCCCGGGCGAATCCTCGACATGTGCCACCGCCATCCAGGACAGGCGGGTCAGGCCGCTGTCGCCGATCTCGTTGTCGATCCGCTGCTGGATGAGCTGCGCTACCCGGTGGATCGTCGTCCCGATCAGGGCGAGATCAGAAGTGATCAAGGGTATCTTTCCTCCGTCTGCATGAGAAACAGGATAGACTGCGGTCCACCCAAAGTGCAATGCAAGCATCATATATGCTTGCATAATAAATGGATCCGCCTATCTTGATGGGCGGTCTCCGAACCGACATCCAGCCGGCACCGTTGCCCGGTCGGACCATGCCGCCGGTTCGGGGGCATCGATCAGCAACAGGAGGCCAGCAATGCTCTATCCGACATATCTGTGCCGCAGCGATCCCTTCGCGCTGATGCCCTCCATGATGCGCGATCTCGACCGCGGCTTCTGGCCCCCGTCCCGCGCGGCGTTCCCGGCGGTGAATGTGTGGCAAGGCTCCGAGGCCGTTGCCGTCACCGCTGAACTTCCCGGCATCGAACCGGGCGACATTGAAATTTCGGCCAAGGACAACGTCCTGACGCTGTCGGGCGAACGCAAGCTGCCCGAGGTTCCCGAAGGTGCGCGCTGGCACCGCAACGAACGCGGTTATGGCAAGTTTTCCCGCGCTATCCGCCTGTCATTCACGGCTTCGGATGACAAGGTGGAGGCGAAGATGACGAAAGGCGTATTGCGGATCGCCATCTCCCGTCCCGAGGCAGAAAAGCCAAAGAAAATCGAGATCAAGGCAGCCTGATAGGAGCTGGAACGATGAGCACCGACATCACGCAAGCCACCGAAAAGACGCCGACCGACGCGCCCGAGACCGCCGGCGGCGGCGGCGGCGGCGGCGGCGGCGGCGGCGGCGGCGGCGGCGGCGGCGGCATCTACCGCCCGCTGACCGATATTGTCGAGACCGATCAGGGTGTCTCCATGATGCTCGAAATGCCTGGGGTCGCCGCCGATGCGGTCGAAATCACACTCGAAAACCGCGTGCTGACGATTCGCGGCAAGGTTGAGCCGATGCGGCCAGAAAACCTGGAACTTGCCTATGCCGAATATGGCGAGGGTGATTTCGAGAGGGCTTCACGCTTTCCGAGGATTTCGACCCCGACAGGATCGAGGCCGAGATGCGCGGAGGCGTCCTCACTTTGACGCTCCCCCGAGCCCCTGAAGCGCACCCAAAAAGGATCGCCGTCAAAGGCGCCTGAAAATCGAAGGAGACACCATCATGCAGATCAAGGACCTGATCCCCTGGGCGCGCAAGGACGGCGCGCCAGACGCCAAGAGCAGCGAAGACAACCCGATCGCGACGCTCCAGCGCGAAATGAACCATGTGTTCGAGAACTTCTGGAACCGGGTCGGTCAGTTCGAATGGCCCTGGGGCAGCGGCGAAGCCAAATCTGACATGGTTGAGACCGACAAGGCGATCGAAGTGTCGATCGAGCTGCCCGGCATGGAGATGAAGGACCTCGAGGTGACGGTCAACGATGACATGTTGACTGTGAAGGGGGAGAAGAAGATCGAGCGCCAAGAGGAGAAGAAGGGATACTATCTCTCCGAGCGCAGCTACGGCGCGATCTACCGGACAATTCCGCTCCCCCCCGGTGTGGATGGCGAAAAGGCGCAAGCATCGTTCAAGAACGGGGTTCTGACGATCAAGCTGCCCCAGACTCCCGAGGCGCAGGCCAAGGTCAAGCGCATCGAGGTCAAGAACGGCTGATTTGCCACATGGGGGTCGCCGGTTTGCGGCGTCCCCTCCGCTCCGTGCGATATCGCACCGTCTGGCAAAGCCCCGGGGAGCCTGTCTCTCCGGGGCGGCTTTCGAGAGGCAATCATGAAAGACTCGCAACGATCCGGGCTGACCCGTGAACAATGGTCGGCGATGACGCTCTACGAGAAGTTCGAGCAAGTTGTCATCTTCGTCCTCAGCGTCATCATTGCGGCGATCATCGTGGCGTCGGTCTGGGCGCTGATGCTCGAAGTCGTGAACCGCTTGCTTCTGGGGGCATTCGACACGCTCGACTACGCCACTTTCCAAGTGGTGTTCGGCATGATCTTCACCGTGGTGATCGCGCTCGAGTTCAAGCGCTCCCTTCTTGTTGCGACCGAGCGCAGCTTGGGGATCCTCCAAGTCCGCACGATCGTGCTGATCGCGCTCCTCGCCATCGCGCGCAAATTCATCATCCTGGACCTCAGCGAGACGGAATCATCCAAGATTGCAGCACTCGCGGGCGCGGCGCTTGCGCTCGGCGCTGTCCACTGGCTGGTGCGCGATCAGGACCGACGCGAACTCGGAGGCCACGAGACGCGCTGACCAATACCTCCGCCAGCCACCGCCTGCTCAATTTCGTGCAATCGGCGCTGCTGCTCGGGCTCATCGCCTGGATCGCGGTGACAGCGATCGCCGGACCCGAAAATGGTCTCCTCATGGCGCTCGCGATGGGCGGGGGTCTCCTGTTTGCGCCCCGCTGCCACTCCGGCTGCTCCTCTCGACCTATCAGGCGCAGCGGCTCACCGGTCGTGATGCCCCCGGTCTCGTCGCGGCCTTGGCCGAACTCGCCCGCAGGTCCGGGCTGCAGCGCGCACCGGCGCTTTATCGCGTGCCGAGCCGGCTGCCGAACGCCTTCGGCCTGGGCAGGCCCGAGGACAGCGCCATCTGCGTCACCCACGGGCTGCTCGACCAGCTCGACGGCGAGAACTCGCCGGGGTTCTGGCGCATGAGATCGGGCATATCGCCAACCGCGACCTGTGGATCATGATCCTTCTCCCCGGCCGCCGCATTCCGGAGCTCAGGATGCATCCCCCGACCGAAAGCCGAATCCGCCGTCTCCAGGACTTGGTCACGGGGCGCACGAGCCCGATCCCCGCCCTTGTCGGCTATCCAATCGAGCGGCCGAGCCGATCTTGCCAGCGTCTATCGCAATATTTTCGGCGAGAACCTCAAGGCGAGCCGGGCCGAGAAGACGGAGCTTTTTAAGAAGCTCAACATGTTCGGCATCGGCGGTGAGACCAGCAACCGGGTGTCCACAGCCGCCAGAGGCGGGCTGTCCACGACCTCGCCATTCTCATAGGTGGCGCTGAAGCGCGGTCCAAAATAGCCGCCCCAAGGGCTGGGGTTGCCGGGAAACGGCCGAATTTCGGCCGCCAGCCGATCTGCCTTCCATAGCTCTGGCTCACCTTCGGCTGCACCGGCTCGCAGCGCTTCAGCCACGTCCGTCAGGTCGACAGGACCGCCGGCGCGATCGAAGCGGGCCAGCACCTCGTCCGGCGTTTCACTCGGGGCCGATGATGATGACATGGTCTATCACGCGGGGACACCGCCCACAGACCATCCTTCTCCCGGATGTGACTGGAGCCCGCGCCGAAGCTCTCTTCGCCGCACAGGTTGATCAGACCCCGGTCAAGCAGGGCGACGAAGTACTTCCAGCCGGTGGGGGTAACATAGCAGGGCACGCCGAGGGCGCGGGCGACATGATCCACAGCCCGGCTCGTCGGCATCGACCGTGCGATGCCCGCGATTCCACGTGCGTAAGCCGGTACGGCCGTCGCATTGGCCGCCATCACCGCAAGGCCGTCGCTCGGCGTAACGAAGACACCGCGACCGAGGATCATGTGCCGGTCGCCGTCGCCGTCGGAAGCGGCCCCGAAATCGGGCGCGTCGCTTCGGAACATGGCCTCCAGCAGGGCGCGCGCGTGTGTCGGGTTAGGGTCGGGCTGCAGACCGCCGAAGTCGGGTCTTGGCAGGCCGTTGACCACGGATCCGCAGGGCGCGCCCAGCCGCCGCACAAGGATTTCCTGAGCGTAGGGCCCTGTAATGGCGTGCATTGCGTCATAGCGCAGCCGGAACCTGTCACCGGACAGCAGTCGGGAGAGCCGGTCGAAATCAAACAATGATTCCATCAGCGCCGCGTAGTCGGCCACGGGATCGAAAATCTCAACCCTTGTATGCCCGAGCGTGGTCAACCCAATCCGTTCGAGGTTCAGGTCGGATTGATCCAGGGTCCTGTAACTGCGAATGCGCTGTGACGCCGCGAATATGGCCTGCATTATGGGGTTGGGCGCTGGTCCGCCATTGGCCAGGTTCACCTTGCCCCCAAAGTCACCCCCGGCCCCCCCTCGGTTGTGGCTGGCCGTCAGCAGGATTGCGCCCGCCGCGGCGCGCTTGCGGATGACGCAAGAGGCTGCAGGCGTGGAAAGAAGGCCGCCTTGGCCCACCAACAGCACTGGGAAGTCGTTCGCGGCGGCCATCTTGGCGACCGTCTGGAGTGCTGGGCCGCTGTGATAGCGGCCGTCGCCGCCGATCACGAGAGGGGCGGCTCGCGAGAGGGCTCCGGAGTCGAAGATCGATTGTACGTAATTCTCAAGATAATGGCGCTGCTGGAACGTCGAGACCGGCTTGCGCAATCCCGAGGTTCCGGGCCTCTGATCGTCGTAGGGGCGCGTTGGGACGGATTTGACCCCAGCATCCGCCATTTCGAGCCTCCTTCGGAAAAACACACGACACATCGGGCCGCGTGAACGACGTCCGAGAAGACCTCGCTCGCCGCGAACGGAACGTCTGCCAGCGCCGTCGCGCATTCTAGGCTTCTGGGGCTGGCCCGACGGCGCTTCCCGTGGAGAGCCGTCCATCGGCGGCGCGGAGCACAGCGATTTGGGTGTCCGCCCCTTGACCGGAGCCCTACGGCTCGACCCCGCCAGCGCCAGCATCAGGCGCCAGCGGCGGACACAGGAAGCGGCTCGCTTGCCGGCAATCATGCGACATCAGCTGTATTTCCGCCCAGCCGCCGTTGTCCGCGATCGCGCGTCCGACACGGCAGGCCGCGTCCTGCGCTTTCGCGCCGGAGCGAAAGACGAGCGGTCCAGCCAGAAGGTCGGAATGAACCAGCCATCCGGCGGCTGTGGGAACTATGGAGACGTTGTGAAGCATGATCCCCTCCGGAACGCTGCGACGGCGGCCGTGACCCCGGAGGCGATGAGGTAGGCCGCCACCAACAGCGTAATCGTCCAGGCGCCGAGAAAGAGATCGAGCAGGAGCAGCACGCCGGCAACGAACGCCGCGATTGTCGACACCAGCCGCCAGCCCCAGGCGCCGCGGCGCCCGCTCCGAAAAAGCCCGACGAGGCCGACAACGCCGGCGGCGATCAACAAGACAGCGAACAGAGCAACCGTGGCCAGGCCGGCGATCAGCGGCGCCACAATGGCCAGTACGCCCAGCAATATCCAGAGCACGGCGTCGAGGGAAAGCCAGAACCTCACGCCGAAGCGGCGGGGGCGGCTCGCTCCGACGGTCGTCGCCGTGGCGTTCTTCATAGTCATGTCGGGGTCCTCCGTGTCGGTCTTTACAGCTCAGCTGTTGGGTGGGGCGGCCAGAGGCCGATCATCCAACCACGGGTCGGGGCGAATCCGCCCCAGCGGGATGTCCAGCAGGGTCTTGGCGAGGTCGACCTCGTGGACGTGGACATTGCGCGCATGCTCGCGAAGTATGGCCAGCGCCCTGGCCTCCTCCTGCCCGTCATCGACGCGCACGAAGATCGCCAAACCGCCCATCGCCAGGTCGTGCTCGAGCATGTCGGGATCGGCTTCGCCGAGAACGCGGCGGCGGATGGATCTGGCGAGCGTCGTCGCCAGCACGCCGCCACCGACGGCCGCGCTCAGCGCCGCCGCCGCAGCGCCGCCGGAGGCCACCACGATGGCGCCTGCGCCCAGCGTGGCGACCGCGAGCAAGGTGCCAAAGACCAGCACGTTCAGAGCGGCCGCATCGTCGCGAGTGACCAGGTCACGCCTGGGCAACTGGTCGACTTCCGCTAGCGCGGTGGGCTCGACATAGTAGTGGTGCAGCTTGTCCAGGATCGCCTCTCGGCTACCCATCAACGAGATGCGCGCGCGATCCACGCCGGCCAGGAGCAGAGCCTCGACGATGCGATCGAAGGCGTCTCGAGAGTCGGCGATGCCGACGACTTCGCGCACGCGCGCGACCTCGATCGGCGGGGCGTCGGGCTGGCTCATGGGTAGTCCTCCATCGGCGCTCCAGGCGCCACATCGTCGAGCGGCAGGATGAGAACGGCCGCCGTCCCGCGTCCGGGCCTTGAGCGAAGCCGCAGGCGTCCGCCCGCGGCCTCCGCAAACTTGCGGGCGCGCCACAGGCCAAGGCCGCGCCCTTGACCCTTCGTCGAGAAACCGAAGCTCGTAGCCCTGGCCAGGTCGTCCGGACGGATTCCCGGGCCGGTGTCCGCCACCACAATTCGCACACAGCTCCTGACGGGCTGGGCTGGCTGCCGGAGCGCACGGGCGCGGATGACGATGCGCCCTGGCCGCTCGTCGAGCGCCTCCTTGGCGTTCTTGAGGAGATTGATCAATACGGCCACCAGCTCTGCAGAGCCCGCGCCGAGCGGCGAGAAGCGACCGAACACCTCGCAGTCCAGACGCTGACCTGCCGCCAGGCAGGGCTGGAAGGCCGCCCCTGCCGCATAGAGGGCGCGCGGCAGATCGGCGACGCCACCGCTGAGATGGGGGCCGCCGTTCGGATGCAAGGAATCCGACCAGCCGGCGAGAAGCGCGGCCGAGTGGGAAACGGCAAGATCGAGGGCGCCGAACAATAGCCCGGGCGTAAAGGCTGACGCTTGGGCTTCGTCCGCCTCGCGGTTCGACCAGGCGCGGCGCAGGGACCTTGTCGCAGCCTGGATGATCATCAGGTCGTTGCGCACATCGTGGGCGATCCCTTGCAGCTGCTCGACGTTCATGGCTTCCCTCCCCGGTCTGCGCGCCTGTTGCGGTCGTCGGCCGACCGCAACAGGCGCGGACCGGCGCCGACGGTCAGGCGATGACGATGCGGTTGTCGACGCTGGTGACGCCGGGGGCGGACCAGGCGGAGCGTTCCGCCTCCTGCCGTTCCGCCCAGGAGCGGACGGACCCGCGCAGGATGACGCGGCTGCCGTCGACTTCGACCGTGACCTTGTTGGCGTCGAGCTGGGCGCTGCGCACGAAGGCGTCCTCGATCTTCTTCTTCAGGTCCGACGGGGTAACCTTCGGTTTCACGGTGATCAGGTTGCTGATGGACTTCACGCCCCGGATGGTGCGGACGGCCCGCTCGGCGGTCTCCTTTTGGTAGTTCCACTCCACCTCACCTTCGAGGGTGAGACGGCCATCTTTGGCGATGACCTTAAGCTTCTCGTGCGTCAGCGGGAGGTCCCGCTTGAGCGCCTTGACCGCCTCCTCGGCGATGTCGGGGTCGGGCCGCTCGCTGCCGGTGTCGTACTTGATCTCCAGCTCGTTCGCGATGCCCTTGACGCCCTGGACACGTTTGGCGGCCCGCTCGGCGTAATAGGAATCCATGTACTTCTTGGTGTAGCCCGTGAGGGTGACCACCCCGTCGTTGACCGCCACGGCGATGTGGCTGTCGTCCTCGATCGAGGGATCCCAGCGGATCTCGTTCTCGACGTCGCGCTTGATGTCGGTGTCGGTTCTGAAAAGGGCCATGGTCAGGGTTCTCCTATGCTTTAGCGCCGGCGGGGGGGGCCGACGTCAGGACAGTCCCACCCCCCGCCAGGGGCATCTTGACGACCATCAAGACCGGCCGCGCAGGCTCCGCCATTCTCCGGTCCACGGCGCGCAGAGGTCGCAGCGGCGATCGCCTGACGGCCGCTTGAAGGAGAAGCAAGCATGCGATCGAAGCGCGTCTGGATACTGCTCGCGATTGCCGTGGTCGTGATCGTGGCCCTGTTCATTTGGAAACCCTGGCGAGAGGCCGCGCCGACTCCGTCGCCGCAGGCCGGCCCCGTGGCCAGCCAGACCCCGTCTCCTGCCAACCGCTATGAGCCTGAGCGTGCGCAGGCGGAGGCCGGCGCCCAGCAGGCGCTGGACGCCGAGGCCGTCGCGGTGCTGGCCAAGACCGACGAGGCGCAGAGCCGGATCGCCGCCAAGGACAAGGCGGGAGCGATCCGGGCCCTTGAGGAGGCCGCCGGCAAGGCGGATATACTTGTCGGCCGAAATCCAGCGGCCGCGCTCATTCCGGCGGCGACGGAGGTACAGATCATCGACGTGGCGCCAGCCGACCTGGGCCAGGTGCGCAAGCTTCGCCGCGCGGTCGAGCTTGCGGTGCTCACCGACGACTTCCCGAAGGCGCGGGTGGCCCTGGATGGCATGCGCAGCGAGATTCGCGTGCGCACTTACTATCTGCCCCTCGCCACCTACCCCGCGGCGCTCGCCTCTGCGGCCGGGCTGGTGGAGCGCGGTGACTTGACTGGGGCGGCCGAGGCTCTGGATCGCGCCCGAAGCACCCTTGCCATGACGGATGTCGCCATACCGCTGCCGCTGCTGGCGGCGGAAACGGCCGTGGAAGCCGCCAAGGCGGATACGGACGCCCAGAAGAAGCTTGGGCATGTCGAGGCGGCGCGGGCCGCGCTCGAACGTACCGAGGCGCTCGGCTACGCCGGTCGCGACGTCCGTAAGGCGCTTCTGGCCGAGATTCGTGAAGTCGAGCGCCAGGCCAAGGGCGGCTCGGACATCAAGGCCGGGCTGGAGCAGTTGCAGGAGCGGATTTCGAAGGCGATCGGTGACCTGAAGGCCGAGCGCAAGAGCGCTGAAGCCTGAGGCGGCGCCGCCTACGCGACTAGCCGGCCCGCCGTCGGCGCCGACGGCGGGCCGGACGCGATAGCGGGAGCGCGAGCCGGTTCGGATGTTGACCGTCGTCAAGGACTCGTCGCGCAGCCTGTGTTAACCTTTCAAGAGGCAAACATGGAAGGCGTGAGGGACATGTCTAAGCTTGCTCTCGTAAACGACGATCAAGTTGGGGCCTTTGTTCAGCAGCTTCGCCTCTGGCGGATTCAGCGGCGGCCGGGGCAAAGCCTCTACCATGAGGGCGATCCTGCCGAGTTCGTCTACCGCGTCGACAAGGGCTGGGTGCGGCTTCTGCTCGATGGTGAAGACGGGCTGCGCCGGATTTTCGCGTTCGTGGGCCCAGGCGATTACTTCGGGGCGAACCTGCAAGAGCGAGACTGCACCGCAGAAGCTTGCACCGACCTGCAACTGACGGTGATCCCCGTCGCCGGGCTCCTGCGGATCGGTCGAACCGATCCGGTCGCGCTACTGGAACTCTTCGAGGCATGCACGAAGCACTACCGTGAGCGCGTCGAGGTCGGGCGCGGGCAACCGTCGGCGGCCGAAAAGCTTCGCGCATTCATCGCGCGGATGGGCGAGCGCATCACCAGCGGTGGCCGAAGCGGGATCTGCCTGCCCTTCAGCCAGGTTAATCTCGCCAACTATCTCGGCGTCGCGCCCGAGACCCTGTGCCGCGCCGCGGTCCAACTTTGCGAGCGCGGGGAACTGGCGCGTCACGGCCGCCGGCTCTGGATTGGCGGATGCCCCCCCCCCGCCAGAAAACAGGAAAGCAAGCCAAGAAACTTGGGGCCTGCGACGCCGCCCATGCCTGGTGACGCAGGAATCCAGCAACGCTGACCAGGCCATTGGGGGCTGATCCCGGTCGCGGATCGCGCCTCCAGCCCACGTCGCTAGTGGAGCGGTCCCCCCTGTCGATTGGCGGTCAGCAATCCGATGGCCTCGCGATCGCTGATCTGGGATTCCGTCCCAACGTCGAGCTCGGCGGTCCTCGGCAACGGCTGCAGCACGATCAACTCGTCGGCCTCGATGCTGAGGGCTTGCAGGTCTTCATCGAAGGCTCGGCGGGCGATAAGCACCAGTGGGGCCGGACTTCGCCGCCGCGCCGCGGCGATGGCAGCGAAGGCTAGCGCGGCTGGCGCGGCCGTATCAATCACCAAGATCGCAGTCTTGCCGGCGGCTCCAAGGCTGCGCCGAAAGGGGGCGTAGAGCGTCTGGCGACGCTGTAGGGCCTCGAGCGCGAGTCGCCATTGCGCGGTGAAGACGTCGGGGGCCAAGTCGTCGCCGGGCGCCTCGAGAGTGACGAGAGAGCCTGCATCGGCAATGGCGCCCAGCGAAACCGACCGGCTGATGGCCCGCCCGCAGGAGTTTGCCGGCGAGCCACAGGCTGCCGCCGCCACAACCTGCTGGCGCAACTGGCACCACAAGGAGATCACGCCCCACGACGGCCTGGTGCGCGCCGACCACCCGCTCTTGCTGGCCATTCTCGACCGGACCCAGTCGGCGAGCTCGCTCCGCCTGCTCCTGCGCAGCCCGCTCGGCTTCGTCTGGCGCTACGCGATGCGGCTGCGGATGTCCGAGAGCGGCACCGATCCGCTCGTTCTCGACGCCCTTGGCATGGGCGACCTCGTCCATATGACGCTCGATGTGGCGCTCCAGAAGCTCGAGGCCGCCGGCGGGTTGGTCAAGGCCGACGAGGCGCAGATCGCCGCCAGCGTTGAGGAGGCCGCGCGCGAGGTCGCCGGCGTCTGGGAGAGCGAACGCGCCGTTCCGCCGGCAATGATCTGGCGCCGGACGCTGGACGACGCCCGCCTCCTGACCAGCCGTGCGCTCACCTATGTCCGGGCGCGCGACGCCTTCATCGCCCAGGACGCCGACAGCGTCCTGTCGATCTCCACCAACTTCCGCTCCTGCGCGCCGATCCTGACCTATGTTAACGACCGCTTCGAAACGCTCTTGTCGAGCGACGGTCAGCCGGGCTTCACCGCGCTCGACCCGTTCCATGCCGAACGGGGCGAGACTCCGTGCGTGGCCGCGCTAGACGTCGCCGTTGCCGACGAGAACGGCAAGGCGAGCGCCGAGCAGCAACGTGACGCCGAGGCCGAAGCCGTCGCTGAGATGTGCGCCCGCCTGATCGGCAGCGAGATGATCCTCGATCGCCGCTCCGGCGCCAACCGGGTTTGTCAGCCCGGCGATATCGCCCTGCTCGCGCCGACCGGAAGCGATCTGTGGCGCTATGAAGAAGCCCTTGGGGGGCGACGCCCTCGGCACGGAAAGAGGTCGGACGGATCACGCGCGCCAATGAACGCGCGGTCCGCAACTGGTTCGAGGGCCGCAACGGTCCGAGCGGAGAAAACCTCGTGTCCCTCATCCGCGCCTCGGATGCCGTCTTCGAAACCGTTTTGGCCCTCTCAGGACGAAGGTCAGCCTTGTCGGGCGTTCACGTGCCGGCGCTGCGAGAGCGTTTGAAGTCACTCCTTGATCTGATCGACGAAGCCCCTTCTCGATAGATACCGCCACTTCGGCGAATTTCTTTACCGGAGGAAGCAGTCCCATGGCGCGACCTATGGGCGCCCGACGCGCGCCTTCCAGGCGCAGTTATTGTGGAGACAAGTTCGCATTAGACTGGCAGCACCGCCACTTACTTACCAGATAGAAGCCTCCCCTCAGCGGGACATCGTCGAGCGGTCAGGCGACCTGTTAAGGTCGCCCTCTCGTATCCGCTTACTGTCCCGTCGGCGCGTCCAGCAGGTGACCGGCCTGCACCGACGCCGTGCCGGAAAAGGCCGAGCGCGTGATGGTCATGGTCTTCAGGTCGATCTCGCCGTCGACGCCCATCGTGGTGACGCGCACGGCGGCATAGTCGAGCGGCTGGCCGAGCACGGCCTGCGGCGCGCCCTCGGGTTGGACCAGCCAGACATAGCCGCTGCTGGCGGTGTGGAAACGACCGATCCCGTCGGCTTCAACGCACAGGGCGCCGTCTTCGTCCACGCCCAGGCCGACGGCGGCAGGATCATCCGTGGCCCGCGTCTGGGCCACGAAGGCGATCAGTCGACCGAGGCGGTCGCGGGCGCTGAAATGGGTGTCGGTCACTACATGGGCCAGATAGGGCATGGCCAGGAAGTCGCGCACCATCGTGACTTCGGGGCCCATGGGGTCCTTCAGCGCGGCCTCGGAGTCGACGCTGCCGTCGTCCATAGCCCCGTATCCGGCGCCGCCCAGAATAGCCAGGCCCGCGCTGGTGCCGCCGATCGGGCGACCGCGCGCGACATGGGCGTTCAGCGCCGTCTCGATCGGAGTGTCCTTCCAGAAGCGGACGTATTTCGCCTGATCGCCTCCGGCCAGAAAGATCCCGTCAGCCTGCTCCAGGATAGCCAGGACGCGCGGGTCCTGCGCCGCCTTGCGATCGTCGAACAATAGGGTCTGGACCGAGGCGGCCCCGCCGATGTCGCGATAGATCTCTTCGCCGGCCTCGCCGTCGCCCGAGGCGCGCAGGATGACGATATGGCCATTGCCGGCCTTGCCCAGGAACCAGCGGAAGGCGTCGTAATCCCAGTCGCCGCCGCCCATCAGCATCATGGCGGGTTCCGTTCCCCCCGACCTCGGCGCCGAGACGTCGCCGACCGAGAAATAGGTGTAGCCGTCAGGCGTTTCCGCCGCCCTGGAGGCCGTCGCCCCCGCAACCGCCGCAAGCCCGAAAAGCAGCGCTAGGATCGCCTGTCGCATGAAACATTCCCTGTTCCGTTATCTTCGCCGACATAGGCGCACATTTCGCTGATCGACGCGATACGAACGGTGATTTTTACCCTTCTAAAACAGCGAAATCGGCCCCATGGTGATCAAAAGAGGGACAGGGGGATCACCAT
Organism: Brevundimonas bullata; assembly: GCF_003350205.1. Classification (GTDB taxonomy): domain Bacteria; phylum Pseudomonadota; class Alphaproteobacteria; order Caulobacterales; family Caulobacteraceae; genus Brevundimonas; species Brevundimonas bullata. The sequence goes on along the minus strand of NZ_QLLC01000015.1, from coordinate 68,362 downwards.
GAAACACGTCAAATCCATCATCGGCGTTCTGACGGCCGGCAGCAGCCTCATCGCGCTGTCCGCCGCCGCCCAGACCGCGTCGCCGCAGTCAGCCGAAGAGACCGCGACACGGGTCGATGAAGTCATCGTCCTGGGTTCGCGCATTCCGCGTCAGATCGACACCGAGGGCCCGGCGCCGGTGACGACGATCACCTCCGAAGACATCCTGCGCAACGGCTATCAAAGCGTGCCGGACCTGCTGCGTGCGGTCACTCAGAACGGCGGGGAGACTCAGAGCCAGCAGTCCTCGTCCGGCGCCTCTTTCACCCCCGGCGCCCAGCAAGTCGATCTGCGCGGGCTCGGCCCCAACCACACCCTGGTGCTGGTCAACGGTCGCCGCATCGCCGACTTCCCCCTGCCTTTCCAGGGCCAGAGCAACTTCACCGACGTGTCGAACATCCCGGTCGGCCTGATCGAGCGGGTCGAGGTCCTCAGCGGCAGCGCCTCGGCCATCTATGGGTCTGACGCCATCGCCGGGGTCGTCAACTTCGTGCTCAAGAAGTCGGCGGACGGCACGCGCTTCGACTTCCGCTCCGGCTTCACCGAGGACGGCGGCGGCGAGTCGCAGCGCCTGACCATCACCACCGGCTGGGATCGCGGAGCCTTTCACGGCGTGGTCGGCGTCGAGCTGCTGAACCAGGAACCCCTGTGGGCCTATGACCGCGAGATACAGGATTCGACCAAGGACAGCCCGGTCAACACCACGGCCCGTCGCGCCTTCCTGCGGTTCGACGACGTCGACGACTACCTCGATCCGGGCGACGCTGCCTGCGCCGCTCTGTCCTCGCTCAACGGCGGCACCACCTACTACGCCAACCGCCCGCGCTACGGGAATTTCTGCGGCAGCGACGAATCGATCGGCTACGGCACCATCCTGAGCGAGCGCCAGGGCGTGAACGCCTATTCGGCCATCGGCTACGCCCTGAACGACCGAGCCGAGCTCTTCCTCGACCTGCAGTTCAGCCACAGCAATCTGAAGCTGTTCCGCGACGTCCAGACTTGGACCTATCAGGACGAGAACGGCAGCGAGGACGGCCTCTTCGTCAACGCCGACACCGGCCTGATCGAGGGCTGGCAGCGTCAGTTCTCGCCTGAGGAAATGGGCGGCCTGGCCAGGGGCTTCACCCACAACCGTTCGACCTCGTTCAACATCACCCCGGGGATCAAGGGCGTGTTCGGGGACGGCGACAAATGGGCCTATGAGGTGGCCTTCAACCACGCCGAATACCGCTCGAAGGTCCGCTTCCCCCAGATCATCGCCAGCGCGGCCAACAAGTTCTTCCTGGGCGAGCAGATTGGGGTGGGTCCAGGGCCAGAATTCTATCCGATCTTCGCGGTCGGAGAAGACGCCGATCGTCTATATCAACCCCTGACGCCGGCCGAATACGACCAAATCGCCCAGCATGCGGTCTATGAGCCGCGCTCGCGCACCGACAGCCTGTCGGCCAGCCTCAGCACCAGCGACCTGTTCCAGCTGCCGGCGGGGCCGGTGGGCTTCGCCGCCGTCATCGAGGCCGGCAACCAGGGCTATGAGCTCAACCCCGATCCTCTGGCCCTTATCCCCTATTACGTCGGCCTGATCGATTCAGACGGCAAGGGCGACCGCGACCACTGGGGCGTCGGCTATGAGCTTCGTGCGCCCCTGCTGAGCAACCTCGAGTTCAGCACCGCCGGTCGCTATGATCACTACGAGTTTGCCGACAAGGGCTTCGGCAAGTTCACCTACAACCTGGGTCTGGAATATCGCCCGATCGAGACCCTGATGTTCCGCGGTGCCTATGGCACCGGCTTCCGTGCGCCGGACCTGCACTATGTCTTCTCGGGGCCGGGCAACACCCACCCGTCGGGCGACGACTACTATCGCTGCCGCACCGAGGAGCCGGAAGAGGATATCGGCGACTGCTCCTATTCGGGCGAGAGCATCGTCGCTCACCGCAACGGCAATCGCGATCTGAACCCCGAAACCAGCAAATCCTTCAACGCTGGTCTGGTCTGGCAGCCGATCCGCAACTTCGACCTGTCAATCGACTACTTCAAGGTCGAGCTGACCAATCAGGTCCGCGACATGAGCATCGACGCCATCCTACGCGACGAGGCCGACTGCCGCATCGGCCAAACGGCGGGCGGCTCGACGGTCGATCCCAACTCGCCGACCTGTCTGGACGCCGTCGCCCGGGTCGAGCGCAATCCGGCGGGCGAACTGCTGGGCGTCTTCATCAACCCGATCAACATCGCCAAGGAAACCACGTCGGGCGTCGATGTCGCCGCCCGTTGGCGCATCCCGACCGAGACCTTCGGCCGCTTCAACCTGTCCGCCGCCTACACCTGGGTCGATAACCACGACTTCCAGCAGTATCCGGGCGATCCCACCATCGACAAGCTGGCCTTCGACAGCGGCTACTACATCCCGCGCGACAAGGGCACGGCCAGCGTCAGCTGGGCGTTGGACAAGCTGACGGCGACGATCCAGGGCCAGTATCTCGGCAAACTGCCGAACTATGACGAGGACGCCTACATCAGCGACAGCTGGATGTTCAACGCCTCGGCCCAATACGACCTGACGGACCACGTGCGCCTGTCGATGACGGTCAACAACCTGTTCGACGAGGGCCCGGTCAAGGACCCGACCTACAGCGCCTACCCCTACTACGACATCTCGTGGTTCGACTCGGTCGGCCGCAGCTACTACTTCCAGCTGACCTACAAGTTCGGCGGCGCCGGGCTCTAGAACACACTGGCCTCTCCTCCAGCCCTGCCCGCAGAGCTGGAGGAGCTTGCCCCGCGTCGGTCCAACGGGCTTCCGGGCCGGTCGAGGCCGAAGCTTGGCGACGGCTATCGCCGGCGCCCCTTGCGTGACAATTGGATGACACCCAGGGATGCGCCGAGAGCTTCAGCACAAATGCTGCATTGCACACCCATCTAAGCCCGAGGATACATAGCCCCCGCGCTCGGGAGCCCGTGCTCCGTTCGCAGTTGCAACGCACCCTTCAGAATGGTGCGTGCAGCCTTATTGGGAGGGATGGGGCGATGAATCGTCTTTTGGTCAGCGTATCCGTGGGCGCGCTCGCGGCCCTGTGTTCCACCATCGCCACGGCCCAGCAGGCGTCGCCTGAACGGGCCACGACGATCGACGAGGTCATCGTCACCGCCCAGAGGCGCGAACAGGCGGCCCAGGACGTCGGCATCGCCCTCAGCGTCCTCAGCGGCGAGAGCCTGACGCAGCAGGGCGTCACCAACGTCAATCAGCTTCAGAACGCCACGCCCAACCTTGAGGTCGAGCCGGCCTTCGGCGGCGGCGCTGCCCAGTTCCGCCTGCGCGGCGTCGGCTTCCAGGACTACGCCTCGAACAACTCCCCCACCGTCGGCGTCTATGTGAACGAGGTCGCCTATCCGGTCCCGGTCATGACCCAGGGCCTGATCTTCGACATCGACCGGGTCGAGGTCCTGCGCGGGCCGCAGGGCACCCTCTACGGCCGCAACACCACCGGCGGGGCCATCAGCCTCGTCACCCGGCGCCCGACCGAGGACCTGTCCGCCGGTCTGACGACAGAATGGGGCAGCCAGGATCAGTTCCGCGCCGAGGGCCATGTCTCCGGCCCCCTCGCCGCGACCGTACGCGGTCGTCTGGCGGTTTCGACCGAACAGGGCGGCGCCTGGCAGCGCCACCGCGACACCGGCGAGAGCCTGGGCGACGCCGACCGCAGCGGCGCCCGCGCCCTGCTGGCCTGGGATCCCAGCGAGACCCTGTCCTTCCTGCTGGACGTCCACGGCGGCATCGACAAGTCCGAGAACCAGGGCCTCTACCTGCTCAGCGACTTCAAAACGGGCGCGATCCGCAACCCCAGCTATGTCATTCCCGCCGACAAGGATCATTCCAAGACCGGCTGGGGCATCTCGCCCCGCTTCGCCGCCTCCATCGGCCGCGACCCGAACGCCAAGCCCGGCCGCGACAACTCCTCCTGGGGCACGTCGCTGAACGCCAACCTAGCGCTCAAGGGCATGAACCTGACCAGCATCACCAGCTACGAGACCCTGGATCGCAGCGAATACGGCGACTGGGATTCCAGCGCCTCGGTCGAAGCTGACACCTTCTTCGGCAGCGACGTGGACGTGATCTCGCAGGAACTGCGCCTGGCCTCGGACAACGACAGCCCCCTGACCTGGGTCGCCGGCTTCTACTATTCCAAACAGGAGCTGAACGAGCGCTACTACTCGGACTTCACCGATCTGCTCGGCACCTACGGTCAGGTCACCTATGATCAATCTGTCGAGTCCTGGAGCCTGTTCGGCCAGGCGGAATACGCCTTCGCCGACAAGTTAAAGGCCATTCTGGGCCTACGCTATGAGGAGGAGACGCGCGAACTTCAGGGCTTCGGCGCGGCCTTCGGCGGCGCCACCGCCCTGCCCCCGACGACGGTCGACACCAGGATGACGCCTCTGACCGGCAAGGCCGCGCTGGAGTTCAAGCCGATCGACAATCTGCTGATCTACGGTTCGGTCAGCCGGGGCGCCAAGTCGGGCGGCTTCACCACCTACAACACCGGCGACCGCAGCGGCATCGAGCCCTTCGACCCCGAAATTCTCTGGGCCTATGAAGTCGGCTTCAAGGCCGATCCGTCGCGCGCAGTCCAGATCAACGGCGCGGCCTACTACTACGACTACAATGGCCAGCAGGTGCTGTCGGCGGTCTGCGGTGCAAACAGCCCAGTCGGCCGCTTCACCAACGCAGATTCCAAGATCTATGGCGCCGAACTGGAGGGGGTCTTCCGTCCCGTCGCCGGTCTGCGGATTTCCCAGACCGCCAGCTACAAGAAGGGTGAGTACACCGACTTCATTGACCTCGACATCGGTAAATGTCCCGGCGAGACAGCCTACATCGACAAGTCCGGCGACGATATTCCCTTCCCAGCTATCAGCTACAGCGGTTCGATCAGCTACGACTGGACCGTAAGCGGTTTCGCCGTCTCCGCCGAAGCCAACTACTCCTATCGCGACGAATATCCGTCCTGGCTCGGCGCTAAGTACGACGTGCCGGATTACTGGCTGGCCAACGCCAGCGTGACGGTCGGGCCGGAAAACGCCAACTGGTCCGTCACCTTCTGGGCGCGCAACCTGTTCGATCAGGAATACGACCTGACGCGCAACTTCTTCATGCCCAGCGCGAGCATCGCCCAGCCGGGCCGCCCGCGAACCATCGGCGCCCGCCTGAGCCTGCAATACTGAGGGCTTGTCCGGGCGGCCTTGGGGCGTTTTGTGACGCACGCCCCGATGCAGATGCGATATGGGGGATGCCGATAGGCCAACGGAAGGCGAGACCGCGTGAACTCAGGTGACTGGCGTCTGGCACGAGACCGGCTGCGGGCGCGGCTGGCCGCGGTGCTGCTGGTCGTCCTGACCCTCCTTGCGCCGCTGGCCGTGGCGACCGCCGCCCAGGGCCAGCCCGCCCACGACCGCCTGGTGCTGGGACTGCCGCTGGAGCCGCCGAACCTCGACCCGACCTCGGGTGCGGCGGCGGCGGTGGACGAGGTGGTGTACGCCAATGTCTTCGAGGGCCTGACCAAGCTGACCCAGACGGGGGTCGTGGCCCCGGCGTTGGCCGAGTCATGGGAGGCCGGGCCCGACGGCCTCAGCTGGACCTTCCATCTGCGGCGTGGCGTGACGTTCTCGGACGGCGCGCCGTTCGACGCCTCGACCGCCAAGTTCTCGCTGGACCGCATCACCGCCGAGGGTTCGACCAACGCCCAGAAGGCCCTGTTCGCACCGATTCGGAGCGTCGAGGTCGTCGATCCGGCGACCCTGCGAATCCGCCTGTCCCGCCCGATGGCGACCCTGCCCTATGTTCTGGCCTGGGGCGACGCGGTGATGGTTTCGCCGAGCAGCGCGGCCACCAACGCCGTCACGCCGGTCGGCACCGGCCCCTTCCGCCTTGAAAGCTGGCGGCGCGGAAGCCAGCTGACCCTGACCCGCTGGTCCGGCTACTGGGGTCCCGCGCCCCGCCTGAACACGGTCGTCTTCCGCTTCATCAGCGACCCGACCGCCGCCTTCGCCGCCGTCAGCGCCGGCGACGTGGACGCCTTCCCCAACTATCCCGCGCCGGAAAACGTGGCCCAGTTCCAGCGCGACCCGCGCTTCCGCGTCGTGGTCGGCGCCTCCGAGGGCAAGGTCATCCTGGGCATCAACAACACCAAGGCCCCGTTCAACGATGCGCGTGTGCGCCGCGCCCTGTCCTACGCCATCGACCGCGACGCCCTGATCCAGGGGACCATGTTCGGCTTCGGCCAGCCGATCGGCAGCCACTATTCGCGACAAGCGCCGGGCTATGTCGATCTGACCGGCGCCTATCCGCACGACCCGGCCAGGGCGCGCGCCTTGTTGGCTGAGGCAGGCTATCCCGACGGCATCGACGTGACCTTGCGCCTGCCGCCCCGTCCCTATGCGCGACGCAGCGGCGAGGTGCTGGCCTCGCAGCTGGCGCAGGCGGGCATTCGGGTGAAGATCGAAAACCTCGAATGGGCCCAGTGGCTGGATCAGGTGTTCAAACGCCGCCAGTTCGACCTGACCATCGTCGAGCACGTCGAGCCGATGGACTACGACATCTATGGACGCAAGGACTACTACTTCGGCTACGACAGCCCCGCCTTCGACGCCCTGCTGGCCCAGGTGAACGCCGCCCCGGACGAGGCGACGCGCAACCGCCTGCTGGGCGATTTGCAACGCCGCATCGCCGACGACGCGGTCAACGGCTTCCTGTTCCAGTCCTCGCGCATCGGCGTGTGGAAGGCGGACGTGAACGGCCTGTGGATCAACGGCCCCATCGCCGCCAACGACGTCACCGGCGCCTACTGGACCGGCGCGGGCGCGGCCGGCGCCGCGACCGCCGAGCGGACTGGCGGCGGTCTGCCCTGGGGCTGGATCAGCCTGATCGCAGGCGTCGGCCTGCTGGCCTTCGTCGGCTGGCGCTTCGGCGCGGTCTGGCTGCTGAAGAAGTTGGGCGGCCATGCCCTGACCTTGGCGGCGGCGACCGTCGTCATCTTCCTGCTGCTGCAAGTCGTGCCCGGCGATCCGGCCGCCTACATGATGGGACTGAACGCCAGCCCGGAGGCCATCAACGCCCTGCGTCAGCAGATGGGGCTGGAGGGGTCGGGCATTGAACGCTACCTCGCCTGGCTGGGCGACCTGCTGACCGGCCAGTTCGGGACCAGCTACACCTATCAGGTGCCGGTCGGCGGCCTGATCGCCGAACGTCTGGCCGTGTCCGCCCCCCTCGCTCTCATGGCCACTGTCCTGTCGCTGGCCGTCGCCCTGCCCATCGGCGTCATGGCCGCCAGCCGTCGCGGGACAGCGGTGGACACCGGCCTGATCGGCGTGACGCAGGTGGGCGTCGCCCTGCCCAACTTCTGGATCGCCATGCTGCTGATCCTGCTGTTCTCGGTGAACCTGGGCTGGTTCTCGGCGGGCGGCTTCCCCGGCTGGGACCAAGGCTTCTGGCCCGCCTTCAAGGCCCTGATCCTGCCCGCCGTGGCCCTGGCCGCGCCCCAGGCGGCCATCCTGGCGCGCGTGCTGCGCACCGCCCTGCTGGACACCATGAACGAGGACTATGTCCGCACCGCCCGCGCCAAGGGACTGAGCGTCAATCAGGCCCTGTGGCGCCACGCCCTGAGGAACGCCTGGATTCCGGTCCTAACCATCCTGGGCCTGCAGTTCCCCTTCCTTCTGGCGGGCGGCATCATCATCGAAAACGTCTTCTCCCTGCCCGGCTTGGGCCGTCTGGTCTTCCAGGCCATCACCCAGCGCGACCTGATCGTGGTGCAGGGCGTGGTGGTGGTGCTGGTCTTCGCCGTGGTTCTGGTCAGCTTCCTGATCGACCTGGCCTATCTGTTCGCTGATCCGCGCCTGAGGGGACGCCGCGCATGACCGACGCCCCCGCTCCTCTCGCAGCCGCCGCCAAGGCCCCCGCGCGCTGGCCGCTGTCGCTGGTCGTCGGCGGCGTGTTGACCGCCGTGGTGGTGCTGACCGCCCTGATCGCCTTCGTCTGGACGCCCTATGACGTCGAGGCGCAGAATATCGCCGCCAAGCTGACCACCCCTTCCGTCATCCACCCGTTCGGCACGGACCATTTCGGCCGCGACGTCCTGTCGATGATCATGGTCGGGGCGCAGAACTCCCTGGCCGTGGCCCTGGTCGCCGTCGGCATCGGCGCGGGGATCGGCGTGCCTCTGGGTCTGACCGCGGCGGCGCGCGGCGGCTGGGTCGACGACCTGGTGATGCGCGGCAACGACCTGATCTTCGCCTTCCCGGCCCTGCTGCTGGCGGTGATGATCACCGCCGTCTTCGGCCCAGGCGCGATCAACGCCGTCATCGCCATCGGCCTGTTCAACATTCCTGTCTTCACCCGCGTGGCCCGCGGCGCGGCCATGGGCCTGTGGACCCGCGAGTACGTGCTGGCGGCGCGGACGGCGGGCAAGTCGAAAGCCCTGATCTCGATCCAGCACATCCTGCCCAATCTGATGAGCCTTCTGGTCGTGCAGGCGGCGATTCAGTTCGCCGTCGGCATCGTGGCCGAGGCCGGGCTGTCCTATGTCGGGCTCGGCGCCCAGCCGCCCATGCCCAGCTGGGGCCGGATGCTGGCCGAGGCCCAGACCATGATCGGCTTCGCCCCATGGCTGGCCGTCATGCCGGGTCTGGCCATCTTCATCACCGTGCTGGGCCTCAGCCTGACCGGCGACGGCCTGCGCGACCGGCTCGACCCGCGCGTTCGGGAGCGTCGGGCGTGAGCGTCCTCGACATCCGCGACCTGAGCCTGTCGATCGGGGCGACGCCGATCCTCAAGGCCGTCAGCCTGTCCGTCGCCCCCGGCGAAATCCTCGGCCTGGTCGGCGAAAGCGGCTCGGGCAAGTCGATGACCGCCCTGGCGATCCTCGGCCTGACGCCGCCTCGCGCCACGATCAGCGGCGAGATCCGTCTGAATGGTCAGTTGATCTCGAACGCCTCCGACGCCGCCCTGTGTCAGGTGCGGGGCCGCGACGTCGGCGTCATCTTTCAGGAGCCGATGACGGCCCTGAACCCCGTCATGACCATCGGCGATCAGGTCGCGGAGACAGTGCGCCTGCACAAGGGCGCCTCCCGCAAGCAAGCCCTGGCCGTCGCCCGCGCCGTTCTGGACCGGGTCGGCCTTCCCGCCGACCGCTTCCCGCTGGGCCGCTTCCCGCACGAACTGTCGGGCGGCCAGAGGCAGCGCGTGGCCATCGCCATCGCCATCGCCCTGACGCCCAAGCTGCTGATCGCGGACGAGGCCACCTCGGCGCTGGACGTCATCGCCCAGGCTAGGATTCTCGACCTGCTGAAACGTCTGGCGCGCGAGGACGGCATGGGGCTGATCCTCATCGCGCACGACCTGGCCGTCGTGGCCGACACCGCCGCCCGCGTGGCGGTGATGAAGGACGGTGAACTGGTCGAACAGGCGCCCGCCGTCCGCATCCGCAGCGGCCTGAGCCATCCCTATTCGCAGCGTCTGCTGGCCCATGCGATCCACATTCCCAGGCGCACCCATCAGCCGGATTTGGACGCCGCGCCGGTGCTCGAGGTCGAGGGACTTGTGCGCGAATACCCTCGCCCCCGCCCCCTGTTCGGCAAGGCGGTTCCCTTCCGGGCGGTCGATCAGGTCAGCCTGTCGATCCAGCCCGGCGAGAGCGTCGGCCTGGTCGGCGAGAGCGGCTGCGGCAAATCCACCCTGCTGCGCGCCATCCTGGCGCTCGAAGCGCCGCAAGGCGGCCGCGTCCGGGTCAAGGGTCGCGACATCACCGCCGCCCGCGGCGCCGCGCTGAAATCCATCCGCCGCGACATTCAGGTGGTGTTCCAGGACCCTTACGGCAGCTTCGACCCGCGCTGGAAGGTCAGCGATCTGGTGGCCGAAAACTTCCATCTGCTGAACGTCAGACCCAGCCCTGCCGATGCGCGCCGTCGTGTCGATGAAATGCTGGAGCGCGTAGGCCTGAAAAGCAGCGCCGCAGAGCGCTATCCGCACGAGTTCTCGGGCGGTCAGCGCCAACGCATCGCCATCGCCCGCGCCCTGATCACCGAACCTTCGATCCTCTGTCTGGACGAACCTGTTTCGGCGCTGGACGTATCGATCCGGGCGCAGATTCTCGACCTGCTGGCCGATCTGTCGAACCGCCTGGGCCTGTCCTACCTGTTTGTGAGCCACGACCTTTCCGTGGTGCGCGCCGTGACGGACCGGGTCTTGGTCATGCAGTCCGGGCGGATCGTGGAACAGGGCGACACGACAGCCCTCTTCGCAGCCCCGTCGCATCCCTATACGCAGAAACTTCTGGCGGCGACGCCGGATCTGGTCCGCAATAGCGCTCTGGAAAAGGAAATCGCCGGATGAACCGCAGAACCGTACTCGGCTCGGCCCTGATCGGCGCCGCCGCCTCAGCAGCGGGCGCCGCCGGCGCCAAGCCCGCGGCCCAGACCGCCGCCCGTGCTGCCGGCCGCACCGGGCCGCTGAACCTGATCACCGATGTCGAGGGCATCAAGATCGGTCAGGCCCATGACGCCGGCGTCCGCACCGGCGTCACGGTCATCCTGGCCGAAAAGCCTGCGGTCGCCGCCGTGGACGTGCGCGGCGGCGGTCCCGCCGGGCGCGAGACCGACGTGCTGAAGCCCGAAAACCTGGTGCAGGAGGTGGACGCCATCGCCCTGTCCGGCGGCTCTGTCTACGGCCTGGCTGCGGGCGACGGCGTCGCCGCCTGGATGGGGATGCGCGGGCGCGGCTACGGCATGGGGGGCGCGCCCGGCGTGCCGCCTTCGCCCATCGTGCCAGCCGCATGCCTCTATGATCTGGCCAACGGCGGAAACAAGACGTGGCAGATGGACCCGCCCTATCGCCGTCTCGCCGTCGAGGCGCTTGAAGCCGCAGGCGATCGCTTCGACCTGGGCACGGCCGGCGCAGGCTACGGCGCCTCGGCGGGCGCGCTGAAGGGCGGGATCGGTTCGGCCTCGGCCGTCATGGCCTCGGGCTGGACGGTCGGCGCCATCGTGGCCGTCAACAGCGTCGGCTCCGTCGTGGCGCCCGGCGGCAAGAGCTTCTGGGCCGCCCCCTATGAAATCGGCGACGAGTTCGGCGGTCTGGGCTCATCGGGCCTGCACGCCTCGGCCGAGGACTGGGGCCCGGCCAAGTTCCGCCCGCAACCGCGTGAGAACACCACCCTGGCCTGCATCGCAACCGATGTCGCCCTGAGCCGGGTCGAGTGCCAGCGCCTCGCCATCATGGCACAGGACGGGCTGGCGCGCGCCATCCGCCCGGCCCACGCTCCTTACGACGGCGACACCCTGTTCTGCCTGTCCACCGGCAAGAAGGTCATCGAAGACCCCGCCATGCGCCAGATCGCCGTCGCCCAACTGGGCAATGTCGCCGCCGACGTCCTGGCCCGCGCCATCGCGCGCGGCGTCTATCACGCCAGCAACTACGAAGGTCAGACCGGCCAGACCTGGCGGGAGCTGTAAGCGCCCGCCCCGAGGGCTTTAGCGGACGCCCAGCGCCAGGGCGTCAGGTCGACGCGTGTCCGCCGCCCCGAGGAAACGGTCGCCCTCGATCATGATGGACTGGGTGCTGCCCATGGTCATGGACGGACGGACCGTGTGGCCGCGCGCCGTCAGCAGGCGCTCGACGTCCGGCGAGAAGCCGCCTTCCAGTTCCAGCGGGCTGTCGCCGCCGCCCTGATTCAGGCGCGGACGCATGGCCGCCTCGGCGATGTTCAGCTGGTGGTCGATGACGTTGGAGATCAGCTGCACCATGGTGGCGATGATGTAGCCGCCGCCCGGCGTGCCGGTGACGATCCAGGGCTTGTCGTCGTCAAACACGATCATCGGCGTGATGGTCGAGCCCAGACGCTTGCCCGGCGCCGGCGAGTTCGGCTCGCCGTTCCGACCCCACGAGAAGTTGTCGAGCGAGTTGTTCAGCAGAATGCCCGTCCCCACCGGGGCCACGTGCGCCCCGTAGGAGTTGGACAGGGTATAGGTGTTCGACACCGCATTGCCGTAGGCGTCGGCCACCGAATAGTGGGTCGTGTCCTGGCTCTCATACGGATAGGGGTTGCCATCGGGGATATCGGCGGCGGCCAGCGAGCGATCCATGCGGATCAGCTTGACCCGCTCAGCGGCGAATTCCTTGCTGGCCAGACCCTGCGCAGGCGTCGTCCACTGGGGCGCCCCGCCGATCAGGCGGCGGTCCGACGAGACGATCTTCATCGCCTCCGAAATCAGGTGCAGGCTGTCAACGCTGCCCCAGCGCAGTTCGCGCATGGGGAAGTGCTCCAGCAGGTTCAGCCCCTCGGCGACGCTGACGCCCGAGGCGGTCGGCGGCATGTAGGCGATGCGGTGATCGCGATAGGTGGACCAGATCGGGGCGGTCACATCGGCGCGATAATCAGCCAGGTCCTGCGCGTCCATGATCCCGCCGCCGGCGCGCACGCCCTCGACGATCTTCTGGGCCAGTTCGCCGCGATAGAAGGCGTCGGCCCCGCCCTGCTGCACCTGACGCAGGCTCCAGGCCAGTTGGGGCTGCTTGAACAATTCGCCCGCGCGATAGGGCGTGCCGTCGGGCTTCAGATAGGCTTCGCGCGCGCCGGGGTCGGTGGCCAGAACCGTGGCGCGACCGGCAGTCGCGTCCGCCTCTCCGTCCGACAGGATCACGCCGTCCTCGGCCAGCTTGACCGACGGCGCCACCACCTGGGCCCACGTCAGGGCGCCGAAACGCTTGTGCGCCTCCCACATGCCCGCGACCGTGCCGGGCACGGAGACGTTGCGGAAGCCCGACGGCGCCCGGCGGTCGAACTTGCCGTTGTCGTCCAGCAGCAGGTCCGGCGTCGTCGCGCGCGGGGCCGTGCCGTAATAGTTGATGGCGATGTCCTGGGCCGGGCGATCAGCCGTCGCCGCCATGTGGACGATCATGTAGCCGCCGCCGCCGATATTGCCAGCGCGCGGCAGGGTCACAGCTTCTGCAAAGGCCACGGCCACGGCGGCGTCCACGGCGTTGCCGCCCTGTTTCAGGATGTCGACGCCGACCTGGGTCGCCACGGCGCTCTGGCTCACCACCATGCCGCCGCGCCCGACGGTCGGGCTGTGGATCTGCCCATAGCTGACGATGTCCCCGCCGCTGCCGAGGGCGGGCCGGGTCGGGACCGCAGCCTGCTGGGCGAAAGCCGGCAAGCCGAGAAGCAGCGCCGCCGAGGCGACCGCCATGGACTTCATCAAGTGAGAACGCATCGCCACCCCGTCATACTAAAAACCCCGGAGCGCCACCTTCCGCCCCTCCGGCCAAGCCCTGCGCGCCCAAAACATCAGCGCAGCGCATGAAGCGGAAGCGTTAGCATTCCACAAAACGACACTTCAAGGCTGTAAAATGTAAGTTTCGCCTACCCAAACTCAAATAACGGCAATATTTTTGCGCACTCTGATTGACGCCGACAATGTGACCGCTTCTAGTCAAATCTGCGGCCTCAAGACCAATAGTCGGTCAAAAGAACTCCTCGCCTGGCGATGGAACGGTCGCGTGTTCCAACTTCGGCCATTGGCCGGCGGACCCTGGGGGGTCCGATTCCACCTCGGGGATTACCAGTACAATGCGAGCGACGTTCGCTACACACCGACGCCTGAAGACGGCCATGCTGGCCACCACGGCCCTGTTCAGCCTGTCCACCGCCGCCGCCGCGCAGGACGCCCCGCAGGAAGAAGCCACCCAGATCGATGAAATCGTCGTCGTCGGCTCCCAGATTCGCGGCGCCAAGGTGACCGCCGCCCTGCCCGTCACCGTGGTCGGCGAAGAACAGATCCTGGCCACCGCCGCCACCTCGGGCGACGAGCTGATGCGTTCGATCCCCCAGATGGGCGACGTGACCTTCAACGCCAGCTACCTGCCCAACAGCTCCAACTCGGCGCGCGGCGACACCGGCTCGGTCAACCTGCGCAGCCTCGGCATCGGCAACACCCTGGTGCTGCTGAACGGTCGTCGCGTCGTCGGCCATCCGACCTCGCAGGCCAACGAACACCTGGTTCCGGTGCTGACCTACAACACCAACGCCATTCCGGTGTCGGGCCTCAAGCGCATGGAAGTGCTGCGCGACGGCGCCGCCGCCATCTATGGCGCGGACGCCGTCGCCGGGGTGGTCAACACCGTCCTGCGCGACGACATGACCGACCTGACCGTCTCGACCCAGTACGGCTTCGCCGAGGGCACGGACATGCGCGAGATCAACTTCTCCGCATACGGCGGCAAGGACATCGCTGACGGCCGCGGCAATATCTCGGCCTTCTTCAACTACGACCACCGCGACGAACTGACGACGCTGGAACAGTCCTACACGGCGTCGGACGACAAGACCGGCCTCTTCTCCGGCACCGGATTCTCGGGTTCGTCGCTGAACGGCCTGTCGTCGCTGACGCCCTGGGGCCAGTTCACCCTGACCAACGACGCCACCTTCGGCGGACAGACCTTCCGCGACTTCACTATCCAGCCAGACACCCTGGCCGGATGCGCCGCCGCGCTCGGCGACGGCTTGTGCCTGAAGAAGGGCACCAACATTGATCCCGCCCTGCTGACTGACACGGCCGCGCAGGGTCTGACGGTCATCCCCGAGGTTGATCGCTTCAACCTCTTCCTGACCGGACGTTACCAGATCAACGACTCGGTCGAGGCCTTCGGCGAAATCGGCGGCTACTACGCGCATTCCAAGGCCCGCCAGGCGCCGGTGAACACCGTCACCGGCGTCGCCCTGATCATCCCCGGCGGCAACTACTACAACCCGTTCAAGCAGGACGTCCGCCTGACCGGCTACCGTTTCAGCGAAATGGGACCGATCAACGTCGAGGTGACGAACCAGCAGTACCGCGTGCTGGGCGGCCTGCGCGGCGACTGGCGCGGCTGGAACTGGGAATCGGCCCTGCTGTGGTCGGAAGCCTCGGCCAAGGACGTGTCGGACAACATCTCGGTCACGCGGCTGGCCGAATGGGCAGCCAAGTCCACGCCCGACGCCTTCAACTTCTTCAATGGCGGCGACAAGTCCAACCCGCGCGTCGGCGACGGAACCCCGTCCAACCAGGCCGCCATCGACGCCGTCCGTGTGGACATGGTCCGCAAGACCAAGACTGAACTGGGCCTGTGGGACTTCAAGATCTCGCGCCCTGATCTCTTCACCCTGCCCGGCGGCCCCGTCGGCATGGCCGCCGGCATCGAGGCGCGCACCGAGACCCAGCTGGACGACCGCGACAGCCGCATCGACGGCACGATCAAGTATGGGACGTCAAGCGATCTGATCAACGGGTCGATCAACCCCGACACCTACGGCGAACGCGACGTCTATTCGGCCTATCTGGAGTTCGCCGCGCCTTTGGTTTCGCCGGAAATGGGCATCCCTCTGGTCCACAACCTGGAAGTCCAGCTGGCCGGTCGCTTCGAGCACTATTCGGACTTCGGCGACATCGCCAAGCCCAAGTTCGCAGCGGCCTGGGACATCGTCGACGGCTTCCGTCTGCGCGGTTCGTGGGCCCAGGGCTTCCGTGCTCCCAACCTGGAACAGATCAACGCGACAGAGGTCACCCGTTCGAACAGTTCGAACGACTACTACTATTGCGACGCCCTGCTCCAGCGGAACGCCATCAACGACATGAAGCAGTGCGGAGCCTCGGTTAAGCTGAACGACGGCTTTGCCGACGCCGGCAGCTTCAAACAAACCCACGTGCGCAAATCCATAGCCGAACGCCGCGCGGGCAACCCGGATCTGCAGCCCGAAGAGTCCGAAACCCTGTCGTTCGGCGTGGTGATCCAGCCGCGCTTCGTCCCGGAACAGTTCGGCGACTTCACCTTCACGGCCGACTGGTGGCAGGTCGAACAGACCGGCATGGTCGGTCTGTTCCGTGGCCAGAACGCCATCATCCTGGACTATCTGCTGCGCAAGCAGGGCAGCTTTAACCCGAACGTCATCCGCGCCGACGCCACCGCAGCCGACCAAGCCATCTTCAAAGGCACCAAGCTCGCCGCAGTGGGTGAGATCCAGTACATCACCGACGCCTACACCAACCAGCAACCGCAGACGGTCGAGGGCCTGGACCTCGGCGCCATGTGGAACCTGCGTGGCACCAGCTACGGCGACTTCAGCCTGAACCTGAACGTCTCGCACCTGATCAAATACTACCTGGAGCTGGCTCCGGGGGCTCAGGCCCTGGTGGACGCCAAGGAGGCCGGAGAGCTTGCTCCGTCGATTTCGCTCGGCGGCAACATGGGCGACATGATCGGCGACCTGGGTCGTCCTGAATGGAAGTGGTCGCTCTCGGGGACCTGGCGCTACCAGAACATCACGGTCGGCGCCTTCAGCCAGTACATCTCGTCGCTCTATGACGACCGGCTGACCAACTCGGCCGGCGACTATTGGACAGTCGATTCCACCATCACCGCCAACCTGTACGGCGAGTACCAGTTCGACGAAGGTCAACTGGCGGGAACGGCGGTCCGCGTCGGGGTGCGCAACCTGACCGATGAACAGCCGCCGCTCTCGACTGACGGCTATGTCGGCGCCGTCTATCAGCCCTATGGTCGCTACTGGTACGCCAGCATCCGCAAGACCTTCTAGTCGGTCTTGATCCTATCGGGCGGAAGGCGAGCGATCGTCTTCCGCCCTTTTCTGTTTCGACGTCTGTTGTGGAGTTCCCGATGAAACCCGTCTCGATGCGCGCCCTCATGCTCGCCGCCGCCCTGACCACGCTGAGCGCCCCGGTCGTCGCCGCCGAGCTGTCGCCCCAGGCTCGCGCCCAGATCACCGGCACGGTCGAACGCAACCAGCCCGCGCTCGATCACGCCGCGCTCGAAATCTGGAAGTTCGCGGAGCTAGGCTATCAGGAGACGCAGAGCTCGACCCTGTTGCAGGGCCAGCTGACCGAGGCCGGCTTCACCGTCACGCCCGGCATCGCCAACGAACCGACCGCCTTCCTGGCCAGCTTCAAGAACGGCGACGGCCCGGTCATCGCCGTCCTGGCCGAATATGACGCCCTGCCCGGCCTGTCGCAGACCCTGAACCCGGTTCAGGAGTCCGCCGGCGGTCACGCCGGTCACGGCTGCGGCCACAACCTGTTCGGCGCCGCCTCGGTCCACGCGGCCATCGCGGTCAAGGACTGGATGGTCGCCAACAACGTCAAGGGCGAGCTGCGCGTCTATGGCACGCCTGCCGAAGAAGGCGGCTCGGGCAAGGTCTATATGGTCCGCGACGGCCTGTTCAACGACGTCGACGTGGCGGTCCACTGGCACCCCGGCAACGTCAACAGCGCCCGCCAGGGCGACACCATGTCCAACGTCTCGGGCAAGTTCCGCTTCTACGGCGTCTCGTCCCACGCCGCCGCCGCGCCTGACAAGGGCCGCTCGGCGCTCGACGGCGTCGAGGCCATGAACGCCATGGTCAACCTGATGCGCGAGCACGTGCCCGACCGCACCCGCATCCACTACGCCATCACTGACGGCGGCAAGGCGCCCAACGTCGTCCCCGCCTATGCCGAGAGCTACTACTACGTCCGCCACAACGACCCGCAGATCGTCCGCGACGTGCTGGAACGGGTGAAGAAGGCGGCTGAGGGCGCAGCGCTGGGCACCGGCACCCGCGTCGAGTTCGAGGCCATCGGCGGCGTCTATTCCATGCTGCCGAACGAGGCCCTGATGACCGTCATGGACCGCAACCTGCGCCATGTCGGCGGCATCACCTGGACGCCCGAGGAAATCGCCCTGGCGACCGAAATCCAGAAGACCCTGCCCACCAAGCCCGACCTGGCCAGCGTCGGTACGATCGAACCGGCGGTGATCGGCGGCGACTTCGGCGGCTCGACCGACGTGTCGGACGTCAGCTGGGTCGCGCCGACGGTCGGCCTGTCCACCGCCACCTTCGTCCCAAGCTCGGCGGGCCACAGCTG
Organism: Brevundimonas bullata; assembly: GCF_003350205.1. Classification (GTDB taxonomy): domain Bacteria; phylum Pseudomonadota; class Alphaproteobacteria; order Caulobacterales; family Caulobacteraceae; genus Brevundimonas; species Brevundimonas bullata. Next base: position 50,374 of record NZ_QLLC01000015.1, on the reverse strand, counting down.
GCAGAACGTCGTGGCCGCCGGCTCGACCATCGGTCTGAAGGGGGCGCATCTGGCCGCCAAGACCCTGGCTCTGACCACCGCCGAACTGTTCCAGAGCCCCGACACCATCGCCACGGCCAAGGCCGAGTTCGACCGTCGTCGCGGCCCGGACTTCCAGTACGAGGCCCTGCTGGGCGACCGCGCCCCGGCGCTCAACTACCGCGACTGAAGCGCCACTTCATCAGCAGGACCCCGGTCGCCATGACCAGCGCGCAGGCGTTGGCCACGGCGACCGGCCAGGCGTCGATCATCACCCCATAGGCCGTCCACAGGACGAAGCAGGTCACGGTCAGGGAATAGGTCTTCAGCGACACGCTGGAGGCGTCCCGCGTCTTCCAGATCTTGATCATCTGCGGCGCGAAACTGGTGATGGAGCAAAGGGCCGCCGCCGTACCGACGACGTTGGCGATCAGATCGCTCATGCCCCCGCCTTTGACACGGGACGTTTCGCCCGAGCTTTCGGCGGCTGCTCGGCCTCGATCTCTTCGGCGCGCGCGGCGGGCTTGCCGGTGATCGCCCGCGCGGGCTTACCCGCATGAATGGCCAGCGCCCGCTGCTCCACCTCGTTCAGGATGACGGCCAGTTCCTTGTCGGTCAGATGCTCGATGCCGATGAAGCGGGCATCCGCCTTACGCACCGCATAGATCAGCTCGTCCATCTTGGCGTGCATGGCCGCCGCGTCGCGGTTCTGGGTGCTCTGGATCAGGAAGACCATCAGGAAGGTGATGATGGTGGTGCCGGTGTTGATCACCAGCTGCCAGGTCTCGCTGAAGCCAAACAGCGGCCCCGTCGCCGCCCACACCAGGACCAGCAGCAGACAAGTGATGAAGGTCCACGGCCGCCCTGCGACCTTGGCTGTCGCACTGGCGAAACGGTTGAACAGTTTTTCCATGACCGTTTAACCCGTCTGAATGGCCGAGGTTGCTCAGGGCAGAGGCGGCGGCCGACGCTCGCGCGTTGCTCGCTCATAGGCATGGCCCAGCGACAGGATGCGGGCGTCGTCCCATTTCCCGCCGATGAAGCTAAGACCCACCGGCATGCCGCGATCAAAGCCCATGGGCACGCTCAGGTGCGGATAGCCCGCCACCGCCGCCAGTCGGCTGGCCGAGCCCTGCATCTCATCCTCGTCCCTGGGATCATTGGTCCAGGCGCGCGAGGTTGTGGGCGCGATCAGGGCGACGACGCGGTGATCCGCCATCATCCGGTCGATCCCGTCCGGTCCCGCCGCCTGCAAGGACCTTGCTCGCGCCTCGACATAGGCGGGATCGCTCAGCTCCCCGGTCGCCTGGGCCGCCTCGAACAGGTCCTGCCCGAACAGCACCAGTTCGCGCGGCTCAGCGGCGTTGAAGGCGATGACGTCGGCGAGGGTCCGCGTTTTCACCTGCGTCGGGTCGGTCGAGGCCAGATAGGCGTTCAGGTCGTGCTTCAACTCGGTCAGCAGAACGGTCAGCTCCCACCCGCCGATGGCCGGCAGATCGGCGGGCCCTTGCTCGATCTCCACCACCTCGGCCCCGGCGGCGCGCAGGGCGGCCAGAGCCCGCTCGAACTCGGCCCGCGTCTCGGCGGAAAAGGAGGGCAGCAGGAAGCGCATGACGCCGATCCGGGCGCCGCGCAGGCTGTTCGCATCCAGCGCCGCGCGATAGTCGACCTTGCGCGCGTCCGCCTCAAGCGTGGCGGGGTCGGCGGGATCGCTGCCCGCGATGACGGTCAGAACAATGGCGGCGTCCTCGACCGTCGTGGCGATGGGGCCAGCGGTGTCCTGCGAATGGCTGATCGGGACGATGTGGGTGCGGCTGACCAGACCCACGGTCGGCTTGAACCCGACCACGCCGTTGACTGCGGCGGGACATGTGATCGACCCGTCCGTCTCGGTGCCTATGGCGACGGGCGCCAGGCCGATGGCCACAGCCGTCGCGCTGCCCGAGGACGACCCGCAGGGCGTCCGTTCGGGGGCGTAGGGGTTGCGGGTCTGCCCCCCGACCGCGCTCCAGCCGCTGATGGAGTCCGACGCGCGGATATTGGCCCATTCCGACAGATTGGTCTTGCCGAGGATGATCGCCCCGGCGTCGCGCAGCCTCGCCACGAGGGGCGCATCACGACCCGGCGCATTGGCGGCCAGGGCCAGCGAACCCGCCGTCGTCGGCATGTCGCGGGTCTCGATGTTGTCTTTCAGCAGGATGGGAAGGCCGTCCAGATAACCCTCGCCCTCGCCTTTCGACCAGCGGATGTCCGACGCCAGCACCACCAGGGCATTGGGAGCGACACCCTCGCCCGCCCCCTGGTCGACCCGCAGCGCCCAAGCTGGATGGCCCGGTCCGTAGATGGCCATGTCGTCGACGATCTTCGCCGCCGTGGGAGGTACGTATCCGACTCCCGCGACAGCCGGATCATTCTTGACCCCAGCGCACGCCGTCAGCGCCAGGGCGCTGACGGCGGCGGCGATCAGTCCGCCTTTTCGGGCGCCCGCGTACCAATGGTGCGGTCGAGGAAGTCGAGGTAGGTGCGCCATAGGTGAAGCTGCCTCTCGTTGCCACGCACGCCGTGGCGCTGTCCGGGATAGAGCATGGTCTCGAACGGGATGCTCTTGGCCTGAAGCCCGTCCAGCACCCGCGTCGTGTTCTCGAAGATGACGTTGTCGTCGGCCATGCCGTGCAGCAGCAGCAGACGTCCGGTCAGGTTGTCGAGACGGCCCAGCACGTCCGACGCGGCATAGCCTTCCACATTCGCCTGCGGCGTCGACATGTAACGCTCGGTATAGGCCGTGTCGTAGAGGCTCCACTCGGTCGGCGGGGCGCCGGCCAGGGCCGAGGCCAGACCCATCCTGGGCTCGGTCAGGGCCATCAAGCTCATGAAGCCGCCGTAGGACCAGCCCATCATGGCGATGCGGCTGTCGTCGACGTAGGGCAGCGACCGCAGATAGTCGGCGGCGATGACCTGATCCTCGATCTCCGGCTGCCCCATCTTCAGATAGAGGGCCTGCTTGAAGGCCGCCGAACGGTCGCCCTCGCCCCGGTTGTCCAGGCGGAAGACGATGTAGCCGGCCTCGGTCAGCAACTGGTTGGTCGCCCCCTGCCAGCCGTTCTTCACGCCGCCGCCGGAGGGGCCGCCGTAAACCTGCATGACGACCGGATAGGTCTTGGTCGGATCAAAGTCCGGCGGCGTGGTCATCTGCCACATCAGCGTCTCGCCGTGGCTTTGCAGCGTGCCGAAGGTGGGCTTCTGCTGACGCTCGGCATAGGGCCAGAAGGGGTGGCCGGGCTGGAGCTTGTTCTCCTCGATCCAGCGGACGCGCGTGCCGTCGATGCTGTACAGCGCCGACTGCGGCGGGGTGTTCACGTCGGTATAGTTGCCGACATAGGCCGTACCCGTGTCGTTGACCGAAGCGCTCCACCAGCCGCCGCGCGGCGTGACCTCGGTCGGGGCGCCCGTCCGCTTGTAGCTGGCGCGGAACAGCTGCTGCTCGATCGGGTATTCCTTGCCGTCGCGCATGGAAGCGGTGAAGAAGACCTCGCCCGTCGTCGGATTGACGCCCGCCAGCGACTTGACCGGATAGTTCCCCTGCGTGATCGCGCGCAGTCGGCGACCGTCGCGGTTATAGAGATAGAGGTGGTTCCAGCCGCTCTCTTCCGACGACCAGATGAAGTTGCCGTCCTCCAGCGCCTTGAAGCTGTGGCTCAGCGGCACCCAGGCGTCGGAGCGTTGGGTGGCGATGACGCGGCTGGCGCCCGTGGTCGGATCGACGCTCAGCAGCTCCAGCGTCTTCTGGTCGCGCGACAGACGCTGGACGTAAAGGGTCCGCCCGTCCTTGGCCCAGTTGACGCGGGCCAGATAGATGTCGGCGTTGGCGCCCAGGTCCACCTTGACCCGTTTACCGGCCTGCACGTCCTGAACATAGAGCTCGACCACGGCGTTGGGACGCCCGGCGCGCGGATAGCGCTGCTCGATCACCGAAGCGCCGCCGCCGGTGATGTCCAGGCGCGGGATGATGTCGACGGTGCTTTCGTCCGTGCGTTGCAGAGCGATGAAGCGCTCATCCGGGCTCCACCAGTAGCCGGTGTCGCGATCCAGCTCTTCCTGGGCGATGAACTCGGCCGTGGCCCAGGTGATCAGGCCGTCGCCGTCGTTCGTGATCGCCTGTTCGGCGCCCGAGGCCAGGTCCAGCACGACCAGATCCTGATCCCGCACGAAGCTGACGAACGAACCCTTGGGCGAGACCTTGGCGTCGATCTCGTCGGCGGCGGTCTCGGTCAGGCGGCGCACGCTGCTGTCGGCGCGGTTGGCCAGGAAGATGTCGCCTTCCAGCGGGGCCAGGATGTAGCGGCCCTGCTCGTCCCACGAATATTCCACCACGCCGCGCGCCGAGATCCGCATCCGCTCGCGCCGCGCCTTCTCGGCCTCGGACAGTTCGCCCGCGTCGGGGACCAGAGCCCGCGCGTCGATCAGCTTGAACGGCTCGCCGCCGGCGACCGGCGCGGCCCACAGGTCCAGCACGTCCACGTCGTCCTCGCGCGAGCGCAGGAAGGCCAGCAGCTCGCCGTCCGGCGACAGGCTGACGCCCTTGGCCACCGGCCCCGACAGGGACGGATTGGCGAAAACCCGCTCGACCGTCAGGATCGAGGACGCCGGCGCGGTCGCCGCCGGGGGCGACGCGGGCTGCGGGCTGGATTGGGCGAAGGCCGAGGTCGCAGCCATCAGGATCGTCGAAGCAAGAAGGAATGTGCGCATGACGGCGAAGCTAGAGGCGGAATCTTCCGCCGTCATTCCTTTTTACGGCGCCGCGTCGCAGCAAATTCCGATGGTTGAAAGCGTTCAGCCATCCTAACTCGACGCCCCATCCAACTGATCTGAAACGACTTCCCTATCCTTACCGCGTGGTTTGCTCGCCTTGGTCCGCGTCCAGCCTATCCTGCGTGCGTTCTTTGACATCACCGCCCGCGCCCGCCGCCGCTTCAGGTTTCGCGCCCCTCCTCCAGCCGCCCAGAGCCATTGCACCAATTGCACTGTTTTTTTTCGCCGTAGGGTGCAATGGCGACTGCGACGCCCGCGAGCCTTTCGCAATCGCTCGCGACCGCCTAGGTAGTCGCCATGTCTGACGCCTCCCCCGCCGCGCCGCCCGTCAAGGCCAGCCCCTTCCACGACCTCGAGGTCCTGTGGGTCCGCCACTGGACCGACCAGCTGTTCAGCTTCGCCCTGAAACGGCCCGAGGATTTCCGCTTCCGCTCGGGCGAGTTCGTCATGATCGGCCTGCCGGGCGAAGACGGCGCTAAGCCCGTCCTGCGCGCCTATTCCATTGCCTCGCCCTTCTGGGCCGAGGAACTGGAGTTCTTCTCGATCAAGGTGGCAGACGGTCCGCTGACCTCGCGGCTTCAGAAAATCCAGCCGGGCGACCGCGTCCTGATGGGCAAGAAGCCGACCGGGACCCTGGTGCTGGACGCCCTGACCGGCGGCGAACGTCTGTGGCTGATCGGCACGGGCACCGGCCTGGCGCCCTGGCTGTCGGTGGCGCGCGACCCCGAAACCTATTCGCGATTCAAGCAGGTCATCGTCTGCCACACGGTGCGCAATGTCGCCGACCTGGCCTATCGCGACTTCTTCACCCATGAAATCCACGACGACCCGCTGATCGGCGATGAGGCCAGGGCCCAGTTGACCTATTATCCGACCGTGACCCGCGAGCGCTTCGAAACGCCGGGTCGCATCACCGACCGCATCAAGTCAGGCGACGTCTTCGCCGACCTGCAACTGCCCATCGGCTTCTCGCCCAACAGCGACCGCGTCATGCTGTGCGGGGCCATGGCCATGATCAAGGAGACCGGCGAACTGCTGGAAACCTATGGCCTGAAAGAAGGCTCGAACGCCGAACCCGGCGACTATGTTCTGGAGCGCGCCTTTGTCGGCTGATCTGATGACCTCTCCCAAGACCGTGACCATCGACGACCGCAAGGCCCCGGAAGACTGCGCCAGCATGGTCGACGTGCGCCAGGGCGTGGACGCCCTGGACCGCGCCTTGGTGACGCTGCTGGCCGAGCGTCAGCGCTACATGGACGCCGCCGCCCGCATCAAGCCGAACCGCGACGCAGTCTTCGACCAGGCCCGCATCGACGACGTGGTGGCCAAGGTCCTGGCCGCCGCTGAACCCGCGGGCCTGTCGCCCGATATCGCCGAGCCGGTCTGGCGCCTGCTGATCGACCGCTGCATCGCCCACGAGTTCGCCAAGTACGACGCCACGCGGGGGTAGCTTCCTTCTCCCCTTGTGGGAGAAGGTGGCAGCCGAAGGCTGACGGATGAGGGGTGCTGGCGCGACCCTTCCGCTCAGGGCGTTCGGCTTTCAGACGCACGTCAAACGCAGCGCTGACACCCCTCATCCGGCCCTTACGGGCCACCTTCTCCCTCAAGGGGAGAAGGCGCCAGGCGATCACCCCTTCAGGCTTCTCAGCATCAGCTCGTGGCGATAGGCGGCGATGTCGCCCAGGGCGGCGTCCAGCACCGTCCTGACCCGCTCCAGTCCTCCGGACGCAAGGGCCTGGTCGCCATGTTCGACCTCGGCGCAGACGGCCGCCAGATCGTTGGCCCCGATCCCGGCGCTCGCCCCGCGAATGGTGTGGACCGCATCGCGCCAGCCCTCGGACGCCGCATCCAGCAGGGGCGACCACAGGGCCGCCTGCTGAACGAACAGGCCCAGCACCTCCTCGGTCACATCGTCCATGCCGCCGGTCATGGTCTCGAGGACGGTGAAATCCACCGCCCCCGTCAGATCGCGCCGCGCCATCAGGCTTCCGGAGCCTTGGCCAGGCGGGCGTTTTTCGACGACCACAGCAGATAGATGGCCAGACCGCCCAGGTTCCACAGCAGGAAGTAGAGCTGGGTCGAGGCCTTCAGGCTGAAGAAGAAGACGATGCAGCCGACGATGGCCACGCCGCCGACCAGCCACCACAGCGGCGTCTTGAACTTGCGCTCGCGGTTGGGCTCGCGCACGCGCAGCACGATCAGGCTGACGCCCACGGCCATGAAGGCCATCAGGGTGCCGGCGTTGGCCAGCGAGGCCAGTTCGTCCAGACGCATGATGCCGGCCAGAATGGCGACGACGATGGCGGTGAAGACCGTCACCACGACCGGCACGCCGCGGTGCGAGATCTTGGCCAGGCGGTTGGGCAGAAGGCCGTCGCGGGCCATGCCCAGGAAGATGCGGCTCTGGCCGAACAGGAAGGCCAGCAGCACGGTCGGCAGGGCGATGACGGCGGCGGCGGCGATCCACTGGGCCGCCACGCCCTGCCCCAGACCGCGCATGATCAGGGCCAGAGGCTCAGGGCTGTCCGAGAAGGACGCCACGGGGGCGGCGCCGATCGCGGCGGCGGCGACGACGATGTAGAGGATGGTGCAGACCACCATCGAGCCGATGATGCCGATGGCTAGGTCACGCTCGGGCTTCTTGGTTTCCTCAGCCGCCGTCGCGATGGCGTCGAAGCCGTAGAAGGCGAAGAAGATGATGGCCGCCGCCGCCATGACGCCAGTCTGGACGAAGGGCGCGCCGAAACCGTGCGGCATGAAGGGGGTGAAGTTGGCCGTGTCGAAGTGCGGCAGGGCGATCGCCACGAAGGCCACCAGGGCGGCGATCTTCACCAGCACCAGCACCGCGTTCAGCGTGGCGCTTTCCTTGGTGCCCATCAGCAGCAGGCCGGTGACAACGGCGATAATGAAGACGGCGGGCAGGTTGATCAGGCCGCCCTCGACGTGCGGGCCGACCGTCAGGGCCAGCGGCAGGTCGATGCCCAGCCCGGCCAGGAAGGGAATGGCGTACCCCGACCAACCCACGGCCACCGCCGAGACGACCAGGGAGTATTCCAGGATCAGGCTCCATCCCACGACCCAGGCGAAGATCTCGCCCAGCGAGGCATAGGAATAGGTATAGGCGCTGCCCGAGGCGGGCATGATGGTCGATAGCTCGGCATAGGCCAGGGCCGCGCAGGCGCAGACCAGACCCGCCAGACCAAAGCTGATCAGCACCGCCGGACCGGCCAGACCGGCGCCGACCCCGATCAGGGTCAGAATGCCGGTGCCGACGATCGCGCCGACCCCCAGGGCCATCAGATGCGGCCAACTCAGGGTCTTCTTCAGCGCCGGCCCCTCTTGCGGGGCCAACATCGCATCGATCGACCGCCGACGGTTCCAGAACGCCATATGTGTAATTTCCTCGTACCGCGTCTGCCGGCGGCTGATTCCGAGGCCCATCTTAACGCCTCAGACAAACTTTAGAAAATGCCGCGATCAGCCCTTGCGTCCCCTCAGCATCCTGAGTAATAGGACGGCCCTTCGGGCAACCCATCGGGTCGCAACGAAGAACCGGCGCCACACCAAGGGCGCAGACGACGGTACGGGTGATTAGCTCAGTTGGTAGAGCAGCTGACTCTTAATCAGCGGGTCCACAGTTCGAACCTGTGATCACCCACCATCGTCTATTTAAAGCTCCTCCAGACAAAACTCTTCCCCACAAGCGGGTCCCGGCGCTCTGTTTCGCCCCGTCCCGCTTGAAGGCGAAGCTCGGCCCTTTCCAAGACGCCTCGGCGCGGGCAGGAAGATGGGGACTGTTTTTCTCCCTCTATTGCTGGTGTGCCCATGCCTTCTGGACTGATGGCCTTGATCGACGACGTCGCAGGGATCGCCAAGCTGGCGGCCGCATCCATCGACGACATCGGCGCCGCCTCGGGCAAGGCTGCGGGCAAGGCGGCCGGCATCGTGATCGACGACGCCGCCGTGACGCCGAAATACGTCACCGGCCTTTCCCCCAGCCGTGAACTGCCGATCATCGGCAAGATCGCCGTGGGCTCGATCCGCAACAAGATGCTGCTGATCCTGCCCGTCGCCCTGTTGCTTACGGCCTTTGCGCCCTGGGCCATCACGCCCCTGCTGATGTTCGGCGGCGCCTACCTCTGTTTCGAGGGGGCGGAAAAAGTGATGGAAATGTTCGGCGGGCATGAGCATGAAAAGGCGCCGGTCAGCGACGACCCCGCCCATCTGGAAGACGCGACGATTTCGGGGGCCGTACGCACAGACCTGATCCTGTCGGCCGAGATCATGACCATCGCCCTGGCCGACGTGACCGACGCGCCTTTGGCGACCCAGGCCGGGGTGCTGGTCGTGGTCGGCCTGGCCATGACCGTAGTGGTCTATGGCGCGGTCGGCCTTCTGGTGAAGCTGGACGACATCGGCCTGCACATGGCCGAGCGCACGTCGAAATCCAGTCGGGCCATCGGGCGCGGCCTGGTGAAGGCCATGCCGGGCGTCTTCTCGGGCCTGTCCGTCATCGGCACGGTCGCCATGCTCTGGGTTGGCGGCGGCATCCTGATGCACGGCTCGCACACGCTCGGCCTGGCCTGGCCGGCTGAACCGATCGAGCATCTGGCCCACGCGGCCGGTGCCCTGGCCGGGCCGCTGGGCGGCGCCATCAGCTGGACGACCACGGCCCTGCTGTCAGGTCTCCTGGGCCTCCTCATCGGCGGCGTGCTCGCCGTGCTTGTGCATCAGATCATGCGGCTCTCGGGGCGCGGCGCGCACTGATCCGCGCGCTCAAGTGACCTGACGCTTCTCCAGCTTCCGGGCCAGGGTGCGGCGGTGCATCCCCAGACGGCGCGCGGTCTCGGAGATGTTGAAGTCGGTCTCGGCCAGGACCTCGTGGATGCGCTCCCACTCCAGCGTCTTGATCGAGGTCGGGCGGGCGCTGAGCGCGGCGTCAGGATCGCCGTCCTGACGCGCGAAGGCGGCTTCGATCTCGTCCGTGCCCGAGGGTTTGGCCAGGTAGTGCCGCGCCCCCAGCTTGATGGCCTCGACGGCCGTGGCGATGCTGGCGAAGCCGGTCAGGACGACGATGTTCAGATCAGGATCAAAAGCGTGCAGGGTCTGCACGCAGGTCAGGCCCGAGGCCGCGCCCAACTTGAGGTCCACCACGGCGTACTGCGGATGATGAACGGCCAGAAGCTCGACCAATTGTTCATGGCTGCGGGCCGAAACCACCTCATAGCCGCGCCGCTCGAACGACTTGCGCAGGGTCTTGGCGAAGGCCTCGTCATCCTCGACGATCAGCAGCTGGCGGGGGGCGTCGGTCAGTTCGGTCATTTCGGCGCCAAGGCCTCCAGAGGCAGGGTGAGGCGGACGCTGGCGCCGCCGTCGCGTCGGTTGGCGGCGACGACGCCGCCGCCCAGCTTGCGCATGACATTGACCAGCAGGAAGAGGCCCAGCCCCGCCCCTGCCCGGCCCTTGGTCGATTGATAGGGCTGGCCCAGCCGCTCGAGAATCTCGGGCGCGAAACCGGGGCCGTCGTCGTTGAACTCGACCGACAGCAGGTCCTCGTCCAGCGTCGCGGCGATGACCATGCGCTCGGCGCCCGCCTCATGGGCGTTGTCCAGCAGCGCGCTAAAGACCTGCTTCAGGGCCGGGTCGGCGATGATGCGCGGATCGCGCGGCGTCGGCCCGCGCAGGACCACAGCCATGGCGTCGTTGGACTTCTCGCGCCAGTCGGCGACGATCTCGGACAGGAAGCCGCCCAGGGTGGTGATGGTCGGCGCCTCGCCCCGCGCCTCGCCCGCCGACATCAGGATGCCGGTGACAATGGTCTTGCAGCGCTCGACCTCGGCCTGCATCTCGGCGATGTCAGCGGCCAGATCGGCGTCAGCGGTCAGCTCCGGCATCCGCTTCCAGTCGCTGAGGATGACCGACAGTGAAGCCAGCGGCGTGCCCAGCTCATGCGCGGCGCCCGACGCCAACAGACCCATGCGAACGATGTGGTCCTGTTCCGCCGCCTGCTGGCGGGCATCAGCGAGATAGGCGTCGCGCGCCCGCACGTTCTGGGTCGTGCGGGTGACGAAGGCGACCAGCAGCACCGCGATCAGGATGAAGTTGACCAGGGCTCCGGCCTGGATCAGCCCCAGGCGTGCATCCGCGCCAGGCGGCAGCGGCAGAGGCTGATGCCAGAAGGCCAGCAGGCCCAGACAGGCGCTGGTGACCAGAACAAACCCCCAGGCGTAGGTCGGGCGCAGCAAGACCGCCGCCAGCACGATCTGCATCAGATAGAGGGCCGCGAACGGATTGCTGGCCCCGCCGCTGAAGAACAGCAGCCAGGTCAGGGCGGCGACGTCGGCGAACAGGGCCAACAGCAGCTCGGGATCAGTCACGCTCTGTCGGCGCAGCGCCACAGGGGCGCTGGCCAGGTTCATCAGCGCCAGCCCGGTCGGGGCCAGCAGGAGCATCCCCAGAGGCAGGGGGATCTTCAGCCCCCAGTGGACCACGGCGATCGTCACCACCTGCCCGACCACCGCGAGCCAGCGCAGTTGGATCAGCAGCAACATGTTGCGCCGACCGGCCGCGCCCGGCGACACCGGCGCCTCGGCCCGGTCGTCCAGACCCAGCAGACTGCGCGCGAACCCTATGGCGCTCATCGCGCCGCCCTCCGCCGCTTTTCCTCACGCGCGAACAGGACAAAGCCCGCCGCCGACATCAGGGCCAGTCCGAACCAGGTCAGGGCGTAGATCAGATGGATGTTGGCGAACCGCACCACGGTCAGGCCCCCGCGCGGCAAGCCCCCCGGATTGGGCGTGGCGTCGGCGTCGATAAAGTAGGGAGCGACGGGGGCGGAAATCCCCTTCGCCTTGGCGATCCCCGCCACATCGCGCGAGAACCAGCGGTCACGCGTCGGATCATTGGCGCGCAGGAAGCCGCCGTCGGGTTCGGTCAGACGCAGCAGGCCGACGACCGTCGTCTCGCCTTCGACCTGACCGGCCGCGCGATCCGCCGGCTTCTGACGCTCGGACGGCACGAAACCCCGGTTGATCAGGACGGTGAAGCCGCGATCCGTCATCAGCGGCGTCATGACCCAGTAGCCGGGCCCGAGGTCCGTCACCGCCTTGACCAAGGCTTCGCGCGAATGATCGAAGCGGCCGCTGACGACGACCCGACGATACTGATCAGCCTGTCGCGTGACGACCTGATCCGGCGCAGGCGCCGCGACGGGCGCGGCGTGGATGCGGGCGTCGACCTGGCGGATCAGCTCCTGCTTCCAGGCCAGCCGCTGCACCTGCCAGACGCCGAGAGCTGAAAAACCCGCGAACAGGACGGCGAACATGACCGCGCCCAGGATCAGGACGGTCATGCTGCGTGGTGGCCGAGCAGGTCGCGACGACGGCTCTATGGCGCTTCTCCCCGGCTAGCCGTCAGGCTCAGCCCATGCTCTGCATCTCGTGCGTGGGCATCATGTTGACGTTCAGGTGATACATCACCCAGACCGAACCCGCGACGGCGATCACCACGATGACGATGGTGAAGATCAGCGCCAGCATGTTCCACCCGCCCTCGGACTTGTGGTTCATGTGCAGGAAGAAGACCATGTGCACCACGATCTGCACCACGGCGAAGGCCGTGATGATCAGACCCGTGGTCTGCGGCGCCAGGGTCTCGGTCATGACCAGCCAGAACGGGATCGCCGTCAGCACCACCGACAGCAGGAACCCGATCATATAGGTCTTGAACGAGCCGTGATCGTGGTCGTCGCCGTGGTGATCGTCGTGATGATGGTCACTCAGAGTCTTGGCGGCGTGTTCGTTGTGGGCCTCGGCGCTCATCGCAGCATCCCGAACAGATAGACGAAGGTGAAGACGCCGATCCAGATGACGTCCAGGAAGTGCCAGAACAGGCTGAGGCACATCAGCCGGCGCTTATTGGCCGGGATCAGGCCCTTCCGCCAGACCTGGATCATCAGCGTGACCAGCCAGATGCAGCCGAAGGTGACGTGCAGGCCGTGGGTGCCGACCAGAACGAAGAAGGCCGACAGGAAGCCGCTGCGCTGGGGCGTGGCGCCCAGGTGGATCAGGTGGGCGAACTCATAGAGTTCGATCCCCAGGAAACAGAGGCCGAAGACCCCGGTGATCGCCAGCCAGATCTGCATCTGGGCCGTACGGTTCTTGACCATGGCCAGCATGGCGAAGCCGTAGGTGATCGACGACAGCAGCAGCATGGAGGTGTTCAGCGCCACCAGCGGCAGGTCGAACAGGTCCTTGGGCGCCGGGCCGGCTGCGTAGTTGGCGCCGATCACCGCATAGACGGCGAACAGCATCGCAAAGATGAGGCAGTCGCTCATCAGATAGATCCAGAAGCCCAGCATGGTGCTGTGGCCTTCCGGGTGATGCGGCTCCTCGACCGGGTGGTAGATCGGCCGCCCGGCCTCGTCGACGTAGTCAGGGTTCAGGGAAGCTGCGTGGCTCATCAGATCATCCCTTCGCCGCTGCGGCCGCCAGGGCCTTTGTGTGCGCGTCCTCGGTCGCCTGCACCGTCTCGGCCGGGATGTAGTAGTCGCGCTTGTAGTTGAAGGTGTGGAAGATGGCGTAGGCGATCAGGGCGAAGAAGCTCAGCGCCGCCAGCCACCACATGTACCAGATCAGGGCGAAGCCCATGACCGTCGACAGGCCGGCCAGGATCACCCCTGCCCCCGTGTTGGCAGGCATGTGGATGGGCTTGTAACCGTCGACCGGACGCTCATAGCCGCGCGTCTTCATGTCCCACCAGGCGTCCGAGTCGTGAATGATCGGCGTCTTGGCGAAGTTGTAGTTCGGCGGCGGCGACGACGTGGACCACTCCAGGGTGCGGCCATGCCAGGGGTCGCCCGTCTCATCGCGCAGCTTGTCGCGGTTGATGATCGAGACGGCGAACTGGATCAGCATGGCCAGGATGCCGACGGCGATGATGGCCGCGCCGAAGGCCGCGATGATGAACCAGATCTGATAGGACGGATCGTCGAAGACCCGCATCCGCCGCGTCACGCCCATGAAGCCCAGGACATAGAGCGGGGCGAAGGCGACCCAGAAGCCGACCACCCAGCACCAGAAGCTGACCAGACCCCAGGTCTTGTCCAGCTTGAAGCCGAAGGCCTTGGGCCACCAGAAGTTGATGGCGGCGAACAGGCCGAACAGCACGCCGGCGATGATGACGTTGTGGAAGTGGGCGATCAGGAACAGCGAGTTGTGCAGGACGAAGTCCGCCGGCGGCACCGCCAGCATGACGCCCGTCATGCCGCCGATGACGAAGGTCAGCATGAAGGCGACGGTCCACATCATCGGCAGCTCGAAGCGGATACGGCCGCGGTACATGGTGAACAGCCAGTTGAACAGCTTGGCCCCGGTCGGGATCGAGATGATCATCGTCGTGATCCCGAAGAAGGAGTTCACGGACGCGCCCGAGCCCATGGTGAAGAAGTGGTGCAGCCACACCAGGTAGGACAGGATGGTGATGACCACCGTCGCATAGACCATGGACGTATAGCCGAAGAGCTTCTTGCCCGAGAAGGTCGAGGTCACTTCGGAAAACACGCCGAACAGCGGCAGGATCAGGATGTAGACCTCGGGGTGGCCCCAGATCCAGATCAGGTTCACGTACATCATCGGGTTGCCGCCGAAGTCGTTCGTGAAGAAGTTGGTGCCGATGTAGCGATCCGCCGTCAGCAGGGCCAGAACCGCGGTCAGGACCGGGAAGGAGGCCACGATCAGGACGTTGGCGCATAGCGAGGTCCAGGTGAAGACCGGCATCTTCATCAGGCCCATGCCCGGCGCGCGCATCTTCACGATGGTCGCGATCAGGTTGATGCCGGACAGGGTGGTCCCGACCCCCGCGATCTGCAGCGCCCAGATATAATAGTCGACGCCGACGCCGGGGCTGTAGCCAATGCCTGACAGCGGCGGATAGGCCAGCCAGCCGGTGCGGGCGAACTCGCCGATGAACAGCGAGGCCATGACCAGAACCGCACCCGCCGTCGTCATCCAGAAGCTGAAGTTGTTCAGGAAGGGAAAGGAGACGTCCCGCGCGCCGATCTGCAACGGCACCAGATAGTTCATCAGGCCGGTGATCAGGGGCATGGCCACGAAGAAGATCATGATCACGCCGTGAGCGGTGAAGATCTGGTCATAGTGGTGAGCGTTGAGGTAGCCCTCCGCCCCGCCGAAGGCCATGGCCTGTTGCAGGCGCATCATGATGGCGTCGGCGAAGCCGCGCAGGAACATGACCAGCCCCAGGATCATGTACATGATGCCGATCTTCTTGTGATCGACCGTGGTGAACCATTCGGTCCAGAGATAGCCCCACAGCTTGTAGCGGGTGATCAGAGCCAGGGTCGTCAGACCGCCCAGCACGACCACGGCGAAGGTGGCGACCAGGATGGGCTCGTGGAACGGCAGGGCGTTCCAGTCCAGCCTTCCGAAGATCAGGGATGCGATGTGATCAATAGACATGTCGGTCAGGCGCTCAGGATTGCGACGCAGAAGGTGCGTCGGCGGCGGTCGGCGCAGGGATGCGAGGGGCGAAGGGCCAGCCGGCGGCGGCGACTTCGGTGCGAGAGGCTTGACCCGGCCGGGTCAGGCCCCTGCCCATGATCTGTTCGGTCGGGGCCGAGCGGGTGATCTGGGCGGCCAGTTCCTGACGGCGGCGGCCTGCGTCCACGGCGGCCTTCTCGGCCTCCAGCGGCGTGCAGATCGCCATGACGTAGGACTCGCCTGAACCCAGGGCCGCCTCGCCGCGACGGGCATACTTGTCATAGGCCAGCGGCCAGGTGGCGTGAACGGCGGTCAGACCCAGGCCGCCCTTCTTGTCGATAGCCATCATCTCGCCCATGCACATCTTGCCCGGCTCGACGCACATGTTCAGCACGGCGTCGAACAGGCCTTCATCGACCGAGGCGTAGTGCAGGACCGGCACCTTCTCGCTAGGCTTCTCCAGCTCCAGATAGGTTTCGCGGTCCAAGCTCTTGCTGTCGGCGCGCACGCCGGCGACCCACTGGTCAAAGCCCGCCTGATCCAGACCGTGGAAGGCGAAGCGCATGTCCGAGAAGCCGTCGCCGGAATAGTTGGCCGAGAAGCCGACGTACTTGCCCGGACGGTTGATGACGGCGTTCATCTTCGTCTCCATGCCCGGCATGGCGTAGATCTGACCGGCCAGGGCGGGGATGTAGAAGGAGTTCATCACCCCGGTCGACGTGATGTGGAAGCGGATCGGCCGGTCCACCGGCGCGGCCAGTTCATTGACCGTGGCGATGCCGTACTCGGGGTAGATGAACAGCCACTTCCAATCCATGGCGACGACGTTGACCTGAAGCGGCTCCACGCCCTCGGCGATAGCCTGCCCCTTGTTGATCCGATCCAGCGACCGATACGGGTCCAGCAGATGGGTGCCCGACCAGGTGATGGCGCCCAGGCAGATGATGATCAGCAGCGGCGCGGCCCAGATCACCAGCTCCAGATGGGTCGAGTGGTCCCAGTCGGGCTCATACCGGGCTTCCTTGTTCGACTCCCGGTACTTCCAGGCGAAGAAGACGGTCAGCGCCATCACCGGGATGATGATGATCAGCATCAGCACCACCGACCAGACCAGCAGGTCGCGCTGCTGCGCCGCGATGTCGCCCGCAGGCGACAGGACAACGGCTTCGCAGCCCGACATCAGGGCCATAAGGGGCAGCAGCAAGAGGGGTCGCAGGCGGCGCACGGCGGTTCCTGTTCGGGAAGAGGGCTCTGGCACGATCATTGTGCATCGCCCGTACCGCCGCCCGCCGAAGGGGGACATTGGACAATCCGTCCTATCCCCCGCGCAGAGGATCGGGAGCAAATGACGGCTTTCGCCATTCTTACCATGTCGGCGCGCGTGTCGCGCCCGGGTCCAGGGAACGTCATCGGTCATGAACGCCACCAGCGGCGCGCCTTCTTCAGAGTCCCTCGAGCGGGACGCCAGCCAGATCAACGCGCGACACGGCAAAATCGACGCCGGAGAAATTGCGATCGGCGTGATCATTGGTCGCACGTCGGAATTCTTCGACTTCTTCGTCTATGCCATCGCCTCGGTCGTGGTCTTCCCGCAGTTGGTCTTCCCCTATGCGGGACCGCTGGGCGGGACCCTGCTGTCCTTCGCCGTCTTCGCCGTGGCCTTTATCGCCCGGCCGTTCGGCACGGCGCTGTTCATCGCCATCGACCGGCGCTTCGGACGCGGGACCAAGCTGACCATCGCCCTCTTCCTGATGGGGATTTCGACCGTCTGCCTCGGCTTCCTGCCCAGCTACGCCCAGACCGGTCACTGGGCGGCGGTCATGCTGATCGTGTTGCGCATCGGTCAGGGCGTGGCCTTGGGCGGCGCCTGGGACGGCATGGCTTCGCTTCTGGCCGTCAGCGCGCCTGAGAACCGTCGCGGCTGGTACGCCATGGTGCCGCAACTGGGCGCGCCCTTCGGCCTGATCGTGGCCAGCGCCCTGTTCGCCTACTTCCTCAGCAAGCTGTCGGCCGCCGACTTCCTCGACTGGGGCTGGCGCTATCCCTTCTTCGTGGCCTTCGCCATCAACGTGGTGGCCCTGTTCGCCCGCCTGCGCATCGTGGTGACGCCCGCCTTCCAGGCTGCGTTCGAGACGCTGGAGCTGCACCCCGCCCCCGTGATCAAGGCCGTGCGCGAAGAAGGCGGCGGCATCGTCATCGGCGCCTTCGCCCCCCTGGCCAGCTTCGCCATGTTCCACATGGTGACGGTCTTCCCGCTGTCCTGGGTCTTCCTCTACACGGAGGAATCGCCCGCCCGGTTCCTGATGATCGAACTGATCGGGGCCGTCTTCGGCTTGGCCGCCATCCTGGCCTCGGGCTGGCTGGCCGACCGTTACGGCCGCCGCGCCCTGCTGGCCGTCACAGCCGCCGGCATCGCCGCCTTCTCGGGCTTCGCGCCCCAGATGCTGGACGGCGGCCCCATCGGCGAACTGGCCTATATGATCCTGGGCTTCGTCCTGCTGGGCCTGTCCTTCGGTCAGGCCTCAGGCTCCATCGCCTCCAGCTTCAGCCTGAGCAACCGCTATACCGCCTCGGCCCTGACGTCCGATCTGGCCTGGCTGTTCGGCGCCGGCTTCGCCCCGCTGGCGGCCCTGGCCCTGTCGGGCAAGTTCGGCCTGATCGCGGGCGGCGGCTATCTGCTGTCGGGCGCGGTCTGCACCCTGCTGGCCCTGTGGCTGAACCGCGAACTGGGTCGTGGCCGGGCGGGCGCCAAGACCTGACGCCACCCATTCAGGCTAACCCATCTTATCGGGGGCGCGATCCGGATCGCGCCCCCTTTTTTATGCGTTCCAGCCCTGACCATCGCCGCGTCGGGCCTTCATCAGCCAACAAGGTTAGCGACGGTTTACGATGACGATTAAGCGCCCGCTAAGCCTGTCTGATCGCGTGAAGTTAAGAGCCGCCAAGTATCGTCCCATTGAAATCAAGGGTGATGAGGACGTCATGACCAAGCTGTTCCCGGCAAAACGCCGTAGTTTTCTTGCGATCGCCGTCGGCCTGACCGCCCTTCTGGCGCCGCAGATCGCATCGGCCGGACCGACCGGCGGCCATACCTATAGACTGCGCGCCACCGTGCCGGTCGCCTGCTGGGTGCGCCCCACCGGCACCGTCATGGCCGAAAACGGTCGCGCGGGTTCGGTGGTCGAGGCCTGCAACAGCCCTGGCGGCTTCACGGTCTCGGCCCAGTACCGCCCGCTCGCGGCCAGCGAGAAGGCCAAGATCATCTATGGCGACCGCTCACTGAATCTGGCCAAGAGCGGCATCCTGGAACTGCGCCGCTCCAACATGGCGACGATCCGCACCGTCGATTATCGCTTCGACGAGGTCGAACTGGAGCAGCCGCTGATCCTGGCCCTGACCATCCAGCCCATCTAGGCTGACTGCAGTCTGAATACTGAAACACCCCGCAGGATCTGCGGGGCGTTTTCGTTTCCGGCGAAATGATCGCGGCGTCAGATGGCCGCGACGGTGAAGGTCAGAGTGTCGCTGTACTCGCCTGCCCGCTTGCCCGACACATCGCCGATCCGCACGGTCAACGGATAGTCGTCACGACGCGCCGTCTGGGACACGACATTGATCGTGTCCGTCCGCTGGAGATTGATGTCCTGAGCCCCGACCTTGAGATTGTAGTCGACGTACCAGGCCGTCGCCCCTTGGCGCAGGCGTCCACGGTTGGCCGAAGTGACGGAGACGCGATACCCGCCCGTGCTGTGCACATAAAGAGCGGCGTTCAGCGGCCGCGCCCCCTCGGTCAGTTCGCCTAGGTCGATGACAGGCGTGCCGTTGGGACGCGAAAACTCGCCCTTGAGCCCAATGGCAGCGGCGGCGGCGAGATCAAGCACCAGAGTCACCGGACGCGTAGCGTGGATCGTCCCGTTGGCCTGCTCGACGAACAGGTTGGCGACCTGAGTATATCGTCCCTGAGCCACGCCCGCCTCAGGGGAGGCGGCGAAGGTGATGCGGGCCGGCAGTTGTTCGCCCTGCTTGATCGAGACGCTGGTCCCATTCCGCCTTGCGCTCTCGCCTGATCGCGGCGTGATATCGACGCCGCCGTAATCGACATCGACAAGCGTATAGCGCACGCGGTTGGCACCGCCCGGCGTCGTCAGACCAAACGCTTCGCCTTGCAGCGAGGCCAGGATATTGCCGTTGCAGGGCGTCCCCCCGCTGTTCACCAGCAGGACGTCGAAGCTGCGCTGGGCGACTTCGTCTTCCAGGGGATTGTAGCGGATCACCCATTGATCCAGCGCCGGCTGGATCGTCAGATTGCACTTGGCCTGGGCCGAGGCTTGATCCGGGATCAGCGCCAACAGACCAAGAACCGCCGCGGCGGCGAAGGATTTCGAGAGGGTGGAGACCATGATCGTCTTCCTTCCGTTCATTGGTCGGTGATGTCGACCGACACGGCGACAGTCTTGAGATCCAGCAGGCCTTCGTTGTCGGCTGGAACCGTGAATTCGAACCCGGTGGCGGGCGAAGTGAAGAGCTCGACCCGATAGGTCTTGCCCGGAATCAGCTTCTGGATGGCGAACCGCCCGACCGAGTTGGTGAAGAACAGCTCCGGGTCGGCCGTGGGGTCATCAAGCAAACGTACGCGACCCGAGATCAACGCCGCAGGCTTGCCGGCGTTGCCGACCATCCGGCCCAGGGCCGAGACGAAGGCGTCGCTGCCGACCTGGATGGCGTAGCCGCTCTTGTAGCCCGGCCGCACGCGCCGCACGCCTTCGCCGATGTCGTAGCCCGGCGGCACGCCCAGCACGTCATAGCGCACCGACTGATCGACATAGGAGGTCAGGGTGTTGGACACCGCCGGCCCCAGGGCGCCGCTGCGCGAGGTGTAGTTCCCGCGCTCGAACGACTCGCCGACGATCACCGGCTTATCCTCCAGCGACTGGTGCGGATAAAGAATGGCGAAGCTGTCGTAGATGTTGCGCCCGATGGCGACCTTGCCGCCCGCCGTCGAGATCGAGGTGCCGATGCGCAGCGACGTCACCTGTTCGTCGGTGATGTTGCTGAAGCTCTGGCCGAAGGCCGAGTGCGTCAGGCTGGCGTCGAAGCGGTTGGCGATATAGTCGAGCTGCCCGCTGAGCGTGCCAGGACCGTCGTCATAGGTCGAAGCCACCGAATAGCCGAAGGAACCGACACGGTTCTCAGGTGACTGCTGGAAGCGCAGGCTGCCGCTATTGCGCGCCGAACTGTATCGAGCCTCGCCACGACGATCGTAGCGTGGCTGCCAGACCAAGGCGACTGTGGCGCCGACCCCATTGGCGCCGCCTGCGCCGAAGTTACCGCCATAGTCGACCCATTCGGCACCAACCTGAACACTCCACTCCGGAGCGAAGCGATAGGAGCTGACAGCACTCAGCGAATAGGAGTCGTCGATGGTCCCGCGCCCCAGCCGGTAGGAAGCGCTAGCCGTTGCATTCCAGGCATCGGAAAACTGGTGCGAATAGGCGCCGGTGAGCGCCCAGGACGTCGAGTTGTCTCCGAACGCATTGCCCAGGGTGGCGTAGTCCTCAGACGTATAGTCGGCCACGACCGTCCAACTGTCGTAGGTACCGCCCAGATCGACGAAATGATCGTAGCTGAAGGCATAAGCGTAGCCTGCCCCCCTGTCAGCGTTGCTGGCAGAGGCGTTCAGTTGCAGACGCGCACCGTTACGCAGAATGAACTGGGTCTGGCCGGTGACGTTCTGAACGTCTTCAGACGCCTGCAAGCCCAAGCCGACGGCTGGCTTGTTCAGGAACGCCTTACGCCAGAATCCGCTGAAGGCCAGCGAGCCGTCGGAATAGTCGGGCGAGCCGAAGCTCCCCGAGTTGGTGACGCCTAGATAGGCGCCGTATTCGTAGTCGCCGGGTTCCAGATCGATCGAGTCGAGATATGCGCTGTAGGACACCGTCTCGCGGCGACCTGACTCGTTCTGGATTTCCAACTGGACGTCATTCGAGCCTGTTTGGAGCGGCAGATTGGACAGGTCGTACTGGCCTGGGTCCAGCTTGAACTCACGCACGAAGACGCCATTGCGCAACACGCGCACGGTCGAGGATTCCTGCAGCACGAGCTGGCGACCGCCAGACAAGCCGTTGTTGCGGAAGCTATTGAAGCGTTGCGTCTGGCGCGTCACGCCAACGCCGCCCATTTCGGCGAAGCCCTGACGACCGCGTGTCTCGACGTTCAGATCGCCCAGAAACCAGCGACGGTACTCAGCGGGTTGATCAAAAACGAAGCGAGCGTAGCGGCGCTCGATCTCGTAATCGCCCGAAGATTGATCTTCGCGTCCTTGAACATCAGCCTCCAGCACCACGCCCTTGTAGCGGACGGCGCCGTTCAGGAAGACGCTGGGCGAGGTCACGTCGCTGGTCGACTGACGTCGCGAAACGGCCAGGTTGGTGTTCAGATAGGCGCTGAAGTTTTCCGCCGCCTCGCCTGGCTCCTCGGGCCGACCGCCTTGGAAGAGGGATTCGACCGAGCGCTTGGTCGGGTCGATGCGCAGCACCAGAACCGCCAGCTGATCCGGGTCATAGTCCAGCGAAATGCCGGTGGCGTTGATCTCCTCCGGGGCGAAGGACTCCACGCCTTCCAGCTGCGTCTTCAACTCCGCCTGCGCCTCGGGCGTCAGCAGCGGGTCGATCAGCGCCCGGAACCCGGCGCTCTCGACGATGAAGCGGTCGTCGCGCGTCAGCAGCACCGGCATTTCGCCCAGCACACGCTGGTTGAAGTTCAGCGGCACCGTCATGGCGATGTCGCGGTCGTAGGGATTGATGTTGGGGCGCGTCTGCGGCGCAGCAGCAGCTGGCGCGCTCGGCGCCGGGGCCACGGCCTCCGACGCTTGCTCTGCCACCTGGGAGGCAGCCTGCATCAAGCCCACGACCTGGGCCTGCGCCCAACCGCTAGGCGTCGCCATGACTGCGGTCGCCAGCACGAGCTTTGAGGCTGCGCCCCGCAACGCCTTTCTTCCGGCCGTCGTCATCGTGCGAATCGCACGCTCACCGGCTTGGCCGGATCCAGCTCGACACCGGTCGGCACCTTGAACGTCCGCTTGCCGCCCAGGGGAGCCAGGTAGCCGACGCCGACTATCTGCGAGATTTCATCGCCAGTGAATTCACGACGGAAGGGCTGTCCAGCCTTGTCCGTCCCCTCCATGATCCAGGTCGCGCCGCTCATCAGCGCGTAGCGCTTGCCGGTATTGGCGACCACGATCTCGACGCCGGGCTGCGCAGGGGACGGCGACGAAGCTTCACCGCCGCTGAGGCTGGGATCGACCTCGGGCGCCGGCGGGGTGACCATGGCCGGCACAGCAGACAAAACTTCGACCTTGGGCTGAGCACCAGGCGGGGCCACCACGATCAGCGCTTTCATCGTATAGAGAACCTGAACCGAGAGCGAACCGCCGCTGTCGGGCGTGGTCGGATCGACCTGCACAGGCAGCTGCTTCACCCACAGGTAGTAGGCGCTCGAGGATTCGATGGTTGGTTCGCCGACCCACTGCACACGCACGACCTGGCGGCCGCCGACCGGCACCAGGCCCTGCGGCGGGAAGACCAGGAAATCCTCGTCAGCCGGCGTCTCGACGATATTGCCATCGGCGTCGACTTCCATTCGCGTAATAAGGGTTTCAAACGGCAGAGCCGCCGCGCCGACATTGCCGACCTCGATCCGGGCGGCCGATCCGGCGCCCGTCGTGGTCAGTTCCGACACCATGGGCGAGACGCGCATAGCCCAGGCGGCTGACATGACCAGCAGGCCCGCAATAATCCCACCGACCAGGGCGGCCAGGCGGCTGCCGCGCATGAAGCGAAAATCAGATCGAAGCATCAATCTTTACTCCCCCGAGGCTGTCCACAGACCGCCGTCTCAAGAACTCTGTGCAGGCCAGACCCGCCGCAGCAACGCCCATTGCGCGCGGCGCTCAACTTAACGAGCAATGGTCACTGAAACGAAAACGGGGAGGGCGGAACGCCCTCCCCGACGTCTTGCGTCTTAAGGCTGCTTACTGAGCAGCGATGAGCACCGAGAAGGAGCTCGTGTAGTTGCCGGCCAGCAGAGCTTGCGACGGCGTCGGAACCAGAACCGTCAGGTTCATCGGCGACTTCCAGGCGCCGTTGCTTTCGGCCTCGTTCAGATCGCCTGCAGCCATGGTCAGGGTGCGGCCGACGGCGGCGCCGCCGCCAGCCACCTGCGAAGCGCCCTGATACGAAGCGGTCACCGAGTAGGGCAGCTTGTTGGTGAAGACGTTGTTGTCGAAGCCCGAGGTCGAGTCGCTGGTCATGTCGGCCACCGCGCGGCTCAGCGTGACGGTGTTATTGGTGTTGCAGCCAGCCAGGTTGGTCTGGATCGTCAGGACCGCCGGAGCGACCATGGTGAAGGCGGCGTTCGGGCCGGTGTTGTCGCCAGCATAGATGCCCAGGGTGCCGAAGTCGAAAGACTCGGTGCTGTTGTCGCCCGAGTAATAGGCGCAGTCCTTCGAAACAGCGCCCTTCAGGCTGAAGGTCGCGCCGTCAGAGAGGCTTGCCGTCTCGGTGTCGCCGGCCGCGAGGCCGATGGCGTGCCAAGCCGACTGCTGAGCGCCGCCGTTAAGTGAGCGAGCGATATTGTCGCCGCTGGTGCCACCCAGGACGCCCGGCACATTGCGGGTTAGGCCGGGAACAACCAGGCCAAACACGTTGAAGTTGTTGGTCCACTGACCCTTATCGATGACCTGCACGGCTTGGGCCGAGGCAGTCGAAGCGGCCGAGGCGGTCAGGGCGGCGACGGCGACGCCGGCCAGAATCGAAGCGATTTTCATAGGAATTCTCCAGGTGAGGTTCTGACGAAACTTGTCGACCGAGATGAACAAGCTCCCCCGATCTGCAAACAACATAACAAACTGTAAAAATACAAGTCAACAAAAAAGACCGCCGTTAGGCATGATTATCTCAATTCAACTCGTAGGCGAGAAATATAAGTTCTCATTTATACGCAAATAGCGACCACCCAGAACTTGGATGATCGCTTTCATTATGCAAATTGTAACGAAAATTAGTGAATAGATACTTCAATTACTAAACGCGCGGCGCCAATGTGACGCTCAGAACTTCAGAATACTCACCCGCCAAAAGGCCAGCGCCCTCAGGCCGACCGGTGAGAATCTGGATGCGCCCGCCGCCCTTGGCGATGCCCTCGCCGCTGCTCAGCGTCTTCTTGGCGATCAGGTTTTCGCTGGCGAAGGTTCCGCCCAGCGTCGCCGCCTGAGGACTGATGGTCGGGATGGCGACGTTCAGGGTGTAGCCCAGCCGACCCGAAAACTGCCCCTCGCCGCGCGGCTTGTCGACGTGCGCCAGGCCGCCGCTTTGCGACTGGAAGCTGATGTCGAAGGGGACGTTGCAGGCCAGACCGAAGTCAGCCTCGACCTGCTGGCCGCCGGTCAGTTCGCCGAAGTTGATGTCGCCGCCGCCCGACAGACGGCAGCTGGCGGTGATCTTGCCCTTGACGATGACGTCCAGGCTGGTGGCCGCGTCGTTGCTGCCCGCAGATTCGGCCGAAGCCGTCGAAGCCGTCGCCGCCAGCACCAGAGCCATCAGGCCGGCCGCTTGCGCCATCGACCGCACTGTCGCGCGCTTCCCTTCGGAAGTGGTCAGAAACAAGCCCACTGTTCGCCTCCCCAAGCCGCAGATTGCGGCGCCCCCCGCCACCAGGAGGGGGTTCGTTGGTCAGCGTTCCAAGAGACGTGCCATCCCAAAATGGCACACCCCCTAAGCAGGTGCGGCGTCAGCCCCTTGCCGCAAGGGTTAATGAAACGTTAACGCACGCGGTTCTACGAGCGTCGTTAAGCTTTGACAAGCTTTCGCTTCATTTTGGGACAGCGGCGGTATGCCGCGCCGTTTCAACCCGCCTTGGCGCGACGCCTCCAGACGGTCAGCAGGTGTTCGGTATAGCCGTTGGGCTGCTCGCGCCCCTTGAACACCAGATCGCAGGCGGCGCTCCAGGCCGCACCGTCAAAGGCCGGCGCCAGAGGGCGATAGGCGGCGTCGCCCGCGTTCTGACGGTCCACCACCACAGCCATCCGCTCCAGGGCCGCCCTCACCTCGCCCTCCGTGACCACGCCGTGGCGCAGCCAGTTGGCCAGATGCTGGCTGGAGATGCGCAGCGTGGCCCGGTCCTCCATCAGGCCGACGTCGTGGATGTCCGGCACCTTGGAGCAGCCGACGCCCTGGTCGATCCAGCGCACGACATAGCCGAGGATGCCCTGAGCATTGTTGTCCAGTTCCTGGCGGATATCCTCGGCCGAGGGCGTCTGCGTCGCGAACGGCGGGGTCAGCAGCGGCGTCAGTCCCGTGGCGGGACGCTGGGCGATCTCGGCCTGGCGTCTCCAGACGTCGACCTCATGATAATGCAGGGCGTGCAGCGTCGCCGCCGTCGGCGACGGAACCCAGGCGGTCGAGGCCCCGGCGCGCGGATGGCCCGCCTTGGTCGCCAGCATCTCGCCCATGCGGTCGGGCGCGGCCCACATGCCCTTGCCGATCTGGGCCCGACCGGACAGCCCCGCCTTCAGGCCGATATCGACGTTGCGGTCCTCATAGGCCTTGATCCAGCCGGTGTTGCGCACGGCCTCCTTGCGAACCACCGGCCCGCCTTCCATCACCGAATGGATCTCGTCGCCGGTGCGGTCCAGGAAGCCTGTGTTGATGAAGGCCACCCGCCCCCTGGTCGCCGCGATGCAGTTGGCCAGGTTGACGCTGGTGCGTCGCTCCTCGTCCATGATGCCCATCTTGATCGTCAGTGGCGGCAGACCGACCATGGCCTCGACCGCGCCGAAGACGGCGTCGGCGAAGGCGACCTCCTCCGAGCCATGCATCTTGGGCCGCACCACGTAGATCGAGCCGGCCGGGCTGTTGCGCTGAGCCGCCGGGCGCTTCAGGTCGTGCAGGCCGATCAGGCCGGTCATGGCGATGTCCAGCAGGCTCTCGGGCGTCTCGCGCCCCTCCCCGTCCAGCACCGCTTCGGTCGTCAGGTGCAGGCCGACGTTGCGGACCATCAGCAGGCTGCGCCCCTTCAGGGCGAAGGCCGTCCCGTTCGGCGCCGTATAGGAACGGTCGCCGTTCATGCGCCGCTGCATCGTCTGGCCGTCCTTGACGAAGCCCGCCGACAGGTCGCCGCGCATCAGGCCCAGCCAGTTGGCGTAGACCAGCCGCTTGTCCTCGGCGTCCACCGCCGCGACGCTGTCCTCGGCGTCGGCGATCACCGACAGGGCGGCCTCGACCATCACGTCCGCGACGCCCGCCACATCGGTGCGGCCGATGCGGTGTGCGCGGTCGATGACGATCTCCAGATGCAGGCCGTTGTGGCGCAGCAGGACGCCGGAGGGCGCCGCCGCCTCGCCCGCATAGCCGACGAAGACCGCCGGATCGGCCAGACCCGTGATCCGCCCGCCCGACAGGACGACGACCAGCCGCCCGTCCTCAACGCGATACTCCACCACCTCGGCGTGGGCGCTCTCGGCCAGAGGCGCCGCCTGATCCAGCACGGCACGGGCGCGGGCGATGACCCTGGCCCCGCGCTCAGCATCATAGCCGCCGCTCTGCGGCGCCTCGCCCAGGGCGTCCGTGCCATAGAGGGCGTCATACAGGCTGCCCCAGCGCGCATTGGCGGCGTTCAGCAGATAGCGGGCGTTGGTCAGCGGCACGACCAACTGCGGCCCGGCCATCGTAGCAATCTCGGGATCGACGTTGGCGGTCTCGGCGCGGGCGTCGGTCCGCTCTGCCTCGATGTAGCCGATCTCGCGGAGGAAGGCCTGATAGGCCTCGGGGTCCGGTTGGCCCGGATGGGCGCGGTGCCAGTCGTCCAACTTCGCCTGTAGTTCGTCGCGGCGCGCCAGCAGTGCGCGGTTCTTCGGCGCATATTCGGCCACCAGCCCCTCGAACCCGGCCCAGAAGGCGTCGGGCGTGACGCCCGTGCCGGGCGCGGCCTCGTCGCGGACGAAGGCCTCCAGTTCAGCGGCGACGTTCAGGCTTCCGTGGCGGACATAGGTCGTGGACATGGCGCGTTCTCCTTGAGCCTCGACCCTAGCCGCCCGCACCCGCCCTATCCACGGCGAAGAAGGGCGGTTATCTTTGCCGAAATAGCAATGATAAGACCGCGTCCATGCTCGACGAGTACGAGATCTTCGTCCGCGCCCTGGAAGAGGGCAGCCTGTCCGCCGCCGCCCGGCGGCTGGACTTGTCGCCCGCCGTGGCCTCGCGCCGACTGGCGCGGCTGGAGGACCGGCTGGGCGTGCGGCTGATCGAGCGCACATCGCGCCGGCTGGCCCCCACCGAGGCCGGGCGCATGGTCTATGACCGGGCGGTGCGCATCCTCGACGGGGTGGACGATCTGGAAAGCCTGGTGTCGCGCCGCACGACCCAGGCGCGCGGCATGCTGCGGGTCTCGGCCCCGACCTCGTTCGGACGGCGGCGGCTGGCGCCCCTGCTGACGCCCTTCCTCGACGCCCATCCCCGGCTGACGCTGGAACTGAACCTGACGGACGCCTTCGTCGATCTGATGGCCGAGGACGTGGACGTAGCCGTCCGCATCGGCAGCTATGAGGCGGGCGATCCCGCCATGCACCGACTGGCTCCCAACCGCCGCGTCCTGTGCGCCGCCCCCGCCTACCTGGCCGAACACGGCGCGCCGCACACCCTGGACGACCTGCGCGCCCACGCCCAGCTGGCGGCCGAGAACCAGTCCGCCTGGCGACTGGAAGGCCCGGACGGCCCCGTCACCTTCCGCGCCCGCAGCCGGGTGCGGACCAATTCGTCCGAAGTGGCGCGCGAGCTGGTGCTGGCGGGGGCCGGGATCGCCCTGCGCTCGACCTGGGATGTGGGTGAGGAACTGCGCGACGGGCGGCTGAGCCGCGTCCTGCCGCAATATGCGGGCGCCTCGGACGTCGCCGTCTTTGCTCTGACCGCGGGGCGGGCGCGCGCCGAAAACCGGGTACGGGCCTTTATCGAGTTTCTGGCCGACCTGTACGGCGATGTGCCAGAATGGGACAGATAGCCTCCTTCCTCCCCACTTTAGTGGGGAGGTGGCGCGTCGCGATAGCGACGTGACGGAGGGGGCGACTCCACGGCTGAAGTTTGCGCCGCCCCCTCCACCACTTCGTGGTCCCCCTCCCCACTAAAGTGGGGAGGAAAGAAGCGCCTTACTGCGCCGTCGTCGCCTTCGGCTTCAGATAGCGGTCCAGCCAGGTGACCATTTCCCACTGGGTATGGCCGACCGACTCACGGGCGCGGTAGCCATGGTCCTCCAGCGGCAGGACGACATAGCGCGCCGTCGCGCCATTGCCCTTCAGCGCCGCATAGAAGCGCTCCGACTGGATCGGGAAGGTGCCCGAGTTGGCGTCCGCCTCGCCGTGGATCAGCAGGATCGGCTCATTGACCTTGTCGGCATAGGTGAAGGGGGACATGGCGTTATAGGTCTCGGTCGCCTCCCAGTAGGACCGCTGCTCGGCCTGGAAGCCGAACGGCGTCAGCGTGCGGTTATAAGCGCCCGAGCGCGCGATGCCGGTCTTGAACAGGTCGGTGTGGGCCAGCAGGTTGGCGGTCATGAAGGCGCCGTAGCTGTGCCCGCCGACAGCGATCCGGTCGCGGTCCGCGACGCCCAGAGCCACCACCGCATCGACCGCCGCCTTGGCGCTGGCCGACAACTGCTCGATGTAGGTGTCGTTGGGCTCGGCCCCGTCCTTGCCGACGATAGGCATGGAGGGGTTGTCCAGAACGGCATAGCCCTGGGTCAGCAGGAACAGGTGGCTGATGCCGCCCGGACGCACGAAGCGGTTGTCGGTGTCGACCACCTGACCGGCCACGGCGGCGTCGGTGAACTCGGCCGGATAGGCCCACATCACCAGCGGCAGAGGCCCGTCACGGTCCTTGTCATAGCCGGCGGGCAGATAGAGGGTGCCCGACAGCTGGACCCCGTCGTCGCGAGTATAGGTGATCAGTTCGCGCTTCACCTCGGCCAGTTGCGGGGCCGGGTCAGGGAACTGGGTCAGCTGCGTCACGCCGCCGTCCAGATCGCGCAGGCGCAGGTTGGCCGGATCGGTGCGGCTTTCGCGATAGGTGACCAGCTTGCGGCCCGCGTCGTCCAGAATGCCGACGACGCTTTCATATTCGCCCTGGGCCGCGCGCCAGACGCGTTCCGTCTCGCCGGTCTTCAGATCCAGGGCGTCGAGGAAGGGATATTCACCCTCGCGCGTCGCGCCGTCGCCCTCGACGAAGACCTTGGAGCCGTCAGCAGTGAAGCGGATGGTCGAACGGCCGCGCGCGTTCGGCTCTACAACCACCGAACCCGGATCATTGTAGCGGTCCTGATAGTTGCGATCGACCAGGACGCGGCCCGCGCCGGGGTTCGACGGGTCGACCAGGGTGCGGGTCTCGTGGCGGGTGTTGAACCAGCGGCTGTTGACGATGGCCGTATCGTCGCGGCCCCACTGCACGCCGGCATAACGCTCTTTCAGGTCTACCAGGGTGCGCGGGCGGTCGTTGAACGGCGCCGGCAGCATGAAGACGCGGTCGCGCACCTCGGCGGCGTTGCGCGGATCGCCGCCGTCCTGGGCCTCGACCCAAACCAGGGTGGCGTCAGCGTCGGCGCGCCACTGGGCCGAACGCGGGCCGGGGGCCACAGCGTCGAACGGCGTGGGCACGTTGTCGCGCAGCGGCAGGTCGGCGACGCGGTGAACCTCACGTCCATTCAGATCAGTGATGATCACGTCCGCCGGGAACAGGCTGGCTGGCACGATGTAGCTGTAAGGCTTCTTGACCCGCGTCTGCAGGATAAAACGCCCGTCGGGCGACACCGAGGCGTTCAGGAAGACGCCGGGCTGGCCCAGGGTCCGCGCGCGACCGTTCAGCGGCACGATGGTCAGCTGGCTGGTGAAATAGTGGTCGAACAGGGCCTCGTCGCCCGCGTCGGACAGCAGGTCCTGATAGGTCCGCACCGGCGCGGCGCGGCCGCCGGTCTCGGCCACGGTCGGACCCGAGGGCGGGCGCGTCACGTCGGGCGCGGCGCGGCGACCGGCGGGCACGGCCTGAACCAGCAACCCCGAGGCGTCGGGCAGCCAGCTGTAGCCGGACCCGGCGGCGGCGTTGACGGTCGGTCCCGTCAGACGGCGCGCCTGAGCCGAGGCCACGTCGGCGGTCCACAGCTCCAGCCCGTTCGGCGTATTGAGCAGGAAAGCCACCGCCGCGCCGTTCGGAGCCCAGCTGACATTGGTCAGGCGCGCGTTGGCCGGCAGACCAGCCACGACGCGGGCCGCGCCGCCCTCGACGGTCTGGAAGCTGAGGCCGGTCAGCCAGGCCACGCGGCTGTTGGCCGGGCCATTGTTCGTCGGATTGATGCGGTATCCGGCCAGACGCAGCATCGGCTCAGACAGCTCGGCGATGCTGGGCAGGTTCGAGCGGTCCTGCAACAGCAGGGTCTTGCGATCCGGGCTCAGGCTGGCGGTCGGGTTGGGCTTGGAATCGAGGATCTGCGCGATCGGTTGCGGCGGCTGCTGATAGGTCGGCGCGGCCGGCGCCTGGGCGGCGGCGGGCATGGCCAGGGCGGGCACGGCGGCCAGCACGACCAGGGCAGGCAAGGCCTGCTTCAACAGTTGACGACGCATGATGATCTTCCCCGACGTGGCGCCCGAAAACGCCGGGCGCCCATGGTCTAGGGGCGGGCTTGCCGGAGGGTCAACCCGTATGGCTCAGCCAAAGCGCCCTTCGGCCCACCGTGCGGCGAAATAGCCGCCGACCGAGGCCACGGCGGTCAGGGTCGTCCCCCAGCACAGGTCGATGATCGTCAGACGCGTGGACCAGACGCTCAGCGTCGCCTGATTGGTCAGGTCATAGGTGGCGTAGGCGACGAAGCCGAGCACAGCCCCGTTCAGCAAGGCCCGCGTCCAGGCCGCCTCCTTCAGGGCCGGCACGATGGCCAGGAACACGATGCCGCCGATGGAGATCAGATAGAAGATCACCGCCGCCGTCATATTGGGCTTGTCCGCCATCAGGGGACCGATCACCGGCCGATACAGCCGATCCGCCATGGTGGTCAGCCAGACCGCGTCGATGGCGGCGAAGGTCAGGCCCGCCCCCAGATAGGCCACGACATATTTCAACATCAGGACAGGCCCTCTCCGGCCGGCTTCAACAGATAATGACTGACCGCCCAGGTGCGGCCGCCGTCGTTTCCAAACAGACCCGCCGTCGCCAGGTAGAAGCGACGCCAGCGTCGGGTCCACAGCGCCGCGTCCGGGCCATAGGTTTCGCGCATCAGCACGGCCACCCGTTCGGCGTTCCGATCCATATTGGCCAGCCAGTCGTTGGCCGTCCGCGCATAGTGGCCGCCGTTCCAGGTCCATTCCTGCGCCACCTCGAACAGGTCGGGGAACTGTCGGATCAGGTCACGGCTGGGCATGATCCCGCCCGTGAAGAAGTGCTGGGCGATGAAGTCGCCGCTGTCGGTGTGGTCGAATCGATAGGGCGCGTCGCGATGGGTGAAGACGTGGATAAACATCCGCCCATCGGGCTTCAGCCAGCCCCTGGCCCGCGTCAGCAGGGCGCGCCAGTTGGCCATGTGCTCGAACATCTCGACCGAGACGATGCGGTCAAAGCCGCAGATCTCGGCCTGAAAATCATTCATGTCGCAGGTCACGACCGTTAGATTGCTCAGACCCCGCGCCCGCGCCTGGGCCTCGATATGGCCGCGCTGGCCGTGGCTGTTGGAAACGGCGGTGATCCGGGCCGCAGGATAGCGCTCTGCCATCCACAGGCTCAGCGAGCCCCAGCCGCAGCCCAGCTCCAGAATGGTCTGCCCGTCCGCCAGTTCGGCATGGGCGCAGGTTTCTGCCAGCGCCTTTTCTTCGGCCTGATCCAGGGTCTCGGCCCCATCGCCATACAGGCAGCAGGAGTATTTCAGCCGAGCGCCGAGGCAGATTTCAAAGAACTCGGGCGGGAGTTCGTAATGCTGATCATTGGCCGCGGTCGTGTGTTCGGCCACCGCCCGGCGCGCCATCTCCCGCGCAAAGGCCGCCTGATCATGGGGCCCGTCGCGATCCAGCCGCCGTCGCGCCTCCGTGACCAGACTGTCGATCGCCGGACGGGTGATGAAGTCGGGAAAGGGCGCATCCTGCAGCTGACGGATGGCGACGTTGACCAGGCTCATGCGGATTCCATTGGCGACAGGGGCGACCTCTTGCATACGCATCAGCCTCGTCTTTGGATGCGGGCGCTTGCTCCGTCCCCTCGCCCGCTTTATGGACGGATAAGACCGCAATATTCATCAGACGGTGAAAAAGGGAGAGCGATGCGCAAGATCTACGCTGACGTCACGTCCGCGCTGGAGGGCCTGACCTTTGACGGGATGACCGTCATGTCCGGCGGCTTCGGCCTGTGCGGGATTCCCGAAAACCTGATCGCAGGCCTGAAGGCCTCGGGCGTCAAGGGACTGACCGTCATCTCCAACAACGCAGGCGTGGACGGCTTCGGCCTGGGCCAGCTGCTGGAGACCAAGCAGATCGCCAAGATGATCTCGTCCTACGTCGGCGAGAACAAGGAGTTCGAGCGCCAATACCTGGCCGGCGAGCTGCAGTTGGAGTTCAACCCGCAAGGAACACTCGCCGAGCGCATCCGCGCGGGCGGCGCGGGCATCCCCGCCTTCTTCACCGCCACCGGCGTCGGCACCCTGGTCGCCGAAGGCAAGGAAGTGCGCAACTTCGACGGCCGCGACTATGTCATGGAAACCGGCCTGATCGCCGACCTGGCGATCATCAAGGCGTGGAAGGCCGACGAACGCGGCAACCTCGTCTTCCGCAAGACGGCCCGCAACTTCAACCCGATGATGGCCACCGCCGGCAAGTTCACGGTCGTCGAGGTCGAGGAGATCGTCCCCACCGGCTCGCTGGACCCCGACCACATCCACACGCCCGGCGTCTATGTCGACCGCCTGATCCAGACCGTGTCCGAGAAGCGCATCGAACAGCGCACCGTCCGCCAGAAGGAGGCCTGAACCATGGCTCGTACTCGCGAACAACTGGCTGAACGCGCCGCCAAGGAGCTGCAGGACGGCTTCTACGTCAACCTCGGCATCGGCATCCCGACCCTGGTCGCCAACTACATCCCCGAAGGCATGGAAGTGACCCTGCAGTCGGAAAACGGCATGCTGGGCATGGGGCCCTTCCCCTATGAGGGCGAGGAAGACCCCGACCTGATCAACGCGGGCAAGCAGACAATCACCGAGATCCCCGAGAGCAGCTACTTCTCCTCGGCCGACAGCTTCGCCATGATCCGCGGCGGCCACATCAACCTGTCGATCCTCGGCGCCATGGAAGTGGCCCAGAACGGCGACATCGCCAACTGGATGATCCCCGGCAAGCTGGTGAAGGGCATGGGCGGCGCCATGGACCTGGTCGCGGGCGTCAAGCGCGTGGTCGTGGTCATGGATCACGCCAATAAGCACGGCCAGTCCAAGGTCCTGAAAGCTTGCACCCTCCCCCTGACCGGCACGGGCGTGGTCAGCCGCATCATCACCGACCTGGCCGTCTTTGACGTCAAGCCGGACGGTTCGGGTCTGGAACTGATCGAACTGGCCGAGGGCGTGACCCTGGACGAGGTCGCGGCCAAGACCGAGGCTGACTACACGGTGGCGGCGGGTCTGGGCTGAACCGCGCCCTCCCCGCCTGAAGACAGAAACCCCGGCGACCGCGAGGCCGCCGGGGTTTTCTATTATTCCCTTCTCCCGGTGGGAGAAGGTGGCCCGCAGGGCCGGATGAGGGTTCCCGATATCTGTCGGCGCAAGCCGTAGAACCGCAGCGGCTTACGCCGATTGAACCCTCAGCCCCTCACCCTTTCGCCTTGCGGATCGCTTCGCTCTCCGAGGCTCAAGCCCTCTCCCGCCGGGAGAGGGTTACTTCGCCGTCGCCTGGAAGCCCTGCTGGTCCGTCCACAGAACGATCTGGCGGCTGGCCTCGGCGGTGGCGCGGTCGAAAGCAGCGACGATGGCCGACTGGCGGTTCTCACCCGCGCTCTCGCTGACCGTTATGCGGTCCTCGGCCACGATCGAGCGGTCGCCGGGGCGCACCAGACGCAGCAGGACCACGATACTGGCGTTCGGAACGGCGCCCGGCGCGGCGTAATCCGCCTCGAAACGGCGCACGTCCACGCTCAGCAGCAGACCGTCGCGCGTCAGGGGACCGCTGCTCAAAACCGTGCAGGTTCCACCGTCGAGGAAGGCGTTGCGAAGCGCTTCCTCGAACAGGGTCTCGGCGGGCGACACCCAGCGCGCGCCCTTGATGTAGGCCGCCTCGGCCCCGGTCACGGCCAGCAGACGATCACCACGCGCGGCTTCGGGGAAGTCCACGCGGCGCATGGAGACATGAACGTCGGGGCAGGCCGAGGTCGCCCCCGTCCCTGCAAAGGCGGACGCCCCGCCGAACCGATAGAGCTGAACCGGATCGGGCGACGACAACAGGGCGCAACCGGACAGGGCGACCGACGCAGCCGCGATCACAAGAGCGGAACGGATCATGGCTGCACCTCTATTTCCTTGGACGGCGCCTTCGAGATGAAGTCGCGCGGGCTTTCACGCACATTGTCGATCAGCGACTGCAGCGAACGCGTCGCCTGATCCAGCTGGCGGATCGTGTCGTTCAACTGCGGCACGGTCTGCGTGCCGAAGTCGCCCAACGGCCCTTCCAGTCCCGTCGCCGTTCGGTTGATCGAGGCGATGGTCTGCTGGGCTTCGCGCGTGGCGGCGTTGATGTTGGCGATGGCCTGCTTGCCGTCGGTGTCGATCATCTGACGCGCGCTGGCGCCCAGGGCCTGGTATTCGCCGACGGCGGCGTTGGCCTTGGTGATCGTCTCTTCAAGCTGCTGGAACATGCCCTTGCGGGCCTCCAGCTCGGCGGTCATGGCTTCCACGTTCTTCACGCTGGTCGAGAAGCTGCGGATATTGTCGTCCGACATGACGCGGTTGATGCGGTTCAGCGCGTCCACCGTCTGGGCCAGCACCGTGCCGGAGCCGCTCAGCAGTTCCGCAATCGGACTGGGCTGACTCTGGATCACCGGCACGACATTGTCGGCATATTGGTCCTTCAGCAGAGCGCTGTTGGCTTCACCCGCCGTAATCTGGATGTAGTTCAGTCCGGTGATGCCCTGCGGCTCCAGCTGGGCGCGCGAGGTGACACGGACCGGGGTCGTGCCGTTCAGGCGTACGCGGGCGATGACCTGATCCCCCTTCTTCGGGTCCAGGTTCAGGGCCGTGACCTCGCCGACGCGGATGCCGTTGAAATGCACTTCCCCGCCTTCCGACAGACCGCGCACAGGGCCGTAGAAGACGATGTCATAGACGTCGTAGTCGTTGTTGAACTGCAGGCGGGCCAGCCAGATCGTGAATACGGCCAGCGCCAGCAACAGAGCGACAGTGGCGATGCCGACAGCGGCGTAGTGGGCGTCTCTTTCCATCTCTTCCCGCTCTCCTCAAGCGGCCTTATGGGCGGCGCGACCGCGCGGCCCCAGGAAGTATTCCTTGATCCAAGGGTGGTCGGAACGTTCCAGTTCCTGAACCGTGGCCTTGGCGACAACGTGCTTGTCAGCCAGCACCGCCACCTTGTCGCAGATGGCGTACAGGCTATCGAGATCGTGGGTGATCATGAAGACCGTCAGATCCAGATCGTCCGACAGGTCGCGGATCAGCTGATCGAAAGCGGCGGCGCCGATGGGGTCCAGCCCCGCCGTCGGTTCATCCAGAAAGATCAGCTCGGGGTCCAGCGCCATGGCGCGGGCCAGGCCGACGCGCTTGCGCATCCCGCCCGACAGCTCCGCCGGCTTGAGATAGTGGGACTCCGGCTTCAACCCGACCATGGCGATCTTCATCTCGGCCAGTTCGCGAATGGTTTTGGCCGGCAGGTCCGTATGCTCGACCAGCGGCGAGGCCACATTGTCCAGCACCGTCAGCGAAGAGAACAAGGCTCCCTGCTGGAACAGGACGCCGGTGCGCCGCTCGACCTCGGCCGCCTCGGCCTTGGTCATGGTTTCGCGCTCCATCCCGAACAGCTTCACCGAGCCGCCCTCGGGCTGCTTCAGGCCGATGATGGAGTTCAGCAGCACCGTCTTGCCGGTGCCCGAGCCGCCGACCACGCCAACGACTTCGCCCCTCTGCACGTCCAGATCGAGGTCCTGATGGATCACCCGGTCGCCGAACTGGCTCAACAGGCCGCGCACCTCGACGACGTTCTCGCGGGTCGGCTTTTCGATAGGCGCCGTCACAGGTTCAGCTCCAGGAAGATCATGGCGAAGACGGCGTCGAGGAAGATGATGGCGAAGATGGCCTGGACCACCGCCGCCGTGACCCGACGGCCCAGGCTCTCGACATCGCCGGCCACCGACATGCCCTGACGGCAACCAATGGCGGCCACCACCACGGCGAAGACCGGCGCCTTGATCAGACCGACCATCAGATGCGTGCCCATGTTGGGATCTTCGGTGACTCGCTGAAGGAAGAAGGAGGGGCCATAGGCCAGCTCGCTCCACGTCACCAGCATGCCGCCGAACAGGCCCGACACCATGCCGACGAAAGTCAGCAGCGGCAGCATCAGCAGCATGGCCGCCAGACGCGGAATCACCAGGGCCTGGAAGGGATTGACGCCCATGACCTGCATGGCGTCGACTTCCTGGTTCATCCGCATCGAACCGATCTCGGCCGCGAAGGACGAGGCCGAGCGGCCCGCCAGCAGAACGGAGGTGATGACCACGGCGAACTCGCGCAGCACCGACACGGCGACCAACTGGACCGTGAATACGCCCGCACCGAACTGGGTCAGCAGATTGGCCCCCAGGAAGGCGATGACCGCGCCGATGAAGAAGTTGGTCACGGCGATGATGGGGATGGCGTCCAGCCCCGACCGCTCAGCCTGACTGAACCAGGCGGGCCAGCGGATGCCGCCCGGATGTTTCAGCGCCCCGCCCACCGCCACGATCAGCCGCCCCAGGAAGGCCAGCGACAGCATGGCTTCGGCCCCGAAATCATAGACGCCCCGGCCGATCTTGGCGAAGGTCAGGGTCAGGGCGTTTGCCCGAGGCGGCGGTGCGGCGGACTCACGGTCCAGCTTCTCGACCATGGCGTAGATCCGGCCGGCTTCCGGACGGTCGCGCCACGCCGACTTGGGCAGGGGCTGCGACAGGTTCTGAACGATCGCCAGGGCGCCGGCGGTATCGAACCGCCCCAACTGGTCCAGCGCCAGCTCTGCGACAGGCCGGTCGCCCAGGTCGTCGGACAGGCGACGCGCCGTGCGGGCCAGACCCATGGTGGTCCAGTCGCCCGTCAGCCGCAGTCGCGCACCACCGTCTGGCCCATCCTCGATCTGAAAATCAGCTACGTCCATGCCCACCCTTTACCCGAGCTTGGCCTGATCGCCCATGGCGAAGCTCGTGGAAGAGGCAAACGCGCTGAAACTCGGATCGTTCAACGCACTGCGAACAGAGTTACCGACGATCAGCGCAGATAGTTGAGCAGCGACACATCCCGCAGTTGACTGATCACCTGAGCCGAGGCCTGAATGGCGATCTGGGCCATCTCCAGTTCCGTCACGGCCTGCGCCATGTTGGCGTCGGTCTTGCCCGACAGGATGGTGTCGACTGAAATCTTGCGGGCCTCCTGCGACTCCAGCAGCGTATCGACGCGGGCCTGCATCGAACCGTTCTTGGCCTGGATATTGACCACGTCCTTGGCCGCCGTTTCGAAGCGCCCCATCAGCGCGGTCAGCGCGGTCTTCTGGGCGTCGTCCATCTGACCGTTCAGCGGTGTGCCCTGATGCAGGATTTGCAGGTCGCGGAACACGTCAAATAGCGCCTGTCCCACATCACTGGCCAGGAAGCCGGTGTCCATGGTGACAGTCTCGTCCAGCAGGGACGACTGCTTCAACTGGTCGTTCTTGAAGACGTCGCTGGTCAGGGGCATGGCCGCCAGCTTCTCGAGGTCCGTCGCCCCGACCGGCGCGGCGGGCAGGACCACGGCCTGCTGGTCCACCGCCCCGCCCGAAAACAGGGACTTGCCCTGATGCTTCATATTCAGGCCGTCCTGGGCCATCTTGAAGACGGTCTCCATCTCGGACATCAGCCCCTCCATGCGCCCGGCCGCGATGGCGTTGGCGATGGCTTGTCGACCGGCCGTGGCGGCGTCGGCGACCCGATCCAGTCCCATGTCCTGCATGGTCAGCCGGTCGGCCACCGTCTTGTTGGTGTCGATAAAGCCCTGGATTCGCGTCTGACTGGATTTCAGCGCGATCACCGTTTCCGACTGCCGCCCGAAGCCGACCAGATCTGTGGCGTTCTTCTTGGTGTTGACCTTGTTCTGCGCTTCCTCGCCGCGCGCCTGCGCGTTCATCAGGTGCAGCAGGGCCGACTGATAGTTTCCAAACGTCGAAACGCGGGTCATCGCATCATTCCGATCAGGGTGTCGTACATTTCCGACGCGGCCTGGATAAGGCGCGCCGAAGCGTTAAAGGCTTGCTGATAGGTGGTCATCAGCACCAGTTCCTCGTCCATGTTGACGCCTTCGACCGCGCTGCGTCGCGCGGACGCCTCTTGATAGAGCGCGGCGGCGCTGGTGGCGCGGGTCTTGGCGATGGTGGCCTTGCCCCCGATCTCGCCCGAGAACTCCGCCGCATAGCGCGCCAGGGACATATTGACCCCGCCCGCGCCGCCCGCCGCCGAGAACGACGTCGCGTTCTGATCGGCCTTGGCCAGCAGGCGACCGCCGCTGCCGTCGTTCTTGCTGAGCGCGGAGGTGCCCGCCGCCGCCCCCAGGTTCAACTGGGCCAAGGCCAGTCTGGACGGGTCCTTGGCGATATCGCTGCGCACCGAGAAGCCGCCGGCGCGAGAGGCGCGAGCACCGCTCAAGCCGAACAGGTCGCTCATCGACACGCCCGAAGGAACCTGGCGCGTGCCGTCCTCGATGACCGACATGGTCGACGGCGGCGCGCCGTGGCCGGTGAAGATCAGTTCGCCCGCACCGTTCAGACTGAAGCTGCCATGGGCGCCGATCCCCGTCGCGGGATCGTTCAACGCCGTGAGCATCTCGGTCATCGTTCCCGCGCCCGCCGGCACGGCCACCGCCAGATCGCGGATGCGCGAGCCCGAGGCGTCGGTGAAGCGGAACTTGATCGTCTCGCCCGGCGTGAAGCCATGCTGCGAGGCGGGTGTCAGGCCTGTGTCGTAAAGCGCCGGGCGATCCGTCGAGACCAGATCGTTCAGGCCGAAGTAATGCGAGAAGCCGCGCCCGGCCTTGCTGCTGGGGGTGGCGGCGTCATCGGCGATGGCGACGCCGCTTCCGGCGGGCGCCTCAATGCTCAGGCGACCGTTGACGAAGCTGGCTGTGGCCCCGCCCAGCTGTCCGTTCAGCGTGGTAAGGAAGGTGGCTGGCGTGGCCGCCACGCCGTTGATGGTCATCGTGCCGCCCGAGAAGACGATCTCGGCGGAGTTCTGGATCACGCCCTGGGCGTCGACCGTGGTGATGGTGGTCTTGCCGGTGAAGCCCGCCAGGGCCGTTTCCAGCGACTGCCCCACGTTGCGGCCATTCAGCACCGGCGGCGCCGGAACCGAGGATGCCGCGTTGTGCGCGCGGTTCAGTTCGTCGGCCAGGCGCGTCATCAGCTCGCCGAGGCGCTCGGCCGCCGCAGGAGCCTCGACGTCGCGCAGTTCCAGCAGACCCTTGATCTCACCCGAGGCCAGGCCTTCCGTCAGCGGTCGCCGCTGGCCGTTCGGCTCGGTGACCATGATCTGGTTGAAGACGGTCTCAGAGGACACCACGCCCGCCCGCTGGTATTCCAGCTTGGCCGCGCCCTGCCCGGCCAGCAGAATGCCGGCGCCCGTCCGCACCTCGATCCCGCCGATGGAGCGGTTGGTGATGCGCACATCCATCAGCTCGGACAATTCGTTGATCAGACCGGCCTGAATGGTCTGGGCGCCCGTCGAATCCGTGCCGACGACATTGGCCTTGGCGATGTCGACGTTCAGCTTCTCGATCTGCTCGACCAGGCCGTTGACCTTGTCCACCGCGGTGCGCAGACGAGCGTCCGCCTCCTCGCGCGTGCTTTGGATCTCCTTGGCCACCCGCGCGGCCTCGTCGAACATGGCCTGGGTCTTCCAGATCGCGTCCTGACGCAGCGGTCCCGAGGTGGCGTTTTCCGCCGAGGTCGAGAAGGCCGAGAAGATCTTGTCGATCTGGGCGAAGAAGCCGCTGTCCGCGCCCGGATCGCCGAACTGCGACTGGATATTGTTGAAAAGCTCATAGCGCACTGACTGACGCCCGGCGTCGGCCCCGGCGCTCAGGCTGGCGGCCTGCAGGAAGCGGTCGGTGGCCAGACGGATACGCGCGATCTCGACCCCGGCGCCCGCGCCCTGGCTGGCCCAGGACTGCTGATCGGCCACCTTGCGGATATAGCCCGGCGTATTGACGTTCGAGACGTTGTCGGAAACCACCCGTAGCTGCGTCTGGGCGGCGTTCATGCCCGAGGTGGCGATGTTCATGATCGAGTTCAGGGACATCAGACACGGGCTCCATGCAGGGGCGCGCCCGGCAAGCCTTGCTGGCCTGCGCGCAAATCTTGCCCGGCTTTCTGGTTAGCCATTCTAGCCAACTCCTTGAATTTATTAGACATCGGCTTTTCAGCCCCTGTGCGTTCACACACCACGGCGCAAATCGCAGGCCATGTCGTTCAAGGCGCTCGTCGGTGCGGGTCGCCCGGCAAAAACGTAGCGGCGCGGCAAGAAGCGCCGGGCGAAAAGGGCGCCGAAACCAATGCTGAAATCAATATAGATTGTTGTTTTTCAATGACTTGTATTTGCTCCGCTGACTTGGCCCGTAGCTTGCGCCGTGCCGTTCGAACCACCTGAGCGCAGTAGGCGCCGCCCACCCAGCGAAAGCCCTATCGCCTCTCATGTCCGCGCTCAGCGTCATGTCCCTGATCGCCCCGACCGCCCCGGTCGGCGCATCCGCATCCGTGGAAACGGCGGCGGACAGCGGCCTGTTCGCTGGCCTGGTCGCGGCTGTCGCCCCGTCGCTCAAGACGCAGGGTGAAGACAGCGCGCTGATTCCGAATGCGCCGTTCGTAGAGGACGAAGCCGCCGAGACGCCCTCGCTGGACGCAGCCATGACGACGGCGCCCGCCTGGCCGCACGTCCCTCTGATCGCCCCCGCCCCCCTGCCCGT
The DNA here is from genome assembly GCF_003350205.1 of Brevundimonas bullata. Taxonomy (GTDB): domain Bacteria; phylum Pseudomonadota; class Alphaproteobacteria; order Caulobacterales; family Caulobacteraceae; genus Brevundimonas; species Brevundimonas bullata. Next base: position 8,813 of record NZ_QLLC01000015.1, on the reverse strand, counting down.
CGCGCCGTCGGCGCCCGCAACAGCTTCGGAAGCCGCCGATGCGGCAACCGCCGCAAGCTCTGCCGCCCCCTCGCCGCAGATCGCGCCGGTCCCGCCGCTGAACGTCGCCACAGACGCACAACCGACCATCACCGCGCCGATGCCGCCTGCCGACGACGCTCCGGCTCCGGCTCCGGCTCCGGCCTCGACGCCGGCATCGCTCGGCACCTCCGCAGCGGCGCCTGACACGGCGAAAGCGCCCATCGCGCCCTCTGCCGCGCCCCTTCTCGCCGCCGCGCCGACGGAGGCTCGTCCTGCCCAGCCCGCGTCCGAGGCCGCGCCCCGCCCGGCCGTCGCTGCCGAAACGCCTGTCGCCCCGGGCCAGAACCCGGTTCAGGTCGATCAAACCGTGCGTCAGGCCGCCGCTGCCCCTCGCCAGGCGCCCACGGCTGCGCCCGCCGCCTCGACTTTGCCCGACGTCGCGCGGGAGCCGATCGCCTCCGACGGGACCACCAGGCCGCGCCTCGAAAGCGCCGCCGCCGCTCGCCCGGTTTCTCAGGGGCCGACCGCCGTCACCATGACGGCCACGTCCGTCCCCGCATCGGCCCCCGCACCCGCGGCCGTTCCGTCGGTCCAGCCCGCACCTGAGGCCCCTGCCGCCCCGGCCCTCGCGCCTGTCGCTACCACTGCAAGCGCTATCGCAGCCGCGCCTGCGGCCACGCCCGCACCTCGGCCGACAGCCGCCGCAGCACAGCCAGCCGTCTCCGCGTCGCCGGCGTCGCAGACCACTGAACCCGCTCCCGCCGCCCCCACCGCCGACGCGGCGCAACCGGCGGAACAGATCATCGCGACCGCCGCCGCTTCAGCTTCAAGCGAAGCGGAGCCCGAGCCCGCACCCCAGACGCCGCCGCCCGCGACCACGGCTCCGGCCCCTGCACGCAACGGGTCTGCACGCCTCGACGACCGCCGCTCCAACGCCGCCACAGCCAACGCCCCCGCTGAAGCCAGAACCGACACTGGCGGCGCCCGGTCGATCCTGCCGACCTCGACCCCGTCCGCCGCCGCATCGACAGCGCCCGTTGTCGCCGCCCTCAGCGAGGCAGCCGCCGCGCCGGTCCTGCCCGCCGACGCCGCGCCGCTCGACGGCCAGGCCGACCTCGCCCCGTCGCAACAGATTCTGGACGCCCAGAGCGCCGCCCCGACCGCCCCGCGCGACCTGGGCCTGTCACAACTGTCGCGCGCCACGGTCGAGACCACGGTCCAGTTGGCCGCGCAAATCCTGAAGAAGCTGGAAGGCCGCTCGACCCGCTTCGACATGGCCCTGACGCCCGAGGGCCTGGGTCGCGTCGATGTCAGCCTGGAAATCGATTCAGATGGCCGTCTGGCGGCGCGTCTGGCCTTCGACAACCCGGCGGCGGCGACCGACATGCGCGCCCGCGCTGACGAACTGCGTCGTCAGCTTCAGGACGCCGGTTTCCATCTGACCCAGGACTCGCTCGAGTTCTCGGACCGCAATCCCTCCTCGGGCTTCAGCGGCGGCGGCGCCTTTGACCGCGCCCCTGACCGCCGCGCCTTCGCCGGCGCCGCCCGTCTGGCCGCCCAGGCCGATAGCGTCCTGCCGCCGCCCAACGCCTGGACATCCCTCTCGATGACGCCCGACCGCGTCGATATGAAGGTCTGATCGATGGTCACCGCCGTCAATGGAAACACCGCCACCAACAAGATCAATGCCAGCTCCGGCATGCTGGCGTCGAACTTCGAGACCTTCCTCTCGTTGCTGACCGCCCAGCTGAAGAATCAGGACCCGCTGTCGCCGATGGACTCCAATGAGTTCACCGGCCAGCTGACCCAGATGGCCGGCGTCGAACAACAGCTACTGTCCAACCAGCTGCTGACCGCCCTGTTGAACGGCCAGAAGGGCGACGGCCTGGCCAACGCCTCGAACTATATCGGCAAGGACGCCACCGCCGTCTGGGACGCGACCAAGGCCGCCGACGGCAAGGCGACGTGGAGCTACGAACTGGGCAAGAACGCCACCGAGGTCGAGCTTCAGGTCCTCAACTCGACGGGTCAAGTCGTCTGGAAGGGCCCGCCGCCAGAAGGCGGCACGACGTCAGGAGTGCACGACTTCAACTGGACCGAAGGTCAGGACGGCAGCGTCTATACGCTGAAGGTCGTGGCCAAGGACGGCACAGGCAAGGTCGACGCCCAGGTCCTGATGCGTGGCCGGATCACCGGCGTCGAGATGTACGCCGACGAGCCCTACGTCACCATCGGCAACTCGGTCATGCCGCTGTCCAGCATCATCGCGCTCGACGAGAAGAACGCCAGCGTGACCCCGCCGAAACCGGACCCCACCCCACCCGAGACCGACGCCTGAACGGCGTCCCTCTCGCTTCCGCATTTTCCTCTTAAGGAGCCGCTACAATGAGCATCAACAGCGCCATGCAGGCCGGGGTTTCCGGTCTTTCCGCCAACTCCGCCGCCCTGGCCGCGATCTCGCAGAACATCGCGAACGTGAACACCATCGGCTACAAGCGCACCCAGGGCGAGTTCCAAACCATCGTGAACAGCCAGAGCAAGGGCGCGGGCGGCTATGCGGCCGGCGGCGTCATGACCACGGCCCGGCACTTCATCAGCCAGGAAGGCCAGCTGCAGCGCACGACCGAAAGCACCGACTTGGCCGTTGACGGTCAGGGCTTCTTCGTCACGACCGAGAAGGCCGAGGGCGTCGGCGCCACCGACAGCCGCCTGTTCACCCGTGCGGGCGCCTTCCGCATCGACAACCTGGGCTATCTGAAGAACAGCGCCGGCCTTTACCTGCAAGGCTGGCCCGTCGATTCCAACGGCGACATCGCCACCGACCCGTCGGACCTGACCCGTCTGCGCTCGATCAACATCGGCACGGTCGGCGGCACCGCCGAGCCCACCACGCGCGCCCAGATCAACGCCAACCTCTATTCCGGCCAAGCCATTTCGAGCGCTTCGGCCCCGCAGAAATATACGGGCGTCGCCATGGTTCCCGCCGCATCGGGGCCCAAGGACTTCACCGTCCGCTATTCGCCGACCGGCGTCGCCAACCAATACAACGTCACGGTGAAGACCGGCATCGAGACCATCAACGCTGTCGCCACCTATGACGCTGCTGGCAACCTGGCCACCCTGACCGGCCTGACGCCCGCTGGCGCCTCCGTCGATGGCACACTGGACAATCTGACCCTGCCTTCGGGCGGTGCGGTCTCTCTGAGCAGCCCGGGTCTGGGCATCAAGACCAACAACATCGCCAAGACCAAGTACGACCCGTCCATCAACTCGATGGCCATGTATAACGGCGAGGACGACAACCCGCTGGGCGTCAAGCCGGACTTCAAGATCAACATCCCGGTCTCGGACTCCAAGGGCGGTCAGCGCAACATCGAAATCCGTCTGCTGAAGAGCGACGTGGCCAACGAATGGTACGCTGAAATCGTCGCGGTCCCGGCCGAGGACGTGGTCACCGGCGGGGCCTATTCGAACGGTCAGATCAAGAAGGGCGTCATCGCCTTCACCCCGGCGGGCCGCCTCGACATCTCGACCATGCAGGGCTGGCCTGCGGGCAAGGGCCTGTTCGACGACCCGGCTAACGCCGTCCTGGACTTCGGCAAGTCCGACCCCAACATGGTCATCGACCCGGCCGACCCGGCCGACGACCTGAAGGTGAAGTGGGCCGACGGCCTGGGCATCTCGGCCCAGACCCTGACCCTGGACCTGGCCACCTCGGCCGGCGGCCTCAGCCAGCTGAACACGGCCTCGATCGTGCAGTCCACGGTCACCAACGGCACCGCCTTCGGCAACCTGTCGGACATCAAGATCGACGAGAACGGCTTCGTCACCGCCATCTTCGACAACGGCGTCATGCGCCGGATCGCCCAGGTCGCCATCGCCACCTTCCCCAGCCCCGACAGCCTGCGTCAGGTCACCGGCAACGCCTTCCGCGTCAGCCTGGACAGCGGCACCTTCAACCTGAAGGCGGCTGGTACGGGCGGCTCGGGCATGATCGCGGCCCAGCAACTGGAATCCTCGACCGTCGACCTATCCGCCGAGTTCACCAGCCTGATCACCACCCAGCGCGCCTATTCGGCTTCGTCCAAGATCATCACGACGGCCGACGAGATGCTGGCCGAACTGCTCAGCATCAAGCGCTGATCGCTTAACGCGACTCCGTGAGTAAGCCTTTGTTAGACTCGATGAATCCTTCGTTTCCGGCGCCCCGCGCGCGCCGGGGGCGAAGGATGCGTCTTAGCCATTCCTTCACCACGACGCTTAAACGCCCCTTAGCCGGGGCGCGCCTAGGGTACGCGTCGATGGTGGTGGTGAAAGAGGCTTAAGCCCATGCTGCAAGAGCGACGCCTGAATAGTAGAGGCGAACAATATGTGGTCGGCCCGACGGGCACGCCGCTGACCCTGCGCGATCTCCCGCCGGCGGAAACGAACCGCTGGGTGATCCGCCGCAAGGCTGAAGTGGTCGCCGCCGTTCGCGGCGGTCTGATCAGCCTGGAAGACGCCCTGACGAAGTATCGTCTGACGGCTGAGGAATTCATCGCCTGGCAACAGGCGATCGACAAATGGGGTATGCAAGGCCTGCGCACCACGCGCATCCAGAGCTACCGGGATTAATGGGCCTCAAGTAGCGCAAAGGGCGATAGGCCCAAGGATAAAGGCCGCCCCGAACCGGGCGGCCTTTTTCGTTGAACGCAGCTTCCCTCCCTCTCCGTCATCCTCCGGCTTGACCGGAGGACCCAGCGGCGTCGAAGGCGATCTTCAGGACCATGCCTCGAAATCGAACCCGAGGCCCTCTATATGGCGGCGATGACCCTGGCTGACGACACCTGCCCCATCCCGACCATCGCCCCCATGTCCGGCGCCGCCGACATGGACGCCGCGATCGAGAGCGCGCGACAGGCGGTCGGCCTGCCGGTCGGCGCCCGCGTGGTCGCGGCCATGTCGGGCGGGGTGGATTCCACCGTCGTCGCCGCCTTGCTGGCCAAGGCCGGCTATGACGTGGTCGGCGTCACGCTCCAGCTCTACGACCACGGCGCCGCCCTGAAGAAGAAGAAGGGCGCCTGCTGCGCCGGTCAGGACATCCACGACGCCCGTCTGGCCGCCGAGCTGATCGGCATCCCCCACTACGTCCTCGACTACGAAAGCCGCTTCAAGGACGCCGTGATCGACCAGTTCGCGGATTCCTATCTGAAGGGCCAAACCCCGGTTCCCTGCATTCGCTGCAATCAGACGGTCAAGTTCCGCGACCTGCTGGACGTGGCCCGCGACCTGGGCGCCGAGGCCATGGCCACCGGCCACTACGTCCGGCGCGCCATCGCCGGAAACCGCTCGCAGATGAGGAAGGCCGTCGATCACTCGCGCGACCAGTCCTACTTCCTGTTCGCCACCACCCAGGCGCAGCTCGACTATCTGCGCTTCCCCCTGGCCGATCTGGAAAAGCCCCAGGTGCGCGGCGTCGCCGCCGCCCTGGGCTTGAAGATCGCCGCCAAGCCTGACAGCCAGGACATCTGCTTCGTCCCGTCCGGCGACTACCGCACCTTGATCGACCGTCTGCGTCCACAAGGCCGCGAAGCCGGTGAGATCGTCCACATGGACGGCCGCGTGCTCGGGAAACACGGCGGCATCACCGACTACACCATCGGCCAGCGCCGGGGCCTGAACGTCGCCGTGGGCGAGCCGCTGTTCGTGACCAAACTGGACCCCGACAACCGCCGCGTCATCGTCGGCCCGCGCGAAGCCTTGCTGACCGCCAGCCTGATCCTGGAAGAAACCAACTGGCTCGGCGATCAAGCCACGATCGAGGAAGCCGCCCGCGACGGCGCCCCCGTCCTGGCCCGCGTCCGCTCGACCCGCCAGCCGTCCCCGGCCCGTCTCAGCATGGACGATGACAACCGCATCTCCGTCGTCTTCGATGAAGGCGAAGAAGGCGTCGCCCCCGGCCAGGCCTGCGCCCTCTACGATCCCGCCGATCCCGACCGCGTCCTCGGCGGCGGCTTCATCCAGAGCACCACCGCTGTCGTCTGATCATCCTATCGACGGGCTCGCGCTGGGCCTTCGCCCCGGTCTGCCCGCCGACATGCTCTATCTGCGCGACGCCTTCCCGCGTGAGCGCTGGACCGAGGCCTTGCCCGAAACCGCCGCCTTCTGGCTGCAAATGCACGGCGGGTTCCGCGCCCAGCAGCGGCATATGGCCGACGCCGCTGCACACTGGCGCTCGGGCAGGCTTGACCCGCGCGGTCTGCACGCCGCCCTCATGCCCACGCTGCAAGCCTTCCTCCAGCATCTGGACGGCCACCACCGCGTCGAGAGCGGCCACTATTTCCCGCACTTCCGTCTGATCGAGCCGCGCATCCAGTCCGGCCTCGATCTGCTGGACCGCGACCACGACGCCATCCACGCCCATCTAGACGCCCTCTACCATTCCGCCGTCGCCTTTCACCGGGCGGTCGCCGGTCAATCCTCCGACGCCCCCGACCACGCCAACCGCCTCGCCGACGTGCTGGACCGCGCCGCCCCCGGCCTGATCCGTCACCTCGACGACGAAGAGGACATCGTCATTCCCCTGATGGTCATGAAAGGCGGTCCTGCGGCCTGACGCCACAGAACCTCGATCGTTTATTTTCGAGACAGGCCGCATCCATACGGCCATGCTCCAGCCTCATCAGGTCATCACGCACCTCACGAGGCTCAGAATGCGCTCCTTCGCCTGCATGGTTTCCGCCCTGGCGCTTGTCGCCGCCGTCCCCGCCCTCGCCGCGACCGAACCCGCTGCGCCCGGCCAGGCCCAGGCCGCTTCCACCGCCGCCACGCCCTACACCGCCGCCCAGTTCTTCGAGACGACCAGCTTCTCGATGGCCAACCCGGACGGCCTGGCCTTCTCCGAGGGCCGCAGCCACGTCCTGATCTCGTCGGATCAGACGGGCGTGTTCAACGCCTACGCCCTGCCCGTCGCGGGCGGCGATCCCGTGCCCCTGACCGCCTCGACCACCAACGCCACCTTCGCCCAGAGCTACTTCCCCGACGGCCGTCGCATCCTGGTGGCGGCGGATCAGGGCGGCAACGAACTGACCCACATCTATGTGCGCGAAACCGATGGGACGCTGCGCGACCTGACCCCCGGCGACAAGCTCAAGGCCGGCTTCATCGGCTTCAGCGACGACGGCCAGACCTTCTGGCTGACCAGCAACGAACGCGACGCTTCCGCCTTCGACGTCTATGCCTATGACGCGACCACCTATGAGCGGAAACTGGTGTTCCAGAACCCCGGCCTCAACGTCACGGCCGTATCCGGCGACGGTCGTCTGGTCGCCCTGATCAAGTCTCACACCAGCGCCAACTCCGACATCTATCTCGCTGATCTTCAGGCAGGCGGCGAGCCCTACCTGATCTCGGAACACACCGGCGACGTGGCCTATGACGTCAGCGGCTTCGGTCCCAACGGCGCGACCCTGATCTACACCAGCAATCAGGACGGCGAGTTCGCCCAGGCCTACGCCTATGACATCGCCAACAAGGCCCACAACCGCACGACCCAGGCCGACTGGGACGTCATGTATGTCTCCTTCTCGCCCAACGGCCGCTATCGGGTCACCGCCGTTAACGCCGACGCCTCGACGGAACTGACCATCGAGGATGCACAGACCCGCGCGCCCGTCCGCCTGACCGGCCTGCCCGAGGGCGACATCACCGGCGTCCGCTTCGATCCCGGCGCCGATCTGGCCGCCTTCACCGTGGTGTCCGACACCTCGCCCGCCGACGTCTTCATCGCCGACCTGTCGACCGGACAGGCGCGGCGCCTGACCTCGGCCCTGAACCCGGCGATCAAGGAAGGCGACCTGGTCGAGGCGACCATCGTCCGCTACCCGGGCGAAGGCGGAGTCATGGTCCCGGCGGTTCTCTATCGGCCCAAGGGCGCCTCGGCCGCCAACCCGGCCCCGGCGGTCGTCCTGGTCCACGGCGGACCGGGCGGCCAGACGCGGCGCGGCTATTCCGCCATGGTCCAGCACCTGGTCAATCACGGCTATGCGGTCCTGGGGGCCAACAACCGGGGCTCGTCAGGCTACGGCAAGACCTTCTTCCACATGGACGACAAGAAGCACGGCGAGGCCGACCTGCGCGACATCGTCGCCGGCGGCGACTGGCTGCGGGCGCAGGACTGGGTGGCCGACGATCAGGTCGCGGTCATGGGCGGCTCCTACGGCGGCTACATCACCGCCGCGGCCCTGGCTTTCCACCCCGAGAAGTTCGAAGCCGGCATCGACATCTTCGGCGTGACCAACTGGGTGCGGACCCTGGAATCCATCCCCGCCTGGTGGGGCGCGCAGCGCGTGGCCCTGTTCGACGAAATGGGCGACCCGGCGACCGACGCCGCACGCCACCGCGCCATCTCGCCCCTGTTCCACGCCGAGAAGATCCAGCGCCCCCTGCTGGTGATCCAGGGCGCCAACGACCCGCGCGTGCTTCAGGTCGAGAGCGACGAACTGGTCGAAAAGGTCCGGGCCAACAACGTCCCCGTCGAATACGTCGTCTTCCCCGACGAAGGCCACGGCTTCCAGCGCCGCGCCAACCGCATCAAGGCCCAGGAATCCTACCTGGCCTTCCTAAACCGCTACGTCCGCAAGGCGGAATGACGCGAAGCGCGAGGTTGAGAAGCCTGGCGAAAGCCGACCGCGAGAGCGCGGTCGGCTTTCGACCCTCTGTCCGCTTTCCGCGCATGGGTGAAATGCCGCTTTCTACCGAGGCTGTGTAAAAACGTGCGGACCCACGGCGGGGCGGAAGGTGGCGACGAGGTG
>NZ_QLLC01000014.1 GCF_003350205.1 Brevundimonas bullata | reverse complement strand
TTTCAAGGGCCGGACTCTAGCTCCGCGTGGAGGAAATTCTCAGGGGCACGTCACCACCCAACGGAAAATCCGCCCACAAATGTCAGAACTAGCACTAACGCTATCCCGATAGCTGTTGCTGCTCTCATTTCTTAAAAACCCCTGCTTGCCCGAACTCCATGAGGGATAGCGGAAGGTAGGTCTTTCCTCCAGTTGTGCCGACTGGTTGTTAGATTTTCTGAACTGTGGCTAAGAGGGTCGCCCTCTTCTCCACGGTTCGGAACTTCCATGATCGTCGCGCCTGATGTTCTCGGCCTGATCGGCAATACGCCTCTGGTGCGCCTCAAGCGCGCGTCGGAGATGACGGGCTGCGAGATCCTCGGCAAGGCCGAGTTCATGAACGTGGGCGGTTCGATCAAGGACCGCGCGGCGCTCAGCATTATTCGTAAGGCGCGGGCGTCCGGCGCGCTGAAGCCCGGCGGCGTCATCGTCGAGGGCACGGCGGGCAATACCGGCATCGGTCTGGCCCTGGTTGGGGCCGCCCTGGGCCACCCGGTCGTCATCGTCATGCCGCGCAGCCAGACGGACGAGAAGAAACGGGCGGTCCGTCTGCACGGCGCCCGTCTGATCGAGGTCGATCCGGCGCCCTTCGCCAGCCCCAACCACTTCGTCGCCTATTCCCGCCGCCTGGCCGAGGAACTGAACGAAAGCGAGCCGAACGGCGCCTTCTACGCCGATCAGTTCGACAATCTGGCCAATCGCGAAGCCCACTATGAAGGCACCGCGCCGGAAATCTGGAAGCAGACGGACGGCGAGATCGACGGCTTCATCTGCGCCGTCGGCTCGGGCGGCACCCTGGCCGGTTGCGCCGCCTATCTGCGCGAGCAGAAGCCCGAGATCGCCATCGGTCTGGCCGACGTTCCGGGCGCGGCCCTCTACAGCTGGTTCACCGAGGGCAAGTTGGCCGGCGAGGGCTCCTCGATCACCGAGGGCATCGGCGTCAACCGCATCACCGGCAATCTGGAGGGGCTGGCGGTCGATCATCCCTATCGGATCGAGGACGCCGAGTTCCTGCCCCTCCTGTTCGATCTGGTGAAGCACGAGGGCCTGTCGCTGGGCCCGTCCAGCGGGGTCAACATCGCCGGGGCCATCCGCATGGCGCGTGACCTGGGACCCGGCAAGACCATCGTCACCGTCCTGTGCGATGCCGGGCAGCGCTACGCCAGCAAGGTCTATGACCCTGCCTTCCTGACCGCGCGCGGCCTGCCGACGCCGGAGTGGCTGAGCCGATGAGCCGCAAGAAGGACATCGCCGTCGAGAGCCGCATCCCGCCTCTGAACGCCTTGAAGGCGTTCGAGGCCGCCGCGCGGCGCCTGAACATCACCCGCGCCGCCGAGGAGCTGTCGGTCACGCCCGGCGCCATCAGCCAGCAGATCCGCATTCTTGAGGAACACGCGGGCGCGCCCCTGTTCCACCGCGAGGGGCGTCAGATCGCCCTGACCGACCTGGGCGCCGAGCTCTATCCGCTGCTGCACGACGGCTTCGACTATCTGAAGCGGGCAGGGGACCTGCTGTATCGCCCCGACCGTCGTCATGCCCTGGCCGTCAGCGTCCCGCCGTCCTTCGCCACCAAATGGCTGGCCCCGCGCATCGCCCGTTTCGCGGCGGCGCATCCGGAGGTCGAGGTGTGGATGTCGGCGGATATGCGGCTGGCCGACGTCGGCGGCGGTCGCGTGGACGTGGCGGTCCGCTACGGACGCGGCGATTATTCTGGCGTGCGGTCCGAGCGTCTGCTGTCAGCCGATGTCACCCCCGTGTGCAGTCCGGCCCTGTTGACCGGGCCCAGGGCGCTGAAGCGTCCGACCGATCTGGCGCAGCACGTCTTGATCCACCTGCGCGCCGGCGAACTGGAAGAACCGCGCCCTGACTGGGCGACCTGGCTGAAGGCGAGGGGCGTGGATCAGGTCGACGCCACGGCGGGGCCGCGTTTCGATCAGACGGCACTGGCTATCGAGGCCGCCGCCCATGGTCAGGGCGTGGCCCTGGCGCCCTATGCCTTCGTGGCTGACGATCTGGCGTCGGGTCGGCTGGTGTCGCCCTTCGCCGACGGGGCTCTGGCGACGGAGATGGCCTACCACGTCCTGACCCGCCGCAGCGGCGTGTCCGAGCCCGCTCGCGCCTTCGTTCGCTGGATGAAGGCCGAGGTGCAGGCGGCGGAACAGCGTGTGGACGATCTCTGATCGCCAACCTGTCCGATTTGTAACTTGAAGATCGGGCGTTGAATCCGTCAGCGTAAAGCACCTTTTACACGCGGGGGCGCTTCATGCTGACGATCAACAATCTTGTCCATGTCTACGGCAACGGAACACGGGCCCTGGACGACGTCAGCCTGACAATCCCGACGGGGATGTTCGGCCTGCTGGGCCCGAACGGGGCGGGCAAATCGACGCTGATGCGCACCATCGCCACCCTGCAGACCCCGACGTCTGGCGAGATCCGCTTCGGCGACATCGACGTGATCCGCCAGCCCGAGCTGCTGCGCCGCACGCTCGGCTATCTGCCCCAGGATTTCGGCGTCTATCCGCGCGTCTCGGCCTACGACATGCTGGACCACATGGCGGTGCTGAAGGGCATAGCCGACGGCAAGGACCGCAAGCAGACGGTCGAGGCCCTGCTGAACCAGGTCAATCTGTGGAGCGTCCGCAAGAAGGCCCTGGCCGGTTTCTCCGGCGGCATGCGTCAGCGTTTCGGCATCGCCCAGGCCCTGATCGGCAACCCGCGCCTGATCATCGTCGATGAGCCGACCGCGGGCCTGGACCCGGAGGAGCGCAACCGCTTCCTCAACCTGCTGGCCGAGATCGGCGAGAACGTGGTGGTCATCCTGTCCACCCACATCGTTGAGGACGTGGCCGACCTGTGCCCGCGCATGGCGGTGCTGGCGGGCGGCAAGATCCAGCTGGAAGGCGCGCCGCTGGAACTGATGAAGCAGATGTCGGGTCGCGTGTGGAAGAAGGCCATCGCCAAGGAGGCCCTGCCGGAACACCGCGCTCGTTTCGAGGTCATCTCGACGCGCTTGTTCGCGGGTCAGACGGTGATCCACGTCCTGGCCGACGCCCAGCCGGGCGAGGGCTTCGAGCCAGCCTCGGGCGGTCTGGAGGACGTCTATTTCTCGACCCTGGCCGCCTCGCGCCGCCCGGCCGTCGCTCAAGCCGCCTGAGGCCCGGATCATGTTCGGGAAAGTCGCGGCCTTCGAGTTCCGCTATCAGCTTCGCCAGCCCGCCTTCTGGGTCATCTCCATCCTCTTCTTCCTGCTGAGCTTCGGCCTGGTCGCCAGTCCGAACGTCAGCCTGGGCACAGGCGGCAACGTCTTCAAGAACGCCCCCTATGCGATCGCTCAGGCCCATCTGGCCTTCAACCTCTTCTTCATGCTGGCGACGACGGCCATTGTCGCCAACGTCGTGGTGCGTGACGCCACGACCGGCTTCGGCCCCATGATCCAGGCCAGCCGGTTGTCCAAGTTCGACTACCTCTACGGTCGCTTCCTCGGCGCCTTCGCCGTGGTGGCCCTGGCCTTCCTGTCGGTCGCCCTGGGCATCCTGATCGGCACGCTGATGCCTTGGGTGGACAAGGAGACGGTCGGGCCGTTCCGTCCGCTGGACTACCTCTACGGTTTCGTCGTGATGGGCCTGCCGGGCCTGCTGTTCAGCTCGGCGGTCTTCTTCACTCTGGCGACCGTCACGCGCTCGATGATGGCCACCTATGTCGGCGTCGTCGGGGTCTTCATCCTCTACATGACCACGACTTCGGTGTTCGGCTCCAAGCCGGAGCTGGAGACCCTGGTTGCCTGGCTGGAGCCGTTCGGCGCCGGGGCCTATGGCCTGGCGACCAAGTATTGGACGGCAGCCGAGCGCAACACGATCAACGCGCCCCTGACCGGCCTGCTGCTGGGCAACAAGCTGCTATGGCTCGGCGTCAGCCTGGCCTTCCTCGCCGCCGCCTGGCCCCTGTACAATCCGTCTCCGCGTGGTTCGAAGCTGCGCAAGCAGGAAAAGCTGAAGGCCCTGGCCGAAGCCTCGCCCGACACGACGGCGCCGGTCGCGCCCCTGGCCCAGCCCTCCTACGGCTTCAAGGCCGGTTGGACCCAGCTGATCTTGCGCACCGCCTTCGAGATGAAGGCCGTGTTCAAGAGCCCGGCCTACTTCGTCATGCTGGCCCTGGGCTTCGCCTTCGGCATCGCCGTCCTGTTGTTCGCGGGAGAGCTATATGGCGCGCCGGTCCTGCCGGTGACGCGGGTGGTGATCGAGACCCTGGGCGGCTCGTTCGGCCTGATCGTCATGATCATCTCGATCTACTATTCCGGCGAACTGGTCTGGCGTGACCGCGAGCGGCGCACGCATGAGATCATCGATTCCACGGCCACGCCCGACTGGACCTTCCTGTTGCCCAAGACCCTGGCCCTGATCCTGGTGCTGGTCTCGACCCTGCTGGCCGCATCGCTGGCCGGGATGATCGTGCAGACGATCAAGGGCTACACCAACTACGAGATCGGCAAATACCTGTTCTGGTATGTCGTGCCCCAGTCCATCGGCTTTGCGCTGACGGCGGTGCTGGCCATCGTCGTCCAGTCGCTGTCGCCGAACAAGTTCGTCGGCTGGGCCGTCATGGTGGTCTATCTGATCTCGACCATCGTCCTGTCGAACATGGGCTTCGACCACGTGCTCTATCGCTATGGCGCAGGGACGGGCATGCCGCTGTCGGACATGAACGGCCTGGGCAAGTTCGCCGGCTATGCGGCGTGGATGCAGGCCTACTGGTCGGCCTTCGCCATCGTCCTGCTGGTCATCGCCTATGGCCTGTGGCGTCGCGGGGCGGAGACGCGCTTCATGCCGCGCCTGAAGCGTCTGCCGCGTCGCCTGATGGGGCCTGCGGGCGTCATCGGCGGCGTCGCCCTGACCGCCTTCGTGGCCCTGGGTGTCTACGCCTTCATCAACACCAACGTCTGGAACGAGTACCGCACCCAGAATCAGCAAGAGCAGCTGATGGCGGACTATGAGAAGACCCTGCTGAAGTACGAGAAGACGCCTCAGCCCGAGATCACCGACGTCAAGCTGGACCTGGACCTCTACCCGCACCAGCCGCGCCTGACGACCAAGGGCAGCTATGTCATCCAGAACCAGACGGGCGCGCCTCTGAATGAGGTTCACCTGCGCTGGAACTACGGTCTGAAGATCGCCAGCCTGGATGTGCAGGGCGCGACCCTGGCCAAGGAATGGCCGCAGTTCGAGTACCGCATCTATCGCTTCGCCACGCCGATGCAGCCGGGCGAGAAGCGCACCATCGCCTTTGAAACGGTGCTGGAGCAGCGCGGCTTCAAGAACAGCGGCGACACGACCCGGATCGTCGACAACGGCACCTTCGTCAACAACGGCGAGTTCGCCCTGACCATCGGCATGGGCCGCGACGGCCTGCTGTCCGACCGGGCCAAACGCCGCAAGCATGGCCTGCCGCCCGAACTGCGCATGGCCAAGCTGGAGGACGTCAGCGCCCAGAACCAGAACTACATCGGCACGGGCTGGGTCAACGCCGACATCACCGTGACCACGGTGGCCGATCAGACGCCGATCGCGCCGGGCTACAAGGTGTCGGACGTGACGAAAGACGGCCGCCGCACGGCCCGCTTCGTCACCGAGGCGCCGGTGCTGAACTTCTTCTCGGTCCAGTCCGCCGACTATCAGGTGGCCAAGGAGCAGCACGGCCCCATCGAACTGGCCGTCTATTACCACAAGGGTCACGAGCAGAACGTGTCGCGGATGCTGGCCGGGATGAAGGCGTCGCTGGATTACTACGGCACGGCTTTCAGCCCCTATCAGTTCCGTCAGGCCCGGATTATCGAGTTCCCGGCCTACCAGACCTTCGCCCAGGCCTTCGCCAACACCATGCCCTACTCGGAAGGCCTCGGCTTCATCGCCGACCTGAGCGACGAGGAGAAGATCGACTACGTCACCTATGTCACCGCTCACGAGGTCGGCCACCAGTGGTGGGCGCACCAGGTGATCGGCTCGGACCAGCAGGGTTCGACCCTGCTGTCGGAATCCCTGGCGCAATACTCGGCGCTGATGGTGATGGAGAAGCTGTACGGACCCGACAAGATCCGTCGCTTCCTCAAGTACGAACTGGACCGCTACCTGCGTTCGCGCGGCATGGAACGGCTGGAGGAGATGCCGCTGATCCGCGTCGAGAACCAGCAGTACATCCACTATCAGAAGGGCGGTCTGGTTCTCTATCTGCTGCGCGATCAGATCGGCGAGGAGGTGGTCAACCGCGCCCTGCGTCGGGTGCTGGCGCAGTACGCCTTCAAGTCCGCGCCCTATCCGCGCTCGCTGGATCTCATCAACGCCATCCGCGCCGAGGCGCCGGCGGACAAGCAGGCACTGATCACCGACCTGTTCGAAAAGATCACCCTGTATGACGTGAAGACCAAGTCGGTCACGGCGACCAAGCGCGCCGACGGCAAGTGGGACGTCGCCCTGACGGTCGAGGCCCGCAAGCTCTACGCCGACGGCAAGGGCGAGGAGACCGAGGCCCCGTTGAACGAGACCTTCGACGTCGGCCTGTTCTCTGCTGAACCCGGTAAGGGCGCGTTCGACCAGAAGTCGGTCATGTTGATGGAGCGTCGCCCCCTGCGCAGCGGAACCCAGGTCTTCCGCTTCGTCACGACCGAGAAGCCGGCCTTTGCGGGGATCGACCCCTACAATCGCTGGATCGACCGCAACTCGGACGACAACGTCAAACCTGTGACGTGACCGCCGCGCCGGTTGAATACCGGCCAGGCGTGAAGGGGGGAGGGCGCGCGCTCTCCCCCCTTTTTCTTGCGCTTTACCGCACGCCGATCCGCCCATTGGGACACGCCATCCAGCGCCCGTCATGCACAACGGCGCGCGCCAATCCCGGTAAAAACCTGGGATTGCGGGTTTTTCGATCGGATCGACGCGCCTGAGGCGTCGGATGGATCAGACTGACGGCTGTCTTTGACATTCCCGTCCGCCGCCGCCCGCTCAGGGCCGTGGCCTCCACCGAGGCTCAAGCCGCTTCGCCTGCAGGAGCGGTCGCGCGCGGCGCCCATTGCACCAATTGCACTGTTTTTTTTCGGATCAGAGTGCAATCCGGCTTCGACGGCGCACAGACCAGGACCCAAGCTCAAAGCAAGGCTGGCCTGATGCTAGATAAGGATTTTTGAGGAAATACAGATCCCTGGGGCGGGGCGGGCCATTCTCTTCGCTGAAGAGAATGGCGCGAGTGACGGGACTCGAACCCGCGACCTCCGGCGTGACAGGCCGGCACTCTAACCAACTGAGCTACACCCGCATTCCCCTCCGCGAGGAGGAGAAGAGGCCGATTAAGGGCGACTCACGACGCGGTCAAGCGCCGAACGTTCGCCCTGTTTAAAAAGGTCACGCGGCTCCATGACGGCGCACGGACGCACAGCGAGCGGGCTGATGATTGGAATGGAAATGAGCGAGGGCGTCTTGGCGACGGGCGGGGCGCGCCATTTCCTTCGGCTGAAGAAAATGGCGCGAGTGACGGGACTCGAACCCGCGACCTCCGGCGTGACAGGCCGGCACTCTAACCAACTGAGCTACACCCGCATTCCCCTCCGCAAGGAGGAGAAGAGGGCGATTAAGGGCGACTCATGATCGGGTCAAGCGCAATGTACGAAAGGGCTGAAAATAGCCGAGAATTCAGCTTCTAGCGCCCGCAGTCGAGGCCAGGGGCGTCGGGCGCGGCGGTCGCGCCCAGGCCCAGAGCCTTCTGCATGAAGACCACGTCGCGCCAGGCGTCGAACTTCCATCCGGCGGCGTGGAATATGCCGACGTGTTCAAAGCCGGCGGCGGCGTGCAGGGCGATGGAGCCGGCGTTGGCGCTATCGCCGATCACCGCCACCATCTGACGCATTCCCATAGCCTCGCAGGCGCCCAGCAGGGCCTTCAGCAGGGCCTTGCCCACGCCGCGCCCGCGAAACGCCTCGGCCACATAGATCGAGTCCTCGACCATGTAGCGATAGGCGGCGCGCAGGCGGTAGGGCCCGGCATAGGCATAGCCCGCGACCTGGCCGTCGATCTCGGCGGTCAGGACGGGCAGGCCCAGCGTGGCGGGCGCGGCCAGCCGCGCCCGCATCTCATCGACTGAGGGGACATCCAGCTCGAACGTCCCCGTGCCGTTCAGCACGCTGTCGGCGTAGATGGCGGTGACAGCCGCCAGATCGGCTTCCGCAAACGGCCGAACGATCACGCCTTCAGCCAGCCCTTGTCCACGGCCCAGACGGCGAAGGCGTAGTCGTGGGCCACGTCCTTCAGATAGTCGAAGCGGCCCGACGAGCTGAAGTGACCCGCCGTCATATTGATCTTCAGCAGGACCGGATTGCCCGATGTGGTCGCGGGCCGCAGCTTGGCCACCCACTTCTCCGGCTCCCAATAGGTGACGCGCGGGTCGGACAGGCCGCCGGTGGCCAGCACTGCCGGATAGGCCTTGGCCTCGATCTGGTCGTAGGGGCTGTAGCTGTACATGTAGTCGTAGGCGGCGGCGTCCTCGATCGGATTGCCCCACTCGGGCCACTCCGGCGGCGTCAGCGGCAGGCTGGTGTCGCTCATGGTGTTGATCACGTCGACGAAGGGCACGCTGCCGATCACGCCGGCCCACAGGTCAGGGCGCATATTGGTGACGGCGCCCATCAGCAGACCGCCCGCCGACCCGCCCTGGGCCACGATCTTGCCCGCCGTCGCATAGTTGCGTTCGATCAGGTGCTCGGCGCAGGCGATGAAGTCGGTGAAGGTGTTCTTCTTGGTCATCCGCCGGGCGCTGAGGAACCAGTTCCAGCCCTTGTCCGAGCCGCCGCGGATGTGGGCGATGGCGTAGATGAAGCCGCGATCCACCAGCGACAGCCGGTTGGTCGAGAAGCTGGCCGCCATGGGGATGCCGTAGGAGCCGTAGCCGTAGAGCAGCAGGGGCGCCGAGCCGTCGACCGGCGTGTCCTTGCGGCGCAGCACCGTCACCGGCACCAGCTGACCGTCCGAGGCCGGGGCGTTCAGCCGCTCGACCACATAGTCGGCGGGGTTATGGCCCGAGGGCACTTCCTGAACCTTGCGCAGGGTCCGCTCGCGCGTCTTCAGGTCGTAGTCATAGGTCGAGGTCGGCGTGGACGGCGAGTTGTAGCCATAGCGCATGACCGTGGTGTCGAACTCCGTCGCCCCGCCCAGCGACAGGGCGTAGGCGGGCTCGTCCACGGCGATCTCATGCTCGGCGCCGGCCCGGTCGCGGATGACGATCTTCGTATTGGCCTCGGCGCGCTCCTGACGGCCCAGGTAATCCTTCACCAGGGCCACGCCCTCGATGAAGCGGCCCGGCGTGTGCGGGATCAGATCCTTCCAGTTGGCCCTGGCCGGGGCGTCGGTCGGCGCCTCGACCACCTTGAAGTCGATGGCGTCGTCGGCGTTGGTGCGGATCACCCAGCGGTCGCCCCAGTGGTCCAGATCATACAGGCGGCCGATGTGGCGCGGCTCGACCACCACGGGCGTCGCGGTCGGGTCCGCGCCCGGAATGATCCGGCCTTCCGAGGTCTCCTGATTGCCGATGCCGATGATGATGAAGGCGTCGTCGGAGGTGCGGCCGACGCTCTGGAACATGCCGTCGTCGGTTTCCTCATAGACCAGGGTGGTCTCGCCGCCACGCGCCGGCCGACGGAAGATCTTGTCCGGGCGGCCGTTGTTGTCCCGGTTGGTCCAGAAGATCCACTGGCTGTCCGGCGAGAAGGTGAAGTTCTCGGTCGCCGATTCGATGGGGTCGGGCAGGACCTCGCCGGTCGCAAGGTCCTTGACGTAGATCTTGAAGACCTCGGAGCCCTGCGCGTCCTCGGCATAGGCGAACAGGGCGTGGTCGGGGCTGTGCTCCACCGCCGAGACCTCCGAATAGGCCTTGCCCTCGGCCAGGGCGTTGCAGTCCAGCAGGAGCTGAGGTGCCGGGGACTTGATGAAGTTCTTGGTTACGAGTTGCCCGTCGACCATCCAGGTCCCCTGGCGCTCGACCCGCATATAGCGCGGGTGCTGCTCGCCGGTGCGGTACTCGGTGAAATACTCCCAGTCGCCGTCCGCAGCGGGGACTGAGCTGTCGTCCTCCTTGATGCGGCCCTTCATCTCCTCGAACATCGCCGCCTGCAGCGGCAGGGTCGAGGCCATCATGGCCTCGCGATAGGCGTTCTCGGCGGTCAGGTGTTCCTTGACATCGGCCTTGATCAGCGAGGGGTCGCGCAGCACGGCCTGCCAGTTGTCGTCCTTCATCCACTGATAGTCGTCGACGCGGACGCGGCCCAACTGCTCGATGCGGACGGGGACCTTCTTGGCGACGGGCGGTTGGGGCAGGGACATCGAGGCTCCGGTAGTCGAACGGGCGAGTGCAGGGGAGGCGGCGGCGAGGCCGACGGCGGCGGTCGAGGCGATCAGTTCGCGGCGATTCATCAATAGGCTCCCCAATGGTTCGGGCGGACCTTGTGCCCGCCGACGGGCGGCGTCAAATGGCGACATGATCTCTCAGGATGTTCCGCCCGCTCCGCCCGCCGTCGTCGCGCCCGCCCCATGGGACCTGACCGTCGGTCTGATCAACGCCACGGTGCAGCTGGATCAGCCGCTGAACGAAAGCGCGCGCAAGGTCGGCACCGGCTTCCTGATTTCCGCCCCCCGACCGGATGGCACGCCGCGCGTGGTGCTGGTCACCGCCGCCCATGTCCTGAATGTCATGCCGAGCGCCGAGGCGCGCATCGGCTGGCGTACGCCCGAAGCAGACGGGGCCTGGAAATTCACGCCCGCGAACCTGCCGATCCGCGACGCCGTGGGGACGCCGTTATGGACGCAGCACCCCGAGCGCGACGTGGCGGTGATGGAGATCGCCGCGCCGGCCGCCTTCGCCCAGGCCGCGATCCCCCTGGGCTGGCTGGCGGACGAAACCACCTTCGACCAGTGGCGCGTGGGGCCGGGCGACGAACTGATGGCGCTGGGCTATCCGCACGGCCTTTCGGCGAACAAGGCGGGCTTTCCGATCCTGCGCCTGGGCCGGATCAGTTCCTGGCCGCTGACGCCGATCCGCCACTTCCCCATCTTCCTGCTGGATTTCGCGGTGTCGCAGGGCAACTCGGGCGGGCCGGTTTTCTGGACGCCCGCCGTCGACCGCCTGCCGGGCGCGCCGACGCCGGATCACCCCTACATCGCCGGGGTGCTGGTGCAGGAGGTCCAGGGCGGCGGCGAGGGGTTGGAGCTGGGCGTCGTGGCTCATGCTCAGTATGTGCGCGAGGCGATTGCGCTGCTGGACGCACCCCGTCCCTAGACCCCGGGCGCGCACTCATATCGGGCGCAATATCGGCGGCGAAGTTCGGCGTCGGCGGCGTGTCGGTCGAACTGGTCCGCGCTGGCCGCCGCAAACCGCCTGCTCCAGGTTTCCTCGTCAAGCGGTCGGGTAGGCGGCATTTCCGGGAGCCCGATCTCGGCCAGAAGACGTGCGGCGACGACGGTGAAGATCGCCTGCGTCTTCTGACGATCCGGATACAGTTCGCCGATCCATTCCGTCACCACAGCGCGGCGGTCAGGCGGGAGATCCTCCAGCCCGAAACGCGAGAGAATGGGTCTCCGAGAGGCCGCCCGTGCTGCCCAGCGCTGGGCGGAAGCTTGCTGACCGGCAGTGGGCTCAGGGCCTGTCCAGGGGACAGGCTTCGTGGACGGCGTCCTCGCCGGCATGCGGAACGGAAGCTGGACCTGGATTCGGCTCGGTTCCGAAGTTCCGTCCCCGGTTCGCGGGGCGAGGACGCCGCGTTGGACCACACGCACGGCTTCGCGGCCAAAGCCCAGGTCGGCGGGCTTCTCCGACATGGCGGTGCAGGCCGACAGGGCGCCGGTGGACAGGGCTTCACACTGCACAACGACGTGGCCCTCCGCCCGGATGATAGCGGCGAAACGCGGATAGTCGGCGGCCGTCGCAGCGGGCGCGGAGACCCAGATGGGGTTCACCACCTTCGGGTCTTCGCCGGCTAAGGCGACGCTGATTAAAAGGGCGGCGATCAAGGGCATGAAGCTTCCTTCAGGCCGAAGCGTCGCACGCCCCCGCCGAACGTCAACCCGCCAGAGCTTCGGCGCTCAGCCCTTGCAGAAGCTCACCGCCCTGACCCACGGCGGCCAGGCGGCTGGAGACGTGGCCCAGGACGTTCGCGGCGTAGAGCTCGTAGAGGTCCAGCTTGCCTTGTAGCCAGACGGGATCGCCGTTCCCGGCGTCCAGGCGGGCCTTGGCGGCCAGAGCGCCCTTGGCCAGCATCCAGCCGCCGACCACGTCGCCCATCAGCTTCAGATAGGCGTCGGCGCCGGCCAGGACGTCGGCGGCCCGCGCTGCGTCGGCCTTGGCGTCCAGCAGCCAAAGGGTGGCGTCCTCGACGGCCTCGATGGCCGTGGCGAAACGTTCGACCGGCTTGCCGACATAGAGGCGGTCGATGTCGATCAGGGTCGCCTTCATGTCGGCGATCAGGGCGTGGGCCGACTCGCCGCCGTCCATCGACAGCTTTCGGCCGACCAGGTCCATGGCCTGGATGCCGTTGGTGCCTTCGTAGATCGGGGCGATGCGGGAGTCGCGGTAGTATTGGGCCGCGCCGGTCTCCTCGATGAAGCCCATGCCGCCGTGGACCTGGACGCCCAGCGAGGCGACTTCGCAGCCGATGTCGGTGGACCAGGCCTTGGCGATGGGGGTGAACAGGTCTTCGCGGCCCTTCCAGGCCTTGCGCTCGGCCTCGGTGGCGGCGTGCTTGGCCAGGTCGGCGGCGACGCCGGTGGACAGGCAGATGGCGCGGGCGGCGGCGATCTTGGCCTTCATGACGCCGAGGGTGCGGCGCACGTCCGGGTGGTCGAAGATCGGAGCGTTCTTCTCGCCGGTCCAGACGCTGCGGCCCTGACGGCGGTCCAGGGCATAGGCGAGGGCGTGCTGATAGGCGCGCTCGGCGATGCCGACGCCCTCGACGCCGACGGCGAGGCGGGCGGCGTTCATCATCACGAACATATGGGCCAGACCCTCGTTCGGACGACCGACCAGTTCGGCGCGGGCGCCTTCATAGGCCATGACGCAGGTGGGCGAGGCGTGGATGCCCAGCTTGTGCTCGACCCCGACCGGGTGGAAGGCGTTGCGTTCGCCCAGCGACCCGTCGGCGTTGACGGCGAACTTGGGCGTCAGGAACAGGCTGATGCCCTTGGGGCCGGCGGGGGCGTCGGGCAGGCGGGCCAGAACCAGGTGGATGATGTTGTCCGTGGCGTCGTGGTCGCCCCAGGTGATGAAGATCTTCTGGCCGTTCAGGGCATAGGTCCCGTCGCCGTTCGGCGTGGCCGTGGTGGTCAGGGCGCCCAGGTCCGAACCGGCGTGCGGCTCAGTCAGGACCATGGCGCCGGTCCATTCGCCGCTGACCAGCTTGGTCAGGTAGGTGGTCTTCTGGTGCTCGGTGCCGACGGCTTCCAGCGCCTCGATCGAGGCCAGCGACAGCATGGGGCAGAGGCCAAACGCCATGTTGGCGGCGTGGACGGTTTCATAGGCCGCCAGTTCCAGCGCCTTGGGCAGGGCCTGGCCGCCGGCCTCGACCGAGGCGGTCAGGCTGGTCCAGCCGCCTTCGGCGAACTGCTTGTAGGCGTCCACGAAGCCGGGGGCGGCGGTGACGGCGCCGTCGGCGTACTTGGCGCCTGCTAGGTCGCCGGGGCGGTTCAGCGGGGCCAGCACCTGTTCCGAGAACTGACCGGCGGCCTCCAGCACCGCGCCCATGACGTCGGCGTCATAGTCGGGAAAGGCGCCCGTGGCGACGACCTGATCAATGCCGGCGACGGCTTCCAGGGCGAAGGCGAGGTCACGGACGGGGGCGCGGTAGCTCATGGCGGTCTCCAGGAATCTTCAACATGCTTCTGACGCCCCAGACGTGGGTGATGCAAGGGCGCTTGGACTTTGGTCGAGGTTCCGCCAAGCTATGGACCTGTGCCGTCGCGGAAGGAAAGACCCATGGCCGAACCTCGGAACCGCTATTCGACCGTTTCCCTGATCCTGCACTGGGTTATCGCTGTGGCCGTCGTCGCGCAGGTGGCGCTGATCATGGCGCACGACGCAACCGAGGGGCCGCTGTCGCGCGAGTTCGTGCAGGTTCACAAGGCGGTCGGGCTGACCATCCTGCTTCTGACCCTGGGGCGAATCGGCTGGCGGCTGGCCAATCCCCTGATCGCCCTGCCGGTCGAGATGCCGAGGTGGGAGCGCATCCTGGCGCGGACGACGCAGATCGCCTTCTACGTCGTGCTGCTGGCCATGCCGCTGACTGGCTGGCTGGCGTCGTCGGCGGGCGGTCGCGAGATCAGCTGGTTCGGCCTGTTCCAATGGCCGCTGCTGCCGGTCGGCGGCGGGCGCGAGGCGGCGGGCCAGTTTATGGACACGCATGAGATGGTGGCGAAGCTGCTCTATGTGCTGATCGTCCTGCACATCGCTGGGGCGCTGAAGCATCAGTTCATCAACCGGAACAATGTGCTGCACCGCATGATCCCGATGATCCCGCGCCGGCCATGACCGGCGACACCCCTGAAATCGCCGCCGAGGCGTTGAAGACCGGGCGGCTGGTCATGCTGCCGACCGAGACCGTCTATGGGCTGGCGGCGGACGCTTCGAATCCGCAGGCGGTGGCGCGCATTTTCGAGGCGAAGGGAAGACCGCGCTTCAACCCCTTGATTGCGCACGTCGCCAACGGCCTGGACGCCGAGAGCATCGCTGTCTTCGACGAGCGGGCGCGGGCGCTGGCTGAGGCCTTCTGGCCCGGCCCGCTGACCATTGTGGCCCCGGTGCGGGATCGGGAGCGGGTCTGTGATCTGGCCCGCGCCGGTCTGGACAGCGTGGCCGTGAGGGTGCCGGGCCATCCGCGCGCACGAGCGGTGATCGCGGCCTTTGGCGGGGCCGTAGTCGCCCCCTCGGCCAATCGTTCGGGACGACCCAGCCCCACGACCTTCGACGACGCCATGGAAGAGACCGGCCAGTTCGTCGGCGCCGCCGTGGATGGCGGGCCGTGCGCGGTGGGCGTGGAGAGCACGGTCGTTTCGGTGCTGGACGGCGTGGTCGCCCTGCTGCGTCCCGGATCGGTGACGCGCGAGGAGATCGAGGCCGTGGTCGGCCCGCTGGCCGAGAGTGGACAGGGGCATCGCTCGCCCGGACGATTGGCCCTGCATTACGCCCCCGACGCCCCTGTGCGGATCGAGGCCGAGACGGCGAACGAGGGTGAAGTCCTGCTGGGCTTCGGTCCCGGCGTCGGCGAGGCGCGTTGGAGCCTGAGCCCGAACGGCGACCTGCGTGAAGCGGCGGCCAATCTGTTCCGGTTGCTGCGCGAAGCGGACCGGACCAGGCCTGTCGGCATCGCCGTATCGCCGATCCCGCACAAGGGGCTGGGCGAGGCGATCAACGACCGGCTGCGCCGTGCGGCGGGGTTCGTCGGCTGATCGCTGTTGCACTGCTCTAAGAAAAAAACAGTGCAATTGGTGCAATGAGCGGAGCGTCGCAGTTCTGGCTCTGAGTGACGGCGCTGGAGCCTGTGCGGGAGCCGGGGACCTGAGGCGGGCGGCGGCGAGCGGGAATGTCAAAGACCGTCTGAGGGCTGTAGTCTGGCCCACTCGGTGGCTCAGGCGAGCAAATGACCGCGACGGGACGACGATCCCTTGTTTTAAAGGGGATTGGCGCGTCGCCTTGCGACAGCCAGGTCGCGACGGCGTGCGGTCTGCGGCGCGCGCGGCCTAGAGAAAACGGGCCTTCAGATCGACGCTGGAGGTCTGTCCGACCTGAGGCGCGCAGTTTTCGAGCCAATGCTCCGCCGCCCGACGCCCGCGCGATTTCAGGTCGTTGAGGAAGCTCCATTCCGTGTCGAACTTGGTCGAGAGCGACAGGCTGCCCAGCCAGTCGTCGACCTCGATGGCGTGCATACGGACGGCGCGATGGCGGTCCTCGTTGCGGCTAAGCTTGCCGTCGGCGATCAGGTCCTGAACGAAGGCGACGGCGCGCAGTTCGGCGACCAGGGGGGCGTTGAACAGGATCTCGTTCAGCCGATCCATGATCTCGCCCGCCTCACGCGGGGCCTCGTCGCGAACGAAGGGGTTCAGCGGCAGCAGCAGGACATCGTCCGGCGTGTCGGCGTAGAACAGCGGCCACAGCGCGGGATTGGCCAGATAGCCGCCGTCCCAATAGGGCTCGCCCTCGATCTCGACCGCGTGGAAGAGGTGGGGCAGACAGGCCGAGGCCAGCAGGACGTCGGGCGTGATCTCGGGCGAGCGGAACAGGCGCGACCGGCCGGCGCGGACCGCCGTGGTCGAGACGATGAGTTGAATATCCGAGCCGCGCACCGCCTCGAAGTCGACGGCGGCTTCTAGCACCCGCTTCAGCGGGTTGAGGTTGAAGGGGTTGAAGGAATAGGGGCTCATCGACATGGCCAGGGTCTCGCCCGCCTTCCACATCGGGCTGTCCTTGAGCCAGCCGGGCGTCAGGGCCTTGGACCAGATGGCGCTGTCGCCGAAGACGTTGCGGCCGCCGGATTGATTGACCTCGCGCCACAGCTTGTCCAGCGCGGCGCGGCCGCCCTCGGCGCCGCCCTGTTCCAGTCCGGTGATCAGGGCCGCAGCGTTCATCGCCCCCGCCGAAGCGGCGGTGACGGCGCGGATGTCGAGGATGTCCGACTCAAGCAGCCGATCCAGCACGCCCCACTGAAAGGCCCCGTGCGAGCCGCCGCCCTGAAGCGCGAGGCAGATGGGTTTGCGTTTCGTCGCCATACCTCACTCCGTCATCCCGGCTGTAGCGTAGCGAAGAGCCGGGATCGCCAAAAGCGCCATCGCCGGAACAGTCGTGTCTGAGCGGTCCCGGATAACGGCGGCGCCGTTTCCGGGATGACGCATGAAAAGCTTTGGCGGCTTACTGAGCGGTCCAGCCGCCGTCGACCGAGAAGTGCGAGCCGTTGGCCGAGGCGCCGAGGTCGGACACCAGATAGAGGAAGAGGCCCGCCAGTTCGTCGGTCGTGACGAAGCGTTTGGTCGGCTGCGAGCCGAGGATGACGTTCTTCATCACGTCGTCGGGCGTCATGCCGCGCGTTCGAGCCTGATCCTCGATCTGTTTGGTGACGATGGGGGTCTCGACGAAGCCGGGGCAGATGGCGTTGCAGGTGATGTTCTGCTGGGCCAGTTCCAGAGCCACCGTCTTGGTGAAGCCGATCACGCCGTGCTTGGCGGCGACATAGGCCGACTTGAACGGGCTGGCGACCAGGCCGTGGGCCGAGGCGATGTTGACGATGCGCCCGCGCCCCTGGGCCTTCATGATCGGGATCGCAGCCTTGGTGGCGTAGAAGGTCGAGGACAGGTTGATCGAGATGATCTTCTCCCACGCGTCGGCGGGGAAGTTCTCAACGGCCTCGACGTGCTGGATGCCGGCGTTATTGACCAGGATGTCGAGGCGGCCCAGCTCACGGTGGGCCGTGGCGACCATGTCGGCGATCTGATCCGGCTGGGTCATGTCGGCGGGGTGGTAGAGGACGCGCACGCCGGTCTCGGCCGCGAGATCGGCGCGGGTCTGTTCGATGACGGCGGGATCGCCCAGGCCGTTCAGCACCACGTCGCCGCCGCATTGCGCGACGGCGCGGGCCAGCGCCAAGCCTATGCCGGAAGTCGAGCCGGAGACGACGGCGACCTGGCCCTTGAGATCGTTCATGGCGAACATGCGGTGAGAACCTGTGGAATAGCTATGCTGCAACGCAGCCTAACCGCAGTCGTTCAATCTGGCGATCAGGAATTTCCTTCCCTGATGAATATCCAGTCCGCCTCGGTCGAAAGCGCCTTGTCGAAGCGGTAGCCGTCGCGGTCGAAGGCCTTGAGATCCTCGGCTTTCTCGATGCGGTTCTCGATGGCGTAGCGGGCCATGGCGCCGCGCGCCTTCTTGGCGAAGAAGGAGATGATGCGGGCCTCGCCGTCCTTGCGCTCCTTGAAGTGGGGCGTGATGACCGGCAGCTTCAGCGCCTTGGCGTCGACGGCGCCGAAGTATTCCTGGCTGGCCAGATTGACCAGGGTGCGCTCGGGCAGGGGGGCTGCGTCCTCGTTCAGGCGCAGCGAGATGCGCTCGCCCCAGAAGTCGTAGAGGGTGGCGCCCCGCTTGGTCTTCAGTCGCGTGCCCATCTCCAGCCGGTAGGGCTGGATGGCGTCCAGCGGGCGCAGCAGGCCGTAGAAGCCCGAGAGGATGCGCAGGTGATCCTGGGCCCAGGCCAGATCGGCGGGGGCGAGCGAGCGGGCGTCCAGCCCGTCATAGACGTCGCCGGCGAAGGCGAAGACGGCCTGCAGCGCGCCCTCGGTCGTCTCGTTGTCGAAGGCCTGGAAGCGTTCGTAGTTGAGGTCGGCCAGGGCGTCGGAGATCGACATCAGGCGGCGCAGCTCGGCGCGGCTCAGCTTGCGCGTCACCTTGGCCAGTTCGGCGGTCTCGTCGGCGCAGCGGCGCGGCGTCGAGGGCACGTCGAGGGCAGGGGCCGTGAAGTCCAGCCGTTTGGCCGGGGACAGGACGATCAGCAAGGCGACATAGACTCCGAAGCATCGGGAAGCGGGCCTCATAGGCCCCTTCCGTGACGATTTGAACCGTCGGCGGCGTCACATGCGGTCGTGAGGCCTAGAAGAGGACGGCCGGGTTCATGATCCGCTGGGGGTCGATGGCCTGGCGGACAGCCTGCATGGTCGCGATCTCCAGCGGCGACTTGTAGCGTCGCGCCTCGTCGGTTTTGAGCCGTCCCAGGCCGTGTTCCGCCGAGATGGAGCCGTTGTAGCGGGCCACCACGTCGTGGACGATTTCGGAGCCTTCCATCCAGCGGGCGATGAAGGCGGGGATGTCCTCGCCGACGCCGGGGATCACGTCATAGTGAAGGTTGCCGTCGCCGACGTGGCCGAAGACCGAGACGCGGCAGCCGGGGTGGAATTTTTCGACCGCCGCCGTGGCCTCGTCGATGAAGTCGGCGATTTGGGACACCGGCACCGAGACATCGTGCTTCCAGCCGCCGCCCTCGGGCTTGAGGGCCGCCGAGTGTTCCTCGCGCAGACGCCAGAAGGCGGCCTTCTGGGCGTCGTTCTGGGCGATGGCGGCGTCGATGATCAGGCCTTCCTCGAAGGCGCTGGTCAGCAGCCGCTCCATGGCCGAATCGGCGCCGCCGGGCTCGCCTGAGGTCAGCTCGATCAGGACGTACCAGGGCGGGGTGGTCTCCAGCGGCTCTCGCGTGTCGGGAATGTTCTTGAGCACCAGGGCCATGCCCAGACGCTTCATCAACTCGAAGGCCTCGACCCCGCCGCCGGTCTCGGCCTTGGCGCGGGCCAGCAGGGCGACAGCGGCGTGGTGGCTTTCTAGACCGACGATGGCCGTGGCGCGGCTGCGCATGATGGGGAAGAGTTTCAGCGTCGCCGCCGTGACTACGCCGAGCGTGCCCTCGGCGCCGATGAACAGCTGCTTCAGGTCATAGCCGGTGTTGTCCTTGCGCAGGCGCTTCAGGCCGTTGAACACCTGACCGTCGGGCATGACGGCTTCGATGCCCAGCACCAGGTCGCGCATCATGCCGTAGCGCAGGACCGCCGTGCCCCCCGCGTTGGTCGAGATCACGCCGCCGATGGTGGCGGAGCCTTCGGCCGCGAGGCTGAGGGGAAAGAAGCGGTCCTTTTCCTTGGCCAGTTGCTGGGCCTCCAGCAGGGTGACGCCGGCCTCCAGCGTCATGGCGTCGTCCAGTGGCGTGACGTCGCGCACGGTGCGCAGCTTGCGCGTGGACAAAAGGACCTCGCCAAAGGGGATCTGGCCGCCGACCAGGCCTGTGCCGCCGCCCTGGGTCACGACGGCGACGCCGTGGCGGGCGCAGATCTCGATAGCTGTGGCGACTTCTTCGGTCGTACGCGGCTGCAGCAGGATCGGTGTCTCGCCCGTCCAGCGCCCGCGCCATTCGGTCAGCCAGGGGGCCATGTCGTCGGCGTCCTGGGTCCAGGCGCCGGGCAGGGCGGCCTTGAGGTCTTCGATGGCGGCGGGCGTGGGGAGGGTCATATCCGCCTTGTGGCAAAAGGCGCGGCGTGGTGGAAGCGCAAAACCCTGCCTCCAGGCGCTCAATTCGCGGAGAAAACATGATTCCGGTCCCGGCTGTGGGCGTGGTCTGCCTGAAAGGCGACGAAGTCCTGCTGATCCGGCGCGGCACGCCGCCGCGTCAGGGCGAATGGAGCCTGCCGGGCGGTCGGATCGAGCCTGGCGAGCGGCTGGCCGACGCCGCCCGGCGTGAACTGCGCGAGGAGACGGGCGTGGAGGCCGAACTGATCGGTCTGATCGACGTGGTGGACGGCCTGTTTCCGGAGGCAGGGAGGCACTACGTCCTGATCGACTACGCCGCGCTGTGGACGGGCGGCGAGCCGACAGCAGGCGACGATGCCGCTGAGGCGGTCTTCTTGCCGTTCGAGGAGGCGCTGCGGCGGGTCGACTGGTCCGAGACGCGGAGGATCATCTGTCAGGCGCGGGCGATGGCGGCGGCCCATAGTACCGCCCTAGGCGCGGGACAGGGCGCTGACGGCCTTGTCATCGCCGGTGAACCGGATTCGGTGGCGCGAGGGCGGGGCGACCGTTAAGCTCCGCTCTCAACCGGAGGGGCTTATGGATTTCTCGATTTTCTTCTTTGTGGTGTTCGCGGCCTTCGCGATCATCTTCCTGTTCAGCGTCATCAAGATCGTGCCGCAAGGCCGTGAATTCACGGTGGAACGCTTTGGCAAATACACCAAGACGCTGAAGCCCGGCATCAGCATCCTGACCCCCTTCGTCGAACGGGTCGGTCGGCGCATGAACATGATGGAGCAGGTCCTGGACGTGCCCCAGCAGGAGGTCATCACCAAGGACAACGCCATGGTGAAGGTCGACGCCATCGTCTTCATCCAGGTGATGGAGGCCTCGGCCGCCGCCTATCGCGTTGAAAACCTGCCCTACGCCATCACCCAACTGTGCATGACCAACCTGCGCACCGTGGTCGGTTCGATGGAGCTGGACGAGGTCCTGTTCCAGCGCGACAGCATCAACTCGCGCCTGCTGACCGTCATCGACGCGGCGACCGAGCCGTGGGGCGTCAAGGTCAACCGGATCGAGATCAAGGACCTGACCCCGCCCGCCGACATCACCAACGCCATGGCGCGTCAGATGAAGGCCGAGCGCGAGAAGCGGGCGGTGATCACCGAGGCCGAGGGCGAGAAGCAGGCCGCCATCGCCCGCGCCGAGGGCGCCAAGCAGTCGGCCATCCTCCAGGCCGAAGGCCGCCGCGAAGCCGCCTTCCGCGACGCCGAGGCGCGTGAGCGTGAAGCCGAGGCCGAGGCCAAGGCGACCGCCATGGTGTCGGAAGCCATCGCGCGCGGCGACGTCAACGCCATCAACTACTTCGTGGCCCAGAAATACGTCGAGGCCTTCGCCGAACTGGCGCGCAATCCGACGGCCAAGACGGTCATCGTTCCGGCCGAGATGAGCGGTCTGGTCGGCACCATTGCAGGCCTGGGCGAACTGGTCGGCCTGGCCAAGGAGCAACAGCAGGGGCGCACGGACGTTCGTCGTGAGCCCCGTCAGGCCGCCGCGCCTTCGCCCGCCTCTACGCCGCCCGCCCGCACTGTCGCGCCGCGCCGTCCTGGCGGCGCGGTTCCGACCACGGAGTAGGTCATGGACTTCATCCAGAACCTCTACGCCAGCCAGCCTTTCTGGCTGTGGCTGGCCGTCGGCGTGGTCCTGCTGGCCATCGAGGCGGCGGCCTCGACCGAGTGGCTGCTGTGGCCGGCGGTCGCGGCGGGGGTCGTCGCCCTGATCGCGGCGATCGCGCCGAACCTGGGCCTGCCGGTCGAGGCGGGAATTTTCGCCGCCCTGACCGTTATCGCCACCCTGGCGTCGCGGACCCTGATCAAACGGGTCAATCCGACCGACGAGCCCGACATCAACGACCGCGACCTGCGTCTGGTCGGCGAGCGGGCGCGGGTGGTCGAGGCCTTCGTCGATGGTCGCGGTCGGGTCTTCGTCTCGGGCGCCGAATGGCCGGCCGAGATCGAGGGCGCCGCCCCGCTGGCGGGCGAGAGCGTGGTGGTCGAATCAGTGGCCGGTCCGCGCCTGAAGGTACGCGCCATCTGAGCCCTCCGGCCTAGCGGCGTCTCATCTCGTCCACGCCGCGATTCGCCAGGGTGTCGGCGCGTTCGTTCAGGACGTGGCCGGCGTGACCCTTGACCCAGTGCCACTTGACCTCGTGGCGGCTGCGGGCCTCGTCCAGGCGCCGCCAGAGGTCGTCGTTCTTGACCGGCTTCTTGTCGGCGGTCTTCCAGCCGCGCGCCTTCCAGCCTCTGATCCACTCCGTAATGCCCTGCATGACGTATTTACTGTCGGTATGCAGGTCGACGCGGCAGGGGCGTTTCAGCACTTCCAGCGCGGCGATGGCGGCCATCAACTCCATGCGGTTGTTAGTGGTGTTGGGCTCGCCGCCCCAGATTTCCTTCTCGTGACCGCCGCCGGTTTGCAGAATGGCGCCCCAGCCGCCAGGGCCGGGATTGCCCTTGCAGGCGCCGTCGGTATGGATGATGACGTGATCAACGAGACTCATGGCCGCGTCCCTACAGCCTCCCTTGGCGCGCCGCCATCAGTCAGCCTATATGACGCACAACAATCAGTCGGACGGGACCGGGTTTCTTCGGTTCCTTGAGGAGGTATCGCCATGGGCTCCATGAGCATCTGGCATTGGGCCATCGTCGTCGTCGTCGTGCTGGTCCTGTTCGGCGGACGCGGCAAGCTGTCCGGCATCATGGGCGACGCGGCCAAGGGCATTCGCGCCTTCAAGGATGGCCTGAAAGACGACACGGATTCCAAGGGGCCGAAGGACGGGGTGAGCTCGCTGCCGCGCACCGAGGCCGAAAAAGAAGACCTGAACCGCTGATCGCGTTCGCGGAGAGACGCTGAATCATGGGTGGTCTTGGCCCCGGAATCGGCGGGTTCGAAATCCTTGTCATCGGTCTGGTGGCCCTGCTTGTCGTGGGGCCAAAGGATTTGCCGATGCTGATGCGCAGGGTTGGCCAGTTCGTCGCCAAGGCGCGCGGCATGGCCAACGAATTCCGCGCCAGCTTCGACGAAATGGCGCGCCAGTCCGAGCTGGACGACCTGCGCAAGGAGGTCGAGGCGCTGCGGACGGGGCAGGGGATGCACCCGCTCGGCGCTGACGCCGAAGCGGCGTTCAAGGACATCCGTAGGGATCTGGAGGCGCCGCTGGGCGTCCCGGCTCTGGCGACGTCTGCCATGGCGGACGCCGCCCCCGTCGCCACGGGCGTGGACGAATGGCCTGACGCCGTGCAGCCTGAGGCTGAACCCGTGCCTAAATCCGTGCTTGAGCCCGTCGCCGCGCCCAAGGCCAAGGCGGCTTCAAAGCCGAAGACGGCTCGTGCGCCGGCCAAGAGCGCCGCCAAGCCAGCCTCGAAGGTCAGCCCCGCCAAGGCTGAGACTGCGGCCGCCAAGCCCAGGGTCGTGCGCAAGAAGAAGGTCGATCAATGACGTCGTTCGACCGGGACGAGGCCGAGATCGAGGCCTCGCGCGCGCCCCTGATGGATCACCTGATCGAGCTGCGAGGGCGGCTGCTGATCTGCGTCGTGGCCTTCATCGTGGCCTTCATCGGCTGCTTCGCCGTCGCCGATAAGCTCTATCTCTTCCTGGTTCAGCCCTATGTGGTGTCGGCGGCCTTCCATCAGACGGTGGGGGCCCACGGCCATGTCTCGCCGTTCGACCTGATCCTGGGGACAGCGCGCCTGATCCCGGTGCCTGCTGTCGATGATCAGAGCGTCAAGCTGATCTATACGGCGCCGCTGGAGTTCCTGTTCACCAAGATGAAGCTGGCGGGTCTGGGCGCGGTCATCATCGCCTTCCCGGTCCTGGCCTGGCAGCTGTATCGCTTCGTGGCGCCGGGCCTGTATCGCAACGAGAAGGGCGCCTTCCTGCCCTTCCTGATTGCGGCGCCGGTGCTGTTTCTGCTGGGCGCGGCCCTGGTCTATTTCGTCATGCTGCCCTTCGTCATGTGGTTCTCGCTGAGCCAGCAGATCATCGGGCAGGGCGTCTCGGCCGAACTGCTGCCGAAGGTGTCGGACTATCTGAACCTGGTGACGGCTCTGATCCTGGCTTTTGGCCTTTGCTTCCAGTTGCCGGTCGTCATGACCCTGTTGGGGCTGGCTGGCATGATCAGCTCCAAGGTCATGGCCCAAGGCCGTCGCTACGCCATCGTCGCCGTGGTGGTGGTGGCCGCTGTCGTCACCCCGCCGGACCCCATCAGTCAGCTGATGCTCGCCGTGCCCATGGTGCTGCTCTACGAGGTCTCGATCTGGTGCGTCCGCATCATCGAAATGCGCCGCAAGAAGGCGGACGCGGCTGAAGAGGCGACCGTCTAGAACGAGGCGGTCGTAGTCTGCGCCACGCGCCAGGCCTCAAGGCCGATTTCGAGATCTGCGATGAGATCGGCGGGGTCTTCCAGGCCGACGTGCAGGCGCAGCAGTTGACCCGGCAGGTCGGGCCTATGCTGGCGATGGGCCAGTTGCGGCGTTTCGTGAGTAATCAGGCTTTCGAAGCCGCCCCAGGAATAGCCCATGCCGAACAGGCTGAGGGCCTTCATCAGGGCGTGAGCCGAGGCCTTGTCGCCGCCCTTCATGACCAGGCCCATCAGGGCCGCGCCGCCGGAATAGTCCCGCCGCCACAGGTCGTGGCCGCCCGAGCCGGGCAGGGGCGGGTAGAGGACGCGCTCGATCTCAGGCCGGGCTTGCAGCCATTCGGCGACCTGAAGCGCAGATTTCAGCGCCTCGTTGTAGCGCAGGGGCAAGGTGCGCAGGCCCCGCAGCGCCAGCCAGGCGTCGTCGGGCGAGACGTGCCAGCCCATGTCCTCGATCGTGTGCAGCATGGCGCGGGCGATCCCCGCGTCCTGAACCGCGATGGCGCCCATAAGCAGGTCGGAATGGCCGGCGGCGTACTTGGTCACGGCCTGGACGCTGACGTCGACGCCATGTTCGAGCGGGCGGAAGGCGAGGCCTGCCGCCCAGGTGTTGTCCATCACCGTCAGCACGCCGCGCGCCTTGCAGGCGGCGGCCAGGGCGGGAACGTCGACCATCTCGAACGTCAGAGAGGATGGGGATTCGATCAGGAGCAGCCGGGTCTGTTCGCCGCAGAGCGATAGGATTTCCGAGGTCGTGGCTTCTGCAGGATGAAACCGCGTGGCGATGCCTCGCGCGGCCAGGTGGCGGGTCAGGAAGCGGCGCGTGGGGCCGTAGACGGCGTCGCTGGTCACGACTTCGTCGCCGGGGCGCAGCAGGGTCAGCAGCGGAACGGTCACGGCTGCGAGGCCCGATGGGACCAGGAAGGCGTCGCCGGCGCCCTCCAGATCGGCCAGGGCGGCGCGCAGTTCGCGGGCGGCGCTCGTCCCGTCCAGGCCATAGACCGGCCCGGGCGTCGAATCCTGCATGGAGGCTGGGTCGTCGCTGAGCATGGTGGAGGCGCGCTCGAGCGGAGGATTGACCGGCCGACGGCCCTGGCCGCGTCGCGTGGCGGAGGCGATCAGGCGGGTGCGGTCGGAAAGGCGCGGCATGAAGGCTCCGGCGGGTTGCGGTTCTGGCGTTAGAGGGCTCTAAAGAAGGCGGGGGCGCAAGCTGGAGAGGGTGCCGGAATGCGGACGTCGAAGGTCGTGACGGGAATATCGTTGGCGCTGCTGCTGGCGACGGGCGCCTGCGAGCGGCAGGCGAAGACCGATCAGGCAGAGGCGCCGACCCCCTCACGACCGACCACGACCGCGATGCCGGACGATAGGGCCAGCCCCACCCTGGCGGCGATTAAGCAGCGCGGGCGCCTGAACTGCGGCGTCAATCAGGGACTGGTCGGGTTCGCCTATACGGATAATCGCGGCGCCTGGCGCGGCTTTGACGTCGACTTCTGTCGGGCGACGGCGGCGGCGATCTTTGGCGATCCTGATGCCGTGCGATTCGTGCCGCTGACCGCCGAACTGAGGTTCGAGGCTCTGCGCGACGGGCGGGTGGACGTCCTGTGGCGCAATACGTCCTGGACCATGAGCCGCGACACCGGCGGCGAACTGAGCTTCGCCGGGATCAACTATTACGACGGTCAGGGCTTCCTGGTGCGTCGCGCCCTGAACTTGAACAGCGCAGCTGAACTGAACGGCGCGCGCATCTGCGTCCAGACCGGCTCGACCACCGAGCTGAACGTCGAGGATTATTTCCGTACGCGCGGGATCGAGTTCCGTCCCGTCATGGTCAAGACCGAGGAAGAGGCGCGCCAGGCCTATGCGCGCGAGGAATGCGACGCCTTCACCGCCGACATCTCGGCCCTGGCGGCCGCGCGAACGACCCTGGCCAATCCGCAGCAGCACGCCATCTTGCCGGACGTCATCTCCAAGGAGCCTTTGGGGCCGGTCGTGCGCCAGGGCGACGACCAGTGGACGGCGGTGATCCGCTGGACCTTGAACGCCCTGATCCTCGGCGAAGAGCTGGGCGTGACCAAGTCCAATGTGGCGGGCCTGGCGCGCGACAGTCAGGAACCGCGCATCCGGCGCCTGCTGGGCGAGGACGGAGAGTTCGGGCCATCCATAGGCCTGCCGCGGAGCTGGGCACGGGACGCCATCGCGGCGGGCGGCAACTATGGCGAGATTTTCGAGCGGAACCTTGGCCAGCAATCGGCGCTGAATCTGGCCAGGGGGCTGAACGCGCAATGGAGCGCGCGGCCCGGCGGCCTGATCTACGCCCTGCCGATCCGATAGGGCTCAAAAGGCCGACTGAACGGGGGACGCATGACCACGACGACGAGAAAAGCCCTTCCACTTCATGTGCTGATGTTTATCGGCTTTCTGGTCGGACTGTCGGGCGGTCTGGCGGTCAATCTGACCATCGGCGGCGATACGCCCTGGGTTCAGTGGCTGACGTCGAACATCACGGGGCCGGCGGGGCAGATCTTCCTGCGGCTGCTGTTCATGCTGGTGCTGCCGCTGCTGTTTTCGGCCCTGGTGGTCGGCGTGGCCGAGATGGGAGATTTGAAGACCTTGGGGCGGGCAGGGACTAAGAGCCTGCTGTTCACGGTCTTCATCTCAGCCATCGCCGTCATCATCGGCCTGGTTATGGTCAATGTCTTCCGCCCCGGCGACGGCGTGGACCCGGCGCTGGCTCAGCAACTGCTGGAGCAGGGGCGCAGCGGCGCTGCCTCCATCGTCAGCAGCGCGCCGGACTCGGTTCGGGCGGGGGACTTCTTCCTCGACCTGGTGCCGTCCAACGTCTTCACGGCGGCGGCGCAGAACGAAATCCTGCCGGTCATGGTCTTCGCCCTGCTGTTCGGCATCGGCTTGGTGATGACCAAGAGCCCGGCGACGGACCGCCTGCAACAGACCATCGAAGGTCTGTTCGAGGTGATGATGAAGCTGATCAACCTGGTCATCCGACTGGCGCCCATCGCCATTGCCTGCCTGATGTTCAACCTGGCCGCTCTGTTCGGGTGGGAACTGCTGGTGAGGCTGGCGGCCTTCGTCGGTGTCGCCGTGGGGGCCATGGCGATCCATATGTTCGTGGTCTATCCGATCTGCATCGCCACCATGGGCGGCATGTCGCCGCTGAAGTTCTTCCGCGACATCCGCGAGGCCATGGTGGTCTCCTTCTCGACCGCCTCGTCCAACGCCAGCCTGCCGGTGTCGCTGCGCGTGGCGGAGCAGAACCTGGGCCTGCCGCGCAAGATCGCCCGCTTTGTCCTGACGGTCGGAGCCACGGCCAATCAGAACGGCACGGCCCTGTTCGAAGGGGTGACGGTGTTGTTCCTGGCGCAGTTCTTCGGCGTGGATCTGAGCCTGGGTCAGCAGTTCATCGTCATGCTGGTCTGTATCCTGGGCGGGGTCGGCACCGCGGGCGTGCCGGCGGGCAGTCTGCCGGTCATCGCCATGATCCTGGCCATGGTGGGCGTGCCGCCGGAAGGGATCGGTCTGATCCTGGGCGTCGACCGCTTCCTGGATATGTGCCGCACCACGCTGAACGTGACCGGCGATCTGGTCGTCGCCACCGTGGTGTCGCGCGGTGAAGAGGACCCGGACGCGACGGTTCCGGCTGCGGCCTAAACGCTCTAGCCGACCACTATGGGGGTGTCGGCGCGTGCCCCCCATTCGGCCCATGAGCCGTCATAAAGCTGTGACGCGCGGCCCAGTTCGGCCAGGCCCAGGGTCAAGATGGCGGCGGTCACGCCAGAGCCGCAGCTGGTGATGACCGGACGATCCAGATCGACGCCGGCGTCGCAGAAGGCGGCTTGGAGTTCTGTGCCGCGCTTCAGTGTCCCATCCGCGTTCAGTAACTGGCTGAAGGGCAGGTTGAGCGCGCCGGGCATATGGCCGGCGCGGACGCCTGGGCGGGGTTCGGCGGCTTCACCTCGGAAACGCGGAGCCCCGCGCGCGTCCACGACCTGAACCTTGCCTCCCAATGCCTGACGGACCTGATCCAGATTGACGACGCTCTCGGCATTCAAGGCCGCGTCAAAGGCCGAGGCCTTGCGGGGAGCGACAGAACCGTGTTCCAGAGGCCGCCCCTCGGCGCGCCATTTCGGCAGGCCGCCGTCCAGCACGCGGACTCGCTGCGCGCCCATGGTCCGCAGCGTCCACCAGACGCGGGCGGCCGAGAAAAGGCCCTGGGCGTCATAGACCACGATGTCGTCACTCTCGCTGATCCCCATCTCGCCCATCGCCTCGGCAAACGCCTGGGGCGTCGGCAGCATGTGCGGATAGGGGCTGGCGTGGTCGGAGACGGCCTCGATGTCGAAGAAGACCGCGCCGGGCAGGCGCTCGGCCTCGAAGTCTGCTCTGGCGTCGCGTCCATCCAACCACCAGCTGGCGTCGATGATCCGCAAGTCGGGCGCGCCGAGGCGATCCGCCAGGGCTGAGGTCGAGATCAGAGGGCTGTGTGAAGGCGTGTGCATGGCGGCACGATAACACAGGCTGCCCAGCGGTGTGGTCAGGCGCTGAGTCGCCCTGTAGGTTGCGAAGCTGAGGGTTCGACGCCACCTGTCGGACGCAAAGTTGCGCCACAAACCGCGACTTTATCGATTCAAACAGCCGAAAGCGCCGCCGTGAACCGTCCCAACGCCGTCATCGAACTGTCCGCTGGCCTGAAGAAGCCCGTCGTGATCGGCGGCGGTCGCCGCATCGTCTTCATCGCCGGCCCCTGCCAGATGGAAAGCCGCCAGCACGCGCTGGAGACGGCGCATCGGTTGAAGGAGATCGGCGACCGTCTGGACGTCGGCATCATCTACAAAACCAGTTTCGACAAGGCCAACCGCACGAGCGCCACCGCCGCGCGCGGCATTGGCCTGAAGGACGCCCTGCCGATCTTTGCTGAAATCCGCGAAGTCACCGGCCTGCCGACCCTGACCGACGTTCACTCCGAGGCTCAGTGCGAAGGCGTGGCCGAGGCCGTGGACGTGCTGCAGATCCCGGCCTTCCTGTCGCGCCAGACCGACCTGCTGCTGGCCGCCGCCGCCACCGGCAAGGCGATCAACATCAAGAAGGGGCAGTTCCTGGCCCCCTGGGACATGAAGAACGTCATCGCCAAGGTGGTCGGCGCGGGCAACCCCAACGTCATGGCCTGCGAGCGCGGCGCCAGCTTCGGCTACAATACCTTGGTCAGCGACATGCGGTCGCTGCCGATCATGCGCGAGATCGGCTGTCCCGTCGTCTTCGACGCGACGCACAGCGTGCAGCAGCCGGGCGGGCAGGGCACGTCCTCGGGCGGTCAGCGCGAGTTCGTGCCGATTCTGGCGCGCGCCGCCGTGGCCGTGGGCGTGGACGCCGTCTTCCTGGAGACGCACGAGGACCCCGACAACGCCCCGTCGGACGGCCCCAACATGGTGCCGTTGGACCAGTTCGAGGCCCTGGCCGCTGAACTGATCGCTTTCGACGACCTGGCCATCAAGGTCGGCGCCAAGGCGCCGATGGCGAACCGGGCGTGAATCCGGTAGTTCGGCGTCATGGCTGAACGATCACTGGATTTGGGCGCGCTGCAAGGTCTGCTGGCGCAGGTGCATGAGCTGAAGGTCGCCTGCGTGGGCGACCTGATGCTGGACCGCTATGTCTATGGCGAGGTCAGCCGCATCTCGCCCGAGGCGCCGATCCCTGTCCTGCGCGCGCGCCGCACCGTGGCCATGCCCGGCGGCGTGGGCAATGTGGCCCGCAACGTCGCGGCTCTGGGCGGGCAGGCCCGACTGGGCGCTGTCGTCGGTCAGGATGCGGCGGGCGCCGAGCTGTCCGATCTCATCGCCGTCGAGGACCGGGTCGAGGACGCCCTGGTCCGCCCCGAGGGCGCGGCCACCATCGTCAAGACGCGCTTTGTCGCAGCCGGTCAGCAACTGCTGCGGCTGGACGACGAGCAGCCCGCAGCCGGCGGCTATGGCGAGAAGGCGGTGTTCAAGGACGCCAAGGCCATCCTGCTGTCTGACTACGCCAAGGGCGTGGTGGACGACGCCCTGATCGCGGCGGCGCTGTGGGCCGGTCGGGAATACGGCGCGCCGGTGATCGTGGACCCCAAGGGGCGCGACTTCGCCCGTTATGGCGCGGTCGATCTGATCAAGCCCAACGCCAGTGAGCTGGCCGGGGCGACCGGCCTGCCGGTCGAGACGGACGCAGAGGTGGAAGTGGCGCTGGCGGCCTTGCTGGCGGCGACCACGGCCAAGGCGGTCGTCGTCACGCGGGCGGGCAAGGGCATGACCCTGGCCCGTCGCGACGGCGGCGTGGTGCATTTCCCTGGTCGCGCGCGCGAGGTCTATGACGTATCCGGCGCCGGCGACACCTCGCTGGCGGCCTTGGGTCTGGCGCTGGGCGCAGGCGCGTCGCTGGACACGGCGGTGCAGTTCGCCATCCTGGCCTCGGGCGTGGTGGTGGGCAAGAGCGGTACGGCGGTCGTCACGCCCGCCGAACTGATCGAGGCCGAGATGAGCCAGCACGCGGCCCTGGCCCAGGCCAAGGTCACGCCGCTGGACGAACTGTCGGATCAGGTCGAGGCGTGGAAGCGTCAGGGCCTGAAGGTCGGCTTCACCAACGGTTGTTTCGACATCCTGCACCGCGGCCACGTGGCCTATCTGGCCCAGGCGCGCGGCTGGTGCGACCGGCTTGTGGTGGCGTTGAACACCGACGCTTCCGTGCGCCGTCTGAAGGGCGAGGGGCGGCCGGTCAATGATCTGGACAGCCGCGCGGCCGTGATCGGCGGTCTGGCCAGCGTGGATCGGGTGACGGCCTTTGACGATCCTACGCCGATGGCCCTGATCGAGCGGCTGCGGCCCGACGTCCTGATCAAGGGTGCGGACTATACCAAGGACAAGGTGGTCGGCGCGACCGAGGTCGAGAGCTGGGGCGGCGTGGTTCGCCTGGCTGATTTCGCCGACGGCTATTCCACGACCAGGACGATTGAGAAGATGACCGGAGACGCCCAATGATCCCGCGTATGATCGTTGTGACCGGAGGCGCGGGCTTCATCGGCTCCAACATCGTGGCGCGCCTGTGCGAAGCGGGCGCCTGCGACGTGGTCGTCTGCGACCGACTGGAAACGGCCGACCTCGCCAAGTGGAAGAATATCGCCAAGCACCCGATCGCCGACCTGTGGGCGCCGGAAGAGCTGTTCGAGCAACTGGAACGCCACGCCGAGCGCATCGAGGCCGTGGTGCATATGGGCGCCATCTCCTCGACGACGGAGCCGGACGCGGACCTGATCCTGCGCACCAATTTCAGCCTGTCGCGTGACATCTGGGACTGGTGTGCGCTTCGCGACGTGCGGATGATCTACGCCTCGTCGGCGGCGACCTATGGCGATGGCGAGACCGGATTTGAGGACCGCGATGATCCTGAGAGCCTGAATGCGCTTCGTCCGCTAAATGCCTATGGTTATTCGAAATACCTGTTCGATCAGTACGCCGTGCGTCAGGCGGATCGCGGACAGGCGCCGCGTCAGTGGGCGGGGCTGAAGTTCTTCAACGTCTATGGGCCGAACGAGGGCCACAAGGGTGGCATGAAGTCGGTCGTGGCCCAGATCTGGCCCAAGATTCAGGCGGGCGAGACGGTCAGCCTGTTTAAGTCGCACAACCCCAACTATCCCGACGGGGGGCAGCTGCGCGACTTCGTCTATGTCGATGACGTGGTGAACATCATCGACTGGCTGCTGCAGACGCCGGACGTGTCGGGTGTGTTCAACGCCGGATCGGGCCAGGCGCGGTCCTTCGCCGACCTGGCGCGCGCCACCTTCGCGGCGGCAGGCAAGGAAGCCTCCATCGCCTATGTGGACATGCCCGAGGCGATCCGCGATCGGTATCAGTACTTCACTGAGGCCAGCATGGACCGCATCCGCGCGGTCGGCTTCAACGGCCAGTCGACGCCGCTGGAAGAAGGCGTGCGTCGCTATGTTCAGGGCTTCCTGTCGCAGTCGGACCCCTATCGATGAAGAAGCCCCGTCTGACCTTGCGCCAATGGGTCGGCATCACGGGTTTTGCGCTGGTCTTCATCCTGGTCGCCGCCGTGGCCGTCTGGCGCGGCGACATCCTGAAGGCGGGCCTGGACCCCCAGGTGCCGTTCCAGACCTATGAGCCGCCGCCTGCGCCCAACTATGACCAGGCGGCGGCCTGGGTGCTGCGTGACGCCCGTGCGCCGGGGGCGGGCGCGGCCCACGTCTTCTTCGTCCATTCGACGACCTATGAAGGCGGCCAGCACTGGAACGGCCCCATCGATGACCGCAAGGCCGCCGACGACCTTCGACGCGGGGTCCTGCCCAACTATGCGGGGCCGTTCGCGCGCGCCGGCGACGTCAGCGCGCCGCGCTATCGTCAGGCCAGCCTCTATACACGACTGACCCTGCGCGAAGACGCACGCGAGGCCCGGGCCTTCGCCTATCGGGACGTTGACGCCGCCTTCAGCGCCTGGTTGCAAGCCCACCCCACGGGGCCGATGGTCCTGGTCGGGGCGGAGCAGGGGGCGGATCTTGTGGATCGACTGCTGCACGATCGTGTGGCGCATGATTCTGTTCTGAAGCAAC
This sequence comes from Brevundimonas bullata, assembly GCF_003350205.1. GTDB lineage: Bacteria > Pseudomonadota > Alphaproteobacteria > Caulobacterales > Caulobacteraceae > Brevundimonas > Brevundimonas bullata. The sequence goes on along the minus strand of NZ_QLLC01000014.1, from coordinate 64,619 downwards.
GGCTTGTAGCGGCATATCTTATGGAAGGCGTCCTGCCGGAGGCTCGCTTTGGCGAGGTTCCGCTGTGCCAGAGCCGTGATGAGATCGGTTGCGCCCTGGCTTGGAGATCGGTCGAAGAGGGCGATGAGAGCGAGGCCAAGCGCGTGTTGCGCCGCGCCCTGGTCTGGGATGAACGCGGGGCCTTGATCAGCACGGAAGGCGCGGCGACGGCTTGCGTCAACCCGGTCACGGGGTCCGCAAAACGACCTGCATCGGCCATGCGCGACAGCCGCGGCGCCACCAATGCGACCAATCTGGAATGGGGCGCCCGCCCGGCCTTTCAGGGACGGATCGTAGCGGCGGAGTGTCGTGACGGAATCCTGTGGCGATCCCCGCTGAACTCGGAATCCTTCCGCCTGCGGGGGTCATGGGCCGACAGGCGCAAGATCCCGCCCTTCAACCTGTTCTACGCTGATATCGAGGCCGATGTTCTGGATCGCGTCAGCATCTGGGAAAAGATGAACGGGGCTGTCGGCTAGTCCACGCCGGGGCGGTCGTTGCGCCAGTCGAACAGGGATTCCAGCACCCGCACGGCCTCGCCGCGCGGACTGGTCAGGTCGGGGTCGCGGCCCAGGATCAGGCGGGCGTCGTCGGACGCCGCCAGCATCAGCGAGCGGTGCTTGATCGGATCGGCGAAGCGATAGGCGGGGAAGCCGCTCTGCTTCAGGCCTAGAGGGTCGCCGCCGCCGCGCAGACGGAAGTCTTCCTCTGCGATCTCGAAGCCGTCTTCGGTGCGGCGCAAGGTCTCCAAACGTTCGCGCGCCGTCTCGCCCAGGGCGCCGTCCTGTCCGCCGTACAGGAGGATGCAGGCGCTGGACTTGGCCCCGCGTCCGACGCGGCCACGCAGCTGGTGAAGCTGGGCCAGGCCGAAACGGTCGGCGTGTTCGATGACCATGATGGAGGCGTTGGGCACGTCCACGCCGACCTCGACGACCGTTGTGGCGACCAGAAGCGGGATGCGGCCTTCGGCGAACTCGGCCATCACCGCCTCGCGCTCGGCGCCCGGCATCTGGCCGTGGGCCAGGCCGACTTCGACCTGAAGGATGCGGCGCAGGTCGGCGGCGCGTTCTTCGGCAGCGGCCAGGTCGATGGCTTCGGACTCGGCCACCAGAGGGCAGATCCAGTAGGCCTGCGCGCCGCTGTCGATGGCCGCCTTCAGCCGTTTGGCCACCTCGCCGATGCGGACCAGGGGAACGACGGCGGTGGCGACGGGGGTGCGGCCCGGCGGCTTTTCCATCAGCCGGCTGACTTCCAGTTCGCCGTACTGGGTCAGTTCCAGCGTGCGCGGGATGGGGGTGGCCGACATGGTCAACAGGTGGACGCCGCCGAGGCTCGGGTCGCCCTTGGCCTGAAGTCGCTGGCGCTCGTTGACGCCGAAGCGGTGCTGCTCGTCGATGACGGCCAGGGCCAGGCGTTTGAATTGCACCGCGTCCTGGAAGAGGGCGTGGGTGCCGATGGCGACCTGGGCCTCGCCCGAAGCCAGGGCCGCCAGCCGTTTGCGCCGCTCGGCTTGCGTGTCGCGGCCGGTCAGCAGAATGGTCGTGATCCCGGCGTCTGCCAGCATGGGGGCGAGCCGCTGATAGTGCTGACGCGACAGGATTTCAGTCGGGGCCATCAGGGCAGACTGGAAGCCGCTGGAGGCGGCGTCGGCCAAGGCCAGGGCCGCGACGGCGGTCTTGCCCGAACCCACGTCGCCTTGCAGCAGCCGGCCCATCTGCTCGCCGGAGGCCAGGTCGGCGCGGATTTCCTCGATGGCGCGGGCCTGGGCGCCGGTCAGGGTGAAGGGCAGGGCGGCCAGCATCCGCCGCGAGGCCTCGCCCGCCGTGATTCGTGCGGCCGGCGTCACCTGACGCGCGCGGCGACGGCGCGCCAGGGCCAGTTGGTGGGCGAACAACTCGTCATAGGCCAGACGCTGACGCGCGGGGGCCTCAGGTGTCAGGTCCATTTCGGACGTGGGTGCGTGCAGGCTCTCCAGCGCCGCGCGCCAGCCGGGCCAGCGTCGGGCCGACAGCCAGGCGGCGTCCTGCCACTCGGCCAGCTCTGGAACAGCGGCCAGCGCGCCCTGCGCCAGCTTTCTCACCACGCGCGAGGTCAGGCCTTGGGTCGCCGGATAGACGGGTTCGGACAGGGGGATCTCGTCCGCCTTGTCCAGCGGCAGGATGTAGTCGGGGTGGGCGATCTGCACCTCGTTGTTGAAGCGCTCGACCTTGCCTGTGACCAGCCGCCGCTCGCCGCGCGGGGCCAGGCTCTCGATATGGCGCGGCGAGCCGGCGAACCAGATCAGGTGAACAAAGCCGGTGTCGTCCGAGGCCCGCATCTTCAGCGGCGCGCCGATCTTGTGCGGGGGGATCAGCCGGTCGATCAGGACGTCGAAGACGCCGATCTCGCCCTCAACGGCGGCGGCGGCGGTCGTGCGGCGGCGCTGGATAATCCCGGACGGCGACAGGAACAGCACGTCGCGCACCAGCGGGCCCGCCAGTTTATGCACCAGAGGCGCGCTTCGAGGCCCCACGCCCTTCAGGGTGGAGACGTCGGCAAACAGGGGAAAGAGAATCTCGGGCCGCATTAGCCTCAGCATAGCTGGCGAAAACGGAACGGGAACGCTATCTGATCCAACTCTTCACATGAACGGACCGGGCAAGGAAACGCGTGGCCGAAATTGACGCACGTCCAGAGGACACTCTGAAGCACCAACGCCTGGGCCGGATTTCGTATCGCGCCTGGCGACGCGGCTTCCGCGAAGCCGACATGGTGCTGGGCCCCTTCACCGATCAGGTCGGACCGACGCTGAGCGACGAGGAGCTGGATCAGCTCGAGACCCTGCTGGATGAAGAGGATCAGTACCTCTACGCCTGGATCATCGAGAAGGAGCCGACTCCGCCCGAGTTCGACGGGCCGATGCTGGCGCGCATCCGGACCTTCATGCGTGAACACGTTGCGGCGGAAGTGGCCAAGGGTATCGGTTGATGAGTGAGGCGATGGCGCGGCGTGACGTCGAACTGGGCGGCGCGCCCGAGGGGCTGGATGCGCTGGTCGTCGCCGAGCGGCTGAAGGCGCAGGGCGGCGTGGGCCTGCTGGTGGCGCGGGATTATCAGCGTTCGGGAAATTTCACTCAGGCGCTGAGTTTCTTCGCCAAGGATGTTGAAGTTCTTGAATACCCGGCCTGGGACTGTCTGCCTTACGACCGTCTGAGCCCGACCGCTTCGGTTGCGGCGCAGCGGATGGCGACCCTGACCCGTCTGGCCCAGCGCGATCCGTCGGACGTCAGACCGCTGCTGGTTGTCGCTACCATCGCCGCCGTGACCCAGCGGACGCCGCCGCGACACGCCGTCACCGGGGCCGGGTTCGAGGCCCGGGTGGGCCGTGACCTGGATACGGCGGCGCTGGAACGCTATGTCTCGGCCAACGGCTATGTCCGCGCCTCGACCGTGTCGGAACGCGGCGAATACGCCATTCGGGGCGGCGTCATCGACGTCTTCCCGCCGGGCTTCGAGGAGCCGGTGCGTCTGGACCTGTTCGGGGCCGAGCTGGAATCCATCCGCGCCTTTGATCCCGAGACCCAGCGCTCGACCCGGCAGTTGAAGCAGGTCGCCCTCCTGCCGGTGTCAGAAATTCTGCTGGACGCCGAGTCGATCTCGCGCTTCCGCACCGCCTATCTGAACCTGTTCGGCGCGGCGGGCGACGAGCCCATGTACGCTGCGGTCAGCGAGGGCGCGCGTCGTCAGGGTCTGGAGCACTGGCTGCCGCTCTTCTACGACCGGCTCGACACCCTGTTCGACTTCCTGCCCGACACGGCGCCGGTCTTCCTCGACAGTCAGGTCGAGCAGGCCCGCGCCGAGCGCTGGAGCCTGACGACCGATGCCTATGAGGCGCGCAAGGAAGCGGCCAAGGGCAAGGGCGGCGCGGCCTATCGCGCACCCGCGCCGCAGAGCCTCTATCTGGACGAAGTCGAGTGGAACAGCGCCCTGGCCGGTCGCGCCGTGCGCCGCCTGTCGCCGCTGGCCGCCGATGCGATGCGGGGCGGCGAGGACGCCGGCGGGCGTCTGGGCCACAGCTTTGCCGCTGAGCGCACTCAGGACAGCGTCAACCTGTTCGCCGCCGTGGCCCAGCACGCCGAGCGGCTGAAGGCCGACGGCAAGCGGGTCCTGTTCGCCTCGTGGAGCGAGGGCTCGTCCGAGCGTCTGGCGGCCATGCTGTCGGATCACGGCCTGGAACACGTCCTGCCGGTGCGCGACTGGGCCGATGTTCTGGCCTCGCCCAAGGACATCTATCTGCGCGCCGTCCTGCCGGTCGAGCATGGCTTTGTCACCGAAGACGTGGCGGTCATTTCCGAGACGGACATCCTGGGCGACCGTCTGGCGCGGCCCCGGCGCAAGCGGCGGGCCTCCAACTTCCTGGCCGAGGCCTCGGCCCTGACGGCGGGCGATCTGGTGGTCCACCTGGATCACGGCATCGGGCGCTATGAGGGCCTGAAGACGCTGGAGATTCAAGAGGCGCCGCACGATTGCCTGGAACTGCTCTACGCCGGTGACAGCAAACTCTATTTGCCGGTTGAAAACATTGATCTTCTGACTCGCTACGGCACGGACGCCGACGGGGTTCAGCTGGACCGTCTGGGCGGGGCGGGGTGGCAGGGCCGCAAGGCCAAGGCCAAGGAGCGTCTGCGCGCCATGGCCGAGGGCCTGATCGCCCTGGCCGCCAAGCGCGCCATGCGCGTGTCCGACGCCATCGTGCCGCCCTCCGGCCTGTTCGACGAGTTCTGCGCCCGCTTCCCCTATGAGGAGACGGACGACCAGTTGAACGCCATCGGCGACGTGCTGGAGGACCTGGGCAAGGGCACGCCGATGGATCGCCTGATCTGCGGCGACGTCGGCTTCGGCAAGACGGAAGTGGCGCTGCGCGCCGCCTTTGTCGTGGCCATGACAGGTCAGCAGGTTGCGGTCGTCTGTCCGACGACCCTCCTGGCGCGTCAGCACTTCAAGACCTTCAGCGAGCGCTTCGCCGGCTGGCCGATCACGGTGCGGCACCTGTCGCGCATGGTCACGGCCAAGGACGCAAACGAGACGCGTGCGGGGCTGAAGGACGGCACGTTCGAGATCGTCGTCGGCACCCACGCCGTGCTGGCCGAACAGGTCGGTTTCCGCGATCTGGGCCTGGTGATCGTCGACGAGGAGCAGCACTTCGGCGTCAAGCACAAGGAGAAGCTGAAGTCGCTGCGGGCTGATGTTCACCTGCTGACCCTGACGGCCACGCCCATTCCGCGCACCTTGCAGATGGCGCTGTCGGGCATCCGCGAGATGTCGATCATCGCCACGCCGCCGGTCGACCGTCTGGCGGTGCGGACCTATGTCACGCCGTGGGACCCGGTGCTGGTGCGCGAGGCCCTGCTGCGCGAGAAGTATCGGGGGGGGCAGGCCTTCTATGTCGCGCCGCGTCTGAAGGAACTGCCGGAAATCGAGAAGTTCCTGCGCGAGCAGGTGCCCGAGGTGAAGTTCGTCGTCGGTCACGGCCAGATGACACCGACCCAGTTGGAAGACGTGATGAGCGCCTTCTACGACGGCAGCTATGACGTCCTGGTCTCGACCACCATTGTCGAGAGCGGCATCGACATTCCGACGGCCAACACCCTGATCGTCCATCGCGCCGATATGTTCGGCCTGGCCCAGTTGCACCAGATCAGGGGCCGCATCGGACGGTCCAAGGCGCGGGCCTTCGCCTATCTGACGACGGACCCCAAACGGCCGCTGAGCTTGTCGGCGGAGAAGCGTCTGCAGGTGCTGCAATCGCTGGATAATCTGGGCGCCGGCTTCCAGTTGGCCAGTCACGATCTGGATCAGCGCGGCGGCGGCAACCTGCTGGGCGACGAGCAATCGGGCCATATCCGCGAGGTCGGGGTCGAGCTGTATCAGCAGATGCTGGAAGACGCCGTCGCCGAACTGCGCGAGCAGGGCGAGGAAGTGGCTGACCGTGGCTGGTCGCCGTCGATCAATGTCGGCGCGGCGGTCCTGATTCCAGAAGCTTACGTGCCAGACCTGAACGTTCGCCTCAGCCTGTATCGCCGTCTGTCGGACGCCGAACGCAGCGAGGATCGCGAAGCCCTGGCGGCTGAACTGATCGACAGGTTCGGTCCGCTGCCGGACGAGGCGCAGCAGCTTCTACGGATCGTGGGCATCAAGGCCAACTGTCGCACGGCCAGCATCGAACGCATCGATATCGGGCCTAAGGGCGCGGTGCTGACCCTGCGCAACAACAGCTTCCCCAATCCGATGGGACTGGTCGGCCTGATTCAGAAGAACCAGGCCTTCTGGAAGCTGAGGCCCGATCAGAAGATCGTGGTGAAGGGCGAATGGCCGACACCCGGAGACCGTCTGAAGGTGGCCGAGCGGATCACCGCCGATCTGGCGCGGGTCGCGGGGGCGGCTTAACCAGCAGAAGACGTCATCCCGGCCGAAGAGCCGGGACCGCCCAGGACGCGATGGTTTGGATCGATGGTCTGAACGCCGCGTCTCTTGCGGTCCCGGATAGCGGCTGCGCCGCTTCCGGGATGACGCTGTCCTAGCCGCGTCCCTTCATCTGCCTGATCAGGGCGCCGAACAGATTGACGTAGTCGTCGGTCCAGGGGCGCACCTCGGTCGGGCCCAGCTTGCGCCAACGTCCGTCGCTCTTGAAGTCCGCCAGGCCTTCGGGCGTGGGCGAGATGGCCAGGGCCTCGGTCGAGGCCTCTGACATCTCGGGTGCGTTGGGCTGTTCGACATAGATCTGATGCAGGTCCGCCGCGCCCAGTTGCCGGGCGGCGGCGACCGCCGGCATGGCGATTTCGAGGTTGCGGTTGGACAGGTGCAGAACGACCACGCCGTCGGGCTTCAGCAGGTTCAGATAACCCTGAATGGCTTCGACCGTCAGCAGATGCGTCGGTACGGCGTCCGACGAGAAGGCGTCGATGATCAGCAGGTCATAGGTGCCGGGCGCTTCCTTCGCCATGGTCAGGCGGGCGTCGCCCAGAACGGTGCGGATCGGGCCATCGGCGCAATGCGAGATATAGGTGAACCAGGACGGGTCGCGCGACACGCGGTCCACCATGGGGTCGATCTCGAAAAAGGTCAGTTCGTCCTCGGCGCGTTTATAGGCCGCCATGGCGCCGGAGCCCTGACCCACGACGCCGATCCTGGCGGCGGGCGTCCGGGCCTGGATGCGTTGTGCGGCCTGCCCCAGCGGGGTGGCGGTCGCATAGTACATGGTCGGCATGCAGGCGAAGCCGGGCGCGCGCGCCTGGGCGCCGTGCAGGGTGGTGCCGTGCATCAGGACATGAACGTCTCCGCCCATGCCGTCGTCGCGCGTGACGGCGACCCGCATGACGCCGAAGAAGCTGCGCTCGGTCAGGTTCCAGTCATACCCGCGTCCGACATGGTGCGCCGACAGGGTGATGACCCCGATGATGATGGTGAACAGGACGGCCCGGTCCCGCACCAGGAAGGCGCAGATCGCCGCCCCGCCCAGAATGAACTGCACCACCTGAAGCCGGGCCTGGTCGCTGAGCAGGGCGCGGAAGTCGGGGTTGTACCGCATGAACTCCAGAATGACGGGCGGCGCGATGGCGACGCCGACGCCGATGAGCAGGATGACCACATCGCGACGAGACAAGGCGCCTTCGCCCCAAGGCCGGGCCAGTCCGACCAGAACCATGACCAGCGGATATTCCCAGACGCCGTTGAAAATGACCGGCGCGATCAGGGCGTTGAAGGCCCCGCCGAGGACGCCGCCCAGCGACAGCAGAAGATAGAACTCGGTCAAACGATCCGGGGCCGGCCGTCGCGCGGCCAGTCGCTGATGACACATCAGGGCCGTCAGAAAGAAGGCTGCGAGGTGTCCCAACAGCAGAAACAGCCACTGGCCCGTCGTCATGCCCACAAGGCTGACGACGATGGCGCCGAGCGCCGCCTGAAGCACCAGCGTGGTCGGCAGGCTGATCCACGGTCTGGCCTGGAAGGCGATGACGAAGGTCAGCAGATAGAGGGCCAGCGGCGCGACCCACAGGAAGGGGGCTGAGGCCACGTCGGTCGAGAGATGGGCGGTGACGCCCAGCATCAGGCTGGACGGCGCCGCGGCCAGCAGGACCAGAATGCCCTTCTCGCGCCACGGGATCGGGGCGCTGATGGCCAGAGGGGCGGGCTCGGGCGCATCCTGAACCCGCCGACGCCAGACCGCCACGGCCAAGCCGACCACCAGCAGGACGAACAGAGCGTATCCGCCGGTCCAGGTCGTCCGCTGGCCTGACAGGGACATCAAGGGTTCGATCAGGGCCGGGTAGGCGAGCAGGGCCAGGAAGCTGCCGAGGTTGGAAGCGGCGTAGAGAACATAGGGGTTCTGGCCGTCCGCATGACCAGCACGCACCCGTGCGTACCAGGCCTGAAGCAGGGGGGCGGTGGCCGACAAGACGGCGAAGGGCGCCCCGACAGACAGGGCCAGCGTCGCCAACAGCCAGGCCGTTGGAGCCGTGGGATCAGGCTCGCCCAACAGGCCGCTGATCTGCAAGGGCAGGAAGGATGAGGCGGCCAGCAACAGGCCCAGGTGAATGGCTGCTTGCCATCTCAACGACCGGACCCGCTGTAGCAGGTGGGCGTAGCCGTAGCCGACCAGCAGCGCCGTCTGGAAGAAGACCATCGAGGTGTTCCACACCGACGGCGAGCCGCCGAGCATGGGCAGGACCAGCTTTGTCACCATGGGCTGGACGATAAAAACCAGCGACGCCGACGTGAAAATGGCGACGGCGAACAAGGCGGGTGTTATCGCATCGGCCTTGCGAACGGCCGTCGTCATGGTGGAATCGGTCATTCGCGATCCGCTGGTATCGGCGTGGTCGTCTGACCCGCCCCCTAGCCAGCAGTTTTAGACCGACTCGTAGACGGAGCGCATAGCGATGTTCCCGCAAGATATCGAAGCCTCAGCCACAGCCGTCATCCAGGCCGCGCTCAAGGCCGGCGTCATGGTCGCCACGGCTGAAAGCTGCACTGGCGGCCTGGTGTCCAGCGCCCTGACGGCCATTGCGGGATCGTCGGCGGTGCTTGATCGGGGATTCGTCACCTACAGCAATGAGGCCAAGGGCGAGATGCTGGGCGTCTCGGAGGATCTGCTGGCGCGATTCGGCGCGGTGTCGGAACCTGTGGCCAGGGCGATGGCTTCGGGCGCGGTCGAGCGGTCGCGCGCCTCGGCGGCCGTTTCCATCACCGGGGTCGCGGGTCCCGGCGGCGGTTCAGAGGAAAAGCCGGCGGGCCTGGTGCATTTCGCCGCTGCCGGCCCCGGCGGCGCGGTCGTTTATGTCGAGCGTCGGTTCGGCGATATCGGGCGCGAGGCGGTGCGGCTGGAAAGCGTCCGCGTCGCCCTGGCCCTTCTGCTGGAGGCGGTTTCGGCGTGAGCGAGGCGGTTGTGGTTGATGCACGGGGCCATCGCTGTCCGGTGCCCAGCCTGCGTCTGCGCAAGGCGATGGAAGGGCTAAGACCGGGCGCGCGTCTGATCCTGTTGGCGACCGATCCGATGGCGCGGATCGACGTGCCTTATCTGATGGGCGACCTGGGCGGGACGGTCTGCGAGGTGGAGGAGCAGGACGGCGTCCTGCGCATCACTGTCGAGACTGGCGCCGCTCCGACAGATTGACGACTGAAGCGCTGATTTCAATCTCCGGCGCTTCGGGCTTCCAGGCGATTTCCAGTTCCGTGGCGAAGGCGCCGCCATAGAAGATGGCGTTGACGTTCCACGACAGCCAGATCAGCAGCACCACGACCGCGCCGACCGAGCCGTAGGTGGCCCCGAGCTGGGCGATCTGCTCGACATAGATGGCGCAGAGCCACGAGAAGACCGATGACATCACCGTCGCCATCAGTCCGCCCAGCAGGGCCGGCGTCCAGGCCACGCGCGTCTTGTGGGACATGGCGTAGCGATAGAGCATGGTCAGCCCCAGCCATAGACCCAGCGACGGCCACAGCCCATCCAGCGGCAGGGTCAGCCAGGCGAGGATTCGGGAATCCTGCGTGTGTTCCAAAAGCCGGGAGGTGACGACCGCGCCCGACACGACGGTGAACAGGGCGAAGGCGAACAGGGCGACGAAGACGGCTAGAAGATTGAACTTGAAGAAGCCGTGGGGTTCGGTTTCGTCGTGGATCAGATTAAGTCCGGCCAGCAAGGCCTTGAAACCACGGTGTGCGGCGTAGCCGCCGATCACCAGGGCCAGGGCGCTCTGCGCCGAGACGGTGCGCGCCGAGGTATGGGCCAGGCGCTCGATTTCATTGATGAAGATGGCGCGTGCGGCGTGCGGCAGAACATCGGCCAATGCGGTCGCCTGCTCGCTGACCTGACCGATCGACAGGACCGCCTTGTAGAAGCCGATCAGGATGGCGATGGCGGGGAATAGCGCCAGCAGGGCGAAAAAGGACACGCCGCCGGTATAGAGCATGACGTCACGCCCCCAGCTGCGAGCGAAGGCGCGCACCGCCAGGCGACCCCAGAACAGGGGCTGGGCCAATAGGGAGGTGGGCTGATTCAAGCTTTCGCCTCGATCATCGTCAAAGCGACCGATTAACCTCATTTGCCCTATGGGGAAACCCACCGAAGACAGCGATGGTTTTGCACCGCTGTCTCTTGCGGCCCCCATTGCTAGATCGGCGACGTGATCAGTATCATGGTCCCGGCCTGGAGCATCGGCGTCGGGGGCGAGCCGTCCAGGCCATGGGAGAGAAGTGTTTGGATTCCGATCCGCGTCTATTGGTCGTCGCTGTTGATGACGTCCTGATCGGTCCCCTTTGCGAGGGGTTGGATCATCTGGGCTGGACCACCCTGACGGGGCGATCCCTGAACGCTGCCGAACAGGTGTTGAAGGACATGACGGTCGACGCGGCTGTCGTGGATGCGCGCGGACTGGAGGGCCAGGACATTGTCGCGCGCCTGCGCAAGGCCGCCGCGCCACGCTATCTGCCCATCCTCATGATTGGAAGCAGCGCGGCCGAGGGCGGCGATGTGGACCTGATGATGTCGTCGCCGCCGCATCCGTCGCAGGCCGCCCTGCGGCTGGAGCAGCTGATCCGGGCGGGCATCGCAGAAGAAGAATTCCGACTGAGGCAGGCCACCTTCGCCGCCCACGGGGTGACGTTGACGGCGCCGGATCTGGGCGAAACGCCGCTGCAGATCCTGACCGCCGGGGCGGCTGACCGTCGCTTCCTGGCCATGTCCAACGCCCTGTCGGCCGCCGGCGCCGAGGTCGTCGCTGCGCCGACGCCCTATACCGCCTTTGACTATCTGCACGAGCGGGCGTTTGACGCTGCTGTTCTGTGGGGCGGTCAGGATCACGCCCCGGCCTTGTCGATCGCGTCGGGGATGAAGCGGAACACCCGCCTCTATCATATCCCGCTGGTCCTTTATTTGCGCGGCGCGGCCGAGGTCGAACTGGAAGATCTCTTCCGTCGTGGCTTTGCCGACGTCGCCGCCGCCGAGACGCCGGAAGACGAGACCGCAGAACGGGTTCTAGCCCTTGCGCGCAATCATCGTCGCCGTCAGGCGATCCGACGCGCGCTCGATTCCGTGCGCGGCTCGGACCTGATGGACAGCGCCACGGGACTGTTCACTCGGGACCTGTTCGCGGCGCACCTGGGCCGAGTGGCCGAGGGCGCCCGGTCGCGCAATCGCGCCCTGTCTGTATGCGTCCTGAGGGTGGCTGAGCGCGAGCCGGTGGCTCAGGCCCGTAGCGGAGGCTGGCTTGACCGCGCGATGCCGCAGATTGGCGCCATGGTGTCACGCCTGGTGCGGGTCGAGGACACGGCGGCGCGTCTCGGGCCTGAGCTGTTCGCCCTAGTGCTGCCGGCGACGGGGGCAAGGGCGGCGCGTCTGGCGGCCGAACGAATTTCGGCGGTCATCGCCTGCACCGCCTTCGACGCCGGCAAGGATCGCTCGCCCTTCGTGGTCGAGTTTGACGTCGGCGTGGCCGAGATGCTGGACGGCGAAACGCCCGCAGCCGTTCTGGAACGGGCCTCGGCTGACCTGTCAAAAAACTGAGGACGATTGATCGCTAACGCTCAGCAGGCAGCTGAAACCCGCGCCGATGACGGCGACAGGCGGTCCGCTCATGCGCTTTTCGTCAGGGTGTCTCCGCGCTCGGCGAGGACGTGAAAACGGCGGGGGTGAAGGCGGACCGGCTCTCCGGGAGCGAGGATTGTGAGCGGGTCGCCGACGGCGCGGTCCAGCTCCAGTCTGCGGCCATGCAGGGACACGGCGACGCGCGCCCTGTCACCGCGTCGCAGGCTGGATATGACCACGCCGAACAGGCCCGTGTCGCTCGCCTCCAGATCTTCGGGGCGGATGCAGAGGAAGGCGTCGCCGGTGGGGGCGTCGGAGGGGGCGCGCCAGTCGCTGGACATGACCTCGCCGCGCGCCACCGTGGCCTGAAGCTGGAGGCCTTCGCCGAGGAAGTCGTGGACGAAGGCCGAGGCGGGGCGGTCGTAGAGGGCCTGGGGCGTGTCGACCTGCTCGACCTTGCCCTGACGCAGGATGACGACGCGGTCCGCCAGCTCCAGCGCCTCTTCCTGATCGTGGGTGACGAGGACGGTCGTCACGCCGGTCTGCTCATGGACCTGACGCAGCCAGCGACGCAGGTCGCGGCGGACGCGGGCGTCCAGGGCGCCAAAGGGCTCGTCCAGCAGCAGCAGGCGCGGTTCGATGGCCAGGGCGCGGGCCAGGGCCACGCGCTGGCGCTGGCCGCCGGAAAGCTGGCTGGGGTAGCGGGCGTCGTAACCTTCCAACTGGATCAGCCGCAGCAGGTCGTGGACGCGCTCGGCGATTTCGGCGCGAGCTGGGCGTGATCCGCGCGGGCGGACCTTCAGGCCGAAGGCGATGTTGTCGGCCACCGTCATGTGGCGGAACAGGGCGTAGCTTTGGAACACCATGCCGACGCGGCGCTCGCGCGGGCTGAGGGCCAGGAAGTCCTCGCCGTTGAACCGGACCTGTCCGGCGGAGGGGCGGTCCAGCCCGGCCATGATGCGTAGAAGCGTGGTCTTGCCCGAGCCGGAAGGGCCGAGCAGGGCCAGGAACTCGCCGTCTCGGACGGTCAGGCTGACGTTGTCCAGGGCGGGCAGGCCGTCATAGGCGCGGGTGATGGACTGAATGTCGAGGGTCATGTCAGCGCCGCCCCCTCGCGGCGAGGTCGTCGGCGTGGCGGTGCTCGAGGAAGGACTTCAGAACCAGGGTCAGGAGCGCCAGAACCGCCAGCAGCGCGGCGGTCGCGAAGGCGCCGACGAAGTCATACTCGTTGTAGAGAATCTCGACGTGCAGCGGCAGGGTGTTGGTCAGGCCGCGAATGTGCCCGGACACGACCGAGACGGCCCCGAACTCGCCCATGGCGCGCGCGTTAGCCAGCAGCACGCCGTAAAGCAGGGCCCAGCGCACGTTCGGCAGGGTGATGAAGAGGAAGATGGCGGAGGGGCGGGCGCCGAGCGTCAAGGCGGCCAGTTCCTCGTCCGAACCTTGTTGCTGCATCAGGGGGATCAGTTCGCGCGCGACATAGGGCAGGGTCACAAGGATCGTCGCCAGGACAATGGCGACCGGGGTGAACATGATCTGGAGACCGGCGGCGTTCAGCCAGGGCGCGAACCAGCCCGAGGCGCCGAACAGCAGGACCCAGACCAGGCCGGAAATGACCGGAGACACTGAGAGCGGCAAGTCGATCAGCGCCATCAGCAGGGTCTTGCCGATAAAGTCGAACCGGGTGACGCACCAGGCGGCGGCCAGGCCGAAGACGGCGTTCAACGGTGTGGCGATGGCCGTGGTCAGCAGGGTCAGGCGGGCGGCGGCCCAGACGTCGGGCTGGGACAGACTGGCGACGGCGGCGCCCAGGCCTTTTCGCAGGGCTTCGACCAGAATGACGCTGAGCGGGGCCAACACGATGAGCGTCAGCCACAGCAGGGCCAGACCGATGAGCAGGCCGCGACCGAGGCTGAGGTTGCGGGGGCGAGCCGCTGAGAGCCGCAGGGTTTCGGCCGTCATGCGCCCCGCCTCGCGATCAGGCCTTGCAGACCGTTGAAGCCGAGCAGGATGAGAAAGGACAGGATCAGCATGGCCATGCCAATGGTCGCGGCCCCGGCATAGTCGAACTGCTCCAGCTGGGTGACGATCAGCAGGGGCGCGATCTCTGACCGCAGCGGCATGTTGCCGGCGATGAAGATGACCGAGCCGTATTCTCCGACCCCGCGCGCGAAGGCGAGACCGACGCCGGACAGCAGGGCGGGCAGGACGGCGGGCAGGATGACGCGCGTGGCGCGCTGAAACGGCGAGGCGCCCAGGGTCTCGGCCGCGGCCTCGACCTCCTGATCCAGGTCCTGAAGTACGGGCTGGATGGAGCGGACGACGAAGGGCAGGCCGACGAAGATCATGGCCACGACCACCCCAACCGGGGTGTAGGCGATCTTGACGCCCAGCGGCGCCAGCAGGCCGCCGATGGGTCCGTTCTGGGCGTAGAGGGCGGTCAGGGCGATGCCGGCCACCGCCGTCGGCAGGGCGAAGGGCAGGTCGATCACCGCATCGGCCAGCCGCTTGCCGGGGAAGTCGTAGCGGGTCAGCACCCAGGCCAGCAGCCCGCCCATGATCGCATTGACGGCGGCGGCGACGGCGGCGGCGATGAAGCTGAGCCTCAGGGCCGCCTGGGCACGCGGCGAGGCGACGGCGGCGATGACGTTGTCGAAACCGTTCTCCCAAGGCCGGATCGCCAGGGCGGTCAGGGGGATGAGGACGAAGAGCGACAGATAGGCGACCGTAAATCCCAGCGAGAGGGAGAAGCCGGGAAGGGGGCTGGGGGTTCTCCAGGCACGTCGACCGGCCTGTCGGGTCACGGTCGTTGGCCGGGTTGATGGATATGGTCGAAGACGCCGCCGTCGGCGAAGTGGCGCTTCTGAGCCGCGCTCCAGCCGCCGAAGTCGGAGATGGCGACCATGCGGATCTGAGGGAACCGGTCAGCGAAGCGGGCAGCCACGACCGGGTTGCGCGGGCGATAGAAGTGTTGGGCGGCCAGAACCTGAGCCGGTTCGTCGTAGAGTTGGCTCAGGTAGGCTTGGGCGCGGTCGCGCGTGCCCTTGCGGTCCAAGACGCTGTCAACCACGGCCACCGGCGGTTCGGCCAGGATGGAGAAGGGCGGGGCGATGATGTCGACCTTGTCCGGTCCCAGTTCACGGGCGGCGAGGAAGGCTTCGTTCTCCCACGTCAGCAGGACGTCGCCGATGCCGCGCTGGACGAAGGTGGTAGTCGACCCGCGCGCGCCGGTGTCGAGCACCGGCACGCGGCGGAACAGTTCGGTGACGAAGGCTTGCGCCGATGGCTCCGTCCCGCCCGGACGCCGCAGGGCGTCGGCCCAGGCCGCCAGATAGTTCCAGCGTGCGCCGCCGGAGGTCTTGGGATTGGGGGTTATGACTTCGACGCCGGGTTTGAGCAGATCGGGCCAGTCGTGAATGGCCTTGGGGTTCCCCTTGCGCACCAGGAAGACGATGGTCGAGGTGTAGGGCGAGGCGTTGTTCGGCAGACGGGTCTGCCAGTCGGCGGCGATCAGGCCGCGCGCGGCGATCTCGTCGATGTCGGAGGCCAGGGCCAGGGTGACGACGTCGCCCGGCAGGCCGTCGATGACGGCGCGGGCCTGCTTGCCGGAGCCGCCGTGAGACTGTTCAACCGCAAAGGACGCGCCGCCGTCGTCGCGCCAACGGGCGAGGAAGGCTTCGTTATAGGCGCGGTAGAACTCACGCGTCGGGTCATAGGAGACGTTGAGCAGGGCGGCCTGGGCGCCCTTGGGCTGGGCGCAGCCGCTGAGGGCCAAGCCTCCGGCGCCGAGCAGAAGGCCGCGACGGTCCATGGTCAAGCCCCCCATCACGCCGACACGCGCACATCATCCTTGACCCAGTGCGGGGTCGGCAGCCCCTTGCTGCGCAGGAACTCCGCGTTGAACAGGCGCGAGGCGTAGCGCGTGCCGGGATCGCACAGGACGGTGACGATGGTCTTGCCCGGTCCCAGGTCGCGCGCCAGCCGCACGGCGCTCGCCAGATTGACCCCTGAGGAGCCGCCGAGCGACAGACCCTCGTGCGACACCAGATCGAACAGAATGGGCAGGAATTCAGCGTCTTCGATCCGATAGGCGAAGTCTGGGGTGAAGCCTTCGAGGTTGCCGGTGATGCGGGCCACGCCGATGCCCTCGGTGATCGAGCTGCCCTCGCCGGTCATCTGACCCTGGGTGAACCAGTTGAACAGCGCGGCGCCCGCCGGGTCGGCCAGGGCGATCTTCACCGCCGGGTTGTGTTCGCGCAGGAAGGCGCCGACGCCGGCCAGCGTGCCGCCGCTGCCGACGGCGCTGACGAAAGCGTCGACCTTGCCCTGGGTCTGTTCCCATATCTCGGCGGCGGTGCCTTCATAGTGGGCGGCGCGGTTGGCGATGTTGTCGAACTGATTGGCCCAGAAGGCGCCGTGGGGCTCGGTCAGGTTCAGCTTGCGCGCCACTTCTTCGGAGTAGTGGACGAAGTGGTTGGGGCTGGAGAAGGGGGCGGCGTCCACCTCGATCAGCCGTGCGCCCAGGGCGCGGATGGCCAGCTTCTTCTCTTCGGACTGGGTGCGCGGCATGACGATGACCACGCGGTGGCCCAGCGCCGCGCCCACCAGGGCTAGGCCGATGCCGGTATTGCCCGCTGTGCCTTCCACGATGACCCCGCCGGGCCGCAACGCGCCCGAGGCCTTGGCCTTTTGCACGATGGATAGGGCGGCGCGGTCCTTGATGGACTGGCCGGGGTTCAGGAACTCCGCCTTGCCTAAGATCTCGCAGCCGGTGGCGTCCGACAGGCGATTCAGGCGGATGAGCGGCGTGTCGCCGATGAGGTTGATGATGCTGGCGATGGACAAGGGATGTCTCTGGATCAGGTCTTGGGAAGGGGCCGGCGATGTGTGAAACGAGCGTCAACAGGCCGGGGCCAGCGCCCGTTCGTGGATGCCGCACTCGGTCTTCTCCTGACCGGCCCAGCGGCCGTCTCGGGCGTTCTCGCCTGTTTCCACGGCGCGGGTGCAGGGCCAGCAGCCGATGGAGGGGTAGCCCTGCTCGACCAGCGGATGACGCGGCAGTTGGTGGTCGCGCAGCCAGGTCTCGGTCTGATCGGCTGACCAGGCGGCGAGCGGGTTGACGGTCAGGACGCCGTCGGCGGCCTCGAACGGTTCGAGCGCGGCGCGGTGGCTGTTCTGATAGCGTTTGCGGCCGGTGATGCGGGTGTCGAAACCGGCCAGCGCTTGCGCCAGCGGCTGGACCTTGCGAATGGTGCAGCAGGCGTCGGGCGCACTGCGCCACAGGTCGCCGCGCGGGTCGGCCTTGGACAGGGCGGCGGCCTCGGGCTTGATGTCCCGCACATCGGTCAGGCCCAGTCGTTCCGTCAGTTCGCGGCGATAGGCCAGGGTCTGGAAGAAGTGCTGGCCGGTTTCGAGGAAGACGACGGGCAGGTCGGGCCGGACGCGCGAGATCAGATGCAGCAGGACCGCCGCCTCGGCGCCGAAGGAGGATATGACGGCGGCCTTGCGCTCCAGGGCAGGGTCCAGAACCGCGCGCAGCAGGTCTTCGGCGGCGGCCTGGCCCCATTGGGCGTTGAGGCGGGCGGCCAGGGCGGCGTCGGGGTTGGTGTGGCGCTGACGCCAGACCAGTCGGTCGTCGCCGGACGCGGGCTGATAGGCGGCGCTGAACACCTGATCCATGCGCCGCCACGGCGCGGGGTCTGCGCCGGGCGACAGCTCGACCGCGTCGAAGCCGCAGCGGCGCAGGTGCCGGGCCTGATCGGGCAGGACCTTGCCGGCGGCGATCAGGCGACCGCGATAGCCTAGGCCTCGCAGGACCGCCGCCAGCGAGAAGCCGCGCCCGTCGCGAAAGGCCTCGAACTCCAGAATCAGGCTGTCGTTGGCCGTCGCCGCCGCGCGGACGTCTTCCTCGGGCGTGGAAACGCTCAGGCGGACCCCGTCCTGGACTTGCTCAAGCAGCTGCATCGGTCAGCTCATAGATGGCGGTGCGGAAGGGATCGGCGCCCAGGCGGCGGACCGTGTCGATGAACAGCTCGCCGTCGTTGCGGATCTCCAGATAGCGATCCAGGGCGCGGGCGATGGCGGGGGCGACCTCTTCTGCGGGAAGGCTGCGGCCGACGATCTCGCCTAGCGCCGCCTGTTCGTCTGGCGAGCCGCCGACGGTGATCTGATAGTATTCCTCGCCCTTTCGATCGACGCCGAGGACGCCGATGTGGCCGACATGGTGGTGGCCGCAGGCGTTGATGCAGCCGCTGATGTTGATGCGCACCGGGCCGAGTTTTTCCAGCAGGGCGGCGTCGGCCAGTTGGTGCGACAGGGCCTGGGCCACGGGGATGGAGCGGGCGTTGGCCAGGCTGCAATAGTCGAGGCCGGGGCAGGCGATGATGTCGGTCGCCAGGTCGGCGTTGGCCGTGGCCAGGCCGGCTTCGCGCAGTCGGCTCCAGACCGCGTGGACGTCCTCCAACCGGACGTGGGGCAGGACCAGATTCTGTTCGTACGAGGCACGAACCTCGTGGAACGAAAAGCGTGCGGCCAGATCGGCGACGACATCCATCTGAGCTGCCGTGATGTCGCCGGGGACGCCGCCGATGGGTTTCAGCGAGACGATGACGGCGCCATAGCCGGCCTGCTTGTGCTCGCGCAGGTTAGACCGTGTGAAGCGGGCGAACTCGGGGTTCAGGCGGCGAGCGGCGTCATAGGCGGGGCTGGTGGCGGGCAGGTCTGCGAACGGCGGCGGCGTGAAATAGGCCTGGATGCGGGCCAGCTCCTCGTCGGGGATGCGCAGGTCTTCCTGACGAAGTATGGCGAACTGGCGCTCAACCTCGTCGCGGAAGGCGTCGATGCCGATGGCGGCGACCAGAATCTTGATCCGCGCCTTGTGGATGTTGTCGCGCCGCCCCAGCAGATTGTAGGCGCGCAGGATGGCGGTCAGGTAGGCCAGCAGGGACTGACCCGGCACCGCGGGTGCGATCTCTTGCGCGATGTGGGGCAGACGACCCTGACCGCCGCCGACGAAGACGCGGAACGCTGTTTGGCCGTCCTCGCCGCGCACGATCTGCAGGCCGACATCATGGGTGCGGACCGCCGCCCGATCCTTGGGCGCGCCGACGATGGCGATTTTGAACTTGCGAGGCAGGAAGGAGAATTCCGGGTGGATGGTCGACCACTGGCGGACAATCTCGCACCAGGGGCGCGGGTCCTCGATCTCGTCGGCGGCGACGCCGGCGAAGACGTCGGTCGTGACGTTGCGGATGCAGTTGCCGGAGGTCTGGATGGCGTGCATCTCGACCTCGGCCAGATCGCTGAGGATGGCGGGCAGATCTTGCAGCGCGGGCCAGTTGAACTGGATGTTGGTGCGGGTGGTGAAGTGGCCGTAGCCCTTGTCATAGGTGCGGGCCACATGGGCCAGCCGACGCATCTGGCGGCTGCTGATCACGCCATAGGGAACGGCGACGCGCAGCATATAGGCGTGCAGTTGCAGATAGACGCCGTTCATCAGCCGCAGCGGCTTGAACTCGTCCTCGGTCAGCGCGCCGCTGCTGCGGCGGTCGACCTGATCGCTGAACTCCGCAATCCGCTCGCGGACCAGGGCGGCGTCGAACTCGTCATAGCGGTACATCAGGGGGTCTCGTTTCGAGCGGCGAAGTCGAGGCTGTGGCCGACGGTGGGGCCGACCGAGCGGATGCGCTCCTTCAGCCGGTCGCGGCCCGAGGGCGCGCGGTCCTCGACCTCGATCAGATACGGATTGACGAAGACGGCCGGTCGAGACTGGGCCAGAGTCAGAGCGGCCTCGGCGGCGTCCGCGTCCAGAATGCGAGCGGCGTCGATGGCTTCCACGGCGGCGTCAGCCTCGCCCAGATAGATGACGCGGCCGTCGTTCAGGCGGTTGGCGGTCAGCAGCTTCATGCGGCGGCCTCGATCAGGGCGCGCTCATCGCTGGCGACGGCCAGGGCGGCGGTTTCGCCGATGAACAGCAGGGCGGGGCCGGTCAGATCCATGCGTGCGACCAGGGCGGCCAGATCGTCGAGCCGTCCCTTGAGCGTGCGCTGATCCGGGCGGCTGCCGTTCTCGACAACGGCGACGGGGGTGGCGCCGTCACGACCGGCGGCGATCAGGTTCGACGCGATCTCAGCGGCTTGGCCCGCGCCCATATAGACGGCCAGCGTATGGTTCGGCGCCGCCAGCCGAGCCCAGTCGGCGGCTTGCCCGCCCGGCTTGGGCTGGCCGGTGACGAAGGTCACGGCCTGGGCGTGATCGCGGTGGGTCAGGGGCAGGCCGGTCGAGGCGGCGCAGGCGAGAGCGGCGGTGACGCCCGGCACGACGATGGCCTCGATCCCGGCGGCGCGCACGGCCTCCAGCTCCTCGCCGCCGCGTCCGAATACGAAGGGGTCGCCGCCTTTCAGGCGCACGACACGGTGGCCGGCGCGGGCTTCCTCGATTATCAGCTGTTCGATCTGGTCCTGCGGCACCGAATGGTCGCCACGCGTCTTGCCGACGTAGATGCGCCGGGCGTCACGGCGGGCGCGGTCCAGCACCTCGGCCGAGACCAGCTTGTCGTGGATGATGACGTCGGCGTCCTGAAGCGCGCGCAGGGCCTTGAGGGTCAGCAACTCGGGATCGCCGGGACCGGCGCCGACGATATGGACGATGCCTTGATCGGCCTCATCACGGGGCGCGGAGGCGACGTTCAGCAGCCGGACCATCTCGCGGCGGGCCTCGGCCATGCGGCCGTCGGCGGCCAGGTCTGCGGCGGGACTGCGGAAGGCCTTCTCCCAGAAGCGGCGGCGCGCGAGGAAGTCGGGGATCGCGTCCTTGACCGCGCCGCGCAGTTCGCCCGCCAGCTGGGCGACCGAGGCCACCCCCTGCGGCAGGACGGCTTCGATCCGTGAGCGCAGATCGCGGGCCAGGATGGGGGCGTTCCCGCCAGTGGCCACGCCCACGACCACGTCGTCGCGGTCGATCAGGGCGGGGGTGTGGAAGTCGCTGAAGGCGGGCTGGTCGACGATGTTGGCCTGGGCGCCGGCCTTGCGCGCGGCCTCGGCGATGCGGCGGGCCAGGGCGATATCGCTCAGGGCGATGAAGACCATTCGGGCGCCGCGCAGATCGGCGGCGTCGGGAAGGCGGGCGTTGGGCGTCGGGGCGGCGGGCGGCGTTTCCAGCGCGGCGGGCGCGCCGTCCGGCGTGAACCAGACGAGGTCGGCGGGGCTGTTCAGGAACAGGCGCAGCTTCGCCAGGGCGGGTTCACCCCCGCCGACGACGACGACTTTCGCCCCTTCCAGGGGGATGGATGCCAGAAAGACGCGCATCGGCCTTGTTCCATGATCTGCTGTCTTCCGCCCTCATGTTTGCGTGGCGGCTCGACATTCAGCATCCGTCGTGCACGATCCTTCCACAAACCAGATTGTCTCCGACGCCCTGATAGGTTTTCTGCAAGCGCATGATTCGACCGCTTTTGCCCCTCAACGCCCTGCGTGCTTTTGAAAGCGCGTCGCGGCACCTCAACTTCTCGCGGACGGCGGCCGAGCTGTCGGTGACGCCGGGGGCCGTCAGCCAACAAATCCGCCTGCTGGAAGAGATCATCGGCGGGCCGCTGTTCACGCGGGAAGCGCGCGGGTTGCAGCTGACGGAACTGGGCCGGGCGGCGACGCCTCTGCTGCGCGAAGGGTTCGAACGGCTGATGGACGCCTCGGCCATTCTGCGTGAGCCGCCGTTGAACCGGACGGTGGCGATCAGCGTGGCGCCGTCCTTTGCGTCCAAATGGCTGATGCCGCGCATGGACGACTTCCACGCCGCCCACCCGGACATCGAGGTGTGGATTTCGGCGGACATGGAGCCGGTGACGGTGGGCAAGGGCAAGGTCGATCTGGCCATCCGCTATGGCCCCGGCGACTATCCGGGTCATGTGGTCGAGCGCCTGCTGACCGAGACGGTGATCCCTGTCTGCTCGCCCGCCCTGATGGCCGCGCCGCATCCGATCCGCACCGCCGAAGACCTGACCCGGCATACCTTGCTGCATGACATGTCGGAGGACGGCGACGCCTCACGGCCCGACTGGGCCATGTGGCTGAAGGCCCGGCACGCCAGCCATGCCGACGCCCGGCGCGGCTCGCGGTTTGACCAGTCCAGCCTGCTGATCGAGGCGGCGGCGGCGGGGCGCGGCGTCGCCCTGGCCAAGCGGACCCTAGCCCAGGCGGACCTAGCCACCGGGCGTTTGGTCGCGCCCTTCCCGGACGGCAGTCAGGTGCTGGGCTTCGCCTATTTCGTGGTGCTGCCGAGGGACCGTCCTGTGTCGCCGGGAACCAAGGCCTTCGTCGCCTGGCTGAAGAAGCAGGCCATCGACTACGATAACAATCTGGACCAGCTCTGAAATCGTTCGCAGATTTTCTGCACGCTCAAAACAGGATTGATCGTTTCCTCCGCTGACGCCGCCTGCCCTATGTCGAAGGCCTTCACACAGGAGGTCGGTCGTGAGCGAAGTCGCAGTTCTGGAACGTGCCCATGTCGCGGCGCCCGCGCCGTGGACCCCGCAGCGGGTGCGCTCGGTGCGGCGCTGGACCGATCATCTGTTCAGCTTCGCCATCGACCGGCCCGAGGATTTCCGTTTCCGCTCGGGCGAGTTCGTCATGATCGGCCTGCCGTCGCTGGACGGGGCGGGCAAGCCGACGCTGCGGGCCTATTCCATCGCCAGCCCGTCGTGGTCGGATGAGTTGGAGTTCTTCTCGATCCGCGTGGAGGACGGGCCGCTGACGTCGCGTCTGGTCGATATCCGGCCGGGCGACGAGGTCTTGCTGGGCAATAAGCCGACCGGGACCCTGGTGCTGGATGCGCTCAAGGCGGGGCGTCGCCTTTTCCTGATCGGCACCGGCACAGGCCTGGCGCCCTGGCTGAGCGTGACGCGCGATCCTGAAACCTATGAACGGTTCGAGCAGGTGGTGGTCACGCATACGGTGCGTCAGGTCGCGGACCTGGCCTATCGCGACTTTCTGCAGGCCGAGCTGTTCGACGACCCGCTGGTCGGCGAGGTCGCGCAGGGGCGGCTGACCTATTATCCGACCGTGACGCGTGAGGCGTTTGAGCGTCCGGGCCGGATTACCGACCGCATCCGCAGCGGCGCCTTCTTCGACGATCTTGGACTCGAGCGCCGCTTCGATCCGGCGTCTGACCGCGTCATGCTGTGCGGTTCGACGGCCATGATCCGCGAGGTTGCGGCCCTGCTGGAAAGCCATGGGCTGAGCGAAGGCTCAAACGCCGAACCCGGCGACTATGTGCTGGAACGCGCCTTCGTCGGCTGACCGCGCAGTTTTTCTATCGGCCGGCGCGAGATCATATCGTTCGACGCGGACCGGCCCTCCACGCTTCAAATATCCCTCGTTAGAGACGACCAGTGAGGACCGCAGCCTATGCAGGCGACCGTCGAAAAGCAGAGAGACGCCACCGCGCGTCGCGTCCTGCCCCCGCATCTGCGCCAGTTGGAAGCCGAGGCGATCGAGATCCTGCGCGAGGTGGCGGCGACGGCGCGCAACCCGGTCATGATGTATTCGATCGGCAAGGATTCCGGCGTCCTGCTGCACCTGGCGGCCAAGGCCTTCTATCCGGGCTCGCCGCCGTTCCCGCTGCTGCACGTGGATACGACGTGGAAGTTTCGGGACATGATCACCCATCGCGACCATGTGGCGGGCCTCTATGGCGCGCGGTTGCTGGTCCACACCAACCACGAGGCCCTGGCGCGCGGCATCAGCCCGATCACCTCGGGGTCCTCGGCCCACACCCAGGCGATGAAGACCGACGCCCTGAAACAGGCGCTGGACCTGCACGGCTTTGACGTCGCCATCGGCGGCGCCCGGCGCGATGAGGAGAAATCGCGGGCCAAGGAGCGCATCTTCTCGTTCCGGGGCGCGGACCACAGCTGGGACCCGCGTCGTCAGCGGCCGGAGCTGTGGCGGCTGTGGAATTCCAACCTGGGACCGGGAGAGAGCCTGCGCGTCTTCCCCCTGTCGAACTGGACCGAGCTGGATGTGTGGGAATACACCCAGGCGGAGGGCATCCCGGTCGTGCCGCTGTATTTTTCGGCCTTGCGCCCCGTGGTGGTGCGAGGCGGCGCCTTGATCGTGCGGGACGACGAACGGCTGCCGTTGAGGGAGGGCGAGACGCCCGAACTGCGCCGCGTCCGTTTCAGATCTCTGGGCTGCTATCCACTGAGCGCGGCGGTGGAGTCCGAGGCCGACAGCCTGGACGCTGTCATCCGCGAACTGCGCACCAGTAGGCAATCCGAGCGCCAGGGGCGGCTGATCGACGCTGACGAGACCGCTTCGATGGAGCGCAAGAAGCGCGAGGGCTATTTCTGATGGACGGCGCCGCGACGGCTTTCCCGCCGCAGGGCCAGCGGGCGGAACGCGATCTGCTGCGCTTTCTGACCTGCGGCTCCGTGGACGACGGCAAGTCCACCCTGATCGGGCGGCTGCTGTTCGAGACGGGCCAGGTGCCGGAGGACCAGCTGGCGACGCTGGAGCGCGACTCGCGCCGGTTCGGCACCGACGGGGCGAACCTTGACTACGCCCTGCTGCTGGACGGGCTGGAGGCCGAGCGCGAGCAGGGCATCACCATCGACGTGGCCTATCGTTATATGTCGACGCCGCGCCGAAGCTTCATCGTCGCCGATACGCCGGGGCATGAGCAATATACGCGCAACATGGCCACCGGCGCCTCGACCTGCGAAGCAGCGGTCGTGCTGGTGGATGCGGTCAAGGGCGTTACGGCCCAGACGGCGCGCCACAGTCGCATCGTCGCTCTGTTCGGCATTCGCCACGTCATTCTGGCGGTGAACAAGATCGACTTGATCGCGGATGATCCAGCGGCGTTTGAGCGTATCCGTGACGCCTACGCCGAACTGGTCGCCGATCTGGGTTTCCGCTCGGTGACGGCGATTCCGGTCAGCGCGCGACGGGGCGACAACCTGACAGCGCGGTCCGCCGCCACGCCCTGGTACGACGGCCCCAGCCTGATTGAGGCGCTGGAAGACCTGCCGGTCGCGGAAACCGGCGTTGCGCGGTCGTTCCGCCTGTCGGTGCAGTATGTGAACCGGCCTCATGCCGACTTCCGGGGCTATGCCGGGACCATCGCCTCGGGCGAGGTGAGGGTGGGCGATGTTCTGGCGGTCTGCCCCGGCGGTCAGACAGCGACGCTGGCGCGCATTCTGTCAGGCGACAGGGAGGTTTCAACCGCTCGTGCCGGCGACGCCGTGACGTTGGTGCTGGCCGAGGCGGTGGACGTGGCGCGCGGCGATGTCCTGGCGCCGGTCGATGACCGCCCCGCTGCGTCCGACCGCCTGGATGTCCGCTTGCTGTGGATGGGGGAGCAGCCGTTTGATCCTGGGCGTCGCTATCAGGTCAAGCTGGGCGCCCGAACCCTGCCGGCCCGCCTGACCCTGGCCGATGCCATGGCGGCGCTGACGCCCAACGAACTGGCGGATGGTTGGCTGACCCTGCCGTCGCCAGCCGCAGTGGACCCCTTCCGGCAGGACCCGACCCAAGGCGCCTTTGTGCTGATCGACCGGGCCTCCGGCGTCACAGTTGCGGCGGGGGTGGTGACAGGCGTGTCGGGACAGGCGGCTCACATCCATCAAAGTCCCGCCGCCGTTTCGCGCGAGGCCCACGAACGGCTGAGCGGCCATCGTGGTGGCGTGGTCTGGCTGACCGGCCTGTCGGGCGCGGGCAAGTCCACCGTGGCTCAGGCGCTGCAACAGAGGCTACATGGACGCGGTTGCCGGACGGTGCTGCTGGACGGGGACAACCTGCGCCACGGCCTCAATCGCGATCTCGGGTTTTCCGACGCCGACCGGGCCGAGAACGTGCGGCGGACAGGGGAGGCGGCGCGGCTGTTCGCGCACACCGGCGTCATCGCCATCTGCGCCCTGATCTCGCCGCGTCAGGCGGATCGCGACGCCGTCAGGGCATTGTTCGACGACGAGGGCTTCGTCGAGGTCTTTGTCGAGGCCTCTCTGGAAAGCTGCCGGGCGCGTGATCCGAAGGGTCTCTACGCCCGGGCTTCGGCCGGGATGATCGCTGAATTCACCGGGGTCGCCGCACCCTATGAGATCCCGACTGCGCCTGATTTGACCGTCGCGACGGAGCAACTGGCGCCGTCGCTGGCGGCGGATGCGGTGCGTCGCCTTCTGGAAGAGCGCGGCTGGCTCTAGGCCGCCGCCAAGACTGGATTTCTCTCGTGACCTATCTCGTCACCGACGCCTGCGTGAAATGCAAGTTCATGGACTGCGTCGAAGTCTGCCCCGTGGACTGCTTCTACGAGGGTGAAAACTTTCTGGTCATTTCGCCCGACGACTGCATTGATTGCGGCGTCTGCGAGCCGGAATGTCCCGTTGACGCCATCAAGCCCGACAGCGAAGACGAACCCGACGGCAAGTGGCTGAAGATCAACACGGACTATGCCAGGCTATGGCCCAACATCACGGTCAAGGGCGAACCGCCCGCCGACCGAGCCGACTATGAGCAGGAAACCGGCAAGTTCGAGAAGCACTTCAGTCCCAGGCCCGGCTGAGGTTGCTTCCGGCCTGCGTCAGCGGGCGAGGGAATGTGCGGCTGTCGTCGTTTATGGGGTGGTCCCGCCGCCAAGGGGCTGTTCGGTGCGGACACGTGCGATGACGGCTTCCAGGTAGGCTTTCGGCATGCCGCCCGGGATCAGGCGGCCGTTGATGACGAAGGCGGGGGTGCCTTGCAGCGCCAGAGCCCGAGCCTCGCGCCCGTTGCGGCTCAGGACGGCGTCGATCGCTGTGCGATGTTCTGAAAGATCGCGTTCCAGGCGGGTCATGTCGACGCCCGCCTGCTGGGCCAGGCGCTGGATATCGGCGTCGCTGGTGATGCGCCCGGGGGACTGCATGAAGACGTTATGGACCGCTTCGTACTTGCCCTGATAGCCGGCCGCCAATGCGGTGCGGGCGGCGGTCTGGGAGACGGCGCCGAAGATGGGCCAGTCCTTGTAAAGGACGCGGACCTTGGGATCGGCCTTCATGACGGCGTCGACCACGGGCTGCATCTTCTTGCAGTAGCCGCAGTTGTAATCGACGTAGCCGACGATAACGACGTCCGCGTTCTCGCTGCCCAGGAAGGGTACGCCTGGGTCGCGGATCAGATCGTTGAACCCGATCAGGCCCGACGTCGCTGCAATTGCATCCGAGGCCAGGTCGTTTGCGTCTCTGGCTTCCGCGGGGCCGCAGCCGGCCAGCGCCAGGACAGCGGCGAGAGCGGGCAGGAGGGGGCGCGTCATGGGTGGGACTCCGTCAGAGAAGAAGATCGGTTCAGCCGCGCGATTTCCGCAGCGATCCGTTCGGGCGCGATTTCGCCTGTATGGGCCTGGGACAATCGGCCGTCGACGTGAAGGAAGAGCGTCACGGGGATGCCCACCGTGCGATAATGGCGCTGGGTCGCCATGGCGGGGTCGAGCAGCAGGTGGTCGAAGCGGAGGTCCTCACGCTCAAGGAAGGCGCGTACGGCCTCTTCGCTCTCGCCCTGATTGATCAGGAGGAAGCGGACATCGGGATGGTCCCGCTCGGCTTGCAGTAGAGCGGGCATCTCTCGTCGGCAGGGGGCGCACCAGGTGGCCCACAGGTTGATGACGGTCGGTCGCCCATCCAACGACGCCAGATCGACCGCCGGGCCGTTGACGGCGGTCAGAGTCAGGGCGGGAGGCGGCAGGGGCTCAGTCGCTGACGCCAGTTGATAGGTCATGGTGAAGACCAAGGCCGCCGCCGACAGCGGCGCAACGGCCCAGAGGCGTTCTTGCGTGGTGCGCAAAAGGAAGAACAGCGTCAGGCCGGCGACCGGCAGGACCCACAGCCAGATGAACCCGCCCTGCCATACCGCCAAGGCGCGCAAGGGGGCGTCGCTGAAAGAGTCCCAGTGAGCGATGACGTGGGCCAATCTTGCGGCGGCCAGACCGCCGATGACCAGCACGGTGCTCCACAGGTTGAAGCGCTGGCTGACGCGGCTGGCCAGCAGACCTGTCCCGATCAGAAAAACAAAGACGCCCGCTAGAATGGCGAACCGTTCGCCCGACAAGATCAGAGGGCCGAGGACGATGGTGTTCACGCGGCGGCTCCGGCACGTTTCAGGGCGTCCAGCATAGGCTGGACCGAGGTTTCGCCGACCAGACGCGTATCCGGCGCCTCGGTGGCGGAGCGGGACATGAAGATCAAGGTCGGCGGCCCCGCCACGAGGTAGCGTTTCATCATGGCGCGGGTCTCGGGCGTGCTGCGGGTGAGGTCGACCTGGATCAGATCGACTTCGGCCAGGCGGGCGACGACGTCCTGATTCTGGAACACCTGCCGTTCCATCACCCTGCAGCTGACGCACCAGTCGGCGGTGAAATAGACGAGGGCCGGGCGTTGTCGCGCGGAGGCCGCCGCCAGGGCGCGATCCAGCCCTGGCTGATCCACGACGACGGCGGCTGGCTGTGCGGCGATGGCGGCTGTCGGGGAAGAGCGCGTCAGGGGCGCCAGGGGACGCCAGGGATCGACGGCCCCTAGGCTGAGGCCGCCCAGAAGCAGGACGCCCCAGGTCGCCGCCGCCAGACCTGCCGCGCGGCCGAAGCGGCTCGATAGCCTAGTGGTGGCTGGACTGAACAGGCCAAGCGCTGCGGCCAGAGCCAGGGCCAGTGCAGCCCCGAGCGCAAGCGTGGCGGCGGGTGGCAGAGTACGGCTGGCCAGCCACCAGGCCATGGCCAGAAAGACGAAGCCGAACACCATCTTGACCCGGTCCATCCACGGGCCGGCCTTGGGCAGGAACCGTGCGCCGGCCGTACCGAACGCGATCAGAGGCAGGCCCTTGCCCAGTCCCAGGAAGAACAGGGCCGCCGCACCGAGCAGGATGTCGCCGGTCTGGGCGATATAGAGCAGGGCGCCCGCCAGAGGGGCGGTGACGCAGGGGCCGACGATCAGGGCCGAAACGAAGCCCAATCCCGCCGCGGACAGTAGGGTGCGGCGCCCATGGCCGTCGTCGCGCGACAGACGGCTGGTCCAGGCGGAAGGCAGTTGCAATGTGAAGGCGCCGAAGGTCGAGATCGCCAGGACGACAAAGATGACAGCCACGGCGCCGACCGCCCACGCCGACTGCAAGGCCATCTGCAGGTTCTGGCCTGACCAGGCGGCGGCCAGGCCCAGCAGGGCCAGGGCGCTGGACAGACCCAGGACATAGGCGATCGACAAGACCAGACCGCGCCGTGACCCACGATCATCGGCGCCGCGCCCAATGACGCCGGCCAGAATGGGGTACATGGGCAAGACGCAAGGGGTGAAGGCCAGCAGGACGCCGAAGCCGAAGAAGGCCGCCAACACCCAGGCCGCGCCGCCTTTTAGCGCCAGTCGTCCTACGAAGCTGTCGTCCTTGGCTTTCATCGGCAGAGCAGCCGAGGCGGTCGCTGCGGCAGACATCACGGAATTGGCAGTGGGAGAAACGACCAAGGCGTCGGGGGCGACGGCCATAAGGGCGGCCCGGGGAGGCTCGGCGTCGGCTTTAGGGTTGTCGATGTGGGCCTGGGGGCGAGCAGGGACGGTCACCGTTCGGGTTGTGGGCGGATAGCAGATCGAGTCTTCCAGGCAGCCTTGGTAGGTAATGCTGATCGACGACGGCGCGCCGGCCTGGGCCAAGGTGTCCGCAGACATGACGGCGCGACCGATGTCCCGCCAGATGTCGACCACTCCGAAGTCTGGATCGTCCTTGGATCGGCCCTTGGCCAGATCAAGGGGCAGAGGCGCGGCGCTCTGGGCGACGGCGGCGGCGGTGTGTTCGCGATACAGATAGTAGCCTGGCGTGATGGCCCAGACGAAGCTCAGATCGCCGTCAGCCTCTCGCGCTACGGTCAAGGCAAAGGCCTCGTCCGGCGACAGCGGCGTCTCAATTTGAGCTGACGCAGGAAACGCAAAGACAAGGGCAGCGAGGCAGGCGAAGGATAGGCGTTGCAAGAAACTCATCTCTGACTGCTGGCGGCGAGAGCTTAAGTGGAGCTTAAGCCGAGGCCCGCATGTCGAAATGAGAGGCTCGTCGTAGAAGATGGCCCGGTTCGGGGAACGGATCAAAAAACTGCGGTGAAGCGGTACAGTGCTCTGTTGAACAGGACCCGCAGACGAATTCCAGGCTACGCAACGGCAGGAAAGCGATGATCGCCTGAACGCGGCCTCCGCTCAGCCAGAGACCGGCGCTGGCGCTTTCGTCGGCCTATGGACCTCCGGCTGGGTCGATTGGCGCCGTCAGGGCGATGCGACTGTGAAGGCGTTGCCGTTCGTGACCGAACCCTTTCGCCTATCTGGGTCTTGTCCTCGACTGTCACCTTGCCCGGTGCGGTCTACGCCAGAGGACGTCCGGCCGATGCCTTCTGCGCGACTGGACGCCCGCAACATCACGCTGGACGGCTTCACCGAAACCGGCGGCGGCCTATTTGCCCTGAACTGGGATGAGATCGAACAGAGAAACCTGTCGGCCTACCTGGGCGCGTCCTGGCGCCATGTGGACCTTGGTCGTCAGTCTGTCTCTGGAACGCCCCACCGGCGCGCAATCCGGAGCGGGCGCCGCCTCGGCCGCACTGCTGGTGCAACGCTCAATCCCCCTCGTCGTTGTTTCACGAGGAAGAACGACATGAAGCCTTTCGCGGCGTTGGCCCCGCTCCCGCGATTTCAGCCCATCACAGACAAACCCGACTGAAGGAAACACCATGCCCAAGCCGCCCGTAGCAGACGCCCGCCCCGGTGGGGGCGGCGAACTTCATCAGACCGCCTCTACGCCTGACACGCGCCTTACGACGAACCATGGCGTGCCGGTCAGCGACGATCAGAACTCGCTGAAGGCCGGCCGCCGCGGCTCGACCCTGCTCGAGGATTTCGTGCTGCGCGAAAAGATCCAGCACTTCGACCATGAGCGCATTCCAGAGCGCATCGTCCACGCGCGGGGATCGGCCGCCCATGGCTTCTTTGAACTGACCGAGAGTCTGGAAGACTACACAACGGCCAAAATCCTGACTGAGGTCGGAAAGAAGACCGAGGTCTTCACGCGCTTTTCGACGGTGGCCGGGGGCGCGGGGTCGGTGGACACGCCGCGCGACGTGCGCGGCTTCGCCGTGAAGTTCTACACGACCGAAGGCAACTGGGATTTGGTGGGCAACAACATCCCCGTCTTCTTCATCCAGGACGCGATCAAGTTCCCGGACTTGATCCATGCGGTGAAGATGGAGGCGGACCGCGGCTATCCTCAGGCGGCCAGCGCTCATGACACCTTCTGGGACTTCATCAGCCTGATGCCCGAAAGCACGCACATGGTGATGTGGGCCATGTCCGACCGGGCGATTCCGCGGTCTCTGCGCATGATCGAGGGGTTCGGGGTCAACACCTTCCGGCTGATCAACGCCAAGGGCGAGGCGACCTTCGTCAAGTTCCACTGGCGCCCGAAGCTGGGCACCCAGTCGACCTGCTGGGACGAGGCGGTCAAGATCGCCGGCGCCGACCCGGATTACCACCGCCGCGATCTGTTCGAGGCCATCGATCAGGGCGATTTCCCGGAGTGGGAGTTCGCGGTTCAGCTCTTGAGCCAGGCCGAGGCGGACGCCCTGCCGTTTGATATTCTCGACGCGACCAAGCTGATCCCCGAGGAGACGCACCCGCTTCGGGTCATTGGCCGCATGGTGCTGAATCGCAACCCGGACAACTTCTTCGCTGAAACCGAACAGGCCGCCTTCCTGCCGACCAACATCGTGCCCGGCATCGACTTCTCGGAAGATCCCCTGCTGCAAGGCCGGCTTTTCTCCTACCAGGACACGCAGTTGTCGCGTCTGGGAACGGTCAATTTCCACCAGATCCCGATCAACCAGGCCAAGGGCTGTCCCTTCCAGAACTTCCAGCGCGACGGCCACATGCAGACTCAGGTCTTCAAGGGACGCGCCAACTATGAACCCAACAGTCTGGCCGAGGCGGGCGAGGAGGGCGGGCCGCGCGAGGACCCGCAGGGCGGCTTCCGCACCGCCGCCGTGACGATGGAGGGCGAGAAGGTCCGGCTGCGCGCTGAGAGTTTCGCCGACCACTACAGCCAGGCGCGGCTTTTCTTCCGTTCGCAGACCGAGATCGAGCAGGCCCATTTGGCCAGCGCCATCGTGTTCGAGCTCTCGAAGGTGTCCCTCGACCATGTGCGAAACCGGGTCGTGGCCAATCTGCGTAATGTCGATGAAGACCTGGCGAAACGGGTGGCGAACGGGCTGAACCTGCCGCTGCCCCAGGCCGCGAAACCCGCGGTCGATCCGATCGATCTGGAGCCGTCGCCCGCCCTCAGGATCGTCGGCAAATATCCGGACACGCTGAAGGGCCGCAAGGTCGCGATCCTGGTGGCTGACGGGTCTGACGGCGCCGTGGTCGCGGGCGTCCGCAAGGCGGTGGAAGGCGACGGTGGGGCGGTGTTTATCGTCGCGCCCAAGGTCGGCGGAGCGACGCTGGCTGACGGCTCCACGCTGGCCGTCGACGGCCAGTTGGCGGGAAGCCCTTCGGTGCTCTTCGATGCGGTCGCGGTCGTCCTGTCAGACGAGGGATGCGCCCAACTCCTGAACGAGGCGGCGGCTGTGGACTTCCTTCGGGACGCCTTCGGTCATCTCAAGGCCATCGGCCATACGTCGGAGGCTCGACCGCTTCTGGACCGAGCGGGAATCACGCCTGACGAGGGAGTCGTCGACCTGTCTGCGGCGAAGGCAGCGGACTTCCTGCCGCCGGCCCGCACGCGTCAGTGGGCGCGGGAGCCAGCCGTACGAACCTTGGCCTGATCATCTTGTCCAACGGGCTTGATGCGGGAAGGGCGGGCGTCACGCAGCGACGTCCAGCCCTTCCTGCATCAGGGACGGCATGAGGGGCTCGGACGGGAAGCCGAGATCGGGATTGCTGCGCACTTCGATCAGGCGTTCGCCATGATAGAGGCAGAGGGTAGAGAAGCCGAACCACTCGGCCATGACGGGATCTAAGGCCTTACGCGCCGAGGCGTCGTCTCTGGCGTCCAGGACTCGGATTTCCCGCGCCGGGACGCCGGGCATGTTAACGATGCAATAGTATGAAATCACGCGACTTTCCTAAAGTTGCGGCCTCAAACGACTTTGCAGCCGAAGGGTTCCTCATCTCGCCCGATTGAGCCGACGTCTTATCGGCGCAGATGCATCGCTGCTGTCGTAACGCTTTTGGGCGGGCGTCGGCGGGGCGCAGGAAGGAGCGAGCGCGGAAAGGACCGGCGTGGCTTGAGAAAAACCAACACAGGTTATTGCGTTGGCGGCTGCGACCTCTAGGCAGGAAGGCTTTCGTCGTTCACCTGAGGTCAGACTGCTGATGAAGTCGTTCCGTCGCCCGTCTCCGGGCTCGAGGGCCGAAGCCTTGTCCACAATCGGGCTGGGTCTGGTTCTGGCCTTTTTCCTCGCGACGAGCACGGTGGCCTGGTTCAACGTCCAGGTTCTGCGGGCGAACAACCAGCAGATCATTCACACGCATAAGGTCATCGTCGCCGTCGACGAACTCCTGGGAACGGTTCAGGACGCCGAGACCGGACAGCGAGGATATCTACTCACCGGCAATCCTCTTTATCTTCAGCCCTACGAGCTGGCTTCGGCGGCCGTGAGCCGCCGCCTGGAGGATGTGGCCGTTCTGACCCAGGACAATCCGGTGCAGCAGGCCCATGTGCGGCAGGTTCGCAGACACGTCGACGCGAAGATGACCGAGCTGGACGCCACGATCCAGACGCGCCGCGCCGAAGGCTTACAGGCTGCCGTGGCCAGGATGAACACGGATCGCGGCAAGGCGGAGATGGACGCCATCAGGGCCGAGGTGAACCTGATGAGGCAGGAGGAGCAGAAGCTCCGCCTCGCGCGCCTCGAGGAAATGGACGCCGCTTACACCACTGCCTTGATCAGCGGGGTCCTCTCCGGCCTCCTTGGCGCCGCCCTGACCCTGGCCATCTACGCCCTCATCCGGCGCAGCGCCCGTCAAAGGGCCCGACAGGAGTGGATTCACAAGGGCCAGGTCGGTCTGGCGGACGCCATGATGGGCGACCAGTCGGTCGAGCAACTGGCCGACAGCATTCTCGCCTATCTGGCGCGGTATGCCGATGTTCAGGCGGCGGCCCTCTTCAAGGGAGAGGGCGGCGTATTTCGGCGAGTCGCCGCGCTCGGCGTTCCGGCCGACGCGCCGATCCCGGCGCGTTTCGGTCCGCGCGAAGGCCTGTTGGGGCAGGTCGCCGCCGAAGGGCGCGCGTTGACGGTGTCGGACGTGCCTGAGGGCTATCTGACGATCGGCTCGGCGCTGGGACGCGACAAACCCCGACACCTCGTCATCGCTCCGGGCCGGGCTGACGGCGAGATCAACGCCGTGCTCGAACTCGGCTTCCTGCGTCTCCCCGATGATCGCCTCATGGCGCTGCTGGAGGAGACGGCGCCGCTGATCGGCACGGGCTTGCGGTCGGCCCGCTATCGGGCCCGACTGCAGGACATGCTGGAGGAGACCCAGCGCCAGTCCGAGGAGCTTCAGGTCCAGAGCGAAGAGCTTCGCGTCTCGAACGAGGAACTGGAAGAGCAGGGACGCGCCCTCAAGGAATCCCAGGTGCGTCTGGAACAGCAGCAGGCGGAACTGGAACAGACCAACAGCCAGCTCGAGGAGCAGGCTCAGGTGCTGGAAACCCAGCGCGATGATCTGGAGCGCGGATCGGCGGCCTTGGAGCTCAAGGCGCGAGAGCTGGAGCAGGCCAGCCAGTACAAGTCCGACTTCCTCGCCAACATGTCCCATGAGCTGCGCACGCCGCTCAACTCGCTTCTGATCCTGTCGAAACTGCTGGCTGACAATCCCGACGAGACCCTGTCGGAGGAGCAGGTCAAGTACGCGCGCACGATCCAGTCCTCGGGCAATGATCTGCTGACCCTGATCAACGACATCCTCGACCTGTCCAAGATCGAGGCCGGCCATATTCAGGCGCGCCCTGAGGCGGTGTCCTTGCAACGCCTGGGCGACGACATCCGGCAGACGTTCCAGCCGGTGGCTGACGAGCGCGGCCTCACCTTCGAGATCGACCTGGGATCTGGCGATGACGTGCTTGAGACGGATCGCCAAAGGCTTGAGCAGATCCTGAAGAACCTTCTGTCGAACGCCTTCAAGTTCACCGAGAAGGGCAAGGTGACGCTGTCAGTTTCGGCCGTCGGTTCTGATGAAGTGGCTTTCGCCGTTTCGGATACGGGCATCGGCATCGCCCCGGACCAGCAGAAAGGCGTGTTTGAGGCCTTCCAGCAGGCGGACGGCACCATCAGCCGGCGCTACGGCGGGACTGGCCTGGGCCTGTCCATCTCACGCGAACTCGCCCGTCTGCTCGGGGGGCGTATCCGCCTAGAAAGCCGGCCGGGCGAGGGCAGCGTCTTCACCCTGACCCTGCCGCGCACCTATGACGCCGCGCGCGTGGCGCCGCGAGAGGCGCCGACCGGATCGCCCGCTGCGGCTTCGCCGGCTTCAACGCCCGTTGCGGCGGAAGCCAGGCCCTTGGCCCGGACCCTGGATGACGATCGCGATCATCTGGCGGGGGCGCGTCGCCTGCTCCTGGTGGTGGAGGACGACGACCGCTTCGCCGCCATTGTCCGCGACCTGTCCCGGGAGATGGGGTTCCAGTGCATTCTGGCAGGCACGGCGGAGGAGGCCGTGAAGCTGGCCAAGCGCTATCGCCCCAACGCCGTGGTGCTCGACATCGGTTTGCCGGACCAGTCCGGCCTCACGGTGCTGGACGTGCTCAAGCGCGACGACGAGACACGCCATATTCCTATCCATGTCGTCTCTGCCGACGATCACAGCCAGACCGCCCTGTCGCTCGGAGCGATCGGCTATGTGATGAAGCCGGTGGCGCGCGAGGCCCTGGCCGATGTGCTTCGTTCGCTGGAGGAAAAGCTGACGCGGACGATGCGTCGTGTCCTCATCGTCGAGGACGACGTGGTTCAGCGCGAGGCGGTCAGCAAGCTGCTTGAATCCAGGGATGTGGAGACGGTCGGCGTCGGGACAGCGGCGGAATGTCTGCAGCAACTCAAGAGCCAGACTTTTGATTGCATGGTGCTGGACCTGACCCTGCCGGACGCGTCGGGATTCTCTCTGCTGGAGACGCTCAGCCGCGAGAGCGGGCAGGGCTACCCGCCAGTCATCGTCTATACCGGCCGCGACCTGTCCCCGGAACACGAGCAGCAGCTACGCCGCTATTCCAGCTCCATCATCATCAAGGGCGCTAAATCGCCTGAACGGCTGCTGGACGAGGTCTCCCTCTTCCTGCACCAGGTGGTGTCGGAACTGCCGCCCGAGCAGCAGAAGATGATCCGCAAGGCCCGCCACCGCGACGCCGTGCTGGAAGGGCGGAAGATTCTCATCGTCGAGGATGATGTGCGCAACATCTACTCCCTGACCAATGTGCTGGAACCGCGCGGCGCCCGCATCGAGATCGCGCGCAACGGCAAGGAGGCCATTGAGCGGCTGGAACGGTCTGCTGAAGATCCGGCGCAATCCATCGACCTGGTCTTGATGGACGTCATGATGCCCGTCATGGACGGCCTGACCGCCACGCGAGAGCTGAGAAAGGACCCGCGCTGGCGCGACCTGCCGGTGCTGATGCTGACGGCCAAGGCCATGCCAGACGATCAGGAGCGCTGTATTGCGGCGGGGGCCAACGACTACATGGCCAAACCCCTGGATGTGGACAAGCTGCTGTCGCTCGTACGCGTATGGATGCCGCGTTGAGTCCGGTCGCCCCCCACGAGGTGGAAGACATAGAGATCCAGCTGCTGCTGGAGGCGTTGTTCCAGCGTTATCACTATGACTTCCGTCATTATGCGCGAGCCTCGATCAAGCGCCGCCTGCTCCAGGCGCGCACCCATTTCGGGCTGCCGAGTCTGACGGCGCTTCAGGAGCGCGTCCTGCACGACCCGGAGATGTTGCCGCAGCTTTTGGGTTTCCTGACGGTCCAGGTCAGCGAAATGTTTCGTGACCCCGCCTATTTCCGGGCTCTGCGAGAGCAGGTGCTGCCGCATCTGAGAACCTATCCTTCCCTGAAGGTGTGGATCGCGGGATGCAGCGCCGGCGAAGAGGTCTATTCGCTCGCCATCCTGTTCCGTGAGGAGGGCCTGTTCGACCGGACGATGTTCTACGCCACGGATATCAATCCTGACGCGCTGCGGGCGGCGGAGGCCGGCGTCTATTCGCTGGATCGCATCCGAAAGTTCACCGAAAATCACCAGAAGTCAGGCGGTCGCACCTCGCTGTCGGACTACTACACGGCCGACTACGGTCGGGCGGTGTTCGACAAGTCCCTGAGGGCCAATGTCGTCTTTTCGGACCATAGCCTGGTGTCGGATGCCGTCTTCGGCGAGATGCAGCTGATCTCATGCCGCAATGTGATGATCTACTTTGATCGCCCGCTGCAGGATCGCGCCGTCGGCCTATTCAAGGACTCGCTGGCTCGCAACGGCTTCCTGGGCATCGGTTCCAAGGAGAGCTTGCGCTTCTCGCGGCACGCCGGCGCCTTTGCCGACTTCGTCCCGGAAGAGAAGATCTATCGCAGGCGCGAGCCATGACCCCTGATCCTGCCCGAGCCCTCGTGATCGGCGCCTCGGCCGGAGGGGTGCAGGCCCTGCTCGCCATCCTGCCGGAGCTGCCCGCCGACTTTCCCTTGCCGGTCCTGATCGTCCTGCACGTGCCCGCCGACCGCAGCAATGTGCTGGCGCCCCTGTTCGCGTCCAAATGCGCGCTGACCGTCAAGGAGGCGGAGGACAAGGAGCCGACGCAGCCGGGCGTGGTCTATTTCGCCCCTTCCGATTATCACCTTCTGGTCGAGGCGGACGGCGCTCTGGCCCTCTCGTCTGACGAGTTGGTCAACTACTCCCGCCCTTCCATCGACGTCCTGTTCGAAAGCGCCGCCGACGCCTATGGCGCGGGGCTGGTCGGCCTGGTTCTGACCGGCGCCAATGAGGATGGGGCGGCGGGATTGAAGGCGGTCGCCGCCGCTGGCGGTCTGACATTCGTCGAAGACCCTGCCTCCGCCTATGCCCGCCCTATGCCGGAGGCCGCCCTTCGCGCCTGCCCGGCCGCACAAGTGATGTCGCTCGCGCGCATTCCCGAAGTTCTGAAAGGCCTTGGACAAGCATGACTAGCCCGGAGAAGCCGATCCATCTCCTGCTTGTGGACGATCTCGAGGAGAACCTGCTCGCTCTGGAAGCTCTCCTGAAGCGTGACGGCGTGGTCTGTCTCAAGGCCCGCTCCGGCGATGAGGCTCTGGAACTTCTGCTGGTGCATGACTTCGCCCTCGCCCTGGTGGATGTCCAGATGCCGGGCATGGACGGTTTTCAGCTCGCTGAGTTCATGCGCGGCAACGCCAATGCGCGGCACATTCCGATCATCTTCGTCACGGCCGGCAGCGCCGACCAGCAGCGCCGATTCAGGGGCTATGAGGCCGGGGCGGTGGATTTCATCCAGAAACCTGTCGAGACGGACATCCTGAAGAGCAAGGCGAACGTCTTCATCGAGCTGTACCGCCAGAGGCAGGAGATCCTCTCGCATCGAGACGAACTCAAGGCCTATGCGGCCGCCCTCAGCGCCGCCGACCGCCGCAAGAACGACTTCATCGCCATGCTGGGGCACGAGCTGCGCAATCCCGTCATGGCCTTCAGGGCGGGGCTGCAATTGCTTGAGCGGCAGACCGATCCCGAACGCAGCGCCCTGATCCACGCGCGGATGGAGGTCCAGGCCCATCATCTTTCGCGGTTGATCGAGGATCTGCTGGACGTCGCCCGCATCGACCAGGGCAAGATCTCGCTGAAGCGCGAGCGGGTGACTGTGCAGAGCATCATCGACTCGGCGGTCGACACCAGTCGGCCCAAGATCGATGCAGGGCGCCACGACCTGACGGTCGACATGCCGGGGGCGCCGATCTGGCTCGACGGCGACTTCACGCGTCTGTCCCAGGTGGTGAGCAATCTGCTGACCAATGCCGCCAAGTACACGCCGTCGGAAGGCCGCATCCAGGTGTCGGCCAACAGGGTCGAGGATCGTGTGCGGATCGATGTCGCTGACAACGGGGTCGGCGTGCCGGAAGAGATGCAGGTCCGCGTCTTCGAGCTGTTCACCCAGTCCAAGGGGCCTGACGACCGATCGCGCGAAGGTCTCGGGATCGGCCTCGCCCTGGTTCGCGAACTCGTCGAAATGCATGAGGGCGCCGTCGAGTTGGAAAGCAACGGGCCGGGATCGGGCAGTCGGTTCACGGTCTGGTTCCCGGTCGTCGGCTAGGGGCTCTGCGGCGTTCAGTTTGCTTTCATGCACTCGGGAACCAGCTGAGAAGTCGAAGGTTCGTACTGCGAATGTAGAGCTTGTCGCCTGCCGCTGGCCGGTCGACGCTTTGGAGGAGCAGGGCATGCAGAAATCGGTTTCGGCGAGCGAGAAACGGGCGCAGCCCATGGCGCCTGAAAAGGCCAAGGCTGAAGCCGTGGCGAAGGCGCGTTCCGTCGCGCCTGATCTCGCCGCGCGCATCGGCAGCACGCCGGCCACCAAGTTCCGGGGTGATCCCGATATCTTCGGTCGGCTGGTCGAGGACCATGATCGCCACCGTGCGCTTCTGGCCATGATGGAGGAGACAGAGGGGAAGTCTCCCGACCGCGTGCGTCTCTTCGACGAACTGGTTCATGAACTGAAGGCTCACGCGGCCGCCGAGGAGCAGGCGCTGTGGTCCAGCGTGCTGAGAAATCCCGCCACGACGGATTTCGCGCGCCACGCCGTCGCCGAGCACAAGGAGATCGATGACCTCCTGGCGGATCTGGCCGCGCGGGACATGGCCTCTCCGGGCTGGATACGGCGCTTCGCCGCCCTGCGAGAAGAATACCTCCATCACATCCGGGAGGAAGAGCAGGAGCAGTTTGTCGCGGCTGAAAAGGCATTGAGCCCGGCTGATCTCCGCCACATGCGCACCGTCTTCAACAGACGGAAAAAGGAAGAGAAGGCGGCCGTCGAGGTCGAAAAGAAGATCCGCCTCAAGGCGTGATGTCCTTGCGCCGGGAGGGCGGTCGCTCCCGAATGGTAAGTCGGCATCGATTGTGCCGCCGCGACGTTGACTGACGAAACTGAGGGGGCGGCGACACGTGACATTACAACAAGGGCTGGCGTTCGGACTGATTGCGTTGACGATTGGCGCCTTCATCTGGGGCCGGTTTCGCTACGATCTGGTGGCGGCGGTCGCCCTCGTGGCGGGCCTCGTCCTCGGGGTGGTTCCGGCAGAGGCCGCCTTTGACGGGTTCAAGAACGATGTCACGGTCATCATCGCCTGTGCTCTGATCGTCTCGGCGGCCTTTGCGCGCTCGGGGATTGTTGAAGCGGCGATGCGGCGGGTTCTGCCGTTGTTGAAGACCGAGCGGAGTCAGGTTCCGGTGCTGACCGGGGTCGTCACCCTGCTGTCCATGGCCACCAAGAACGTCGGAGCACTGGCGATCATGATGCCGGTGGCCCTGCAGGTGGCTCGCCGCACCGGGTCAGCGCCCTCGCGACTGCTGATGCCAATGGCCTTCGGGGCCATGGCGGGAGGAATGGTGACGTTGGTCGGGACAGCGCCGAACATCATCGTCGCCCAGGTGCGCCAGGAGGTCGTGGGCCAGTCGTTCGGCATGTATGATTTTGCGCCAGTCGGTCTCGGCCTGACGGCCATCGCCCTGGCCTTTCTCGCGTTCGGCTATCGCCTGCTGCCCAGGGAGCGCCACAGCGCCGCTGTGATGAACGCGGCTCTTGATGAGAACGCCTACGTCACCGAGGTCAGCGCTCCGGACGACTGGGCGCCCGGGTCCATGACGGTGTCAGCCCTGATGAGATGCGGGGAGGGAGAGGTCCGGATCATGGCGCTGATCCGCAACGGCAGGCGCCGACCGAACCCCCGTGGGAACGTGGTCGTCAAGGCGGGGGACATCCTGCTCGTCGCAGGCGAACAGCAGGGGCTAGAAGCCTTTCTGGCTACGGCGCGTCTGAAGTTGGTCTGGGAGAACCGGCCCATCGCCACGGAGAGCGCCTCAGAGGAGATTGCGGTCATCGAAGCTGTCGTCGGCCGCAACTCGCCTTTGCAGGGTCAGTCCGTTCGGCAGTCCGACCTCTATGGGCAACATGGCATCAACCTCCTCGGCGTGTCGCGCAGCGGCTATGAACTGACCCAGCATCTTCGGACCGCCAAACTGGCGTCGGGCGACATCCTTCTGCTTCAGGGCGCGGAGCAGAGCTTGCCGACCGCGCTGAAAGCCCTGGATCTGCTGCCCCTGGCTGAGCGGGAGGTGCGACTGGGTAGTCGGCGCAAGCGCTTCCTGCCCGCCGTCGTCCTTGCGATCGCCATGATCCTCGTCGGGTTCGGCCTCGTCCCGGTCGCCGTGGCCTTCTTTGGCGCGGCCGTGGTGATCGTGGCTATGGGCGGGCTGAAAATGCGGGAGGCCTACGCCGCGCTGGACGGGCCGCTTCTGGTCCTCATCGCCGCCCTGATTCCGGTTTCGGACGCGATCCAGCAGACCGGCGGTTCCGAGCTGATCGCGGGTCTGTTGAGACATGTCTTCAGCGGCCTGCCCGGGGTGCTGGCGATTGGCGGGGTCATGTTGGCCTCAATGGCGGTGACCCCCTTCCTGAACAATGCGGCGACGGTCCTGATCGTCGCGCCGATCGGGGCCACCCTGGCCAGGCAACTCGGGTTCAATCCCGATCCCTTCCTGATGGCGGTGGCGGTGGGAGCGGCCTGTGATTTCCTCACCCCCATCGGACATCAGTGCAACACTCTGGTGATGGGGCCGGGCGGCTACAGGTTCTCCGACTATCCGAGATTGGGCGCGCCGCTTAGCCTTCTGGTGCTTCTGGCCGGACCGCCGCTGATCCTGCTGTTCTGGCCTCTGCACGTCTAAGGACGAGAGTGGTGGTTTTGATCAACCAACCATGGATCGTTGATCAGGCCGCATCTTCTCATAGGAGACGGCCGCGACGCGCCGAGCCAGCAGGTAGCCGGTCGGGGGCGCGCGAAAAAGGCCAGTGAATGCGGGGTCTCGCAGATTAAGTCCTCCGGCATAGGCGCCGAAGGCGGGCAGAATCAGGCGCCTTCCGTCGGAGGCAAAGCAGCGACGGCGAATGCTTCCTGCCGGGCCGCTGATGCGGGCGCAGGGGTGCAGGTGTCCCGACACCTCGCCATCGGCGGGGCCGGGAGAGGGCTCGTGGCGTAGCGATAGCCCGGCGACCTCGACCACCTGCGCGGTCTCGCCGCCCAGGTCCCCCGCACCATCGGGATCATGATTGCCGGCGACCCAGATCAGTCTGAGCCTCTCAGCCAGAGCGGCGAGGCGCGCGCGCTCATCCGAGACGATACGCGCTGATGCGCCGTGGTCATGGAGAGTGTCGCCGAGCAGGACGACGGATCGCGGGGCGAGAGTCGCGACCTCATGCTCCAGCCGGTTCAGGGTCTCGCGCGTGTCGTAGGGCGGCAGGAGCTGCCCGCGCGCGGCGTAGGCCGATCCCTTTTCGAGGTGCAGGTCGGCGACCACCAGCATGCGCTCCCCCGGCAACCAGAGGGCGCCCGACACGCGAAACACGACGTCAGCCCCGGCCAGGCGGGTGGCGAAGGCGCCGTCCTCGGCCTCCAGCTTTGCGACGCTCAAGACATGGCCTCGTCGATCAGAGTCGCGTCTTCCAGCATCATGTCCGCGGCCGAGGTTCCGGGCGCACGCTCCTTGCCGATCTCCATCAACAGAGGCACGGCGAAGGGTGAAACATGCCGGAGCCGCTCGACACTGATCCGGCCTGAGATGCGGGCCAGCAGCTCACCCAAACGCGCCAGATCCAGAAGGCCGCGCGCCGCGTCCTCGCGGGCGCAGGACAAGAGAAGATGATCGGGATCGTGCCGACGCAGGGTGTCGTAGATCAGGTCGGCGGAGAACGTCACCTGTCGACCATTCTTCTCATGCCCCGGCATGCGGCGCTCGATCAGGCCGCTGATCAGGGCGCATTCCTTGAAGGCGCGTTTCACCATGAAACTCTCGTCCAGCCAGGCTTCCAGATCGTCCCCCAGCATGTCCTGCTGGAACAGGGCGTCGAAATCGAGGCTGTCCATTGGCCGCAGGGACCAGACGCACAGGGCGTAGTCGTTGGCCAGATAGCCGATCGGCCCGACCCCGGCGCGGTCCAGCCGACGCGTGATCAGCATGGCCAGTGTGGCGTGCGCCAGTCGCCCCTCGAACGGATAGCAGACCATGTAGTGGCGTTTGCCCCGGCTGAAGGTCTCGACCAGAAGATCATCTTCGCCGGGCAGGCTGGAGTGCGCCTTTTGCGCGTACAGCCACTCGCAGACGTCGGGCGGCAGGCGGGACCATGAGGTTTCGTCGCTC
The DNA here is from genome assembly GCF_003350205.1 of Brevundimonas bullata. Taxonomy (GTDB): domain Bacteria; phylum Pseudomonadota; class Alphaproteobacteria; order Caulobacterales; family Caulobacteraceae; genus Brevundimonas; species Brevundimonas bullata. Next base: position 21,110 of record NZ_QLLC01000014.1, on the reverse strand, counting down.
ATCATCCGACGAACGCGCTTGGCCAGGAAGGTGGACAGCGCGAATTTTGAACCGCCCCAGCTAGGAACCCTGGGCTCTTTTTCGGTCGAACGGGTGACGATGGCGTCCGTCCCCCTGACTCCTTCGAAGCGCCATATCTCGCCTGCAAACAGGAAGCTGTCGCCTGGGGTCAGCTGTTCGAAATACCACTCCTCGGCCTGACCGATCTTGCGACCAGACCCGTGGCGGCCAGGCAGGCGGATGTTGAGGGTCTGGGCCGTGACGATGACGCCGACATTCATCCGATGCCGTCTTGCTGTCTCTTCATTGAGTACACGCCAGCGGCCGTCGCGACCGCGAATTATCCGTCGGAAGCGATCATAGCTTCTGAGCGCGTAGCCGCCCGTCGAGACGAAATCGACGACCTGCTCAAAGGCCTCCCTGGAAAGTCCTGCATAGGGTGCGGCCCGGCGCACCTCTTCGTATAGCTCCACCAGGTCGAAGGGCTCGGAACAGGCGCAGCCCATGATGTGCTGGGCCAGGACGTCGCGCGCCCCGGTCCTGGGCGGATCGCCGTCGAGCGCGTTTTCCGCCACCGCTTCCACCGCCGCCTGGCACTCCAGCATCTCGAACCGGCTGGCGGGCACAAGAACCGCGCGGGAAGCCTCGTCCAGTCTATGGTTGGCCCGTCCGATCCGCTGCACCAGTCGCGAGGCGCCCTTGGGGGCTGCAAGCTGGATGACCAGATCAACCGCGCCCCAGTCGATGCCCAGATCCAGCGTCGAGGTGCAGACCACGGCGCGCAGTTCCTGGCGCGACATCGCGGCTTCCACCTTGCGGCGCTGTTCGGCGGACAGGCTGCCGTGATGAAGGGCGATCGGCAGGTTGTCCTCATTCAGCCGCCATAGCTCCTGAAAGGCGAACTCCGCCTGCCAGCGGGTGTTGACGAAGACCAGGGCCGTGCGCGCCGTCTTGATGGTCTCATAGACCTCGGCCATGGCGTGCTGGGCGGTGTGGCCGGCCCAGGGCACGCGGTTTTCGGACAGCAGAACCTCGACCTGCGCCGGCGCGCCTGCCTGACCATGGACGATGTCGTCGCCTCGGTCCGACAGCCAGCGCCTGACAAGGGCCGGGTCGTTCACGGTCGCCGACAGGCCGACGCAGCGCAGATGGGGCGAAAAGCTTCGCAAACGGGCGAGGCCGAGCGCCAGCAGGTCGCCGCGCTTTGAGCCGTAGATGGCGTGGATCTCGTCGATCACCACGCAGCGCAGGTTCTCGAAATAGTCGCGCGCCCCTTCCCAGGCGCAAAAGAGAGCCAGTTGTTCCGGGGTGGTCAGCAGGATGTCGGGCGGGGCGATCCGCTGGCGCTGGCGGCGGGCCTGGCCGGTGTCGCCGGTCCGGGATTCGACCACGATCGGCAGGTCCATCTCGCGCACGGGTGTCAGCAGGTTGCGTTCCACATCCACGGCCAGGGCCTTGAGCGGCGAGATATAGAGGGTGTGCAGGGCCTTGGGCCCGTTGCGCGGCCCGCGCTCTGCCAGGTCGATCAGACTGGGCAGGAAACCAGCCAAGGTCTTGCCGCCGCCGGTCGGGGCGATCAGCAGCACGTCAGCGCCGGTCTGGGCCTTATCGATCATGGCCAACTGATGCGCGCGCGCCGACCAACCGCGACTGGAGAACCAGTCATGGAAGCGGGGCGGGAGCCCGTCGGAGGCGAGGTCGCAGGTGTCCAAGCGTGGAGGTCCCAAAGGCATGAAGTCGAATATAGGTGCGTTCTTGTTCTGTTTCACCTCTGCATCGGATGTCGAGCCTGAGGTCAGGCCGCGCCAAGGCCTGGACGAGAGCAACCCCCCGGCCACAAGGCGCGTTCCGTCGTCCGGTCTCAAAGCGAGGCTTGGAGGGAAGGCCAAATGGCGGGATTGACCCGGAAACGTGACCTGAGAAGTGGCCGCTCCCTATGGGCCGACAGTGCTTTCCTTGGCGTGCCCGTTCGCCCCTTGAAGCAGGCGATTTCGGTCGATGTCGCTATTGTCGGCGCCGGGATCAGCGGTGCGCTGATGGCCCATGAGTTGTCGCGGGATCATGAGGTGGCGGTTCTGGATCGCCGCCCGCCGATGATGGGTTCGACCGTCGCCTCAACCGCGCTCCTGCAGTGGGAGATCGACCTGCCGTTGACGGCGCTGGCCAAGAAAATCGGGCAGGCCGACGCCCGCCGGGCCTATCTGCGGTCCCGAAGGGCGGTGGACGATCTGGGGCGTATCGTGGCGGACGAGCAGATTCGATGCGGCTTTCAGGGCCGCAAGGCCCTCTATCTGGCTGGCGACGCCTATGGGCGGCGAGCGCTGGAGGCGGAGGCCGAGGCGCGGGCGGCGATCGGGTTGGACAGCCAGTTCCTGACGGCGGCTGAACTGGGCGACCAGTTTGGCGTCGAGCGGACGGGGGCCATTCTGAGCGGGGGCTCGGCCAGCGCCGATCCCGCCCAGCTGGCGGCCGGCTTGCTTCGGCGTGCGGCAGAACGGGGCGCGCGGATCTATTCGCCGGTCAAGGTCATGCAGGCGGCGTCCGACCCGGACGGGGTCACGCTGCTGACTGAAGAGGGTCCGGCTGTTCGGGCGTCGGCGGTCGTCTTCTGCTGCGGCTATGAGCGACCGGAGGGCGTGTCTGCGCCGGATTCCGATGTGATCTCGACCTGGGCGCTGGCTTCCAAGCCCGGAGCAAACCTTCCGCTCTGGCTGCGCGAGACCATGGTCTGGGAAGGGGCCGATCCTTACCTCTATATGCGCACCAGTCGGGACGGGCGGCTGATCGTCGGCGGCGAAGACGAAGCCTCCGCGACCGCGCATGCCGACCCAGCGCTGATGCGTGAAAAGCGCGACCGAATCCTGGCCAAGGTTAAGCAGCTTCTGCCCAAGGTAGAGGTGGAGGTCGACTATGTCTGGGCGGGTGCCTTTGGCGAAAGCGCTACGGGACTGCCCCATATCGCGCCGGTAGAGGGTTTGGATCACGCCTGGGCGGTCATGGGGTTCGGCGGCAACGGCATCACCTATTCGGTGATTGCCAGCCAGGTGGTCGCGGCCGCACTGAGGGGCGGGAAAGACCCAGACGCCGACCTCTATCGTCGCTGACCTCAGGGCGGGGCAGGAAGCGCGGCTAGTCCAGCATCCGTTCGAGCGTGGCCAATTCGTCGGCCTCCTTGGCCGGCTTGTCCCAGCGGATGCGGCTGATGCGAGGAAAACGCATGGCGACGCCGGACTTGTGGCGTTTGGATCTCTGCAGGCCTTCGAAGGCGACCTCCAGCACTAGCCCGAACTCACGGGTAGCGGTGACGGAGCGGACGGGGCCGAAGCGCTCGACGGTGTGGTCGCGCACGAACTTGTCGAGCTGTTTCAGTTCCTCGTCGGTGAAGCCGAAGTAGGCCTTGCCGACCGGGGTCAGCACGTGGATTCCGTCGGCGTCCTCGGTCCAGACGCCGAAGGTGTAGTCGGAATAGAAGCTGGACCGCTTGCCGTGGCCGCGCTGGGCGTACATCAGCACGGCGTCGATCAGGTGCGGATCGCGCTTCCATTTGAACCACGGCCCCTTGGGGCGACCCGCCTCATACACGCTGTCCAGCCGTTTCAGCATCAGGCCCTCTGCGGACTGCGGATCGCCGGGCGGCGGTTCGGCGCGCCGGGCGGCCAGCCCCTTCCAGGTCTCGAACGGCACCAGGGGCGACAGGTCAATGCGGTCTGAGCCGATGGCGGCGACGAAGGCCTCCAGCCGCGCGCGGCGCTCGGCGAAGGGCAGGGCGCGCAGGTCCTCGCCCTCGGCGGCCAGCAGGTCGTAGGCGCGTATGCCCGCCGGATGGCTGGCGATCAGCTTGGCTTCGGCAGTCTTGCGGTTCAGCCTTTGTTGCAGGTCGCCGAAGGGGGCGACCCGACCATCGCGTAGCACCAGAAGCTCGCCGTCGATGGCGCCTTCATAGTTCAGGGCCGCAAGGACATCGGGAAAGGCGCCGGACACGTCCTCGCCGGTGCGGCTGTAGAGGCGTTTCACGCCGCCTTCGCTGACGGCCTGAACTCGGATGCCGTCCCATTTCCATTCGGCGGCGTAGGCGGCGGGGTCGAGGCGGGGCAGGTCGATGGCCTCGTCGATGGGCTGGGCCAGCATGACGGGACGAAAGCGGCCATGGGCCATGGCCGAGGGGCGCTCGGTCTTGCCGTCCAGCCAGGCCAGGAGGTCGGCGTAGGGCGGGGTCTGAGCGTGCCAGACCTCTTGTATGTCGGCGACCTCGACGCCGCCGAAGTCCGCCGCCGCCTGCCAGGCCAGCCGCGCCGAGACGCCGACGCGCAAACCGCCCGTCACCAACTTCAGCAAGGCCCAGCGGCCGTCGGCGTCCAGGGCGTCGAGCCAGCCTTCCAACAGGCCCTGAACCTCGCCGCGCTTGGCCGTGTTCAGAGTGTCGATGACCTCGGATAGTTCCGGCTCGCGGTTGGCGCCGTGTCGGGCCGGCCAGATCAGGGCGGCGGTCTCCGCCAGGTCGCCGACATAGTCATAGGACAGGCGGAACAGCTCGGCATCGACGCGGGCCTCGACCGCCTGACGGATCATGGCGGGCTTGGCGGCGGTGAAGGACAGGGCGCCGGTCAGAGCCGCCAGGGCCCAGCCCCGGTCGGGATCGGGCGCATCGGCTAGGTGGTCGCGGATCAGTCGCAGCTTGGCGTTGCGCGACGCCGTGAACGACAACCGATCCAGCAGGGCGGCGAAGGCGCGCATTAGTCGTCATCCTCGTCTTCATAGCCGACCAGGTGCAGGGCGCGAGCCGTCAGTCCCTCCAGTTCGGCCCAGCGGCGCAGGGCGTCGTCGCGGCCGTGGGTGATCCAGATTTCCTGCGGCGACAGCTCGGTCAGGGTGGCGGTCAGTTCGTCCCAGTCGGCGTGGTCGGACAGGATCAGCGGCAGTTCGACGCCGCGCTGGCGCACACGCGCCCGCACGCTCATCCAGCCCGAGGCGAAGGCCGTGACCGGATCGGGGAAGCGACGGCTGCAGCGGTCGGCGATGGCGGAGGGCGGCGCGATGACGATGCGCCCGGCGAAGTCGGCCTTTGATCCGGTCGCCGGGGCCAGCGGTCCCAGATCGACGCCGAAATGCTCATAGAGCCGATTGAGGCGTTCAAGCGCCCCATGCACATAGATGGTCTCGTCATAGCCCGCCTCGCGCAGCAGGCGGATCACTCGTTGCGCCTTGCCGAGTGCATAGGCCCCGACCAGATGGGCGCGTTCCGGGAATTGCTGGACCGAACGCAGCAGGCGACCGATCTCCTGCGTGTCCGGGGGATGGCGAAAGACCGGCAGGCCAAAGGTGGCCTCAGTGATGAAGACGTCGCTGGGCACGGGTTCGAAGGCGGCGCAGGTCGGGTCGCGGCGACGCTTGTAGTCACCCGAGGCGGTGATGGTCAGACCCCCGTGGCGCACCGTGGCCTGGGCTGAGCCGAGCACGTGGCCGGCGGGGGCCAGCGACACCTCGACGCCGCCCACCTTGAGCCGTTCGCCATAGGTCAGAGCTTGTGTCCGACCCGCGAAGTCGGCACCGTAGCGCTCGCCCATGATGGCCAGGGTCTCGGGCGTGGCCAGGACAGCGCCGTGCCCCGCTCGCGCATGGTCGGCGTGACCGTGCGTGATGACGGCTCGAGCTACGGGGCGCGGCGGGTCGATGTAGAAGTCGCCTTCCGGGCACCATAGGCCGCCAGGCGTTGGTCGCAGGACCGAGGCGAAACCGTGATCGGGCAGGGACATGCGCGTGAGGGTCGCTTTCAAGGCCATTCGGATATCAGGGCCCGGCCCTGAACAGGGCAGGGAAACGGAGCCATGAAGGTCAGGGTTCCGCCGTCGTCCCCATCATACGGTCACGCTGGACCTTTCGGATCAAGGAACATATCATGAACGGATGGCGCGTATCGAACTTCGGCGAAAGCTCTCCATCCTGTCCGATGCGGCCAAGTATGATGCGTCGTGCGCGTCGTCCGGCGCGCCTAAGCGCAACTCCCTCGACGGCAAGGGCGTGGGCTCGACGGAGAGCATGGGCATCTGCCACGCCTATACGCCGGACGGGCGGTGCGTCAGCCTGTTGAAGATCCTGCTGACCAATTTCTGCATCTATGACTGCGTCTATTGCATCAACCGCTCGTCCTCGAACGTCGAGCGGGCGCGATTCACGGTGGACGAGGTCGTCGATCTGACCCTGGCCTTCTACAAGCGCAACTATATCGAGGGGCTGTTCCTGTCGTCCGGCGTCGTGCGCTCGGGCGACTATACGATGGAGCAACTGGTCGAGGTCGCGCGTCGCCTACGCGAGGACCATGACTTTCGCGGCTATATCCATTTGAAGCTGATCCCGGAAGCGGATGAGCGGCTGGTGGCGCTGGCGGGGCGTTACGCCGACAGGCTGTCGGCCAATATCGAGCTGCCGCGCGACGAGGCCTTGGGGCGACTGGCGCCCGAGAAGGACGCCCGCCTGATCCGCAAGACCATGGGGCAGGTGCGGTTGAGGCTGGAAGCGGCCAAGCCGGAGAAGCGCGACCGGCATCGTCCGCCGGCCTTCGCGCCGGCCGGTCAGTCGACGCAGTTGATCGTCGGCGCGGACGGGGCTCCGGACACGGAAATCCTGGACCGCAGCGCCTCTCTGTATGGCGGCTATGGCCTGCGCCGCGTCTATTATTCGGCCTTCAGCCCCATTCCCGACAGCTCCAGCGTCCTGCCGTTGTCGAAACCGCCGCTGATGCGGGAGCATCGGCTTTATCAGGCCGACTGGCTGATGCGCTTCTACGGCTTCACCGCGCCCGAGATCGGGGAGGGCGCGTCAGACGGGATGCTGGATCTGGCGGTCGATCCCAAGCTGGCCTGGGCGTTGAAGCGACGCGACATTTTCCCCACCGACGTCAATCTGGCCGCGCGCGAAGACCTTTTGCGCGTGCCGGGGCTGGGGGTGAAGGCGGTGGATCGCATCCTGTCGGTCCGGCGCTATCGCACCTTGCGGCTGGAGGATGTGGCGCGGTTGACGCGGTCGATCGACAAGGTGCGACCCTGGATCGTCGCACTGGACTGGACGCCGGGCGGTTTGACGGATGCGGAGCACCTGCGCGCGCGGCTGGCGCCGCAGCGGGCCCCGGAACAGTTGAGCCTGTTCTGATGCGCACCATTGTCCTGGCGAGTGAGACGGATTTCGCCGGATGGAAGGCGGCTGCGCGCCGTTTGCGCACTGCCGGCGTCGAGCCCGCCAGCGTACGCTTTGTCACGGCGGGATCTGGTCAGGACGGGCTTTTCGACGTTGATGGAGCGGCTGGCGCAACCGCCGTGGACGATGCTTTCGTCGTCCCCCGGGCCTTCATGGAAACGGCGGGCGACCTGATCCTGCACCGCGCCCCGGATCGGTTCGACCTGATGTATCGGCTGCTGTGGCGGCTGCGGGACGAGCCCGATCTGATGCGGGTGGTGTCCGATCCCGATGTCGCAGCGGCGGCCGAGCGGGTGAAGAACGTCCACCGCGCGGCGCACAAGATGAAGGCCTTCGTTCGTTTTCGCGAAACGAGGGATGCGGACGGCGAGCGCTGGGTCGCCTGGTTCGAGCCGGCGCATCGCGTGCTGGAAAAGACGGCGCCCTTTTTCGCACGGCGGTTCAGCACCATGCAGTGGTCGATCCTGACGCCGGATGGGACCGCCCACTGGGACGGAGACGCCCTGACCTTCGGGCCGCCGGGACGACAAGAGGAGGCTCCGCAGGAGGACGAGGTCGAGGATTTCTGGCGCACCTACTACGCTTCGACCTTCAATCCTGCGCGTCTGCGCACGCGCATGATGCAGTCGGAGATGCCGAAACGGTATTGGAAGAACCTGCCCGAGGCTTCTCTGATCCCGGGACTGGTGGCCTCGGCGGCGGCCCGCACCGAGATCATGGTCTCTGAACCTTCGTCTCTGCCAAATGAGAAGTTTCAGCGCCTGCGCCCACCGACGGTTGATCGGACCTCGACCGATGACCTGGTCGCTGCGGACCCGACGGACCTGGAGCGAGGCCTGCAGAACTGCCGGCGCTGTCCTCTCTGGCGGGATGCGACCCAAGGCGTTTGCGGACAGGGACCGCGCGAGGCGCGGCTGATGATTGTCGGCGAGCAGCCGGGCGATCATGAAGACCTGGCGGGACAGCCTTTCGTCGGGCCAGCAGGTCAGGTTCTCGACGTCGCCCTCGCCCAAGCGGGCATTGATCGCTCAGGGGTCTACCTGACCAATGCGGTCAAGCACTTCAAGCATGAGCCGCGCGGCAAGCGACGCCTGCACAAGACGCCCAACGCGGGCGAGGTCCAGGCCTGCCGCTGGTGGCTGGATCAGGAGCGCAGACTTGTTAGGCCCCGGCTGATCCTCGCATTGGGCGCGACGGCGGGCCTGGCTGTGCTGGGGCGAAAGCCATCCATCATGGCGGAGCGGGGCGCGGTGATTGACACGCCGGATGGCGCGCGCGCTCTGCTTACGCTTCATCCGGCCTTTGTCTTGCGTATGCCTGATCTTGAGGAGCGTCGCCGCGCGCGCATGGCCCTTGTCGAGGATCTCAGGATGGCTCGGACAGAAGCGGGGCTGACTTGATCGGGCTAGTGATCGTCCGCCGTCTTTCAAAGGTGCAAAGCCATGCCAACGAAGACGCGAAAATCGTTCCGCGTGTTAGGTGCATAGAAATCTGGATGGGAAGCCGCCCGGGCCAACTATGATTAAGCGCGACGATATCTTGGGCTTAATGCCCCCGAGTGGCTCCGCGGGTAGAGGCCGGAAATAGATTGCCAGATTTTTTCATCTGAGCCTGTTTCGTGTCAAAAAACTTATTCACTACAATGTGTTCTGTTTTTCCAAACTGCTGCAAACCGCGTCAGGGCATTTCACCGAGTTTTTGTCTGCTGGATGGGAAGCTGGATGGGAAGGATGGTGGGTGCAAACCAAATTAGGAGCCACTAGAATCGAGGCTCCTGGATGATTTGCAGCGAGCGCGGCGATGGCTTTGAAAGTCAGCAAGCTCACGGATCGAAGTGTCCGTGGCTTCAAGAGCGAGGGCTACTATTCCGACGGAGACGGCCTCTATCTCGTCGTGGCCCGAACGGGCGGACGTAGCTGGATCTATCGCTACCGGTCGGGGGGCGCACGAAGGGACATGGGTCTCGGGTCCATGCTCGACGTGTCCCTGGCGGATGCGCGTCTCGCCCGCGACAGGGCCAAGCAGTCCATCGCTGCTGGGAGGGATCCGTTGGCGCAACAACGCCGCACCGATGCTCTTAGCCTGGAGGCGAGCCCTTCGACCGGGATGGACAGGCCGGCGGTCCGAACCGGCGTCGCGGGGCGGCCCACACTGCTGGCGTGCTGGACGGACTATGTGAAAGCCCAGGAAGGCGGCTGGCGTGGTCGCAAGACCAAGGCCGGCTGGATGCGCTCCATCGAGCGCCACGCCGCGCCGATCAAACACTGGCCGGTCGATGAGATCGACGTCGAGGCCGTTCTCTCCGTACTGACGCCGCTCTGGCTGACCAAGGCGGAGTCAGCCGGCAAGCTGCGCGAGCGCCTCGAAAGAGTGCTGGACTACGTCAGGGTTAAGAAGCTGCGCACCGGCCCGAACCCGGCTGTGTGGAAGGGGAACCTGATCCACCTCTTGCCGCCGCGCCCCAAGCTCCAGCGCGGCCACATGCCGGCCATGCCCTACGAACAGATTCCGGCCTTCATGAAGCGACTCTCGGCCAGCCAGGGCATGTCCGCCCGCGCGCTGGAGTTCACGATCTTCACCGTGGCGCGTGAGACCATGACCCTGGAGGCGGTCTGGGGCGAGATCAGAGCCGATGTCTGGGCGCTCGACCCGAGCCGCATGAAGGAACGCGCCTTTCGCCAACCGCTATCGACCGGCGCACTGGACGTTTTGAAGGCGGTTCATCCGACCCACCCGCGACCCAACCAGCTCATCTTTCCGGGACCAAAGGGCGGGCCGATGTCCAATATGGCGATGGACATGATGCTTCGGGATCTGGCGCCGGGCTTTACGCCGCACGGCATGCGCTCGACGTTTCGGGATTGGGCGGGCGACGAGACGGACTACGCCCGAGAGACCATCGAGGAGTGTCTGGCGCATGTCGTCGGCGACGAGACCGAGCGAGCCTATCGGCGGAGCGACGCCCTGCGCAAGCGGCGCCAGGTCCTGGAGGCCTGGTCCGACTACTGCCTGTCCGAAATGACGGCGGGCGTCTGTCTGCCGAGACGGGCGTCTGCTTGAGGGCTGCGGTCAGGCTAGGCTCGATTGACGCCGGTCAGCATGATCACCTCGACCTGACCCTTCGCATCCCAGACGTATTCGTAGTGCCCGCCCTGGAGGATGGGCAGGGGCAGGGCGCCCGGGCGGAAAATGCAGGCGTTCACGCCGCCTGGACGGCGCACGCTGTCATAGACGAGGCCATCGACGCCGTCCGGGTCGCCAGGCCAGCGAATATCGGCGGCGAAGGCCTGGGAGGCGCGATAGTCGTCGGGATCGTAGAGCTCCGCACGTTCCGCCTGCAGCCCGCGCAGATCCGCCAGATCCAGGTCCAGATGGACGACAAGTTCTCTCAGCTGGATGCGGTTGGGAAAGCCCCCGGCCGACAGTCGAAGCCGTCTGCCGTTGTGGTGGAGGGTCTCTTCGATAGCCGTCTCGATGTCCGTTGCGCAGTACCAGGCTCCGAGGTCGGGCCCATTGAAACGCCCGCCGCTCTCGGAAGCGTGGAGGAAGGCGGCGTTGGCGAGCGTGGCGGTCGGCCCTGCAGCTAGTGAGCCCGGCGGCATCATCTGCAGGCGCGCCATGGCGAGGAGGCGGCCGTTGGTCATCTCCTCGAGCTGGAAGGCGACGCGGAGCTCTTCCTCGTTCTCGGCGATGTCGTCGAAGACGCCGGTTGTTGGAAAGCGGCTGTTGACCAGGCGGTGGGTACGGGACGTGAAACGCCGCTGCGGCGGCGTGGTCAACGCACGCCCCGCCAAGCGTCGAGGTAGCGCCGGACGTCGTAGAGGTCGGAAATACCGCCATCGGTCATGCGCTCAAGCGGCGAACGGCCGTTGAAGGGGTGGTCGCGGTTCTCCGCCTTCAGCCACCGGACGCCAGCCTGGTCTTCGACGAAGATGAGCCTCAGGCCCTTCAGGATGCCCAGGACGAGGGAGATGCGTTCGAGTTGGTCGCGTGTCAGCGTGGTGGCGTCACCGTTGCGCCAATTGTGTTCAGTCTGGCGTGAGATGTCGCCGAGAACGGCGCGCTTCTGATCGACCGTCAGACCCCATAGGGCCGCCGCCTTGAAGAAGAGCTTGAGGGCCGGGGCGGACATGCGCCTGCGCTCCTGCGGATCCCGCAAGGGCGGGACCGGGTCGAGGGATCTGAGGGCGGCGTCCTGCATAGCCATGGATGCAATGTAGAAGTCTGTACGTCATGGCGCAAGCCATGAAGGGGCGATGGACCTTGTTCATTCCCCTGGTGTCCGCCATCCACGATGACGCGAACAAAACCCGGAGAAAACGCCGGGGGGATTGAGGGGAACATTGCAGACGCACGGTGGAGCCCCATCTCAAGCCTCAACCTGATGAACTCGTCATCGGCCAGGGCCGGGCGACGGGTGGAAAGAGACCGAATGCGCAGCCTGATCCACGACAGCTTCGGCGAACCGGCCGAACTCCTCCATCTGGCGGACCTGCCAACGCCTGAACCTGGCCCTGGCAAGGTCCGCATCCGCACGACGCTGTCGCCGATCCACAATCATGACCTTTGGACCATCCGCGGCAGCTACGGCTACAAACCGCCCTTGCCCGCCATCGGCGGCAGCGAGGCGGTCGGCGTCGTCGAGGCCGTCGGGGAGGGTGTGGACGCCGCTTTGTTGGGGCAGCGGATCGCCGTCGCGGGGGTGCACGGCAGCTGGGCCGAGTACTTCCTGGCTTCGCCGGGCGGTCTGGTTCCCGTGCCGGATGCTGTCAGCGACGAAGCGGCGGCGCAACTGATCGCCATGCCTTTCAGCGCCATCTCCCTTCTGGAGGTCCTGAGCGTGGCCGGGGGCGACTGGATCATCCAGAACGCGGCGAACGGCGCGGTCGGCAAAACCCTAGCCATGCTGGCGAAGGGGCGGGGCGTCAACACAATCAACTTAGTCCGGCGCGACGCTGGCGTGGCTGAGCTGGGGGCTCTGGGCATCGACCATGTGGTTTCCACGGCGACGCCGGACTGGAAAGACCAGGTCCGCGCCCTTCATGGAGAGGCGCCGATCAAGGCGGCGGTGGACTCCATCGGCGGAACATCGAGCGGCGATCTGGCGGACCTGCTCGGCGAAAACGGATTGCTGGTGTCGTTCGGCTCCATGACCGGCGCGGCCATGGAAATTCCCTCCGGCGCGGTGATTTTCAAGCAGCTCACGCTCAAGGGCTTCTGGGGCACCAAGGTGTCGGCGGCCATGCCGTCCGATCAGCGCCGCCGTCTTATCGGCGAGCTTCTGACACGCGTCGCCAGCGGTCAGCTCGAATTGCCGGTCGAGGCCGTATTCGGGCTCGACGAGGCGTCGCGCGCGGTGGAGGCCTCTCTCGCGTCTGGTAAGGCCGGCAAGGTGCTGTTCCGACCTTAGGGCGACCGACTGAGCGGCAGGCTTGGGCCAGCACCGCCACAAGGCGCGCGGATCGTGGCGCCGGCTGCGATCACGAAATGATGTTGCGGGGTTTCGTCCACTCCTCAGCTTCGGGGAGGCGCGGCCCGGCCATTCCCCGTCCATTGCCCCCCTTTGCGGCGGAGGCGTCGGGTCGCATTCACGTTCGGCGTCCAGTTGAGAATCGCCTGTGCGGCCTTCTCTCACGGGGCGGCGTCCCGTATGGACGCCCGCTTGAACTGTGCAGGCGGGTCGTCGGGGCACGGTGACAGGAGAAGGGTCGACATGGCGAAGTATGAGCCTCTTGCTCGCTACCTGCGCCGCCAGAAGACGGCGGAAGTCGAGCTGAGCTTTCGCGATATCGAACGGATCGTGGGCGGGCTTCTGCCAAAGGCGTCGACCGACCCGAAGTGGTGGCGGGCCGAGGATGCGCCTTCAGCCCCGCCGCAGCAGCGCGCATTCGCCCAGGCGGGATACGTTCCCGAGCCGGAACTGAAAACCGAACGCGTGCGCTTCGTGCGCGCGGCGTCGCGGAGCCCTTCGGCGTCGGACGCTCGGGCGGACTGAGATCGCCCGGCGTCGGTCAGGCGAACCTGGCCGATTGGCGTAGCCTGGACTTCGGCCCGGCCCACCGCGATCACATCTGGGCCCTGGCGCACAGGGACGGCATGACCGCCTCTGGGGGGCGGGATGCAGCGGGGGACGGAAATCTCCCCATGCAGGTGCTGAGCCGCGCAACCCTCGACCACCAAGTCCAGCAGCAGCCAGGCAAAGAACGAACGATTGATGCGTCTGGTTGGACTGTCGGGCAGCCTGAGGGCTGTGCGCCATGCGCCGCGTCTGGTGACCGATGACTTGCATATGCTGCACGAGGGGGCGCTTCAGGGGCTTGCGTTGTCCTGTTGCCGACCGTGGCGGTGGCGGGGGATCTGGAGGCCGGTCGATTGATCGACCTGTTGCTCGACTGGCGACCGACGAGATGGATTGTCCACGCGGTCTTCCCCTCGAGGCGCGGCCTGCTGCCCTCGGGCTCCTACAACAGCGCCCTACTGCGGGCGGCCCAGGGCATGACGCTCGAGGGCGTCGAACTGGTCGAGGGCTCGATCCGGGGCATCCCCCTCTATGACGGCGACGGCGAACAAGAGGAGGGGGCTCACGGCGTGGCCAGAAGGTCCTGTTTCGTCTTTCCTACCGCCGAGCGTAAGGTGATCGCCTGATCCTCGATGCAGCCGAGGCGCAACGCGCTTTTGCACGGGAGGTCGCCGCTCGCCTGCTCGATGCTCATATCCGCACCTTGGCGAAACGCGGGGTCGTACGGGATTGAGACGGGCATCCGCCCGTCGGGCAGGCATCGCGCTAGGGTTTGGGCTTGGCCTTGAAGGTATCGCCGATCACTGTGGCGTCCGGGCCGTCGGGACCGGCCGCGCGCCGGGACTTGAGCCCGGTGCGCTTCACCGCGGCCTCGGACGTCGAACCGTCGGGACGGCCGCCGGGAGTTGCGGCGTTGGCTTTTCGGCCTTCGCTCTGCTTGGGGTCGCTCATGTCGGCTTCTCCTGTTTGTTGGAATATTGGGCGGGCTTTCTCGCGGAGGGCCGCCCTTTTTAAATTGCGACCGCGGGTCGGCGCGAAGACTGACGCCGGTCGGCGCGCATGATCAGGGTCGTGGCCCCAAGCGTCAGAGCGTCCTCGACCAGACCGCTCCTCGTCTGCCCGAAACGGCGTAAGGCGCGTTTACGAACCGCTAGCCCGACATATCCGCCGACGACGGCGCCGACAGCGCCCAGGGCTCCCGCCTGGAGCCGCCGGGCATGAGGCGCCAGGGCCGCGCCGGCGAGCGCGCCCGACACAAGTCTCGCGGCCAGGCCGGGGGGAACTGTGCGGTCAGGCGCCGAGCGCATCTTGTCGCCCAGCAGCTCGCCGACGGCTAGGATGCTTGCCCCTATCACGACAGAAGGGCGTCTCATGACTCCCGGGGCGCCGTTGTCCCGCACCAGGCCGCCTGAGCGGGCTGCCATGGCCACAGCCGCAAGCGGCGTCATTGAGCGCTGTCCGGCGACGAGTCCGATCAGCAGGGGGCTCCAGTTCACTGATTTCTCCATCCGCTATCCATGACTGAAGCCAGCGCCTCGCGGTCTGCATGGTTCCCGCCCCTGCAGCGCGGCCCAACATCAAGGCCGCAGTCGGATCGGCGCCACAGGCCCTTAGCGGCGACCGGCGTGAGCCGGGAAAGCCAGGCCGGGAGGTGAGTTGTCCTCGGATCGCTCAAAGGAAAGATCGGAATCTGGCTCAGGGAACATGGCCTGCGCAAGATGGACGCCGCCGATGTCGCCCGTTGTCGCCGGGTCGGGCGAAACCTTCATGCCCGCAGTGAAGCCCCAGTGGGGCCTTGCTATGCTAGGCCGGAGCCCGGCTCAGCAAGAAGCGGTTGATGCCGGCGTCCCAGCGGCGAGGTCAGCGGGATCAGGAAAGGGCGGCGCCCGCCCTGCTTGCAACTGAGATGAAGGGGTTTGGGCGGCATCCCAGGATGAGGGTTCAGCGAGCGGCGTCGACTGGACGAGTCTCAGGTTTTCGGCGCGCCTCGGCGCCTCTCCGCAACCGCACGAGGCTTGGCGCAGCCCCTCCAGATCAACGACCTGGACCTTTCCTCGTCCAAAGCGCACCAAGCCCTGCTCCTGCAGTC
Organism: Brevundimonas bullata; assembly: GCF_003350205.1. GTDB lineage: Bacteria > Pseudomonadota > Alphaproteobacteria > Caulobacterales > Caulobacteraceae > Brevundimonas > Brevundimonas bullata. Next base: position 5,811 of record NZ_QLLC01000014.1, on the reverse strand, counting down.
GGCCCGCCGCCGCATTTACGCTTGTTCGCTGGACGCCCAGCATCGCGGCGAAATCGGCCTGTGTGAGACGAAGCGCGGCGCCGTGGGCGCCGCAGTGAAGCCGTACCAGCCACTTGGCCAGTCGATCCGTCACTAGGTGTGAGGCGTTGCACACCGCCTCAGCGGCCAGGAAGTGCAGGCGCGTCGGCGCCTGACGCGCCACGAGACGTGTCAGCCAGTCGCGGCCGAGGCACCCCACCACGCTCTCGGCCGGTACGCGACAGACCAGAGTTTCGACAATAGCCCGGGCCGTCGCCAGCGGCCCACAAGCGTCCAGCGCCTGATCCCAACCATGAACAGATCCGGACACGACGATGGAGACGCAGATGCGCTGGCGGCCAGGAAACAGGCCCAAGACGCCGGTCAGGATAAAATAGAGCCCGTCATCATCGGGAACGTCCTCTCCCGCAGCGAGCACCTTGAGCTGCCCTCGTTCCATGGCCCGATCCTGGGCGAGGGGCGGCAGGGCCTGGAAGACCGGGTGGTCTTGGATTTCAAGGTGCGATCGGGAAGGCAGGTCGCGGAGATTCATAAGCTGGATCATGGTCTTCATGTCGTACTCCTGAGCCCCGTAGTGTGGCGGTTTGCCCGAAGGCCGCCATTCACATGGGTTAGGAGACTCGCGTTCAGTTGATGGCGGCCACGACGGAGTGGTGTCGGGCAGGCGTCCCTTGGGAACGTGGCGGGCGAGGGAAGGGAACCGTCATGGCTGGCCACAACGGTCGCTACAGCGGCCGGGGGCCGGCGTGATGCGTGCCGAAACCGTGGCCGCCGAGGACATGCCGTCTGGGGGGCGCTCTGGTGAAGCGGCGTCTGGGGTCCAGTCGAACCGTCCTGAAGGCGCGCATCTTCGAGGATGACGCGCTTGGCTTCGGAGCCGCCGTGGCAAGAGAGGAAGGCGGGCCTTACCAGGCTGACTCGATCACGAGCGGCGGAACCAGCCCCGCGGCGGACGGTTCTCTCGGAGCGTTACAATAACGAGGAGCGGATCTTGACGGGGCCTCTGGTAGAAAAGCTCTCGAGACGAAACCAGCTGTCCGCCGAAGAGAAAGCAGTGCTTGGCGGCATCCTCGCGCCGCCGACGATGGTCAAGGGCGGAGACGACATCGTACGCCAGCACGCCTCACCCCAACACAGCACGCTTTTGCTGGACGGTTTCGCAGCCCGGTACGTCGTGCTCATGGACGGCGCGCGCCAGATCACGGAGCTGAATGTTCCCGGCGATTTCGTCGACCTCCACAGTCTGCTGATGAGCCCCATGGACCATGGCGTAGCGGCGCTGACGGACTGCACCGTCGCCTACTGCCCGCATGAAGCGCTCCGTGAGGTGACCGAGACCCAGCCGCACCTGACTCGTCTACTGTGGATGGATACCCTGATCGACGCCGCCGTGCATCGCCAATGGCTGGCGGGTCTCGGTCGTCGGGCTGCGACCGGTCGTCTGGCCCATCTTTTATGCGAGTTGTATCTCCGCCTGGAGGTGGTTCACAGGGCGGGCGGGGGCAAGATGACTCTTCCGCTGAGCCAGGCGATCCTCGCGGATGTGCTCGGCCTTTCGACCGTTCACGTTAATCGATGTGTGGCCCAGCTGCGCGAGGAGGGGTTGATCGACTGGAGCAGTCGATCGGTTCGGTTCCTGGACTGGGACCGCTTGGTTCATCTGGCGGAGTTCGATCCCACCTATCTCCGGCTCAGCCGCGAGCCGGTCTAGACAGTCTTTGTTGTTGATCAGCGCGCCGAACCTGAAGCGGCAGCCGCGGGGCTGATCGGCAGCCCGCATGAAGTCGCAGTGTCTAACCACCGGAGCGCTTCCTCTGGCTGCCCTCATCTGGGTCTCTGACCCTGGGAAGGTCGACACCCTCTGTCCGGAACCGGACCCAAGAGACCTTAGCCGGCTCCCCCTGTTTGAGGATATGAATCGGGTTGTCGGGACCGGATCGAACAGGAGCGGACCCTGCCGTTTTGCAATGAGGCCCGAGGCACGGGGGTTCGGCGGAATTGTGAGCCCGTCAGCGGAACCCCGAGCCGGAGAGCAGCTTCTTTTCCGGACAGTCTCCCTGAAAGGAAATCACATGACGAGAGCCATCTACGCCCTAGCGGCGGCAGCGCTTCTGCTGACAGCCTGCAGCGACAATTCGGCGGACGAGGGTAGGGTCGAAGGCCCGGTGGTTTCTGAATCCGATGCGCCGCGCAATCCGGCGGTCGACATGTCCTCGAACCCCGCCGACGCGAGCCTCACTCCGGGCGCCAACTCCTTTACCGAAGCCCAGGCGCGCTCGGCCATCGAGAAGCAGGGTTACACGGGTGTCGGGCCCCTGAGCCAGGACTCGTCGGGAATCTGGACGGCGGTCGCCACCAAGGACGGGGCGGAGAGCCAGGTCTCCGTCGATTACAAGGGTGTCGTCAGCGCCGCCCCTTCGACTCGCTAGAATCACTTCAGTTTCAAGGAAATGCACATGGCTACGGTCACTCGACTATTCGACACGCACACCCAGGCGCTTGAGGCTGTTTCCGCCTTGGAAGCCGCCGGCTTTGATCATCACAAGATCAGCTTGATTTCGAACAACGCAGACAACTGGCACGAGGGTCATCGTCACGCAGACGACCGCAAGCTTGGAGATCTGAACGGAGACGGTGAGAACGATATCGCTGAAGGCGCCGGCAAGGGCGCTGCGACCGGCGGTGTTCTGGGCGCGGGCGCCGGAGTGCTCGCTGGCCTCGGCATGTTGGCGATCCCCGGACTTGGCCCCGTTGTGGCGGCCGGTTGGCTTGCTTCGACCGCGGTGGCGGCGGTGGCGGGCGCAGCTGTCGGCGGAACCGCCGGCGGCTTGCTAGGAGCGTTGAAGGAGGCGGGTCACTCCGACGAAGAAGCCCATGTCTATGCCGAAGGCGTTCGTCGTGGCGGCACGTTGGTGAGCGTGAAGGCGGACGAATCCGAGCGGGTGCGTATCGAGACCATCCTCAACGACCGTCGGGGCTTCGATTCTCAGGCGCGCGTCGGGGCCTACCGTGAAGGCGGCTGGTCCACCTTCGACCCGGCGGCTCAGCCCTGGACGACCGACCAGATCGAACAGGAACGGGCTCGATATCGCTAATCGCCGTAACCGCGAGAATGCTATCGGGATGATCTGATAGAGTGGTGATGCGCTTCATGAAGATCTCTCGGCCCTCCGTCGCAAGACGGAGGGCCTTTTTCATGCGGGGTCAGGGAGCAGGGGGACGGCTTTCGTGTGCACGGGCGGTCGAATGTTCGGCAGGCGGCACGAAGAACAGCCCGGTCCTTAGGCCATTCCGAGTCACACTCTTTTTGAAAAGGACTCGCCACGAACGCTCAGGAATCAGGCGCTAGCGCGCTGGCTGGCATCGCCTTCCAGCTCACCCTGCTCGACAAGCTGGTGGAGAAAGGGGTGCTGGATTCGGACGAGGTTCAACTCATTCTTCTTGAGGCCGACGCCAGGCTCGCCCAGAGCCCGAATATGACGGTCACCGGCAGGTTCCTTGCGGATCTGAGAAAGGACCTTCATCTGAAGGCGGGCGACGGCAAGTCCTCCAGCTGAATCCAGACCGGGGCGTGATCGCTGGTCTTCGCCCAGCCTCTGACGTGGCGGTCAACCTCAGCTTCGCGAAGCCGGTTTCGGAGGGACGGGCTGAGGAGGAGGTGGTCGATTCTCAGTCCGGCGTCCCGCGAAAAGCCATTCCGGAAGTAATCCCAGAATGTGTAGATTTTCTCGTCTGGATGCAGGGCGCGCAGGGCGTCAGTCCATCCCTGATCCAGCAGACTCGCGTAGGCGTTTCGAACCTCCGGACGGAAGAGGGCGTCACCCTTCCAGCGCTCAGGTTTGTAGACGTCCAAGTCGGTCGGCATGACGTTGTAGTCGCCGGCAAGCACCACGGGAGCCCCGCTCGCCATCAGGCTCGCGGCGTGGGCCGTCAAGGCCTCGAACCAGCGAAGCTTGTAGTCGAATTTGGGGCCCGGAGCGGGGTTCCCATTCGGGAGGTAGAGGCAGCCCACAAGCACCCCGTTGACCGCCGCCTCGATGTAGCGGCTCTGCGAGAGGTCGGGATCGCCCGGCAAACCTCGGCGGGTCTCGTGGATTGTGACGTCACGAGCCAGAATGGCCACGCCGTTCCAGCTCTTCTGGCCCAGCCAGATCGCGTCATAGCCTGCGTCTCGGATTGCCGCTGCGGGAAAGTTCGTCTGCTGGGCCTTGAGCTCCTGGAGGCAGACGACGTCGGGTCGCGCAGTTTCGAGCCACTGCAGTAGAACGGGAAGCCGCCCGTTCACGCCGTTCACGTTATAGGTCGCGATCTTCATGTCATCTCGCCAACCTCATGTCGCAGTGCGGAGGGGGGCATTCTGAAGGGGGGCCGGATCATAGAGCTTCCTGTCAGGAACCCCCGTGCAGGGCGGTCAGAGCTAGACCGAAATGCGGGTAGCCCCCGCGATGTTCCTCTCTGAACGAAGAAGGGTGAGGAGCAGCAGCTTGATGGCGATCCCGACCGAACGACTGACGTAGACACGCTGACTGTTCCGCCGAGCGTTGCTGGCGCAGGTCAGCACCGACGGGTCATCCAAGGCTCCTCTGATCGCGCAGGTTTCCTCGTGACGCAGGACCCGATCCCGAGGGGGTCCTTCTCCCATTGGCCGCACCCTCGCAGTTGCGCTGGTGTCCGGGCCCTTTAGCTACCGATCTTGGGCTCCAATTGCCTGACTCACTGAACGATCCTGAGGCGAGTAGTAGAAAGCGGCTTATCATCAGGGTTGGATGATATTTGATGAAACGCCCTGAAACCCAGTGAAGTCCATATTGCGTCTGGTTGCTTGTCAGGAAAAAGCGCGTCGCCAACTGTAGCGGAGGAGAAGCTCCTCAGCCTCAAACCGCCTCCTGTTCCACACCTGACCAGCATGGTGGTGCGATCGTCTTGCTGATCCTGGCGCGGGATGTAGTGTCCATCCTCGGCGCCCCGGTCGTAGGCTGAAGCCTTTAGCGGCTCCCTCCAGGAGTATCTTCTTTGTAGATCCAAGGAGGACTGCCACACGGCGCTGGTGGGGCAGGCGTCAGGCGCCGTCCTCGCCTTCCTGCTCACGCAGTTCTGAAAGCAATCCTTCCCACTTCACGTCGCATTCGGTCTCCGCCTGTTCAAGCCAGAGGGCGATAGCGGCTTGGCGGCGGACGATGTCTTTCATCTGGCCATCCAAGTCGTCGTCAGCCGCTTCGCCGATGGCGAAGAGGGCCATCATATCCCTGATGGCCTGCAACCGACCGACGAGCGTCCCTAGGCGGAAGCTCGGATCGTTGAGGATGCTGCTTTCCTCTTCCATAACATCACCCTGCCGAACCTTGGTTAGATGAGCACTTAACTAGGTTAAAATGCGCCCGCTTGGCGCGTGGCTTGTCTCTGGTCAGTTCCTCTCCTCAAAATCCATGGATGAGAAGAGCGGCTCAGCTTCGATCACGGTGGGGCGTAGCCGGCTAGGTGATTTTGCAACGTAATCAGCATGCTGACCGTGAGGGGTGTCGATTGCTGCAAGTGGTGAAGCACTCCAGCCATGCGAGAAAATAGCAATATTGACTAGGCAACTATGACCACGCGCTTGAGGGATGCCCGTACCCCTCCGGTGAAGGCCGCCTTGTTCGGCTGAGCCCATCGGCGATCCTGGACTCTTAAGTGCGGTCTTAAGACCGGTCATAAGAGCAGGCGTGAGAGCGGATGAGCCAGATCACCCTCCTGACAGGTCCGGAGCGGCGACGTCGCTGGACGGATGAGGAT
>NZ_QLLC01000013.1 GCF_003350205.1 Brevundimonas bullata | reverse complement strand
CTCCTCAGGAGCCTGAATCAGATCGCACGCCGCAATTCAATGGGTCCTGAGCCTAGGCGATAAACACCTGAGTTCGATGATATCCTAGATATTTACTATGCGCCGCGCCGAACGCGTCCATACGCCAGATCGCCGCTGACTCGCTCATTCCTGAGCGTTGCCGCATCAAATTTTCGAAGCCGAGCCTACGTAGATCGTCGTCAGGCACGCGCGGCGACACCAGCACGTCTCCATCATCGCCAAAACTGATGAAACCTCGATCAAATAGGTGATCCGCATCTGGCGTCAGCAACAGGCCGTTCGCGCCATCCAGCCGCTCCGCCGCGGTTCTGCACACCCGCCAAGGCTTAATGTGGCTGGCGATCAGTAGGGCAGGGTTGGTGATTCCGGTCAGTCGACACGCGCGTTCGCGCGCCTCAACGTTCTTGCGGAACGCGCCTTGACCTCGCCGCGCTTGGATCACGGTCTCTTTGATCGTGCTGTCTAACGTGGCATCGACCTCGAGCCCCTTCTGGATGGCGTCGTCCAGCATTTCCGTCACGGCATCGAAAGTCAGGCTATTCCCACCGCCCCGCGCCAGCACATCGGCACTAAACACGGCCTCCGCCACCACCATGTCAAAGACCTCTGAGGGTACGCTTGCTAGATAGGCCTTCTGATTGCCGTTGCCTGTAAGTGCGCTGATCGGCGAGTACTTTTGAGGCAGTAACGGTCCCAGACGCTGGATCATCGCCTTGGGTCGCACGGGCGGCGATAGCGGTGTCCAGTATACAGGCAACAACCAACCCTCATGATCCCAATAGGACCCGACGTTGCCGAACTCCGCCGGCTTGGGCGCTGTAAAGGCGAACTCCGCGACCCGACCCACCCAGGCGACCTGCCCGTTCGCATAGGACATAACCACATCGCCGGGTGAGGCGCGGCGCATATTATCGTAGAATTGGCTGCGTGCGCCGTTCCGCTCGGTCTTTGGCGACCATAGGTACTGGCCGTCAATCTCCTGACGTAGCGTCTGCTTGTGATTGACCCACCAGTAGTTCGGCATCGTGCGTCAGGCGCGGCCCGGCCGAAATGGATTGTGGTCAAATCGGATCAGGTCATGCTTCTCCGCGAACCACGCAACGAAGGCCGCCGGCTCGTCACCGTCGCGCCAATACCGAGCTAGATCAGCATCGCTCAACCCGGCGTCCATCGTGTTGATGCACCAGTCCCGCTTCATCACTCGATTAACGGTTTGAACCCAGCGCGCTTGATCCATCAGCAATCTCCTACCTACGGTAGGTTGTCTTGATTTGCGCGTTCACGCCAGCTTGCGATCAGGATGTCGAAGCAGCCGTGGACGAAGATGGCCTTCCGTTGGTCTGAAACACTGGGTCAGGACCGTGGGGGTCGAGCTTCCTCAATCCTCATCCATCTTCAGGGCCGCAATAAACGCTTCCTGCGGGATTTCGACCTTGCCGAACTGGCGCATACGCTTCTTGCCGGCCTTCTGCTTCTCCAGCAGCTTCTTCTTGCGGGTGGCGTCGCCGCCGTAGCACTTGCTGGTCACGTCCTTGCGCAGGGCGCGGACGGTTTCGCGGGCGATGATCTTGCCGCCGATGGCCGCCTGGATCGGGATGACGAACATGTGGGGCGGGATCAGCTCCTTCATCTTCTCGACCATGCCGCGGCCGCGCGTTTCGGCGCGGGCGCGGTGGACCAGCATCGACAGGGCGTCGACCGGCTCGGCGTTGACCAGGATGCTCATCTTGACCAGGTCGCCGACCTTGTAGTCGGTGATCTCGTAGTCGAACGAGGCATAACCCTTCGAGATCGACTTCAGGCGGTCGTAGAAGTCGAAGACGACTTCGTTCAGCGGCAGCTCATAGACCACCAGGGCGCGGCTGCCGACGTAGGACAGCTCGACCTGGGTGCCGCGGCGGTCCTGACACAGCTTGATGACGCCGCCCAGGTATTCGTCGGGGGTCAGGATGGTGGCCTTGATCCACGGCTCGCTGATGGTCTCGATCTGCATCACGTCGGGCAGGTCGGCCGGGTTGTGCAGGTCGATCTCGCGCCCGTCGCGCAGGCCGATCTTGTAGACGACCGAGGGGGCCGTCGCGATCAGGTCCAGGTTGAACTCGCGGCTCAGGCGCTCCTGGATGATCTCCAGGTGCAGCAGGCCCAGGAAGCCGCAGCGGAAGCCGAAGCCGAGCGCTGCGCTGGATTCCATCTCGAAGGTGAAGCTGGCGTCATTCAGGCGCAGCTTGCCGATGGCGGCGCGCAGGTCCTCGAAGTCGGCGGCGTCGACCGGGAACAGGCCGCAGAAGACCACGGACTGGACTTCCTTGAAGCCCTTCAGCGGTTCGGTGGTCGGCTTCTTCTCGTCGGTGATGGTGTCGCCGACGGCGGCGTGGGCCACTTCCTTGATCTGGGCGGTGATGAAGCCGACCTCGCCGGGGCCCAGCTGGTCCACCGGGGTGTTCTTGGGCAGGAAGACGCCGACGCGGTCGACCAGGTGGGTCGTGCCGTGCTGCATCATCTTGACCCGCATCCCGGTCTTCAGCACGCCGTCGAAGACCCGCACCAGCAGGACCACGCCCAGGTAGGGGTCGTACCAGGCGTCGACCAGCATGGCCTTCAGCGGGGCGTCGACGTCGCCCTTGGGCGCCGGCAGACGCGCGACGATGGCTTCCAGCACGTCCTCGATGCCGATGCCCGACTTGGCCGAGCACAGGACGGCGTCCGAGGCGTCGATGCCGATCACGTCCTCGATCTGGGTGCGCACGCGCTCAGGCTCGGCGGCGGGCAGGTCGATCTTGTTCAGGACCGGGACGATCTCGTGGTTGTTGTCGATCGCCTGATAGACATTGGCCAGGGTCTGCGCCTCGACCCCCTGCGACGCATCGACCACCAGGATCGAGCCCTCGCACGCGGCCAGGCTGCGCGACACCTCATAGGCGAAGTCGACGTGCCCCGGCGTGTCCATCAGGTTCAGAACATACTCCAGCCCGTCCTTGGCCTTGTAGTTCAGGCGCACGGTCTGCGCCTTGATGGTGATCCCGCGCTCCTTCTCGATGTCCATATTATCAAGAACCTGTTCCGACATTTCCCGTGCGGTCAGCCCGCCGGTGTGCTGGATCAGCCGGTCTGACAGCGTGGACTTGCCGTGGTCGATATGGGCGACCACAGAGAAATTACGGATGCGTTCGATAGGGGGCGTCGTCATGGTCTGGCGCGCTTAGCATCCGCCGGGCGGGAACGCTACGGAAACGGCGATCAGCGTGTGGGCGACAGCGCCGCAGAGCGCGGGGCTGGGCGCGCGACCCCTGCGACCGTCCCCTTGCATCATAAGTATCGTTCGCAAGTTGCGGGCGAAGATGACAGGTCCGGTTGCTGATTTCGTCACAGAAATCGCGATTGTCTTATCTTTTGATTTTCTCAAACGTAAATTGTTAATTGTCGATTAACTATGCCGGAACTGTTCTCCGCAAATCGACGTTGCCGCCATGGAGTTTGGGCTGTGTCCGGGATGGGAGTGGGCGGTCATGAGCGGTCAAAGACATATCTTTGAATGTAGCGTCGACATGGGGCGTTCTTGTTCTGAGAACGAGAAGATCCCTGTGACGCCGGGCGCCAGCGTATCCATCATTTTCATCTATAGCTGACGCTGGGAATAGAGATGGGTGACACTGTTCTTATTACCGGCGGCGCCGGATTCGTGGGCCGACATGTCGCCAGCGCCTTGTTGGCCCAGGGCCACAGGGTTCGCGCGCTGGACGCCTTGATCGAGCAAGTCCATCCCAGAGGCGTTCGCCCCCCGGACCTGGACCCTGAGGTCGAGCTTCTGGTCGGCGATATTCGCGACGAGACCATGGTTCGCCGGGCGGTGGCGGGGGTCGACAAGGTGGTTCACCTGGCGGCGGAAGTCGGCGTGGGCCAGAGCATGTATGCGGTGGACCGCTACACCTCGGTCAATGATTACGGCACCGCCGTCCTGTTCCAGCAGCTGATCGACCATCCGGTGCAGAGAGTGGTCGTCGCCTCGTCCATGAGCATCTATGGCGAAGGTCTCTATCGGACGGTCGACGGCGATCTGATGCAGGATGTCGTGCGCGGGCGTCGCAACGCCGACGGATCATGGGACCCGATGGACGCCCAGGGCCGGGCCTTGATCCCTGTCCCGACGCCGGAAACCAAGACGCCGACGCTAAAGAGCGTCTATGCGATCAACAAATATGTTCAGGAACTGCTGACGCTGACGCTGACGGCTCAGTACGGCATGGAGGCGGTGGCGCTTCGTCTGTGGAACATCTACGGGCCGGGCCAGGCGCTGTCGAACCCCTATACCGGCGTGCTGGCGATCTTCGCCTCCCGTATCGCCAACGGTCATCCGCCGATGGTGTTCGAGGACGGACGGCAGAGGCGGGACTTCGTCCATGTCTCGGATGTCGCGCGGGCCTTCCTGCTGGCCCTGGACTCTCCGGCGGCGAACGGCGAGGCGTTCAACATCGGCTCTGGCGAGGATCGCTCCGTAGAGCAGGTGGCGCGCCTTCAGGCCGCGTCTATGGGGCGGGCCGATCTGGAGCCCCTGATCACCCAACAGGCCCGCGCCGGAGATATTCGTCACAATATTCCGGATTTGACCAAGGCGCGAACCGTTTTGGGCTATGCAGCCCGCCAGGACTTTTCGGAGGGGTTGGCGGAGCTTGCCGAATGGGTGGCGCGCCAGGAGGCCGAGGACCGTGTCGTCGAGGCGCGGCAGGAACTCGAGATGCGGGGGCTGGTCCTGTGACCCCCGTCGTCGATGACATGATGGGCGGTCGCGCTGTCCATTTTCGCGGAGCGTGTGAAGTGCCCATGACGTCCAGAATTCGCAATCAGCACGTCCTGGTCGCCGGCGGTGCGGGCTTCCTGGGGTCGCATCTGTGCGATCGGCTTCTGGCCGAGGGGGCGCGGGTGGTCTGCCTCGACAATCTGCTGACGGGCGGTCTGGGCAATCTGGAGGGCGCGCTGGGCCATCCTCACTTCGAATTCGTCCAGGCCGATGTCGTCAGTCCCTTGCCGGCGGCGGTGACGCGGCGGCGGTTCGACCGAATCTATAATCTGGCCTGCGCGGCGTCGCCGCCCCTGTACCAGGCCAACCCCGAGCACACGCTGATGACCAGCGTGCTGGGCACCAAGCATCTGCTGGATCTGGCGCAGGAAAAGGACGCACGCTTCCTGCTCAGCTCGACCAGCGAGGTCTATGGCGACCCCCATGTCCATCCGCAGCCCGAGACCTATTGGGGCAACGTCAACCCAACGGGGCCGCGCGCCTGTTACGATGAAGGCAAGCGCTGCGCCGAGACGTTGAGTTTCGATTTCGACCGCGCGGGGCGCGGCGAGGTGCGCGTGGCGCGCATCTTCAACACCTATGGCCCGCGCCTGTCGGCCGAGGACGGCCGGGTGGTGTCCAACCTGGTCAGTCAGGCCCTGTCGCAGGCCGACATCACGGTCTTCGGCGACGGCAGCCAGACCCGTTCCTTCTGCTATGTCGACGACCTGGTCGGCGGCTTGATGGCGCTGATGGAGCATGACGGGCCGCAACCGGGACCGATCAACCTGGGCAATCCCATCGAACTGACGGTGCGCGAACTGGTCGATGTGGTTCTGGAGCTGACGGGATCGTCGTCCGAGGTGATCTATCGCCCCTTGCCGACCGATGATCCCAAGCGGCGTCGGCCCGATATCTCCAAGGCGGCGGCCGTGCTGGACTGGCGTCCGACGACGTCGCTGACCCAGGGGCTGAACGCCACCATCGACTGGTTCGACGTCCAGGCCCGTTCGCGATCGGTCAAGACGCTGGCGGACGTCGTGGCCCTGACGGCCTGACCGGCCCGCCGCGAGGCTCCGGCGTCGATCTCGGTTTGAATAGAAGGCGCTCGCCTCTGGCTGAAACAGTCAGAGGCGAGCGGGCCTTAGAAGCTTCGGCTGAGGCCGATCGCCAGATAGGGCTCGGTGTCGTCATCGCCTTTGCGACCGCCCACGGACACGCGCACCTCGGTCCCTGTCATGGGCTGGAAGGCCACGAGGGCGCCCAGGGATTGCCGGTCATAGCTGGGGTCGCCCTCGATGATGGTTTCCAGGCCCAGGCGCAGTCCATTGGGTCTGACGGCGCGGGTGGCTTCGCCGCGGATATAGTAGTCCTCGATGCTGAAGGCGTAGGAGGCGTAGCCGCCCACGCGCCAGGCTCCGGCGTATCGGGCGCCGTCGATTGAGACCATGCCGTCCCACTGGCCGCCCTCCCTGCGGTTTTGCGGGTCAGGCCGAGACAAGTCGGTGTTGGAGTAGCGCGCGCCGGCGGCCAGGTTCAGATAGCCCCAGTCGCCCGAGCGACGGTTCACCAGCGACAGCTCGAGATTGATAAAGTCCGCCTCGATGTCCGCGCTGTTGCGTCTGTAGTCATAGGCGCCGGCCGAGGCGACGGGCCGAACGGCCCAGCCCTGATCGGGCTGCGCGCCGGGCAGGGGGATCAGGGCGCCGGCATAGGCGAAATGATCATCGGCGATGAAGCCGCCGCCAAAGACGACAGGTTCGTCCTGGGCCAGGGCCGGCCCGGCCAGGCAGCAACTGATCAGGGTCATGGCAAGCATGAGTTTCGGCCGGCTGTGACGCAGTGCGACGGACATAGGCTGTATTCCTCCCATTAAGCTTGGCCGTAAGCAGAACGCTTTGTCGTGAGTCGCGGTTCCGCCTTATCAAATGACATCAAATGAACAGAGTGACCTGGTTTGTGTGGTGAATGCTGAAGCCCGTGCACCACTCATTAAGCTTGGTTCGGCAGTTTGGCTTCAATATTAATGATGGATCTGGTCGATGCGTCTCTTTACGACACGTCGAAGCTTTCTGGGCGGCGTATTCGTCGCGCCCCTTCTTATGGGCGCCGCGCGTTTGAGCGACGCGCCCGGCGGGATGGATGCGACGAAAAACCGACGCCCTGGACCCTATCTGGGGGCTGCGGTTCGGATCGATCAGATCGAGGCGGATGCCCGATTGGCGGAGGCGGTGCTGCGCGACTGCGCCTCTCTGACGCCCGAAATCGACATGAAGTGGGACGCCTTGCAGCCGGGGCCGGGCGACTGGCGCACGGGTCCGGCGGATGGTCTGGTCGCCTTTGCGCGTCGCCACGGTCTTGAGGTGCGCGGCCATACGCTGCTCTGGGATCAGAGCACGCCGGCCTGGGCGAAGGCGCGACTGGAACGCACGCCGGGCGACTGGAAGATCGTCGCCGACTATTTCCAGGCGGTCCTGGGCCGGTATGGCGATGCTGTCAGCGAATGGGACGTGGTCAACGAGCCGATCGACAGCGAGGCCCCCGACGGCCTGCGCGCCACGGTGTTTCAGAAAGCCTATGGCCCAACCTATATCGAGCGCGCCCTCCACGAAGCGCGGGCCCATGCGCCCAACGCGCGCCTGGTCCTCAACGACTACGGCTTTGACTATGACAATCCGGTCGAGCATCAGCGTCGCGCGGCCTTTCTCAGGCTTCTGGAACAGTTGAAGACCAGCGGGGCGCCGCTGGACGGGGTGGGGGTTCAGGCGCATCTGGACCTCAGCAAGGGGCCGTTGAAGCGCGAGATTCTGGCGCCCTTCTTTACGCGGATCGCCGACCTGGGCCTGAGCATCGCCATCACCGAACTGGATGTGAAGGAAGACGGTCGCCGGGGCGACGTGGCCGAACGCGATCGGAAGGTGGCTGACCATGTTCAAGCCTATCTGGACATTGCTCTGGACCAGCCCTCGGTGACGGGATTGACCACCTGGGGACTGAGCGATCGCCATTCCTGGTTGCAGAAGCAGCCCATGCATCCATCGGCCAATCCGACGGGCATGAATCGCGGCCTTCCCTACGACGGCGCCCTGGAGCCGAAGCCGGTCTACTGGACGATTCAGCAGGCCGTTTCCGGCGCCAAGGGTCCATCGACGCTTACGAGCCGCTGACGGCGGGGGTTCGTTCGGATCGGATCAGCGCCTCGTTGGCGTTGATCTTCTCCGTCCGCTCCCACACCAGGCCGCCGCTGCGCATGTACATCCAGAAGCCCAGCCAGATCGGGATCAGCCAGACGACCCACCAGATCATCAGGAAGAGCGGGTTGATCTTCAGCATGTAGTAAAGGCGGTCCGAGGTGCGGGTCAGGACCAGGGCGGTGCGGCGCCACGTGCTGATATAGAGACCGATCATCGTGAGCACGAAGGCGGTGATATTGATCAGCGACAGCCAGAACAGCCAGGGCGGTATGGCCGCGTTGTTCGCCCCATAGGTCAGGGCCCATATCCCGGTGGGGAAGCCCAGGGTGTTGACCCATAGCGAGGCGCACGGCAGGAAATTCATCCAGGCCTTCATGGTCTGGCTCATTGAAAACTTGAGTTCGGTCAGCGGCAGGCTGAGGCTTTGAAGGAAGCCGCAGACCCACCGTTTCCGTTGCGTGATGCCGCGCCCGAAGGTCAGGGGCACTTCTTCGATCAGGGGCGCCTCGACGACGGCCAGTTTCTTGCCGGCGGCCCAGAACCGCATCCCCACCTCGGGGTCCTCGATCGCCATCCAGGGATGGAAGCCGCCGAGCCTCTGCAGGTCGCGGGCGCGGAAGAAGACGCCCTTGCCCAGAATCCAGTAGGGGTGTTTGCCGTCGGCGGTCAGGTGCCGGTATTTGCGACCGTCCCAGGCCATGTGGTCGAAGGCGTGCCAGCTGGCCGCAAGACTGGCGTTGAGGTTGCCGGCGACGTTTTCCGCCTGAATGACGTCGTGGGTCAGCATTCCCGCCGCGCCGGCGCGGAAGTGATCCCGCGGGGGGCAGCTGTCGGCGTCAATATAGTCGATCAGGAAGTCTTCGCCCTGAGGAGCGTCTTCCAGGGCGTGATAGAGGGCGTAGATCAGCTGTCGCGTCTTCTTGGGCGGCAGGTTGCGGTCGTGGGCGAACTTGCCCTCTCGCCACCAATAGGCATGGGGGTTCTGGTCCCAGTCCTTCCAGACGATGTCCCACGACGCATGGCTGGTCGGCGGGATCTTCGTGATGGTCAGGAAGTCGAACTCGGTCTGCAGGCGTTCCAGGCTGGCGATCGTGGCGTGGTCGTCGGCGTTCGGGATGGCGGTGACGCTCCAGCGGTCCTTGGGATAGTCCAGCCGGGACAGGGCCGTGAAGGTCGTGCGCATCGTCTCCTCCATCTCGTGAAGCACGGGATAGAGCAGCAGAATTCGCGGCGTTTCATCGTCGGGCGGCGCGGTGGCCGAGCTCACCAGATTCACCGGGCGCGTAAACAGGTACAGGTCCACCAGGAAGGTGAGGCCGTACAGCAGCTGTGCGATGGCGAAGAGCGTCAGCCAGATGGCCGGGCCCGATATGGGATCGATGGCGTTCACCTTGAAAGTCCCCTCCAGACCGCAAGCCTTATGCGGCGCCAAACATATATGGTTGGTCAGGCCCCCCAGCGGGGCGATCACAAGATGCCCAACGCGCATCCTCTCATCTAGATGCATCCGTAATTGCAAAGGTTCTCTTGTTTGGGGAATTCTACTGTCTAGTCGTTGTTGTTAGCGGTGTTCACATGGAATGAATACGTTCACGATCCTGTGACTGTGCTTGAAAATAAACGTTTTATCGTCCCGTCCGTGTGCTCATTTCATGGATGAAGAACGGGCGACCTGTTCAATAAAAAAACAAATGATCAGTCTGAGCAGATTTTCGCCCGTTTCTGGGTCGTTTCGGCCGGTTTTGAGCCTTGGGAGGGCCAGGGAACGTCCTCCTGTGTCTCTGATTTGTGGTGTCGGAGGCCGAGGGGCCTTCCTTTAACCAAGCTATCGGAGGGTTCATCGTGACTAGAAAACTCATGACTTCGGCCTTTGCGCTGACAGCCGTTCTGGCCTTGGGCGTCCTGCCTGCAGCCGCCCTGACCAGCCCCGGCGGCGGCGGCGGAGGCGGCCCTGGCAGTGGTGCGGGCACCAATGTCGAAGACTCGTACAACGATAACTCGTCAGTCGATTACGATGACTCGTTCAACGACAATCGGGAAAATAAATCCGAAGTCGATGTTGATGACTCGTATAACGACAATTCAAAGATCGAAGATTCGAACAACGATAATTCGAAGATCGAAGATTCCAATAACGATAACCGTGAGTGGAAGTCTGAGACCGATGTCGATGACTCCTATAACGACAACTCAAAAATCGAAGACTCGTACAATAGCGATTCTTCGACGAATGACTCGAACAACGACAACTCGGATAATTCCACGACCAATATGCGGGTCGCCATGTCGCTTCAGCATCTTGAAGCGAGCGTGAGCGGCTTCGAGTTCGATATCGGCGGCGGCGGCCATCGTGACGACGACGGCGGTTCGCTGAGGACCGGCGACATCAGCAACTCGGGCGGCGCCTTCGCAGGCTTCGCCGGCATCCAGACCGCGACCTACAATACGGGCTTCGCGTCGACGAACCAGGCGGCGACGGCGATCAGCGCCAACGCCAACGTCACCTTCGGCAACGGCGGCTGACGCAAGGATCGGGGCCGGCCAGGCGTCACGCCTGGCCGGCTTTGTTCTCGTCTGGTTCAGGGAGGCTGCAGCCATGTTGCGATATCTGACGAGCGTCTTTATCGGCGCGCCTGCACTTTTGTTCGCCTGTGCCGCTGTCGCTCAGACCGCGCCGGGTGTCTCGACGCCTGATGCGGCCGCGTCGGCTATCGTTACGGCGGTCCCTGTTCCGGTTCCGTCGCCCGCCTCGCCAGCTCCGGTCGCGCTGAGCGCTGATGAGTTGGAGCATGAAAGCGGCTGGCAAGGGGTGGTCGTCCATGCGGGCGTCAACCAGAACCTGACCGCGACCAACTCGGGCAACAGCATCCACGCCGGCACGGTCGGCTCGGGCAATATCAATCTGACCGAGGGCGCCTTCGCCGGTTTCTCCGGCATCGGCAACTTTGTCGTCAACAGCGGCCACAACAACAATCTGCAAGGGTCGCTCAGCATCATTGTCGTGTCACCGTGAAGGTGTCCGGCCTTACTGGGCTTGCTGCGGCCGCCGTTCTTACGGTGGTCGGTCTTGCCGCGCCGGCGGCGGCTCAGGTCGCCTTCAGTCAGGGCGGCGGCAACTACTCGGTTCAGGTCATCAGCTACCGTGACATTCCCTTCAGGACGGTGGTTCGTCAGGAATACGACTACAGCTGCGGCTCGGCCGCCCTGGCGACCCTGCTGCGCTACCATTACGGGCGGGACGTCGCCGAGCGCGAAGTCTTTCTCTACATGTACGAAAATGGAAATCGCGAGGCCATCGAGCGCGTCGGTTTTTCACTGCTGGATATGAAGCGCTACCTCCAGAACCACGGTTTCGAGTCCGATGGTTTCCGCATGAGTCTGGATGCGCTGGAGGAGGCGGGGGCGCCGGCCATCGTCGTGATCAATCAGCAGGGCTATCGGCACTTCGTGGTGCTGAAGGGCATGGCGGACGGTCGCGTTCTGGTCGGTGATCCGGCGCTGGGATTGAAGACCTACAGCCGCGAAGAATTTACGTCGATGTGGAACGGGATCGCCTTCCTGATCCGGGATTCCGCTGATCACTACAACCTGGCTGACGATTGGCGTCCATTCGCCAAGGCGCCGATGGATCGCGCCTTGCCCACGGATTCTCTGGCTGAGCTGACGCGTGAGCTGCCGCCTCTCTACCAGATCACGACGACCTTCTCGCTAGATCCCTATCTGCGGTGATGACGATGTTTCGTATTCGAATATTCGAGCTGAGTGTCTGTTTCGCCGCCCTGCTGCTGGCGCAACCGGCGCTCGCCCAAGCGGCGCTTGAGCCCTCGACGCCTGTCTCTTCCGCATGGGTCCCGATGACCGACGCAGAACTGGCGGATATGCGCGGGGGGTATCTGACGGCGGGCGGCGTGGTCTTCGACTTCGGGGCCATCGTACGCACCTATGTCGACGGGGCTCTGGCGCTGGAAACGCGGCTGACCTGGACGCCGACCGGGCCGATCACCGAGCAGGTGACGGGCGACCTGCCGGGCTGGACGACCTTGATCCCGGGGCAGTTCGGCGGCCTGGATCTAACGGGACTGCCGGCCGGCGCCAACGGCCTGGTGCTGACGGACGAGAACGGTTCGACGGCCCTGGTTCACAACGTCCTGAACGGCCAGTTGCAGAATATGGTGCTCAATGCGGCCAATGGTCGAGACATCCGGCAGGATATGCAGGTGATGCTGACTCTGCCCAATTTTGAGGCCATGCAGAGGGACTATTCGTTGGACCGGCTGGGCGCTCAGATCGGTCAAGATCTCGATTGGGGCAGTATCCAGGGCTATGGGCGCTGAAGGCGAGCTAGCTCTGTTCATGGTTCGGAAGATGAGGATTTGTCTTGATGCGAGCTGATCTGGAACTGGATTCGACTCGCGGTAGTTTTACCTTTCGTTAACGAAATGCGTTCGGGCCCGGGGAGGGGTGACAATGCATATGGGCGTTCCCTACGCGGGCTATCCAGAGCCCGTGCGTCACGGCTTACGCGCGACGCCGTCTGCGCGCGCCGCCTTGCGTCGACCCTTGCGCCCCCCTGCCGATGTCGCGGCTCTGAGGGTGCTGGGCGCCATCGCCACCCTGACCGAGGATGAGCGCGGCCTGATCCGCAAGCTCTGCCTCTATCGTGAGTCCATCCCCGCCGGCGCCGAGTTCGCCCGCGAGGGGGAGCCGGCGCCGGCGCGTCTGATCGTCAGCGGTTGGGCTTGCCGGCAGCAGTCCCTGCCTGACGGACGGCGTCAGATTTTCGGGTTTCTGATGGCGGGGGACACGATCGGCATCGGCCTCAAACCCAGGCCCCTGGACGAGGTTTCGACGGTTGCGGTGACGCGCGTTGAATGCGTGGACGCCTTGATGCTGCGTGAGATTCTGGCGGTTCAGGATGGACGTCACGCCGGGCTTCAGAACGCCTTGGCCGCCGTCCGTCGCTACGAGGAGGCCTGCCTGCTCGACCATGTGGTGCGGCTGGGGCGGCAATCCGCGCACGAACGCACGGCGCATTTCCTGCTGGAGTGGCGCCAGCGCTGCCGGATCGCCGGCCTTGCCGAGGGCGAGCGCTTCCCCATGCCGCTGACGCAGGAGGTGCTGTCGGACGCGCTGGGCCTGAGCATTGTTCATCTCAATCGCACGCTTCAGCACATGAAGAGAGAGGGCCTGATCGAGGTGAAACGTGGGTGGATCGCCTTGCTTGATGTCGCCCGGCTGAAATTCATTTGCGATTATCAGGCGCGGTATCCTGTCCATGAAGTGATGGAATGACAATTTCAGGCGAAATTTGAGTTCCTTTTCTTATCAATAAGCAATGCGCATGGTGGTTGCGCGTGTTTGTCTTCTCGCTGTCGGCAAGGGAGGCTGGTGTGTATTTTCGAAAAGCCATTCATCTGTTGAGCGTGTCTTCTCTTGCCATCGTCTTCGTCTGCGCCCCTGAGGGGATCGCGTGGGCCCAGGATGAGGACCCCGCCGCGCGTCTGGCGCGGCTGGAGGCTCTGGTGGCCGAGCAGAGCCGTCGTTTGAACGAACAGGAAGCCTTGCTGGCGCGGCAGACAGAGTTGCTGGAGGCGCAGTCGCGCCGGATCGACGACCGTTGGCGCGTGGCGGATCGTTTCACCGAAACGACGGCGCTAGAGCAGGGCGGCGTCGGCGCCCCTGTCGCCCTGCCGGGCGCGACGGTGCTGGGCGCCGAGGGTCTGGAGGCGTGGCGCGCGGGTCAGGACCCCGGTGCGCGGTCGCCGATCCAGGCGCCGCCGCCGCCGTCCTTGAACGAGCGTCGTCTGCAATTGGCCGCGGTTCCCGAAGAGGTGGCGGTGCTCAGCCCGGCGGGGCGGGCGAGCTTTGACATCTCAGCCGAATATACGCGCTCTTCCGCCAACCGACTGGTGTTCCGGGGCGTCGAGATCGTGCCGGGGCTGCAGATAGGCGTGATCGAGGCCAGCGAGGCGGATCGTGACACGCTCGGCGCCACGATCGCCGGGCGCTACGGCATCACGGACCGGCTCGAGGTGGACGCGCGCATTCCCTACCTGAAGCGCAGCGACACCGTCACCACGGTGCAGCAGCGCGACGAGGCTGTGTCGCGCACCATTGATCTGAAGGGCGCGGGCATCGGCGATGTCGAGGCGGGCGTCCGTTATCAGCTCAATGGCGGCGAAAAGGGGCGTCCGATCTTCGTGGTGGGCCTGCGGGCCAAGAGCGATACGGGTGAAGGCCCGTTCGACATCCCTCGCGACGAGTTCGGCGTGGCGACGCGTCTGGCGACCGGATCAGGCTTCTGGGGCGTCGAGCCGAGCATCAGCATGCTCTATCCCAGCGACCCTGCGGTCATCTTCGCCAATCTGAGCTATTTTGCTCACCTGCCCAAGGACATCGACAAGACCGAGGGGGATATCCTGATCGGGCGCGTCGATCCGGGGGATTCCATCGGCATGGGCATCGGCTTCGCCTTCGCCCTGAACCCGCGCTTCTCCTATTCGCTCGGTTACAAGCACAACTATATCCGCCCGACCTCGACCGAGTTGAATGACGTCACCGAAAAATCCAAGAGTCTGCAGGTCGGCGCGCTGACCTTCGGCCTGTCCTATCGCGTGACCAATCGTTTCTCGCTGAACGGTAATTTCGAGTTCGGCGTCACCGAGGATGCGCCCGATATGCGCTTCGTGCTGCGGGTGCCGGTGATCTTCTAGGGCCGAGGGCCAGATCAAGACTGGGGCTCTGCGCCGCGCGCGGATCGGCGTTGAAACGCCGTGTGCCCAGCGCGGTCGATTCCGCGAGGGCTGGTCGTCTAGCGTGATGATTCCAAGAAGAAGATGGTGGACACGACAGGGATTGAACCTGTGACCCCCTCGATGTCAACGAGGTGCTCTCCCGCTGAGCTACGCGTCCGCCGGGTTTGCTTGGCTCCGACTGATGCGTCGGTGCGCGGCAAGGCGGCGTCTATAACCCGCAGATCGCGGCCGCCGCAAGAGGCTTGCGCCTTCTTTTTTCGTATTTTTCCGTTAGGCGGCGATCATCCGTTCGACCTCGTTCACTAGGTCGCGCAGGTGGACGGGTTTGGACAGAACCTTGGCCTGAGGCGTGGCTTGAGCGGCTGACAAGGCGACGGCGGCGAAGCCCGTGATGAACATGATGCGGATGCCCGGCTGGCGCACGGCGGCGACGCGGGCGACCTCGATCCCGTCGGCGCCCGGCATGACGATGTCGGTCAGCAGCAGATCATAGGGACCCTGTTCCAGGGCGTCGATGGCGTCGTCGCCGTTCTCACAATCCACCACGGCGTGACCGGCGCGCTCCAGCGCACGGGTCAGGAAACCTCGAAGCGAGCCGTCGTCTTCGGCCAGCAGAATACGCGCCATGTGGGGATCAGGTCCTTGGAATATCAACGCGGAACCTAGGCCCTCATCTGTAAACTCGCAGTGAAAATCACCGTGGGGGCGAGTGCGTAGAGGGGCGAAGTCGGGGATAAATCAGGCTATGGCCAAGCCATGAGCCCTACGCCGACCGACGCGACCTTCAGCATCACCCCCGCGCTGTCCGGGCGGGCGACGCCGCTGGTGTTCGCCTCGCCCCATTCGGGGACGCTCTATCCTGAAGACATGGGCGCGGCCGAGGGCTTGTCCCAGAGGTCGTTGCGCAGCGCTGAGGACGCGGCCGTGGACCGTCTGCTGGCGGCCAGCGGGGCGGCGGGGGCGGTGCTGATCGCCGGGCTGATCGGTCGGGCCTATGTCGATCTGAACCGGGCGCCGGAGGACCTGGACCCGGTGCTGATCGTCGACTGTCCCGACGGGCCGCCGCCGGGGTTGAAAACCCTGGCCGGTTACGGCGTCGTGCCGCGTCTGGCGGGGGACGGGACGCCGCTCTATGGCCGCCGCCTGACGCTGGGGGAGGCGAGGCGGCGAATCGCGCGGGTCCATGCGCCCTATCATGCGGCCCTGGCCGAACGGATGCAGACGGCGCGGGAGGGCCGGGGCCGGGCGGTTCTGATCGACTGGCATTCCATGCCGGCGCGCGCCACGGGTCCGAACGGGCCGGACGTGGTGCTGGGCGATCGCTACGGGACCAGTTGCGCGGTGGGGCTGACGCGGCGTCTGCGGGCGCTGTTCGAGGCTCTGGGCTGGCGCGTGGCGCTGAACCGACCCTATGCAGGCGGATACGCCACGCAAATCTGGGGGCGGCCTGACGAGGGCTTCGAGGCCGTCCAGATCGAACTGAACCGACGGCTCTACTGGGACGAGACGGCGAATGCGCCCTCGGCCGGCTGGGGCCGCTGTCAGTCGGGGCTGAACCGGGTGATCGCGGCGCTGGGCGAGGACTTCGCCGCCTGATCGCGCCTGCGGATCAAAAAAAAGCCGCGCCCGGAGGCGCGGCATAAAAGTCTATAGGGAGGAAACGCCCAGGAAGGGCATGACGCCCGGAGGCGTCGAAAGCCAAGTTAGGTTGCAGCGCACAAAATTTCAAGCGCCGATTATCCTTGTGCGATCACAGGCTGTTACGAAAATCCGTTTCATTGTTACCCGTCGCCGGGCGCGCGATCCGCACAAATCGTTCGCGGCTGCAATATGGCTAAAGTCAGGCTTAGCTGCGTTCCAGCAGCCGTCGAGCTGCACGTACGGCCCGCGCCGCCGGGGAGCCGGCCTGACGCCAGACCAGCAGTCCGAAGGCCGAGATCACCCCCAGCGCCAGCCACATCGGTCCGAACAGCCAGGCCGCCGCCGCCAGGGCGAAGTAGTAGCCGCGCACCCCCTGGCTGAACCCGCCCAGGGCCGGGTTCAGCACCCGGGCCACGGCGTGACCATAGGCGACCTTGTCGGTCTCTGAATGAATCTCGGGCGCGGCGCCGATCAGGGCCAGGGCGTAGTTCATCTGTCGCAGCGACCAGATGAAGTCGAGGAAGCCGCGCGCCAGGCAGACCAGGACCAGGGCCAGCTTGGCCTCCAGTATCTTCACCGGCACCGCCTCGGCGCCCACAGCCGCAAAGCCACGCAGCGCGTTCTCGCCCCCGAACAGGATGCCGGCCACGGCGGCGATCAGCAGCAGGTTGGTCGAGGCGAAGAAAGAGGCCGAGTTGATCGAATGCCCCATCAACTGGCTGTCGATCAGCCGAATTTCGCGATGGGTCATGGCCGTCATCCAGCTGTCGCGGACGATCAGCATGTCGTCGTTCAGCGAGCCGCTGCGCCGGGCGATCACCCCCAGGATCGGGCCGTAGCCGAGCCAGGCGATGAAGAAGAGGAAGAGGGCGATCCAGTCGAACAGGGTCATGCCCTGTTGATGCCTTCAGTCGGGCCTAGGGAGCAAGGGCGAACGCCGCAGAAAGCCCGCCCTGAAGCTTGCTGTTCGGCGACGCAAAGCTTATCACGCGCCCCAAACTCCCCGTTCGCACCTGCAACAAGAGCGTAACATGAACATCGAAGCCATTCCGGTCGGCCCGAATGCGCCGTGGGACATCAACGTCATCATCGAGATCCCGCAAGGCGGCCTGCCGGTGAAGTACGAGATGGACAAGGAATCCGGAGCCCTGTTCGTCGATCGCTTCCTGCACACCGCCATGTACTATCCGGGCAACTACGGCTTCGTGCCGCACACCCTGTCGGACGACGGCGATCCCTGCGACGTCATCGTGCTGAACCCGACCCCGGTCGTGCCGGGCTGCGTCATCCGCTCGCGTCCCATCGGCGTGCTGAAGATGGTCGACGAAGCCGGCGGCGACGAAAAGATCCTGGCCGTGCCGGTCGACAAGCTGAACCCCTACTACACCGAGGTTTCCAGCTATCGTCAGCTGCCCGCCATCCTGATCGAGCAGATCGAGCACTTCTTCACCCGCTACAAGGATCTGGAGAAGGGCAAGTCGGTCACGGTCCACGGTTGGGGCGACGCCGGCGAAGCCGCCGAACTGATCGCCGCCGGCATGGCCGCCCACCAGGCCAAGCTGGCCAAGGCCGCCGCCGAAGCCGCTTGAGCCTCTAGGTTCTGAATAAGAGAAGGCCCCGCCGGGCGAACCGGCGGGGCCTTTTTCTTTGGGGCGCTATCGCTCGCCGCGCGGCGGCTCGCTGCTTGAGCGCAGTTTCTCCCTCCCACTTGGGGGAGGGTGGCTGACGCGAAGCGGCAGACGGGTGGGGGCGGCCAGGCAAATCAATCGCTGCGTCCGTATCGCCGCGCCCTCCCCACCCGGTCGCTGCGCGACCACCCTCCCCGAACGGGGAGGGAGAGGCGTTACTTCTTTGCCCGGAACGCCGCAATCGCCTCGACCGTCTGGCGCACCTTGGCCTCGATGCCGGCCCAGTCCTTCGCCTGGATCGCCGCGTCGGTGATCAGCTTGGACCCCATGCCCGCCGCCACGATGCCCGATCCGAACCATTTGGCGATGGAGGCCTCGTCGGGATCGACGCCGCCGGTCGGCATGATCTTGGTCCAGGGCATGGGCCCCAGCACCGCCTTGACGAAGTCCGGGCCGCCGACCGAGGCGCCGGGGAAGAGCTTGACGATCTCGCAGCCCAGAGCCTGCGCTTCTGAAATGTCGCGCACCGAGCCGCAGCCCGGGGAATAGGCGACCTGACGGCGGTTGCAGACCTGGGCCACCTCGGGAACCAGGCAGGGGCTGATGACGAAGCGCGCGCCCGAGGCCAGGTAAAGCGCCGCCGTCGGCGCATCCAGGATCGAGCCGACGCCCATGATGATGTCGGGATCGGTCTGGGCGAACTGCTTCGACAGGGCGGTGAAGGTTTCCCAGGCGAAGTCGCCGCGGTTGGTGAACTCGACAGCCTTGGCCCCGCCGCGGGCGCAGGCGCGGATCACCTCGGCGCAGACCTCCGGGTCGGCGTGATAGAAGACCGGGACCACGCCCTGGCTTTCGAGGGCGGTCAGCACGCTGAGACGATCGTGTCGCATGGGGTCTCCTTCAGGCTTATCAGGCCCGCAGATCGGCGGTTCACGGCGCCCCCGTCAAGGGAGCGCCGATCAATCCTGGTAAGCGGCGCCTATTCGGCGGTCGCGAGCGTCACCAGCCGCCTGACCATGCCACTGTCCTTGTCGGCCAGCGGGTCCAGGATGGTGAAGTGATCCAGCCCGTCCAGCACCTCGACATGGGTGTCTGCGCCCTTGCCGCCCCACTCGGCGGCCATGCTGCGGCTCTGGCGGATGAACTCGTTGCTCTCCGCCCCGCCGACCCAGCAGTCCAGCGCCCGCCCGCCCGGCGCTCCGCCGTTCGGCGCGGGCCAGTGGATGGGCGACAACGCGCGCGCCGTGACCGCGTCCAGCCCCAGGGCCTGGTTCAGCGAGGTGTGGATCAGCGGCTCGATGTCGAACAAGCCCGAGATCGCCAGCGCCGCCCGCGCCCGCCCCTCGGACAGCATGGCCGCCGCCATATGCCCGCCGACCGAATGGCCGAACACCAGAGGCCGCTTGCCGGTGCGGTCGCGCACCAGTTCGGTCGCGCGGCGCATCTGACCGATGATGGCGCCGACCTTGACCGCCGGGGCCAGGTCATAGCCGGGGATGACCACGCTGATCCCGTGCTCCAGAAGGGCCGGCGCCACCCAGGCGAACCAGGCCCGGTCCAGGGCCTGCCAGTAGCCGCCGTGCATGAAGATGGCGGTCGGCGCGCCCGAACCGGCGTCGAACCACTCCATCTTCTGACGCTCGCCGGGGCCGTATTCGACGGTTTCCGGCCTTCGCGCGTCGATGACGCGGGCCGAATCCTCTCGCCATCGTTTCAGGATTTCCGGGTGTCCCGGCACCCGTTCCCGATTGTTGTACGCCGCCTCGTAATCGACTGGAGGGGCCGTCAGTGTCGCCGGAGCCTTACCCATGCCGTTTCCATCCGCTATGCACCTCCGCTTGAACGGGAGGTTCCGACCATGATGACCGCCATTTTCGTCTTCATCAAATGCGAGTTGGGCTACGCCAACGATGTCGCCGCCGATCTGGTCGACAATGTTGAAAACGTGTCGGAAGTTTACTCGACCTCGGGTCAGCACGACCTGCTGGCCAAGTTTCAGCTGCCGAAAGACGCCGATATCGGCACCTTTGTGACCAAGCAGGTGCAGACCCGCCCGCACATCCGCGACACCTTCACCGTCATCACCTTCTCGCCCTTCCTGCCCTCGAAGAAGTAACACGACGCCTCTCCCTCCCCTTCATGGGGAGGGTGGTCGCGCAGCGACCGGGTGGGGAGGGCTAGGTGAACGTGCGATGCGCTTGAAATAGCCAAGCGCCCCCACCCGGCCTCGGCTTCGCCTCAACCACCCTCCCCATAAGGGGAGGGAGAGTCTTCCATTCCGTTTTCAAAAAAGACCGGCTAGCCTCCCTTCAACAAAGACCCCAGGGGAGGGTGACATGACCGATCTGGAGACGTTCCGCGCCGAAACGCGCGCCTGGCTGGAGGCCAACTGCCCGCCCGAGGTGCGCGGGCCGCGCGACGGCGACGAGGACTATGTCTGGGGCGGCCGTAACGCCGTGTTCAAGACGCCCGCCCACAAGCTGTGGATGGAGCGCATGGCGGCGCGCGGCTGGACCGCGCCGGAATGGCCGAGCGCCTATGGCGGCGGCGGCCTGTCCCGCGAGGAGGCCAAGGTGCTGGCCTCGGAGATGCGCCGCATCCAGGCCCAGATGCCCCTGGCCAGCTTCGGCATCTGGATGCTGGGCCCGGCCCTGCTGGCGTTCGGAACCGAGGAGCAGAAGCAACGCTTCCTGCCGCCCATCGTGCGCGGTGAAATCCGCTGGTGTCAGGGCTATTCCGAGCCCGGCTCCGGCTCCGACCTGGCCTCGATCCAGACGCGGGCGGAGGATCGCGGCGACCACTGGATCGTCAACGGCCAGAAGGTCTGGACCTCCTACGCCGATCAGGCCGACTGGATCTTCTGCCTGGTCCGCACCGACCCCGAGGCGCCCAAGCACCTGGGCATCAGCTTCGTCCTGTTCGACATGGCCACGCCGGGCGTCAGCACCCGCCCCATCACGCTCATTTCCGGCAAGTCGCCCTTCTGCGAGACCTTCTTCGACGACGTGCGGGTCGAGAAGGAAAACCTGATCGGGACCCTGAACCGCGGCTGGGACGTGGCCAAGGCCCTGTTGGCGCACGAGCGGACCATGATCGGCGCCATGGGCGATGTCGGCGTCGGCCGCCCCCTGGGACAGATCGCGACGGATGCCCTGGGCGTGGACGAGGCCGGTCGGCTGGACGAGCCGTCCTTGCGCGCCCGCATCGCCGACTACGACATCGACGCCGCCGCCTTCCGTCTGGCGATGGAGCGGGTGGGGGATCAGGTGAAGGCCAAACAGGCGCACCCGGCCATCGCCTCCATGCTGAAATACTATGGCTCTGAACTGAACAAGCGCCGCCACGAACTGAGCATGGCGGCGGGCGGCTCGGACGCTCTGGAATGGGAGGGCGAACGCTCAAAGGACGGCGCCGTCGCCCGCGACTGGCTGCGCACCAAGGCCAACTCCATCGAAGGCGGCACCAGCGAAATCCAGCTGAACATCATCGCCAAACACCTGCTGCAACTGCCGGGGGCGTGAGGATGACCGCGCCTTCTTCTCCCTTCCCCCTCGAGGGGGGAAGGGCCGGGGATGGGGGTGCGCCCGCTATCCTGACTTTTGAAACACGAGAGGCGGCGCCGCCGATGCCTGATCGGAACCCGTCTGCCTTCACCCCCACCCAACCCTCCCCCCTCGAGGGGGAGGGCTTCGGAGAATTGCTCTGATGCCCCTGATCCTGACCGAAGAGCAGACAATGCTTCAGGACGCCGCCGACGGCTTCCTGAACGAACACGCCCCCATCGCTCACCTGCGGAAACTGCGCGACAGCCGCGACCCCGACGGCGTCTCGCGGGACCTTTGGCGGGCCTTTGGCGAAATGGGTTTCGCCGGCGTCGTCATTCCCGAAGACAATGGGGGTTCCGGCCTCGGTGCGGTCGAGGCGGGCGTCATCGCCGAGAGCCTGGGCCGCACCCTGACGCCCTCGCCCTTCATGGGCTCCTCGGTGCTGGCCGCGACCGTGCTGAAGGCGGCGGGATCGGAGGCGCAGAAGGCCTGGCTGGGCAAGATCGCGGCGGGCGAGGCCATCCTCAGCCTCGCCGTGGATGAAGGCCCCAAGCACGCGCCCGCAAAGATCGCCACACGCGCCGAACGCGCCGGCAACGGCTTCAAGCTGAACGGCGCCAAGGGCTTCGTGATCGACGGCCACATCGCCGACGCCGTGATCGTCGCCGCGCAGACGGATGAAGGCCTGACCCTCTTCCTGATTGACCCGCAGACCCCCGGCGTCGCGGTCGAGCGCACCATCATGGTCGACGCCCACAACGCCGCGCGCGTCACCCTGACCGACGTGATGGTGGACGCCGACGCCGTCATCGGCGCCGTGGGTGCGGGGCAGGGGCCGCTGGACGCCGCGCTTGTGCTGGGCCGAGCCTGCGCCGCAGCCTCTCTGGTCGGGGCGGGCGATCAGGCCTTCAAGGTGACGCTGGAATACCTGCGCACCCGCAAGCAGTTCGGCAAACTGATCGGCGAGTTCCAGGCCCTGCAACACCGCGCCGCCCACCTGTTCACCGAGCTGGAACTGGCCAAGGCCGCGACGCTGGCCGCCCTGCAAGCCATCGACGCGGGCCGTCCCGACGCCGAGCAAGCGGCGGGCGTCGCTAAGGCCAAGGCCGGCCGCGTCGCCGAACTGGCAGTGCAGGAGGCGGTCCAGATGCACGGGGGCGTCGGCATGACCGACGAGTTCGACGTGGGCCTGTTCATGAAGCGCGTTCGCGTCCTCAACGAACTGCTCGGCGACGCCGGCTTCCACGCCGAACGCCTGGCGCGCGCTCAGGGGTTTTAAATCCCTTCTCCCCTTGAGGAACCGTTGCATTATTCGCGGATCGTGATTCCCTGTCCCTGACGGGGAGATTGCGATGTCGGTGAAGCGGACGGGTCAGTTGGGATTTGGCGAGGTTGGGCTGGCGCGGCGTAGCGGCAGCGCGGCTCTGGAGCGTGTGTCGGTTCTGGTCGATTGGGCGGGGTTCGAGCGGACGCTGGCGGGGCTTCGCGAGGCGGGGCCGGGCCGCCCCGGCTATCGGCCTCTGCTGTTGTTCAAGGCCCTGCTTCTTCAGGCCTGGTACGGGCTGTCGGACGCCGAGCTGGAGTTCCGGCTGGGCGACAGCCTGGCGTTCGGGCGGTTCGTCGGGCTGAGCCTGGAGGACGAGGTTCCCGACCACACGACCCTGTGCCGGTTCCGTAACCGGCTGGTGCGGGATCGGCTGCTGGAGCGTCTGTTCGCAGAGCTGGACGATCAGCTGGAGGGGGCGGGCCTGGTCCTGAAGCAGGGCACGATGCTGGACGCCACCCTGATCGAGACGCAGGCCGCCGGACGGCGCGGCCCCGGCGAGGCCAGGGTCGATCCCGACGCCGCCTACGCCCGCCGCTCGGGCAAGCCGGGTTCGACCCACGGCTACAAGGCCCACGTCGGCGTCGATCAGGGCTCGGGCCTGATCCGGTCGATCCTGACCACCCCGGCCAACGTCAACGACACCGTCCCGGCCGACGCCCTGATCCGGGGCGACGAGAAGGCCGTGCTGGGCGACGCCGCCTATCACACCCACGCCCGGCAGGCCGCGCTCAAGGTCCAGGGCGTCAAGCCGCGCCTGATGCGACGGCCCAACAAACATCACCCGACGCTGCCGCCGCGTCTGGCCCGGCTCAACCGTCTGATCGCTCGCCGGCGCGCCGCCGTCGAGACCACCTTCGCCACCTGGAAGCGCCGTATGGGCCTGAGCGGCATCCGCTACATCGGCCTGACCAAGGCGTCCGGCCAGATGTTGATGGTCGCCATGGCCTTCAACCTGCGCCGCTGGGCCGCCCTGCAACCCGCCTGATCAAGCCCGGAATCCGCCCCAAACCCGCCGAGCCGACCCGGAACAGCCCCATCTCACCCGCATGCGGCCCCGCCTCACCGCCCCAAGCTAACAGCTGGGCCGTAATGCAACGGTTCCTCAAGGGGAGAAGGATGACGACGGGCGCTTCCCCCGCTAAACCTTCCGCAAGGGAGACACCACATGACGCGATCCAACGCGCCCGCCTATCAGACCGGCTTCGCCAATCATTTCGCCACCGAGGCCGTCGAAGGCGCCCTGCCGGTCGGCCGTAACTCGCCGCAGCGCCCGGCCCTGGGCCTCTATGCCGAACAGTTGTCGGGCGCGGCCTTCACCGCCCCGCGCGACCACAACCTGCGCAGCTGGCTCTATCGTCTGCGGCCCTCGGCCCAGCACGGGCCGTATCAGCCGTTCGATCAGGGCCGCGTGCGTTCCGGCCCCTTCACCGAGACCCCGCCCAATCCCAACCGGATGCGCTGGGACCCGCTGACCATGCCGGATCAGCCGACCGACTGGGTCGAGGGCCTGACCACCTATGGCGGCAATGGCGACGCGGACTCTGGGACGGGCGTGGGCATCCACCTCTACGTCGCCAACCGCTCGATGACGGATCGGGTCTTCTACTCCGCCGACGGCGAGCTGCTGATCGTGCCGCAGCAGGGGAGCCACCGCTTCGTCACCGAGATGGGCGTGATCGAGGCGGCGCCCGGCCACATCGTCGTCATCCCGCGCGGCGTCCGCTTCCGCGTCGAGGTCGACGGCCCCGCCGGTTCTCAGATTCGCGGCTATGTCTGCGAGAATTACGGCAGCCCGTTCCGCCTGCCGGATCTCGGCCCCATCGGCTCCAACGGCCTGGCCAATCCGCGCGACTTCGAGACCCCCGTCGCCTGGTTCGAGGACGTCGACCGCCCGACCCAGTGCGTGCAGAAATACGGCGGCCTGCTGTGGGCCACGACCTTTGGCCACAGCCCGCTGGACGTGGTCGGCTGGCACGGCAACTACGCCCCCTATCGCTATGACACGGCGCGGTTCAACACCATCGGCACCGTCTCTTACGACCACCCCGATCCGTCGATCTTCACCGTCCTGACCTCGCCCAGCGACACGCCCGGCACGGCCAACTGCGACTTCGTCATCTTCCCGCCGCGCTGGATGGTGGCCGAGGACACCTTCCGCCCGCCCTGGTTCCACCGCAACGTCATGAGCGAGTTCATGGGGCTGATCTTCGGCGAGTACGACGCCAAGGCGGGCGGCTTCGCCCCCGGCGGCGCGAGCCTGCACAACCGCATGAGCGGCCACGGCCCCGATCAGGCCAGCTGGAACGGCGCCACGAAGGCCGAGCTGAAACCGCACAAGATCGAGAACACCCTGGCCTTCATGTTCGAGACGCGGATGCCGATCCGCACCACGGCCTGGGCCGAACAGACACCGCTGATGCAGCTCGACTACGACGACTGCTGGACCGGCTTCGAAAAAGGAAATGTCGGATGAAGCTGAAAGCTCTTCTCTTCGCTGCGGGTCTGGGACTCGCCGCCTGCTCGCCGACGCCCGCGCCTGCGCCTGAGCCCGTGGTCCCAACCGCCGAGGCCCCCGAACCGCCGCAGATGACCATCTCCTCCAGCGCCTGCACCGCGCGCGGCGGCCAGATGCAGCAGGTCGGTCGCGCCCAGACCTGGCAGTGCGTGGTCAAGTACGCCGACGCCGGCAAGCGCTGCACCGACGCCTCGCAATGCGAAGGCGACTGCGAGATCGCGGGCAACAGCGGCATCGCCGCCGGGGCCGCCGCGACCGGCGTCTGTCAGGCCGACAGCAACCGTTTCGGCTGCCGCACCACCGTCAAGGACGGCAAGGCCCAAGCCACCCTCTGCATCGACTGAGCCCCTGTCATCCGCACGGCGCTGAAGGACGTATCTGAGCCATGACCCTGTCCGAGATCGCCCTGCTTCTGTTCCTCAATCTGGTCCTGATCCTGGTGGTCATGACGGCGCTGTGGCGTGTGGCCGTGCGGCTGGGGGATGTCAGTTTTATCGACGGGGTCTGGCCCCTGGGCATGTTGATGCTGGCTCTGGCGACCTGGCCGCGGGCTGAGGGCGACCCCACGCGGTCGGCCCTTCTGGTGGGGTTGTGCGGGATCTGGGCGCTGCGCCTGGCCTGGCACCTGCTGCGGCGCTGGCGGGCGCATGGCGCGGACGGGCGCTACGTCGCCATCCTCCA
Source organism: Brevundimonas bullata (assembly GCF_003350205.1). Classification (GTDB taxonomy): domain Bacteria; phylum Pseudomonadota; class Alphaproteobacteria; order Caulobacterales; family Caulobacteraceae; genus Brevundimonas; species Brevundimonas bullata. Next base: position 77,343 of record NZ_QLLC01000013.1, on the reverse strand, counting down.
GGCGCAGGAGCGTAAAAAGGGCTGGGGCTTCTCGCGGACGGCTCTGCTGATGGTCTTCCTGCCCCAGGGCGTCCTGGCCTGGCTGACCGCTCTGCCGGTGCAGTTGGGCCAGGTCGCGGCCCAGCCTGCTGTGGGCGTGATCGGCTGGATCGGCGCGGCGCTGGCGCTGATCGGCATCGTGTTCGAGGCGGTGGGCGACGCCCAGCTGACGGCCTTCCGCAATGATCCGGCGCGCAAGGGTCAGGTGCTGGACACCGGCCTGTGGCGCTACACCCGCCATCCCAACTATTTCGGGGACGCCTGCGTCTGGTGGGGTCTGTATCTGATCGCGGCCGAGACGGGGCCGGGCCTGTGGTCGATCGCGGGGCCGCTGTTCCTGACTTTCACGCTGACGCGCTGGTCCGGCATCGGCCTGACCGAAAAGGCCATTCACAAGTCGCGGCCCGGCTACGCCGACTATGTAAAGCGCACCAGCGCCTTCATCCCCTGGCCGCCGAAGCGCGTCTGAAACTTCCATGAAAAAGCCCCCGCTGCTTTCGCGGCGGGGGCCTCGTCGGTTCGGATCAGGCCGCCTTAGTTGGCGGGCGTGCTCGGCGAGGTGTTCGGCGTGTTCGAGGTGGTCATGCCGCCGTCGGCATTGCCGGCCTGTTGCTCGATGCGGTCGGCTTCGGCGTTCAGAGCCTGTTCCTGGGCTTCGTTCGGGGTCGCGGCGGCCTGGGCCTCCAGGGCGTCAGCCTTTTGTTCAGCGGCCTTGTCGGCGGCGCTTTCACCGCAGGCGGCCAGACCGGCGACGGCGACGATGGAAGCGGCGGCGAGAACGAGTTTACGCATGGTGTTCCTCCAAAGGATTGAGCCTGAACAACGCGCCTGCCTCACGTTCGGTTCACGCCGCCGTGACTTTTTGTGTCATCCGGCCTCGACGAAGGCCACCCGCGCGGCCCCCAGCAGGGCCGCGTGCTTGTGCAGGATCACCTTGGTCGGGATGGCCTGCATATAGGGCTGGAACCGGCCCTTGCGCTCGAACCGCTCGCGGAAGGGGCTGGCCTTGAGGAAGGGCAGGATGCGCGGCGCTATGCCTCCGGCGATATAGACTCCGCCGCGCGCACCCGTCGTCAGGGCGATGTCCCCGGCCACGGCCCCCAGGATGGCGCAGAAGCGCGCCAATGTCGCGCCGCAGGGCGTATTCGGGTCCTTCAGCGCGGTTTCCGTGATCTCGGCCGGGTCGTCGATGTGGGTTTCGCGCCCGTCGATCTCGGCCAGAGCCCGGTGCATGTTCAGCAGGCCCGGCCCGCAGATCAGGCGCTCGATCGAGACACGGTCATAGCGGCGGCGCAGGATGCGCAGAATCTCGTCCTCCACCGCGTCGCCGGGCGGGAAGCAGGCGTGGCCGCCCTCGGACGGCATGGCCATCTCGCGCCCATGGGCGTCGCGCACCAGGGCCGAGACGCCGAAGCCGGTGCCGGGGCCCAGCACCGCCACCGTAGCGTGCGGATCGCCGTCCACCGGCCCGCCCAGCGAGGCCAGCTCGGCCTCGGGCACGATGGGCGCGCCCCAGGCCAGGGCCTCGAAGTCGTTGATCAGCTTGACCGGGTTCAGCCCCAGGGTCTGAAGCTCGCCTTCCGACACTCGCCAAGGCGAGTTGGTCAGGTCGATCTCGCCGTCCGTCACGGGGCCGGCCACGGCGATGACGCCGCCCGTCGGCTTGACCGCGCAGCCGTCGATGAAGGCCTTCACCCCGCCGAGGAAGGTCGGATAGGTCTCGGCGGGGAAGCTCTCGTGATGCTCCAGCACCGGGCGGCCGTCGACCATGCGGGTCAGGGCGAAGCGGGCGTTGGTGCCGCCGACATCGCCGACGAGAAGGATCTGATCAGTCATCAGGCGTCCACCGTGCGATCAACGACATTGGGATTGGGAGGCGTGTCCGTATGGCCGCCGACCCCGGCGGGCACGGCGAAGCATACGGTGGCCCCCTGTTCGGCCGTGGTCACGACATGACGGAAGGCCCCGAACAGCTCTCGGCCATAGCCCCAGGCCGAACCCTCGGCGTTGGCGGTCGAGCGGACGGCCAGTGGTCGCGCGGTCAGGTCCGCCACCCCGACCGTGGTCAGCACGCCGGCCTCGGCGTCCAGGCGGATGATGTCGCCGTCCTGAACGTGGGCCAGCGGGCCGCCCGCGAGCGCTTCGGGGCTGACGTGGATGGCGGCGGGGGTCTTGCCGCTGGCGCCCGACATGCGCCCGTCGGTGACGAAGGCGACCTTGAAGCCCTTGTCCTGAATCACCGACAGGGCGGGCGACAGGGAGTGCAGTTCCGGCATGCCGTTGGCCTTGGGGCCCTGGAAGCGCAGCACCACGACCACGTCGCGGAACAGCTTGCCGTCCTTGAAGGCTTGCAGGGCGTCTTCCTGGGTTTCGAACACGGCGGCGGGGGCCTCGACGATGCGGTTCTCGGGTTTGACCGCCGAGACCTTGATCACCGCCCGGCCCAGATCGCCCTGCACCAGCCGCAGCCCGCCCTCCTTGTCGAAGGGATCGGAGGCGGGACGCAGGATGTCGCGGTCCAGGCTTTCGGAAACCCCGTCGCGCCAGACCAGTTCGCCGTCCACCAGCGACGGTTCCTTGAAATAGGCCTCGATCCCCTGACCCATGATGGTCGTGACGTCCGAGTGGATATGGCCCGCCTGCGCCAGTTCGCGCGTGACGAAGGCCACCCCGCCCGCCGCCTGGAAGGCGTTCACGTCCGCCGAGCCGTTGGGATAGACCCGCGCCAGCAGCGGCGTCACTGACGACAGCTGATCCATGTCGGTCCAGTCGATCAGCACCCCCGCCGCCCGCGCCATGGCGACCAGATGGATGGCGTGGTTGGTCGAGCCGCCGGTGGCCAGCAGGGCCACGATCATGTTGACGATGGTCTTTTCCGACACGACGTCGGCCATGCGGCCCTGACCCGACCGCGCCAGCTCCACGGCCCGCTTGGCCGCCGCCGCCGTCAGGGCGTCGCGCAGGCCGGTGTCGGGATGAACGAAGGCGGTCGAGGGCATGTGCAGGCCGGCGATCTCCATCATCATCTGGTTGGAGTTGGCCGTGCCGTAGAAGGTGCAGGTGCCCGGCGAATGATAGCTGCCGATCTCGCTTTGCAGTAGGGTGGCGCGGTCCACCTGGTTCTGGGCGTAAAGCGCCCGAACGCGGGCCTTCTCGGCGTTGGGAATGCCCGACGGCATCGGCCCGGCGGGCGCAAACACCACCGGCAGATGCCCGAACGCCAGCGCCCCCATGAACAGGCCCGGCACGATCTTGTCGCAGACGCCCAGCATCATGGCGGCGTCAAAGGCGTCGTGGGTCAGGGCCACGCCGGTCGACATGGCGATGACGTCGCGGCTGAACAGCGACAGCTCCATGCCGGGGCGGCCCTGGGTGACGCCGTCGCACATGGCCGGGGTTCCGCCCGCCACCTGGGCCGTGGCCCCGACCTCGCGCACCGCCTTGCGGATCACCTCGGGGAAGCGCTCGAACGGCTGATGCGCCGACAGCATGTCGTTGTAGGCGTTGACGACGCCGACATTGGGCTTGGACCCGTCCATGGCCGTCAGCTTGTCGGCGATGGTTTGGCCGGCAAACGCATGCGCCCAGTTGGCGCAGGACAGCTTGGCGCGACCAGTCCCGTTGTCGCGTGCCGCGTCCATGCGACGGATGTAGTCGGCGCGGGTGGTCTTGCTGCGCTCGATGATGCGGGCGGTGACTTCCGCCACCACCGGATTCAGGGGGGGATTCAGAGCCATCAGACGGCCTCCGTCCAAAGCACTTCGAGGGGAACCTTGGCCGCGATCAGGGCGGCGATGGGCTGGACGCGCGGATCGCCCGCCGCCTCGCGCTCGAACACGGCGCGCTTGGCGCTGCCTGTCAGGGCCAGCACCACGCGCCGCGCGCCGATCAGAAAGGGCAGGTTGATCGACAGCCGCTCCTGCGGCGGCGCCATGCCGTCGCGACCGGCGGGGACGCCATAGACGGCGGGCTTCAGGCTCGGCGTCAGCAGGGTCTTCAGCGTCGGGCTGTCGGGAAACATGGAGCAGATATGCCCATCCTCGCCCATGCCCAGCAGGACGGCGTCGAGACGCCCGCCCTCGGTCGCCAGCGCCTTCGACGCCTCGGCGGCGGCGCGGTCCACCGTCACTGACGGCGCATACAACGGCAGGAACCGCGCGGCGGCGGCCCGCCCGGTCAGCAGGGTCCGCTTCATCAGCGCGGCGTTCGACTCCGGCGAGCTCTCGGGCACATAGCGCTCGTCCACCAGCGTCGCCGTAACCATGGACCAGTCCAGATCGGCCTCTGCCAGTCGCGCATAGATGGGCGAAGGGGTCGAACCCCCCGCGCCCGCGAAGACGGCGCGGCCCTCGGCGGCAAGGCCTTCGCTCAGCGCCTCCGCCAGCTGGGCGGCGGCGGCGTCGGCCCAGGACTGCACGGTGGGAAAGGTTTCGATGGCGGTCATGAGAACACGATCCTTCTCCCCTTGGGGGAGAAGGTGGGCCGCATGGCGGCTCGGATGAGGGGGGCGCTGGCGACGAACGCGACGTTAGAGGTTGAGCGGGTTGAAACCGCCCCCTCATCCGTCATGCTCCGCATGACACCTTCTCCCCCGAGGGGAGAAGGAAAGAGGTTCAGATCACTCATCGCGCGTGTTCCACTTCCGCCCGGTCCGCGACAGCAGCAGGTCCGCGGCCTCAGGCCCCCAGGTCCCAGCTCTGTAATCCAGCGGTTTGAACCCGGCGCCCGACCAGGCGTCGGCCACCTCGTCCACCCATTTCCACGCCTGTTCGGCCTCGTCGCGGCGCACGAACAGGGTGCTGTCGCCCTTGAGCGCATCCAGCAGCAGGCGTTCATAGGCGATGCGGCGGCGCGGCGGGGCGGCGTCCTTGTCGTTCTGCCCCCAGGACAGGCTCATCCTGATCGGCTGCAGTTGCATCCGCTGATCCAGCCCCGGCTTCTTGTTCATCACCGACAGCGAGATGTCCTCGTCGGGCTGCAGTTCGATCACCAGGCGGTTGTCATAGATGTCCCCGCGCTCGCCGTGGCCGAAGATGGAATGGGGCACCGGCTTGAACTGGATGACGATCTCGGTGCGCTTCTCGGGCAGGCGCTTGCCGGTGCGCATGAAGAAGGGCACCCCCGCCCAGCGCCAGTTGTCGATGTCGGCGCGGATGGCGACGAAGGTCTCGGTGTCGGACGGCTGGCCGCGCTCTTCCTCATAGGCCTTGGCCGGCTGGCCCTCGACCGCGCCGGCGACATACTGGCCGCGCACGGTGACGCGCTCGGCCTCCTCCGGCGTGATGGCGCGCAGGGACCGCAGCACCTTGACCTTCTCGTTGCGCACCGAGTCCGGGTCGAGGTCGCTGGGCGGCTCCATCGCCACCAGACACAGGAGTTGCAGCATGTGGTTCTGCAGCATGTCCCGCAGGGCGCCGTACTCGTCGTAATAGGGCCAGCGGTCGCCGACCCCGACCGTCTCGCCGACCGTGATCTGGACGTGATCGACGGTCAGATTGTTCCAAAGCGGCTCGAAGATGGTGTTGCCGAAGCGCAGGGCGATCAGGTTCTGCACCGTCTCCTTGCCCAGGTAGTGGTCGATGCGGAACACCTGACGTTCGTCAAAGGCGTGGGCCACGGCGTCGTCGATTTCGAGGAAGCTTTCCAGATCCCGCCCGACCGGCTTCTCCAGCACGATGCGGCAGTTCTTTTCGGCCAGACCCGCCGCCTTCATCGCCGTGACGATGCGCCCGTAGAGAGAGGGCGACACCGCCAGGAAGGAGGTCGTCTCCCCGTCGCCGGCCCTGGCCTTCAGCGCCTTCAGGCTCTCGGCGTCCGTGGCGTCCACGGCCAGATAGTCGAGGCGGGCGGCCAGGCGCGCCCAGCTGGCCTCGTCCCAGCCGCCGTCAGCCTCGGTGCGCAGCTTCACCGCCGCATGGACCTTGGCGATGTATTCCTCGGCGCTTTCTTCCGAGCGGGCGGCGCCGATGATCTTCAGGTCGTCCGGCAGCAGGCCGTCGTGGTCGAGGAAATAGAGCGACGGCAGCAGCATCCGCATGGCGAGGTCGCCGCCTCCGCCGAACAGAATGAGAGCCGCCATTCGCGCTTTCCTCCATGACCCCGGCCTGCGGGGTTGCGTCTTAAGGTCTAGCTATCGTCCTTGGCCGGTTGCGCGCGGCGGGCCAAGACGTCCAGCACGTCCTGAAACACCATGTTACGCGCATGGAGCAGGACCAGCAGGTGATAGATCAAATCCGCCGACTCGCTGGCGAGTTCCGTCTCATCGCCCGCAGCCCCCGCCAGAGCGGTCTCCACGCCCTCCTCGCCGACCTTCTGCGCGGCGCGTTTCGGTCCCTGGGCGATCAGGCGCGCGGTCCAGCTGTCGTTGGGATCAGCCTGGGCGCGGACGTGGATGGTGCGCTCCAGTCGCGCGATGCGGCCCACGCCCGGCGCGTCCTCGTCGCCGAAGCAGCTGACGCGGTTCAGATGGCAGGCGTTGCCCACGGGGCGCACCTTCACCACCACGGCGTCGCCGTCGCAGTCCGGCGTCACCGAGACGACATTGAGGAAGTCGCCCGAGGTCTCGCCCTTGCGCCAGCGCCCGCCGCGCGAGCGCGAGAAGAAGGTCGCCTGGCCGCTGTCCAGCGTCTCGCGCAGCGCCGCCTCGTCCATATAGGCCAGGGTCAGCACCTGAAGCGTGTCGGCGTCCTGCACCACGGCGGGGATCAGCCCGCCGCCCTTGGCGAAGTCCAGTTGGGCGAAGTCGATCTTGGGGATGTCGACCGTCATGATCCTTCTCCCCTCGGGGGAGAAGGTGGGCGCCGGAGGCGCTCGGATGAGGGGGAGGGGCCAGCGCGCATCACGGCCAAGGATGAGCTTGAGGCCAGTCGCCCCCTCATCCGTCTCGCTGCGCGAGCCACCTTCTCCCCCGAGGGGAGAAGGAAATCGAAAGTGGTCATATCCTCACCTCCACGCCTTGCGTGTCCAGGTAACGCTTGAGATCGGGAATCGCGATCGCGCCCGAGTGAAACACGCTGGCGGCCAGGGCGCCTGACACGTCAGCCTCGACAAACACGTCGCGGAAATGCTCGACCGCCCCGGCCCCGCCCGAGGCCACCAGCGGAATGGTCAACCGCCGCCGCGCCTCGGCCAGTTGGGCGAGGTCATAGCCGCGCCGCACCCCGTCCTGATCGATGCAGTTCAGCACGATCTCCCCGGCGCCCAGGCCTTGCGCCTCGACGATCCAGTCCATGGTCAGCTTGCCCGCGCCGCGCCGGGCGTTGGGATCGCCGGTGTATTTGTGGACGCGCCATTCGCCGTCCTGAAAGGCGCTGTCGACGCCGACGACGACGCATTGCCGCCCCAGCCGCTGGGCCATCTCGCCGATCAGCTCGGGGCGTTCCAGGGCGGGGGAGTTGATCGACACCTTGTCCGCCCCGTGGTCGAGGCAGCGCGCCGCCTGTTCCACCGTGCGGATGCCGCCGGCGACGCAGAAGGGGATGTCCAGCAGCCGGGCGATGTCCTGCACCCAGCCATAGTCCAGCGTCCGCCCCTGCGGGCTCGCGGTGATGTCGTAGAAGACCAGTTCGTCGGCGCCCTGATCGCGATAGCGCGCGGCCAGTTCGGCGGCGTCGCCCATGTCGACGTGACCCTCGAACCGCACGCCCTTGACCACCCGCCCGTCCTTGACGTCGAGGCAGGGGATGATGCGCCTAGCGGTCATTGGCCGAAACCGGGACCATGTTCACGGTCTCGATGGCCTCAGCCACGGTGAAGCGACCGGCATAGATAGCGCGGCCGGTAATGGCCCCGGCGCAGCCTATGGCCTTGGCCGTGATCAGGTCGTCCAGACTGGCGATCCCGCCCGAGGCCTGGATCTCCAGCTCGGGGCGACGCGCGATGGCCTCGGACAGAAGCGCCCGGTTCAGACCCGTCAGGGCGCCGTCGCGCTCGACGTCCGTAATCAGGATATGGCGCAGCATGCCGACCGGATAGCGATCCAGCACGCTCCACAGATCCACGCCCGACGACTGGGTCCAGCCCTTCAGGGCGGGCACGGGCAGGCCGTTCTCGTTTCTGACGTCCAGGGCCAGGGCGATGGCCTCGGGGCCGAACTGCTCCAGCCATTTCAGCACCTGATCCGTGTCGGTGACGGCCAGAGAGCCGATGACGACGCGACTGATCCCGGCCCCCAGCAGGTGTTCGATATCCTTTTCCGAGCGCACGCCGCCGCCGGACTGGACCTTGATGTCCACGGCCCGGGCCATGTCGCCGATCAGCGCATACTGGCGCGCCTCGCCCGCCTTGGCCCCGTCCAGATCGATGACGTGAATCCATTCGGCCCCCTCGGCGGTGAAGGCCGCCATCCGGTTGGCGGGATGGGCGTCATAGCGGGTCACGTGATTGAAATCGCCGTGCAAGAGGCGAACCGCATGGCCGTCGATCAGGTCAATGGCGGGATAGATGATCACGCGGGAATCTCCAGGAAGTTCTTCAGGATACGCGCCCCTGCGGCGGCCGACCGTTCCGGGTGGAACTGACAGCCCCAGCGGGCGCCCATGTTGACCACGGCGGGCACAGCCAGGCCATAGTCGGCGGCGGCGATGGTCGCCGGGCCGTCAGGGCAGACGAAGCCGTGGACGAAATAGGCCCAGTCGCCGTCTTTGATCCCCTCCAGCAGCGGATCGGGACGACGGATGGTCAGCCGGCTCCAGCCCATGTGCGGCGAGGGCCGCGACGGCGCGGGGGCGATGGCCTCGACCCGGCCGGGGATCAGGCCCAGCAGATCGACGCCCCCATCTTCATCACTGGTCTCGAACAGCAGCTGCTGACCCAGGCAGACGCCGAGAAGGGGGCGTTTGAACCGCCGCAAGGCCTCGACCAGACCAAGCGCGTTCAGCCGCTGCATGGCGTAGCCCGCCGCGCCGACGCCGGGCAGGATGACCCGCTCGGCCTCGTCGAGATCGGCAGGGTCGGCGGTGATCCGCACCCGCGCCCCCAGCCGCTCCAGCGCGAACCGCACCGAGGCCACATTGCCCGAGCCGTAACCGATCAGGGTGACGTTCATCGCCCTTCTCCCCCGCTGTATTTCCCTTCTCCCCTCGGGGGAGAAGGTGGCTCGCGTAGCGAGACGGATGAGGGGGCTGTGTCCACGCACACGACGGGGGAGGGCGAAGCCAGCACACCCCTCATCCGAGCGCCTCCGGCGCCCACCTTCTCCCTCAAGGGGAGAAGGGAAGCAGCGGACGCCATCACAACACCCCCTTGGTGCTCGGCACGACATCGCCCTCGACGCGGATGGCCTGACGCAGCGCCCGACCCAGGGCCTTGAACACGGCCTCGGTCTTGTGGTGGTCGTCGTCGCCCGTGACCGTGACGTGGATGGCCGCGCCCAGGTTCTCGGCCAGCGAGCGGATGACGTGCGCCGTCAGGTCGGTGCGGTAGTCGCCGATGAAGGGGGTCGCAAACGTCCCCTCGAACACCGGATAGGGCCGCCCCGACAGGTCGATGGACACCGCCGCATTGGCCTCGTCCATCGGCAGGACAAAGCCGTAGCGGGCGATGCCCTTCCTCTCGCCCAGCGCCTGCTTCAGCGCCTGGCCCAGGGCGATGGCGCTGTCTTCAATGGTGTGGTGCGGATCGGTGTGCAGGTCGCCCTCGCACGACAGTCGGATCGAAAACCCGCCGTGCGCCGCCACCTGTTCGATCATGTGGTCGAAGAAGCCGACGCCCGTGTGGATCGTCACCGGCCCGGCGCTGTCCAGATCGACGGCGCAGACGATGCGCGTCTCTTTCGTATCGCGCACGGCCTGTCCGACCCGCGTGCGGCGCACCTTGGCGTCGGCGGCGCCCAGGGCGACCAGCAGCCGGTCGTTGACCTCGGGCTTCAGCGACACCGGCAGGCGTACGTGATCCCCGGCCTCATCGGCGGTCAGGCCGAACCGGCCAAGGCTCTCGACCACGGCCGCCGGATCAGACGGGCGGGCGAGGATCACCGGCCCGACCCCGGCCTCCAGCGGCATCAGCCGTGACAGGGCCTCAACGACGCGCGCGCGCTCGCGGCGCACGCCGTCGATGCGCTCGGCGGTCTCGATCATCCGCGACGGGTCCAGCGCCTGCATCGCCAGCCGTACCGAGATCTCGGGCAGAGCATAGGGCTCCAGCACGCTCGCCAGCCGCGCCAGCGTCTGGCCTTGCGCCACCGCCGCCCCGACCCGCACCCCGGCCAGCCCATAGGCCAGCGACAGGCTGCGCAGGACGATCAGGTTGGCGTGGTCCTTGACCACGCTTGCGGCGGACGCGGCGTAGGCGAACTCGACCAGCCCCTCGTCCACGACCAGCAGGGCAGGGGCGACGCGCTCGGCCATCTCGGCCACGGCCTCGGGCGAGCCCAGGGCGCGGATGACGACGGCGGCGGTTTCGGCCCCTTCAGCGGGTCGGGCGTAGAGCGCCGCCAGTCCCAGATAGGGCTCAGCCTCCGGCGCCTGAACCGTCTGTCCCTCGCGCGCGGCCAGACGCCAGACCAGCTCCAGCCCGTGCGTCAGGCCCCGCACCGGCAGCACCTGATCGGCGCTGACGCCATAGAGCTCAGCCAGTCGCGCGGCCAGGGCGGTCGGCTCGGCCGGATATCGGTCCAGACCTTCGCCGCCGGACACCAGCGGCGGATAGGGGGCGGGCAGGCTCATCCTTGCGTCCTCAGATCAGCCGCCCGGGCGTGAGCCTCCAGCCCCTCCATCCGCGCCATACGGGCGGCGACGGGGGCCAGGGCGGCGGCCCCGGTTTGCGTCACCGTCTGCACCGACATGGTGGTCATGAAGCTGGCGGTGGTGATGCCGCCCAGGGTCCGCGCCCCGCCGTCGGTCGGCAGGACGTGGCTGGGTCCAGCGGCGTAGTCGCCCAGCGTCTCGGCCGCCCAGCGACCGACGAAGACCGCCCCGGCGGCGGTGATCTTCTCGACCAGAAGTTCCGCCTCCTCGGCCTGGATCGACAGGTGTTCGGGGCCATAGAGGTTGGCCACGGCGCAGGCCTCGGCCATGTCGGCCACGCGGATGGCGCGGGCCTGCTCCAGCGAGGCGCGGGCGGTCGCCGCGCGGGGCAGGGTCTCCACCTGACGCTCCACCTCGGCGACGATCTCGGTCAGAGCGGTGCCGCTGTCGGAGACCAGCAGAACCTGGGCGTCGGCGTCGTGCTCGGCCTGGCTCAGCAGGTCGGCGGCGACGATCTCGAAGTCGGCGTCGCGGTCGGCGATGACGAGCAGCTCCGACGGCCCCGCCGGCATGTCCTGGGCCGGTCCGCCCGGCAGGCTCGAGGCATAGCGCTTGGCCTCGGCCACATAGGCGTTGCCGGGACCGAACAGCTTGTCGACCGGGGCGATCACGCCGTCGTCCAGTTCGACGCCGAAGGTCAGGGCCGCAATCGCCTGGGCACCGCCCAGCAGCCACAGCTCGTCCAGCCCCGCCTCGGCGGCGGCGACGATCATGGCCGGGTGAACCGAGCCGTCCTTCGACGGCGGCGTCACGGCCACGCGCCGCCCGACCCCGGCCACGCCCGCCGGAATGGCCAGCATCAGCAGGGATGAAAACAGCGGCGCCGTGCCGCCGGGCACATAGAGACCCGCCGAGCCGATAGGCCGCCAGACCAGCTTGGACTTCACGCCCGGCGTGGTCTCGATGAAGGCCGTGTCCTCGGGCCGCGTCGCGGCGTGGAAGACCCGCACATTGTCGGCGGCGACCCGCAGGGCCCGTGCAGCAGCGGGCGGGAGGTCGGCGCGGGCTTCAGCGGCGGCCTTCTCGGTGATGGCCACCCGGCGCGGCGCGGCGCCGTCCAGCTTGATCGCCCAGTCGGTTACGGCGGCCCCGCCGCGCGCCTGCACGTCGTCGAAGATCTCGCGCACCACGCCGGTGACGAAACCCTCGGTGCGCTGCTGCGGGCGGGCCAGCGCCGCCTTGCGCTCGCCTGCGTCCAGTTTGTTCCAGTCGATCCGCTTCATCACATCATCTTCTCGATCGGCAGGACCAGGATGGCCGAGGCCCCCGCCGCCTTCAGCTTCTCCAGCGTCTCCCAGAAGACGGCCTCCTGACAGACGGCGTGAACGGCCACGGCGTCGTCGCGGCCCGACAGGGGCATGACAGTGGGCGACCCAGCGCCGGGCAGGATGGCGGTGATCTGATCCAGAGCCGAGCGCGGCGCGTTCAGCATGACGTACTTGGCCCCTTGCGACGACACCACGCCGGCCATCCGTTCGATGATGCTGTCCAGCAGGTGTTGCAGGCCCGCCTCGGGCGCGGTCGGCGCCTTGATCAGCACCGCCTGGCTGTCCAGCACGGTCTCCTTGGCCATCAGGCCGTTGGCCTCCAGCGTCGCGCCGGTCGAGACCAGATCGCAGATGGCCGAGGCCAGCTTCAGCCGCGGGGCCACCTCGACCGCCCCGCGCATGGTGACGATGTCGGCGCCCACGCCGTTCTCATCCAGAAAACGACGCAGGATCTTGGGATAGGAGGTGGCGATGCGCAGGCCCTCCAGCGAGGCCGGACCGGCGTAGTCCAGCGTCGGCGGCACGGCGATCTTCAGCGTGCAGCGACCAAAGCCCAGGGGCATGACCACCTCGGCGTTCGGCCCGCCGTTTCGGACCTCTTCCAGCACGTTCTCGCCGACGATCCCCAGGTCGCAGACCCCGTCCGCCACGAAGGTCGGGATGTCGTCGTCGCGCACGCGCAGCAGATCGATCGGATAGTTCTCGATGCGGTACAGCAGGTCGTTGTTGCCCTTGACGACGCGCAAGCCAGCGTCGCGGACCAGGTCCAGGCTGCGTTCGGCCAGACGGCCGGATTTCTGGACGGCGATGCGAAGCCGCCCCTGCACGGTGCTCATGATCTCAACTCAGGCTTTCTGATTCAGGCGGTCCAGCACCAGGCGATAACCCTGGTGCGGCATGTCTTTGAGGGAGCGGGCGACGCGCACCACGGTGGTCGGGCTGGCCGAGGCCTCCACCGCGATCTCGCGATAGGTCTTGTCCCCGCCGTCCAGCAGCCGCGCCACCTGCCACCGCTCGGCAAAGGCGCGCAGCTCGGCGGGCGTGCACAGGTCGGACAGAAAGGCGTCGGCCTCCGCCCGCGTCTGCAGCGAAAGCAGTGCGTCCAGCAGGGCGATCTTGGGGGCGTCGGTGCTCATGGTGCGTTCCATTATGCTGTAACAATGGAACGGTCAATAGGAAGTGGCGAGTGAGGCGTGACGAGGCTAGGTTTTCCTCCCCACTGGCGTGGAGAGGAAAGCCTAAGCTCAACACTCGCCACTCGCCCCTCGCCACTCTATCTGTCCCCCATGACCAAGGTTCTGATTATCGGCGCGGGACACGCGGGGGGCTCGGCGGCGGCGCTGCTGAGACAATATGGCTTCGAGGGCGAGATCGTCCTGGCGGGCGAGGAGGCGGCGGCGCCCTATCAGCGACCGCCCCTGTCCAAGGCCTGGCTGAAGGGGGAGGCGGGTCTGGAGGACCTGCTGCTGCGCCCCGAGAGCTTCTACGCCGAACAGAAGATCGACCTGCGCACCGGCGTCACCGCGACCGCCATCGACGCGGCGGCCAGGACCGTGACCTTCGCTGACGGCGCGGTCGAGGCCTACGACGTGCTGATCCTCGCCACCGGCTCGATGGCGCGCAAGCTGGCCATCCCCGGCGCCGACCGCCCCGGGCTTCTGGAGCTGCGCACGCTCGACGACGCCGAGCGGCTCAAATCCGCCCTGTCTCCCGGCCAGCGTCTGGCCGTCGTCGGCGGCGGCTATGTGGGGCTGGAGGCGGCGGCTTCGGCCCGCGCTCTGGGCGCGGAAGCCGTTGTGATCGAGCGCATGGACCGGGTGCTGGCCCGCGTGGCGTCGCAGACCCTGTCGGCCTTCTTCACCGACCTGCATCGCCGTCACGGGGTCGAGATCCTGACGGGCGCCGAGGTTGCGGGCTTCGAGGACGGCGGCGTGCGGCTCGCGGACGGCGGCCTGATCGCCGCCGACGCCATCCTGGTCGGCGTCGGGGCCCTGGCGCGCGAGGCTCTGGCGCGGACTGCCGGTCTGGCGTGCGAAAACGGCGTGGTGGTGGACGAGACCGCCCGCACCAGCGACCCCGCCATCTACGCCATCGGCGACGTGACCCATCGGCCCATCCCGGTCCACGGCGGGCGGATGCACCGTCTGGAAAGCGTGCCCAACGCCCTGGAGCAAGCCAAGCAGGCCGCCGCCGCCATCGTCGGCCGCGCGGCGCCCGCGCCCGAGGTGCCGTGGTTCTGGTCCGACCAATACGACGTCAAGCTTCAGATCGCCGGCCTGCCCTTCGACGCCGACCGTCAGGTGGTGCGCGGCGATCCGGCGACGGGCGGTTTCGCCGTCTTCCACCTGAACGGCGACCGCATCGTCTGCGTCGAGGCGGTCAATGCGCCCGCCGAATTCATGGGCGGGCGCCTGCTGATCGGCAAGGCGACGCCGGTGGATGCGGCCTTGCTGGCCGACCCCGCGATCTCGATCAAGGCGGTGGCGAAACCGGGCTGAGGGCGCCGTCGTGACGACGGTGTGACATCCCTGCCGCAATTGCGATTTAGTCGCAGGAGTCAGATTGTCGCAGGCGGAAAAGGTGATATTGCGAGCCGGTCTCAAAACTAACCGACTGGTTCCTCCCCCATGTCCGACGCTCGTTCCTCCGCCCTCAAGGCGCTCCTGTTCGCTTCCAGCGCCGCCGGCATGCTGTGCGCCTCGCCCGTTCTGGCGGCGAACGACGCCCCGGTAGCCGCCGCCCCGAACGACGCCACGGACATCACGCAAGACGCCACGACCCTGAGCGCCGTCGACGTGCACGGCCAGCGCATCAAGCGCGAGCCCAAGGACCCGACCTTCGTCGCCCCCCTGGTCGACACGCCGCGCGCGGTCACGGTGATCCCGCAACAGATCATCGAACAGACCGCCGCCACCTCGCTGCAAGACATTCTTCGCACCTCGCCGGGCATCACCTTCGGCGCCGGTGAAGGCGGGCAGCCGCTGGCCGACCGGCCCTTCATTCGCGGCCAGGCCTCGGGCAACAACATCTTCGTCGACGGCATTCGCGACACCGGCGGCCAGCAGCGCGAGGTCTTCAACCTGGAGCAGGTCGAGGTCATCAAGGGGCCGGACTCGGTCTATTCGGGGCGCGGCTCGGGCGGCGGCAGCATCAACCTGGGCTCCAAGGCTCCGCGCCTGCAGAACTTCGTCCACGGCTCGGCCGGCGTCGGCACGGATTCCTATGCGCGCGGCACGGTGGACGCCAACTGGCAGGTCAGCCCCACCGCCGCCATGCGCCTGAACGTCATGGCGTCCCAGGGCGACGTCGCCGGCCGCAACGCCGTCGACTTCGACAAGTGGGGCGTGGCCGCCTCGGTCGCGGCGGGCCTCGGCACGCCGACCACGATCACCGCCAGCTACTACCACCTCGACAGCAATCAGATGCCTGACTACGGCATCCCGCTCTACACCAAGCTGGGCGGCGCCAATGCCCCGCGCCCCGACGCCTCGGGCGTCCTCGACGTGCCCTACGACAGCTTCTACGGGCTGAAGGCGCGCGACTATCTGAACAACACGGTCGACACCCTGACCCTGGATGTCGAGCACCGTTTCAGCGACACGCTCGCCCTGCGCAACGTCACCCGCTATTCGCAGACGCTGAACGACTACATCGTCACCAACCCCGGCGACGGCGGCGCGGCGCAGAACATCAACGGCGTCTGGTGGATGAAACGGGGCCTGAAGTCGCGCTGGAACCCGACCGAGACCCTGGCCAACGTCACCGACCTGCACGGCTCCTTCCTGACCGGCGCGATCAAGCACAACTTCGACCTGGGTCTGGAGCTGTCGCGTGAGAAGAACCGCAACGCCGGCTATACCGTCACCACCCTGACCGGCACGGCCTGCCCGGCGCCCTTGACGGGCCTCGACTGCACCCCGGTCTATGCCCCCAATCCGAACGACCCCTGGACCGGCACAGTCACGCGCGGCAATGTCAGCTACAACACGACCGACACCCTGGGTCTCTACGCCTTCGACTCCATGGCGTTCGGCGAAAAGTGGATTCTGAACCTCGGCCTGCGCTGGGACGACTATTCGGTCGAGGGCGCGGACTGGGTGGGCGCGCCCGCCAAGCTGACCCCGCGCAGCGGCGACTGGGACTTCGTCAACTATCAGGTCGGGCTGGTCTACAAGCCGACGGCCAACAGCAGCCTCTACGCCTCCTGGGCCACCTCCTCGACGCCGCCGACCATCTCGGCCGGCGACCAGAACAACGGCAACGGCCTGGGCACGGGCAATCTGGCGACAGAACTGCTGGACCCGGAGGAGACCGAGAGCTTCGAGATCGGCGCCAAGGCCAACCTGTTCAACGACCGCCTGGCCCTCAGCGGCGCCCTGTTCAAGACCGTGCGCAAGAACGCTCAGATCCAGGTGTCCGCAGGCGTCTATGAGCAGGCCGGCGAGGCCGAGGTTCAAGGCCTCGAACTGGGCGTCTCGGGCAATGTCACCGACAAGTGGCAGGTCTTCGGCGGCTACACCTGGATGGATTCCGAGCTGACCAAGGGCGCCTACAACAACGTCAACGTCGGCGAGGCCCTGGCCAATACGCCCGAGCACAGCGCCAGCCTGTTCACCACCTACCGGCTCCTGCCCCAGCTCAGCCTGGGCGGCGGCGTCTATTATGTGTCCAAGTCGTTCGGCGGCAATCAGGGCGGCGCCGGCGGCGGCGGCAACCGCATCTACGCCCCGGCCTACACCCGCGTGGACCTGTTCGCCGCCTACGACATCAACGACCGCGCCTCGCTGCAGTTGAACGTCCAGAACGCGGGCGACGAGGAATACATCAGCCGCACCAACGGCGTTCACCACGCCGACGTGGCCCCGGCCCGTTCGGCCATCCTGACGCTGAACCTGCGCTACTAAGAGACGGCGTTTCGCGCCATTCTGTCGGCCCCGTCGTTCCATTGAGCGGCGGGGCCGATGCGCATTTGATCGAGGCTCCCATGCTGCTGCACATCCCCGACGTCTTCACCAAGGCCGAGGTCGCGGCCCTGCGCCGGACCCTGGACGCCGGTCCCTGGGCCGACGGCAACATGACCTCGGGCCACCAGTCCGCGACGGCCAAGAAGAACCAGCAACTGCCCGAGGACAGCGCGTCGGCGCGCGAGGTCTCCGCCCTGATCGTCCAGGCCCTGAACGCCAACCCCATGTTCGTCTCGGCGGCCCTGCCGCACACGATCTTTCCGCCCCTGTTCAATCGCTACGAGGGCGGCGGCGAGTTCGGCCTCCACGTCGACAACGCCATCCGTCAGAGAGGCGATCTGCGCATCCGCAGCGACCTCTCGGCCACCCTCTTCCTGTCCGAGCCCGAGGACTACGACGGCGGCGAACTGATCATCGAGGAACTGTACGGCGCGCAGTCGGTCAAGCTGCCCGCCGGCGACCTGGTCCTCTATCCGTCCAAGAGCCTGCACCGCGTCACCCCTGTCACGCGCGGCGCCCGCGTCTCCAGTTTCATGTGGCTGCAAAGCCTGGTCCGCGACGACGCCGACCGTGAAAGCCTGTTCCGCCTCGACGTGGCCACCCAGAGGGTCAACCTCGACAAGGGGCCAAAGGATCAGGCCGTCATCGAACTGACCGGCCTCTATCACAACCTGCTGCGCCGCTGGTCGGAGGTATGACGCCCATCTTTCCTCCCCATTTCATGGGGAGGGGGACCGCGTAGCGGTGGAGGGGGCGACGCTGTCGCCCTGATTATGAGCGTCCATTCGGAAAGGGCGGCGTCGCCCCCTCCGTCACGACGCTTTGCGTCGCGCCACCTCCCCATGAAATGGGGAGGAAAGCAGAGGCCTTAGTAAACGTCGCGCCTGTACCGCCCGGCTTCCGTCAGCCGCATCAGCCGCTCCTCGCCCAGCGCCGCTTCCAGCGCCGCATGCACGCCCTTCGACATGCCTTCCAGACTGCCGCAGACATAGACATAGGCCCCGCGATCGACCCAGTCGGCCATCGGCCGGGCGTGTTCCGCCACCAGCGACTGGACGTAGCGATGCTCGCCCCCGTCGCGCGAGAAGGCGCGGTCCAGACGGGTCAGAACCCCCGAGGCCAGCCACCCTTGCAGGTCCGCGTCATAGAGGGCGTCGTGCGCCCGCGTCCGTTCGCCGAACAGCAGCCACGCCCCGCTGGTCTTCGCGAACTGCGCCCGCGCCTTCAAATGCCCGCGCAGCCCCGCGATCCCGGTGCCGTTGCCGATCAGGATGATGGGGGCTTCCGGCGGCGGCGCGTGGAAGCCGCGGTTGGCCCGCACCCGCATGGCGATCTCGTCGCCGATCTGCACGTCCTGCGTCAGCCAGCCTGAAGCCAGACCCGGCGTCCCGTCGGGCCGCGTCATCAGGCGGATGCAGAACTCGACCCGCCCGTCCGAGGGCAGGGAGGCGACCGAATATTCACGGCTGGCCGGCTGCTCGCCGTCGCGGACGGGCAGACCGACCTCGGCGATGTCGCCCGCCGCCCAGTCAGGCGTATGGTCGATGGGCGCGAACGCCAGATGCCAGGCCTCACCGCCGGGGCTGCCCGCGTTGAGCAGGCGCCGCTCGACCAGACGCCAGCGGTCATAGGCGGGCGGGGTCCAGTCGGGGGCTGAGGTGGCGCCCGTGATCTGGTTCAACTGATGCTGCCAGTGGCGGATGGCGCCCGCGTCGCCGTTGTCCACCTCGACCCGGTCGAACAGGGTCTGGGCGCCGCTGCGGTCCAGCCAGTCGCCGACCGCGTGGCCGAAACTGCAATAGGCGTCATAGGAGCGGTCGCCCAAGGCCAGCAGGCCATAGGACAGGTGCGACAGGTCCACGTCCGCCTTCATCACCTGTCGTACGAAGCGGGCCGAGCTGTCGGGCGCATCGCCCTCGCCGGTGGTCGAGGCGATGACCAGCAGGCGGCGCGCGCTGTTCAGCGTTTCCAGATCCAGATCGCTGAAAGCGACGATCCGCGCGCCGACGCCGCCGTCGCCCAGCGCTCGCGCCGTCATCCAGGCCAGTTCCTCGCCGAACCCGGTCTGACTGGCGAAGGCGATCAGGACAGCGTCCTCGCCGGCCGCCTCGGCCAGCAGTCGCGTCTGTTCGGCGGCCTTTCTCGCGGCGGCGCGCACGCGCCAGACCGTCAGGCCGATCAGGCCCAGCCACAGGATCAAAGCGACGCCGGTCCACAACCAGCGGGACAGGTCGGCGGTCACGATCAGGCTTCTTCTTCGTCCGTCATGGCGGCGAAGGCGGGCGTCATCCGCTCGACCAGGCCGCGCGGCGTCCGCTCGACGAAGTGGGCCGCGATCTGCATCGCCTCGGCGAACTCCGGCCCGTCGAACGGCCCCAGCACGGTCAGGGCCGTGGCCCACGCATCGGCGCGCATGGCCGAGGCGTCAAAGACAGTGACCTGCGCCAGGCCATTGTCCACCGGCCGTCCGGTCGCGCCGTCTAGGGTGTGCGGATAGAGGCGCTCCTCATGCACGAAGGCGCGGCGCCAGTCGCCGGATGTGGCCACCGCCATGTCGAACAGAGCCGCCACCGTATGCGGCGCGGGCGACCCCGGCACAGCCTCAATCTCGACCCACCAAGGCTGGGCGTCCGGCTTGACCCCGCGCCCCAGCAACTCGCCGCCGATCTCGACCAGATGCGACGTCGCGCCCATCTCGGTCAGGCGCGCCGAAACCCGGTCCACCGCGTGACCCTTGGCTATCCCTGAGAAGTCCAGCTTCATCCCCCCCGCCTGCACCGCCGCCTGCGCGTCGCGGTTCAGCCGCAGCTTCTGCCAGCCGGACACGGCCAGGGCCGCCTCGACCTCTTCAGCAGACGGCAGGGGATTGAGCGGATCGCGCGGCCCCGGCGGACCGAACCCCCACAGATCGACCAGCGTCCCCAGGGTCGGATCGACCGCGCCGTTGACATCGTCGGCCAGATCCAGCGCCGCGTTCAACAGGCTCCAGAAGTCGTCCGACAGCTTCCACGTCCCGGCGGGGGCGGTGTTGAACCGGCTGATCTCGCTGCTCGGCGTCCACGGGCTGAACAGGGCGATGATGCGCGCCAGCTCTTCCTTGATGACCGCCTGAAACGCGTCCTGGGTCACGCCGAGATCTGAGGTTTGGGGCGGCGGAACCAGACGCACCGACCAGGTGGTGCCCATGCTCTCCCCCGCCAGCGACCAGATCAGGTCGCTAGGCGGCCGTTCGGGCGCGCGGGTGGTCGGCGGGATCAGGACGCGGCTGTCCTGACGGCCTTCCACCGCCGCACCGATCTGGAGCGGCGGCGGCGCCGAGCTGGAGCGTTTCGAGGTCAGGGCAGGACTTCCAGCGCGCCGTTCCACGAGGCGTTCGAGCCGGGCTGGCCGTTCACGCCCGCCGTCCGCACCGAGGCGCCCAGCCAGTAGAGACCGGCTTCCGGCCAGGTCACGGAGAAGGCGCCGTCAGCGCCCGTCTTGACCGTGATCTCTTCGGGGTTGTTGCGGTAGCGGGTGCCGCCGCGGGCGATGGTCACGTCCACGCCCGCAGCAGGCTGACCGTCCTTCAGCAGCTTGAAGGTCGCGGCCTCGCCGGCGGCCAGATCGTTCGGATGGGTGACGGGCGCCAGTTCCAGACCCTTGCCGGTCGGCGTCAGGTCGGTCGGCTCGCCCAGGGTGACGAAGGTCTCGGTGCGGCTGTCGGTGCGCACGGCCTCGACGTCGGTGGCGTCGGCGGGCAGGGCGCCGGGGAAGTCGGCCTCGGCCCCGCGCCAGCGCTTCTGCTCGCCGCCCTGCTTGTAGCTGGCCATGAAGCCCGAGCCGACGTTGGCGACGCGATAGGTGCCCGGCTGCGACAGGTGCAGGTCGAAACTGGAGCGGTACTTGGCCTGATGGACGTTCTCGGCCTGGGCGGTCGAACCGTCCGGGGCGGTGATGGTCAGCCCGGCCAGACGCATGGCGGCGTGGTCGGGGATGAAGACCCCGTTCGACATGCCGGCGTCGAAACCGACCCAGGCGTCATTGCCCGACAGGACGGTCGAGGTCGGGGCCAGCCAGGCACGGTGCGCCTGAGCCGACAGCGGGGCGGCCAGGACGGCGGCCAGAGCCAAGGCGGGGGTCAGGAAGGCGAGGGTCTTCTTCATGGTCAGGTCCTCTTAGCGGGTCACGGCGACGCGAACGGCGCCCAGTTCGGTGGCGCCGGTTCCGGCGCCGGTGTTGGCGGCGCCCCAGCGGAAGGGCACGCGGACGACCTCGCGGCCGCCCAGTTCGCGGGCCGCCTCGACGACGATGTTGTACTGGCCCGCAGGCAGGTTGCGCAGGCGGGCGCCCGGCACGGTCACTGAATGTCGGCCGGGGGCCTTGGTCGGGCCGGACACGCCGTCGGCGGGCATGGTCATGGCGCGACCGCCCTTGCGCCACCAGGTGCGCAGATCCTTCAGCCAGTCCTTGCCGTCGCCCTCGTTGTTACGGGTCTGCTGGTACCAGACGGCCAGGGTCTGGGCCGTCGACTGGTCCGGCTTCTCGATCCACACGGCCACATAGGGCCGGTGATAGGAGGCGCTGGCGATGCGCGGCAGCTCGACGCTGACGGTCAGGTCAGCGGCGGTTGCGACGGCGGGGGCGGCGGCCGCGAGGCCCGCAGCGGTCAGGACGAGAGGAAGCTTACGCATGGGGAGAACTCGTCAATGAATGAACAGGAGGGCGATGACGACAGGAATGAGCAGACCCAGGGCCACGATGGGCCAGGTCGAGGGACGGCCGCGCGCGTGCAGCCATAGCAGGGCCAGACCCGTGACGGAAAAGACCACGCAGGCCACGGCGAAGACGTCGATGAACCAGTACCAAACCACCCCGGCGTTGCGACCCTTGTGCAGGTCGTTGAGATAGGCGACCGCCCCGCGCGTGGTTTTCTCGTGCAGGGCCTCGCCGGTTGAACGGTCGATGGTCAGCCATCCGTCGCCGCCGGGCGTGGGCAGGGCGACATAGATTTCATCCGCCGTGGTCTCGGTGGCGCGACCCTCGACCTGGACCTTGAAGGCCTCCGCCGCCCAGCGCGCCACGGGGGCGGGGACCGGGTCGGTGGTCTCGGCGGGGAAGTCGGCCAGACGCGCCAGCAGGGGCGCGGGCAGGGTCGCCGTCGCCTCCTTGACCACGGGCTCGGCCGGGATCTGCGCCGCGTGGTTCAGGGTGATGCCGGTGATCGCGAACAGGATCATGCCGACCAGGCTGACCGCCGCCGAGATCCAGTGCCAGCTGTGCAATTGCTTCAGCCAGAACGACCGCTTGGCGTTCAGCGCCGCCTTCGGTTTCGCGGCGGTCTTGGCGGGATGGGCTGCGGTTTCGGTCACACCATGGCTGTGCCATACCCTGCGAACGATTTGCAATACCGTTTAGGCGTCGGAATGTCGCGGCTGAGCCTAGAAGGCGCGGACGATGCCGAAATTCACCTGGCTGTAATCGTAGGTATAGCCGCTGGCGACGGGGGTGTTGCTGTAGGTGAAGCTGGCGTTGATCGCCCATTCGCGGATGGGCGGGCTGACGACCTGGGCGTTGAAGTAGCGGGCGCTGCGCCAGTCGCCGCCGGTTTCCTTCTGCCCGCCGACGCCGCCAGCCACGACATAGCGCCATCCGCCGTAGTAGCGGCGCACCTGCAGCACCGGCATGATCTCGAGGTAGTTCTCGGGCGAGAAATAGTCGTACTCGCCGGGGTCGCTGCTGTGGAAATAGCGGGTGCGGACCTGGGCCGACAGCCCCCATTCCGGCTTCACCACATGGATGTAGTTGAAGCGCAGATGGGTGCGGACATTGTCGCCGGTGAAGTCCTGCAGTCCCGCGACCACGGTGAAGTTGTTGCGGTCATTGACCGGCAGGTCGAAGGCCCCGCCGACGAAGGTGTAGTAGAGGCCCTCGTCCAGGCCGCGCGGCGTTTCCAGAATCTCGCGCTCGACGAAGTATTCCTGACGGAAGCGGGCCTCGTTGTGGACGCTGGCCGAGCCCAGGACGGTCTCGCCGTCGGTCCCGACCTGGCCCTTCCACGACCAGTCGCCGGTCTTGTCGGCGAAACGCAGATAGAGGCGCTGATCCTCGGTCGCGTCGCCGCCCAGGGGCTTGAAGCGGGCGGTCTCGACCCGCAGGCCCAGATAGTCGTCGGGCCCGCGATAGCGCCAGTCGAGGTTGATCCCGGCCTTGACGACGTCCGTGTCGTCGGCGTCGGTCGAGGCGAAGACGTCCACGCCCACGGCGTGGGCGGGCAGGAAGCCTGCGGCGGCGCTGTCCGGGTGTTCGACGCGGGCGGTCTGCTGCGCGGTCTCGACGGTCTGGGCGCGGGCAAGGCCGGGCAAGACGAACGCGAGCGAAGCGGCGGCTCCGACGACGGCGGCGGGCAGGCGGTTCATTTGGTGCCCCATTTCTTGCTCATGCCCAGAATTTCGGCGCCATAGCCCCAGACGCAGACCGGCTGCATCACCAGACTGTATCCCAGGGCGTAGAAGAGGAAGCCCCCGAAGTTGCGGCGGACCTTCAGCCCTTCGCGCCGGAACATCTGACGCTGGATGCGGAAGATGAACATGTTCCACAAGGCGGCCAGCGGCAATACGGCCAGGGTCAGGGGGCCGGCGATCCAGAAGATCCCGAACAGGGCCAGCACCAGACCGGGGATGAAGATGAAGGTGTAGACCAGGTCCAGCGGCAGGAAGCACAGGTTCCACCAGATGAAGATGGTGGTCAGGCGCGGCTTGAACAGCAGGGAGCCGTGGGCCTTGAAGGCCTCGACCAGACCGCGCGACCAGCGTTTGCGCTGCAGGGCGAACTGCTTGAACTTCGTGGGCACATTGGTGAAGGCCAGGGCGTCCTCAGCGTAGCCGATGCGGTGGCCCTTTTCGAGCAGGGCCCAGGAGACGACGATGTCTTCGCCGACGCATTCCGGCCAGCCGCCGACCTCTTCCAGGGCGGCGCGGGTGTAGAGGGAGAAGGCGCCCTGGGCCACCAGGCAGCCGTGATACATGGACTGCATCCGCTTCACGGCGGCGATGCCGTGGAAATAGTCCCACTCCTGGGCGCGGGTCAGGAAGTTCTCGCGCGAGTTGCGCACCATGACGGCGCCGGCGACGGCGACAGTGTTGGCCGGGTCGGTCAGCAGACGCTCGACGATCTGGGCCAGGCCGTCGTGGCGCACCCAGGAATCGCCGTCGATGGTGATGATCAGGTCGTGCTTCGCCGCCTTCAGTCCCCGGTTCAGCACGGCGGCCTTACCTGCATTGACGGGGTAGTCGAGCACGCGGACCGTGGCGTTGGCGGGGAAGCTCAGCTCGCGAATGGCCTGTTGCGCCAGGGCGACCGTGGCGTCGGTCGAGCCGTCGTTGAGGACCAGGATTTCGTAGTCGCCGGGATAGGTTTGGGCCGCGAGACTGGTCAGGGTGTCGCGAATGGCGGCGGCTTCGTTATAGGCCGCGACCAGGATGCTGATCGCTGGATAGGAGGGCGGGCGGATGCGGGGCAGCCGCCGATCAAACAGCAGGGTGCCCAGCAGGAAGGCGTTCATGAAGCCCGGCACATAGGCGATGAAACCGATGGCGATCAGGGCGAAGGCCCAACTCGTCACCGCCGCCAGGTCGTTGAGCCACCGCTGCGACAGCCAGATGCTCAGGGCGGTCCAGGCGAAGGCCAGCACCAGGGCCAGGGTGAACTTCGCGGGCACCGACAGATAGAGGCGGCGATAGGGCCGCGTGGACACGGCCTCGACCGGGCCGGACGTCGATGACGGCGTCAGCCGCGGCGCGGGGCGATTCCGAACGGGGTCTGGCGACAGGGACGAGGTCAAGGGCGGAGGAACCTTGTTGAGGAGGTTCCATCCTAAAAGAAGCCGACGCGGACGATTGTAAAACCATGCCTCCCAGCTTCAGAATAAGCTTGGCTTTAATGAAGGCGCTGCCCGCGATGGAGATGTCGTCTGGCGCTTGGACCGCTGAAATCTGACGACGCTGAGTAATTCTTGGTCAAAACAGCGTTTGATATTGTTTCGTAAGGCGAATTCTAGGCCGCCGCGGCCACCGCGTGGCGCGACAGGGCCAGCCGGATGGCGTTCAGCAGGGCGTCGGGCTGGATCGGTTTCTGCGCCACCCCGTCCATGCCGGCCGCCAGATACTCGGCCTCGTCGCGCGGGTCGGCGTTGGCGGTCAGGGCCAGAATGGGAACGGCGGACGCGGGGCCGGGCAGGGCGCGGATGGCCCGCGTCGCCGCCACCCCGTCCATCACCGGCATCTTCACATCCATCAGGATTAGGTCGAAGGGCGCGACCGCAGCCCGCTCCAGCGCCTGTCGCCCGTCGTCAGCCGTCTCGTGGGTGCAACCGAACAACTCCAGCACCTTGCCCGCGACGAAGCGGTTGGCGGCGTGGTCGTCCACCACCAGCACGTGCAGGGTCTCGTGCGTCGTCGGCGCGGCGGCCCGGTCCTCGCCCCGCCGCGCGTCGGCCTCGGCCAGCGGCAGGTGCAGGTCGAAGCGGAAGCGCGCCCCGCCCGACGGCGACCGCTCCAGCGCCAGTCGTCCCTCCATCCGCTCGACGATCTGACGGCATATGGCCAGGCCCAGCCCAGCGCCCGCCCCCTGACGCCCGGCCTCGCCGGTGTTGAAGGGCTCGAAGATGGCGACCGCCGCCTCGTCGCTGACGCCTGGCCCGCTGTCATCGACCACGGCGTCCAGCCGCACCCGGCCGTCGTCCAGCCGCGTGCTCAGATTGACCTCGACCGCGCCGACTTGCGTGAACTTCAAGGCATTGCCGATCAGGTTGTTCAGCAACTGCTTCAGCCGCATCTCGTCGCCGACGACCCAGCGCGCGGCGGCCGTGTCCGTGGTCACGCTCAGGCGCAGGGCCTTCTCCTCCGCGCGGGGCCGCCACAGGGCCGACAGGTCGGCGGCCACGGCGTCCAGGTCCAGCGGCGCGGGCTCCAGGGTCAGCACGCCGGCTTCGGCGCGCGACATATCCAGGGCGTCGGTCAGCAGCCGCAGCAGACTGGTGCCCGAGTCCAGAATGGTGCGGACATAGGGGCGCAGCGAGGCTTGCGTCAGTTCACGCTCCATCAGGGCGGCCACCCCCAGCACCCCGTTCAGCGGCGTGCGGATCTCGTGGCTCATCACCGCCAGGAACTCGGACTTGGCGCGGCTGGAGGCGCGGGCCTCGGCTTCGGCGCGGACCAGGTTCTGGGCCAGTTCGCTCATGGCCTCGGCGCGGCGCTTGTGAATGGCCACCCCCGCCTGCATGACGTGCAGACCGGCCCCGACCCCGACATAGCGCCCGCGCGAGACGACGATGAAGCCCTTCAGCAGGGCGCCCAGCCCCGCCGCGTCCATGGTCTGGAACAGGACGTCGGCCGAGGCGTCGGCCTCGACCATCAGCGGTTCGGGGTCCATCAGGGCCGAGACCGGACGCCGCGCATAGAGGGCGCGGCCGAACTCGGCGGCCATCTTCAGGGTGAAGGCGTTGCGCTCGATCAGGCCGACCGGCCGCCCGTCTTCGTCCGCCACGGCGATGACCAGGGTATCCGGCTCGGCTTGAAAGCGGTCGAAGGCCTCGGCGCCCAGGGCCTCGGGCGCCATCGGCGGCGCCGCCTCGACGAAGTCTCCGATCCTGGCCATCTGGTCGCCTCTCCCGCGTTCTGCGAGAGCGCAGTTAGGCGGGCGGCGCTTAACAGCCGATTTTCCGAAAGTGAATGTTTTACAAGGACAATTTGACGATTGCTCCGGGCGCGGAGCTTATAGACGGGCCAGCAGCTCCGCCGCAAAACTCGACAGGCTGTCGTCGCGCGCGCCCATGACCACCACCCGGTCGCCGGGGCGGGCCAGGTCCACGATCCGGTCGCCGCAGTCGGCGCGTGTGGCCAGGGCCTCGGCCTGACGCCCCTCGGCGCGCACGCCCGCGGCGATGTCCTCGGAGCCCACGCTGCGGTCGGTCGTCCCGCCGTAATAGACCGGCTCGGGCATCAGCAGGACGTCGTGCTCGCGCATCAGCCCGGCGAAGCCCGCGATGAACTCGGACTTCATCAGCTTGAGCGGACCAAAGCCGTGCGGCTGGAACAGGATCAGCAGCCGCCCGTCAAAGGCGTGCAGGGTCTTCAGCGTGGCGGCGATCTTGTCGGGGTTGTGGGCGAAGTCGTCGATGACGGTGACGTCATTCTGCGTCCCCACCACCTCCAGCCGCCGCCGGATGCCGGCGAAGGTCTCCAGCGCTGCGACCGCCTCATCGACCGACACGCCCAGAGCCTTGACCGCGCCGAGCGCCGCGAGCGCATTGGCGACATTGTGCGCGCCGGGGACGTTCAGCACGACCGCGCGGGGGGCCTCGCCGCGCACCCGCAGAGTAAAGGTCATGCCGGTCGGCAGGGGCGCCAGGTCATGCGCCGACAGGTCGGCCTCTTCCTCGCCGAGCGCGAAAGTGACGGCCTTGCCGGGTTCCAGCTCCTGCGCCAGCGCCGCCGTCTCGGGGTTGTCGAGGTTCAGCACCGCCGTCTGCGCCCGCCCGACGAAGCCGCCGAACAGGTCGCGCAGCTCCTCCATCGACTTGTGGTCCAGCGAGATGTTCGAGACGACCGCCACG
This sequence comes from Brevundimonas bullata, assembly GCF_003350205.1. Taxonomy (GTDB): domain Bacteria; phylum Pseudomonadota; class Alphaproteobacteria; order Caulobacterales; family Caulobacteraceae; genus Brevundimonas; species Brevundimonas bullata. Next base: position 49,736 of record NZ_QLLC01000013.1, on the reverse strand, counting down.
GTGGCGTCATAGCGGGCGATGGAGCCGTCGCTCTCGTCCACCTCGGCCACGAACAGATCGGGTCCCCCGACCAGGGCGCTGGCGAAGGGGTGGTCCGCATCGGCGAAGTTCTTCATCACCGCGCCGTTGACCACGGTGGGCTGGCGGCCCGCCTGATCCAGAATCCAGGCTGCCATGCCGGTGATGGTCGACTTGCCGCTGGTCCCGGCCACGCCGATCGAGGTCGGGGCGGCGTTGAACAGTTCGCTCAGCAGCTGGGGGCGGGTCTTGATCTCTGCGCCCACGCGCTTCGCCGCGCCGATGTCGGGCACCGTGTCCTCGACCGCCCCAGTGGCGACCACGATCTGATCGGGGCTGACCACGCCCGAGCCGTCCTGCGGATGCAGGGTCACGCCGTGGGCGCGCAGCCAGTCGAACTTGTCCGGGGTCCGCCCCTGATCCAGCGCCCGGTCCGAGCCGCTGATGCGGTTCCCTTGCGCCTGAACGATCATGGCCAGGGGCAGCATGCCGGACCCGCCGACGCCGCAGAAGAAATAGTCTTTGTTCATCGGCTTGATTTTGACGCGCGAAACCGGGGAATGTCCGACGGCCTGACTAGCACGGGCGACGCCGGAGGCCAGCCCCATCCCTATGCCAGAATCCAAGACTGGACCCTTCAAGATCGGCGTCGTCAACGCCAGCTCGCGTCTGGACCCCGAGCGCGGTCAGGCGATCCAGGCCTGGATGGATGCGGCCTATCCGGGCGGCGAAGTGCAGCTCGTCTTCCATCCCCAGAGCTTCAACAAGCACGGTCATTTCGGCGGCGACGACGCCACCCGCGCCCGCGCCTTCGTCGAGTTCGCCAATGATCCGCGCCTCGGCGCCCTCTGGTTCGCGCGCGGCGGCTACGGCGCCTGCCGCATCGCCGAGGCCGTCCTGCCGCAGTTGACCGATGTGGCGAGGAAGAAGCGCTACCTCGGCTACTCCGACGCCGGCAGCCTGCTGGCCCTGCTCTACAAGGCGGGCTTTCCTCATGTGGCCCACGGACCAATGGCCTCGGACGGGGCGCGCCACGACGCCACGGGCCGTCGCGCGGTCGACTGGCTGGTCAGCGGCGACCGCGCCTCGCTGGAGCCGTCCTTGCTGGACGACCCGCGTCCGACCGTCGCCTTCAATCTGACCATCCTCAACGAACTGGTCGGCACAGCGCTGGAGCCCGACCTGACCGGCCACGTCATCATGCTGGAAGAGGTGTCCGAGGCCCTCTACCGCGTCGATCGGATGATGTTCCACCTGACGGGCCAGGCCTCGATCCGCCGCGCGGCGGGCATCCGCCTGGGCCGGGTTTCGGACGTCACCCCCAACGACCCCGACTTCGGCCTGACGGCGGAGGAGATCGTCCGCTACTGGTGCGAACGCTCGGGCATTCCCTACCTGGGAACCGCCGACATCGGCCACGACCCGGATAACAAGGTGGTGCCGTTCGGCGTGACGCGCTGAAACCCGTCATCCCGGCCAAGCCTCTCACAGAGAGGCGCAGAGCCGGGACCGCCCAAGGCGCCGACATCAGCATTTCCTGTGGTCCCGGATAGCGGCTGCGCCGCTTCCGGGATGACGAATGGGGAAGGCCTCAGCCCTTGAAGGTCAGCCCTTCAGGCCGGGCCTCGAAGCCCGACAGCCGGCCCAGATAGCTCATGCCCAGCAGGGACGCCGGCATGTCGGCGTCCACCACCAGGGCCTCGACCGAGGTCAGCCGCACCCCCGCCACCGCCAGCGACGGCAGGACGACGGGCGCCGCCTTCACCGGACCGGCGGCGGTGTTCAGGGTGCGGGTGAAGTCTCCGGCGCCGACGCTGACGCCCGCCCGTTCCGCGTCGGCGCGGCTCAGGGTCACGACGCTGGCGCCGGTGTCGACCAGCATCCGCATGGGCCGACCGGCCACGACGGCCTCGGCCCAGTAGTGACCGTCCGCCGAGCGCACGACCGAAGGCGCGGCGATGGCGGCTTGCGCTTCGCCCGTCCCGTCCATCCAGCGCAAGGCGCCGGCACAGGCCAGCGACGTGGCCAGGGCGGCGGCGAAAACGACAGCAGAGCGCGGATCGATACGGATCATGACCCTACTGTGCCGCAAGGGTCTTGGCAGGCGGTGAAGCGATACGGCGAACGAAAGGTTGACGGATGAACATCGTTACGCGCGACGTTCTTCGTTATCCCGGCCGCAGCCGAAGGCGGAGAGCCGGGACCGCCCAAGGCTCTGCGGTCGACGCTTCCTGCGGTCCCGGATAGCGGCTCTGCCGCTTCCGGGATGACGGCGCAAGGGGGACCTAACCGCCCAGCAACACCGGGTCGATTAGCCCTCGCCGCCCCTCCAGTTCGCCCATGATCTTCGCCCGTTCCTCCTCGCTCATCCGGCTCCAGGTCGCGATTTCGGGCAGGGTGCGAAAACAGCCGAGACACAGCCCCGACGCCCCGTCCACGGTGCAGACCATGACGCAGGGCGTGGCGACGGCGCGCGGCGGTTTGGCGGGCGAGGGGGCGGGCGGCTGGCTCATGTTTTATGACGTGAACACTACAATACGTCCGACATCGGACCAAATTCTTGACTTTTTAACCAAGCGGAGCTATCTAGGACCCTGACGCGAAACGACTATGACGGTGAGATCCCCGATAAGCACGACGCGTCTTCTTTCATCGTTCAACGAAAGGAGACGCCCAAATGAACGACAAGGACCGTAATCTCCAGCACGCCATGATGTCCTTCGCCCTATGGGGCGGGATGCTGGTTAACACGAAGCAGATGAACCCCGCGAACAACCGCGCGGTCAGTCACCCTTCGAACTTCGTGCCCATTACGATCAAACGGCCGCGCGCGTAGTCGCGAGGGTATTTGATCCAAGCCATAAGCCCCGGTCACAACGACCGGGGTTTTTCAATTCCGCTTGCCTTAACCCGCCGCCCCGCTGAAACCGGCTCCATCATCAAGAGGAGCATCGCCATGGGTCTGATCGTCGAGGAGCGCCGCGGCGCGGTCATGGTCTGGACCCTGACCCGGCCCGACCGATTGAACGCCCTGCCGGATCTGGAAGACGGCGAGGCCTTCGCCAAGGTCTGCGAGGCGGTCAACGCCGACCCTTCCATCCGCTGCGTCGTCATGACCGGCGCGGGCCGGGCCTTCTCGGCGGGCGGCGACCTGAAGGCGATGAAGGCGCGCGCCGACCTGTTCGAGGGTTCGGGCGCCGCCATCCGTGAACGCTATCGCCGCGTCGTCCACCGCATCGTCCGCTCGCTGTACGGGCTGGAGGTTCCGCTGATCGCCGCCGTCAACGGCCCGGCCATGGGACTGGGCTGCGACATCGCCGGGCTCGGCGACATCCGCATCGCCTCGGACCGCGCCAGCTTCGGCGTGCCCTTCATGAAGCTGGGCATCATCCCCGGCGACGGCGGCTCCTGGCTGCTGCCGCGCAACGTCGGCTATGTCCGCGCCGCCGAAATGCTGTTCACCGCCCGATCCATCGATGCCGAGACCGCCGACAAGTGGGGCCTGGTCAACCGCGTGGTCCCGCACGAGACCCTGATGGACGAGGCCATGATTACGGCCAACCAGATCGCCGCCCAGCCGCCCCAGGCCCTGCGCATGGCCAAGAGCCTGCTGCGCCAGGGCCGCGACATGAACTTCGATCAGATGCTGGAGCTGTCAGCGGCCATGCAGGCCCTGGCCCACCTGACCGAGGACCACATCGAGGGTGTGACGGCGGTGCTGGAAAAGCGACCGGGGGAATTCAGCGGCCGCTAACCGGCGATTGCAAAGCGACTTGTCCTACTGCCTTTCCTTGCCGTCATTCCGGGACGCGAAGCGGACCCGGAATCCAGGCGCCAGATATATCGCGTCCATGTCGGGACGAGGCGTCTGGGCCCCGGATCGCCCCTCCGGGACGTCCGGGGTGACGGAGTAGGGGCGCCGACACCCTGGTGCTGAGTTTGGGTGGGCCAACAAAAAAGGGGCGCCTCGCAGCGCCCCTTTTCGTGTTCAGTGTCGCGAACCCTTACCGCTTGGCCGGCGTCTGCATCGAGCGGGTGGCCGGCACCCCGACGACGCTGTCGGCGCGCTTGGCGCCGGCGGTTTCGCCCGGCTTCATGAACTTGACCAGGACCCGTTGGCCGATCAGCAGCGGCGCGTCGTTGACGGCCACGACCACCTCGACCACGCGCTCGTCCGACCGCTGCGAGGGATCGTCCGAGGCCAGCTTGCGGGCGCCGAAGACGGCGGCGCGACGCAGGACCTTGCCGATATAGACCTTAGACGGGTCGCCTTCGGGGGTGATCTCGACGGCCTGATCGGTGGTGATGTTCGGAATGTCGGCCTCGACGATTTCGGCGCGGGCGATGCGCGGGGCGTCGGGCTCCAGATCGAACATGTTCGACACGTTCAGGGTCGAGGCGCCGGCGCCGGGGTTGGCGTAGCGGCGCACGATACGGCCGTCCTGCGGGGCGCGGATGACGGTCAGCTCGACGTTATAGGCGGCCTGGTCGCGGCGGGCGCGGGCGGTCTGGATGGCCGACTGCTGGGCGGCGAGGCGGGCCTGGGCCGAAGCGATGGCGTCGCGGGCCTGGTCCAGCCGCTGAGCGGCGACGAAGTTGGTCGAAACCAGCTTCTGCAGCCGGTCGTACTCGCGCTGGGCGGTGTTGATCTCGACGTTGATCAGGCGCAGCTGGCTTTCGGCCTGGGCCACGTCGGCCGCCGCGCTTTGCAGCGACAGGCGCGGCTCGTCGTCTTCCTGACGGGCCAGGATCTGGCCGGCTGTGACCCGGTCGCCTTCCTGCACCAGGACTTCACGCACCACGCCGCCGCGACGGGCCGCGATCTGGATGATGCCGCCCTCGATGTCGATCTTGGCGTTGGCTATGGCGGCGTAGGGGCTCTCGACCTTCTTCTCGGCGGCGGCGGTCGCTTCCGCCTTCTTGGCGGCGCTGGCCTTCTGGAACAGGCCGAAGCCGACGACGAGCGCGATCAGCAGCACGAGGCCGATCCAGAGCCATTTGTTTTTCAGGAAAGCGGGCATGTGAGGCGTCCTTGAGGATCGGTGTTCAGTGCGAGGCCAGAACGGCGTCGGGATTGGGGGTGCGGCGCTGATCGTCAATGATCACGCCGTCTTCGATGTGGATGACCCGGTCGGCCCAGGCTTCCAGACGCGGGTCGTGGGTCACGCAGATGACCGCCGCGCCATGTTCGGTGGCGGCCCGGCGAAGAAGTTTAATGACGATCTGGCCGTTCTCGCCGTCCAGGGCCGAGGTCGGTTCGTCGGCGAACAGGATCTGCGGGTCCTTGGCCAGGGCGCGGGCGATGGCGACGCGCTGCTTCTCGCCGCCGGATAGGGCCGCCGGGCGCTGATGCAGGCGATGGCCCAGGCCGACCTCTTCCAGCGCCAGGGTGGCGCGCTTCTTCGCCTGATCCGGGGTCAGGCCCTGGAACTTCAGCACCGTCGTCACCTGTTGCAGGGCGCTGAGCGACGGAAACAGGTTGAAGCCCTGGAAGATGAAGCCGCAGTGATCCAGCCGGAACTTGTCGATCTTGCCCGACGAGAAGGACCACATGTCATCCATGTCCAGGGCGTCGACCCGGCCCGCTTCGGGCTTCAGCAGACCCGACAGGGCGGCGATCAGCGTCGACTTGCCCGAACCGGACGGTCCCATGACCATGGTCAGGTCGCCGTGACGGGCGTCGAAATCCACGCCCTTCAGCACCTCGACATAGTTCTTGCCGGACTTGAACCGCTTGACCAGACCCTTGGCCTCGATGGCGAACTCGCCATGCCGGCCTTGAACCTTCGTATGCCCAAAAGTCATCGTGTTCATCGCAGCAGGTCCGCAGGTTGGCTCTTCTTGAGGATGCCCATCGACAGGAAGCCCGACAGCATGGCGATGGCGATCAGACCGCCGCCCACCACGATCAGCAGGGGCAGGGGCAGGGCGATGATGACGGCCTTGGACAGGGCGAACAGCGACAGCAGCCAGGTCAGGCCGATGGCGGCGGCGACGCCGACCACCCCGACCCAGAAGCTCAGCTCCATGACGATCCGACGCAGGCTTCCCATGCCCACGCCCAGGGCGCGCAGCGAGGCGAACTCCTTGATGTTGGCCATGATGGCCCCGCGCAGGGTCTGCCAGGTAATGGCCACGCCGATGATGATGCCCAGCACCATGCAGCCGCCGATGATGATGACCAGGATGCCTTCCTCGAACATGGCGCCGGCGTTGGCGTCGGCCAGTTCCTGACGGGTCCAGGCCTTCCACTGGCCGTTGCCCATGGCGTTCAGCTGGGTCGCGACGATCTTGGATTGCGACGGGTCGCGCAGCTTGATCATCAGCGGACCGACGCGCGGGCCGGTGTCGGCCTGACCCACCATGCGCAGGGTGTCGCGCGACATGACCACGCCCGGCTGCATCATGTTGGGATAGCCGCGGGTGACGCCGACGACGGTGACGGTCTGACCATTGTACAGGGCCTTGTCGCCCAGCTTGACACCCAGGGTCGTCAGCGCCGTTTCATCGACCGCGACGGTGTAGGGCTGACGCAGGGCGTCGACCAGTTCGCGCGAATAGTCGGTGGGAATGGTGACTGAGCCGGGCGTGGTGTCGATGATGCTGGACTGAACGAATTTCTGACGCGGGGCGCCCTGCTTGGCGCGCTCGGCCTGGCTGCGGGTCGGGTCGACCTCCTTGATCGACTGGAAGGTCCCGCCGGCGCCGTCCAGAGGCTGGACCTCGACCACGGCGGGGTGGTTGTAGGCCAGCGGAATGAAGCGGCGCGGCACGCCCGACGGTCCGCCGATCAGGCTCTTGGCCCCCGGCTGCATGATGATGACGTCGGCGGCCGAGCGCTCGATCTGGGCGGTGAAGCCCTTGCCGATGCCGATGAAGACCCCGGTCATCGCCAGCACGAGCAGACCCGAAAGGGCCAGCGCCATGACGGCGGCCATATAACGTCGCCACTCAAAGAGCAGCGTGGATAGCGCGAGTGACATGACGCGTCTCAAACCCCTGACTTGCAGCGTTATCTGAGGCCGTGCCGGGCCGGGGCCAAGTTAAATCGGGGTAAGGGTTCCGCTTCCCCCGGACGCGCAGCAGGACTATGGGGGCTTGAGGCCCGTCCCTGGACGGCGCTAGTTACACAATAACAGACGCGAGGCGCCGGGCCTTGCGCGCCGGGAGAGCCCCATGTCGCTTCGTCGCACCTTTTCCTTCACCGCCTCATTGGCAGCCCTGGGGGTCGCCGCCGCCGTGACCGGCGCGACCGCCACCCCGGCGCTCGCCGACGAGGGCATGTGGACCTTCGACAACTTCCCGATCCAGACGGTCAACGACAAGTACGGCACCCGCATCGACCAGTCGTGGCTGGACGGCGTGCGCAACGCCGCCGTGCGCCTGCAAGGCTGCTCGGCCTCGTTCGTCTCGGGCGAAGGCCTGATCCTGACCAACCACCACTGCGTCATCTCCTGCGTCCAGGACCTGTCCACGGCCCAGAACGACTACGTCAAGAACGGCTGGATGCCCGCCACCCGTGAAGAAGAGAAGACCTGCCCCGGCCAGACCGCCGAGGTCCTGACCGGCATCACCGACGTGACCGAGCGCGTGCTGGGCGCCGGCGCCGGCCTGGAAGGCTCGGCCTTCGTCACGGCCCGCGCCGCCGAGATCGACAAGATCCAGAAGGACGCCTGCGGCGACGACCGCAAGCTGACCTGCCAGGTCATCAGCTTCTATCGCGGCGGCAAGTACGCCCTGTATCAGTTCCGCAAGTATGAAGACGTGCGTCTGGCCTTCGCGCCGGAGTTCCAGGCGGCCTTCTTCGGCGGCGACCCGGACAATTTCAACTTCCCCCGCTACGCCCTCGATGCCGCCTTCCTGCGCGCCTATGAGGACGGCAAGCCGGTCGCCACGCCGAACCACCTCAAGTGGAATCCGAGCGCGCCCAAGGAAGGCGAAGTCACCTTCGTCGCCGGCAACCCCGGCTCGACCTCGCGCCTGCTGACCATGAGCCAGCTGGAGCGTCTGCGCGACCAGCAGATCCCCACCACCCTGATCCAGAGCTCGGAACTGCGCGGCCGCCTGACCGAATATTCGACCCAGGGCGACGAGGAGAAGCGCGTCTCGGTGGACCCGATCTTCGGCCTGGAGAACGGCTTCAAGGTCAACTACGGCCAGCTGGGCGCCCTGACCGACCCGGCCTTCATGGGCAAGAAGCGCCAGGAAGAGGCCGAGCTGCGTCAACGCGTCGCCGCCGACCCGGCCCTGGCCGAACGCATCGGTGATCCGTGGGCGGACCTGGAAAAGGTCCAGTCGACGGCTCGCGACCTCTACATGCCCTACCGCCAGCTGGAAGGTAACGCCGGCGGCGGTTCGACCCTCTATTCTTACGCCCGCGCCATCGTCCGCGCGTCGAAGGAACGCGCCAAGCCGGTCGCCGAACGCCGCGCCGGCTACGCCGACAGCGACATCGCCGCCCTGGGCCGTCGTCTGGCCTCGGAAGCCCCGATCGCCAAGGGCGTCGAGGAGATCCAGCTGTCCTTCTGGCTCTCCAAGACCCGCGAATACCTGACCGTGGACAACGCCAACGTGAAGGCGATGCTGGGCCGCGAAAACCCCGAGGGCATCGCCGCCAAGCTGGTCGAGACCAAGCTGATCGATCCGGCCTTCCGCGCCGAAGCCCTGGCCATGACGCCGGAACAGCTGGCCGCCTCGGGCGACCCGATGATCGCCTTCGTCCTGGCCAACGACGACGCCGCGCAAGCCGTCCGCACCCAGTGGGACGCGGGCGTCAACGGCCCGACCGCCCGCGCCGCCGAAAAGGTCGCCCAGGCCCGCTTCGCCGTCTATGGCGACAACCTCTACCCCGACGCGACCTTCTCGCTGCGCCTGTCCTATGGCCAGGTAAAGGGCTGGACCTATCGCGGCGTGACCGTGCCGGCCTTCACCTACATGGGCGGCCTGTATGAGCGCGCCACCGGCGCCGAGCCGTTCAACGCGGCTCAGCGCTTCGTCGATGCCGAGAGCCGCATCAACAAGAACGTCGTCTATGACTTCGTCTCGACCAACGACATCATCGGCGGCAACTCCGGTTCGCCGGTGATCAACGCCAAGGGTGAAGTGATCGGCGCCGCCTTCGACGGCAACATCCACTCGCTGGGCGGCTCGTTCGGCTACGACGGCGAACTGAACCGCACTGTGACGGTCTCCACCGCCGCCGTCACCGAGGCCCTGCGCAACGTCTACAACCAGCCGCGCCTCCTGCGCGAACTGGGCGTGACGCGCTAAACGACTGCGTCTTTCCTCCCCATTCCATGGGGAGGGGGACCACGTAGTGGTGGAGGGGGCGGCGCAAACGCCTGCCGTGGAGTCGCCCCCTCCGTCACGTCGCCTTCGGCTCCGCGCCACCTCCCCATCGCTGCGCGACAGGGAGGAAAGATACGCCCCCGTCTGACGCAGCGCCCTGCTAGCTTCTCTTGATCCGCGCCGCCGATTTCAGACTATTCAGACGAATTGGACTCTGTTTTTCCTCGCCAGAGTCTGAACCAGGAGTTCTCCATGCGTCACATGTTCTTCGCCTCGGCCGCCGTCCTGGCCTTCGCCGCCGCCAACTCCGCCAAGGCAGAGGAAGGCATGTGGACGTACGACAACTTCCCCATCGCCCGCGCCAACCAGACCCTGGGCACGAACATCGACCAGGCCTGGCTCGACAAGGTCCGCCTGTCGTCGGTCAAGTTCGGCGGCTGCTCGGCGGGCGTCATCTCCGGCGAAGGCCTGGTGATGACCAACAACCACTGCGTCGCCACCTGCGTCGCCAACCTGTCCACGCCTCAGCTGCAGTACGCCGAGACCGGCTTCACGCCCAAGAGCCGCGAGGAGGAGCTGAAATGCCCCGGCGGCTCGGCCGAAATCCTGACCGAGATCGTCGACGTCACCGAACGCGTGCAGAAGGCGGGCGCCGGTCTGGACGGCCAGGCCTTCACCCAGGCGCGCGAGGCCGAGGCCGGCCGCATCGAAACCGAGAACTGCGGCGATGATCCCAAGATCCGCTGCCAGGTCGTCAGCCTGTACCGCGGCGGCCAGTTCAAGCTCTACAAGTTCCGCAAGTATTCCGACGTGCGTCTGGCCTGGGCCCCGGAAGACCGCGCCGCGACCTTCGGCGGCGACCTCGACAACTTCTCCTTCCCGCGCTTCGCCATCGATGCGGCCTTCATCCGCCTGTATGAAGACGGCAAGCCCGCCCTGACCCCGACCCACTTCACCTGGAACCCGAACAAGCCGACCGAGGGCGAGCCCGTCTTCGTCACCGGTAACCCCGGCTCGACCCAGCGTCTGCTGACCCAGTCGCAGCTGATGACCATCCGCGACGTCGTCCTGCCGCTGGACCAGCTGATCGCGTCCGAGCTGCGCGGCCGGCTGATCCGCTACTCGGAAGAGGGCGAGGAACAGGCCTTCATCGCCATGGACCCCATCGTCGGCGTCGAGAACACCTACAAGCGCGGGCGCGGCCGCATGGCCGCCCTGATCGACCCGGCCTTCATGGCCGCCAAGGCCGAGGCCGAGGCTGACTTCCGCGCCCGTGCGGCGGGCGGCGCCACCGACCCGTGGGCGACGCTGGACGCGGTTCAGCCTCTGGCGCGCGAGCTCTACGCCCCTATGGCCTTGCTGGAAGGCGGCACCGGCATGGGCACGACCTCGGTCGCGGGCGGCTCGCCCCTGTTCCAATGGGCGCGGGCCATCGTGCGCGGCGCCCAGGAACGCGCTAAGCCGTCGGATCAGCGTCTGGCCGAGTATGCCGACAGCCGCCTGCCGGGCGTGCAATCCGGCCTCTTCGCCGAGCGCCCGACCTACCCGGAGCTGGAGCAGATCCGTCTGGAATGGTGGCTGTCCAAGACCCGCGAATGGCTGACCGTCGACAGCCCCTATGTCCGCACCCTGCTGGGCAAGAAAAGCCCCGAAGCTCTGTCGGCCCGTCTGATCACCGGCACCAAGCTGGCTGATCCCGCCGTACGCCGCGCCCTGTGGGAAGGCGGTCTGCCCGCCGTCCAGGCCTCGACCGACCCCCTGATCCAGTATGTTCTGGCCATCGACGCCGACGCCCGCGCCGTGCGCAAGACGTGGGATGACAAGGTCAAGGCGCCGACCGACCGCGCTTCGGAACAGCTGGCCGCCGCCCGCTTCGCCGCCTATGGCGACGCCGTCTATCCTGACGCCACCGGCACGCTCCGCCTGACCTATGGTCGGGTCGAGGGCACGGATGTTCCGGGCCAGCGTATCGGCGCCTTCACCACCTTCGCCGGCCTGTGGGACCGCGCCACGGGCGCCGAGCCCTTCAACGTCGCGCCCAAGCTGCTGGCCGCCAAGGACCGCATCGACCCCAACGCGGTGATGAACATGGCCGTCTCGTCCGACACCATTGGCGGCTCGTCGGGCTCGCCCGCCGTCAACGCCAGGGGCGAGATCATCGGCGCCAACTTCGACTCCACCGTCCTGACCCAGCGCAACGCCTACGGCTATGACCGCAACGTCAACCGCAGCGTCATCGTCACCACCCAGGCCGTGACCACGGCCCTGCGCGACGTCTACGGCATGGATCATCTGATCGAGGAACTCGGGGTCAAATGACCGCGACGACCTTCCGTCCCGCCGCGTCTTCGGACGTGGCGGGGCTGCACCGCCTGATCGAAAGCGCCTATCGCGGCGACGCTGCCCGGGCCGGCTGGACCCACGAGGCCGACCTTCTGGGCGGCCAGCGCACCGATCAGGCTGAGCTGCGGGACATCCTCGCCGACGCCCGCCGGGTCATCCTGCTGGCCGAGGTTGACGGCGTCCTGACCGGCTGCGTCCAGGTGGCGGACCAAGGGCAGGGTCTGGCCTATCTCGGCCTGCTGACCGTCGATCCGACCCGTCAGGCCGGCGGTCTGGGCCGACGCCTGATCGAGGCCGCCGAGGCCGAGGCTGTCGCTCGCTTCGCCGCGACCCGCATGGAGATGACCGTCATCCGCCAGCGGACGGAACTGATCGCCTGGTACGAACGGCGCGGCTACGTCCTGACCGGCGAAACCCGGCCCTTCCCCCTGGACGACGAACGCTTCGGCCTGCCGCAGACCCGCGAACTCGAGTTCGTGGTCATGGACAAGCCGCTCCAATAAAAAACCCTCTCCCGGCGGGAGAGGGCTTGAGCCTCGGAGAGCCGAAGGCGATCCGCAAGGCGAAAGGGTGAGGGGCTATGGTTCCAGTCGGCGGCAGCCGTGGCGCGGGCGGCGCGCGCCGACGGATATCGGCGATCCTCATCCGGCCCTTCGGGCCACCTTCTCCCACCGGGAGAAGGGACCGACTAAGGGCTGGTTACAGATCCCGCATCTGCTTCTGGGCGGCGTTGAAATACTGCCAGCCGGTCCACAGGGTGATGAGGGCGGCCAGCCAGATCAGGGTGTCCGAGAACAGCTGGAAGTGGGGCAGGTAGTCAAACGGCAGGCCCCAGCCGTCCCAGTTGCGGGCGAACAACTGGCAGCCCAGGGCCACCATTTGCAGGGTGGTCTTCCACTTGGCGGCCAGGGTGACGGGCAGGGTGATGCGCCCGGCCATGGTCTCGCGCAGGGCCGAGACAGCGAACTCGCGGAACAGGATCAGGCCGCAGGGGATGATGATCTGCTGCACCGAACCCGAGGTCAGCACGCCCAGGATGGCGCCCGTGACCAGGATCTTGTCGGCGATCGGGTCCAGAATGGCGCCCCAGCGCGTCTCGGCGTTCCAGCGCCGCGCCAGGTAGCCGTCGATCCAGTCCGTCGAGGCGGCGATGACGAAGATCCAGAAGCCGGTCCGGTACATGGCGAACTGGTCGTCCGGGCTCAGCATGGCCGAGACGAAGGGGAAGCCGCTGGTGGCGCCGGCCAGCAGCAGGAACATGACCACGCCCGCCGCCAGACGAATGCCGGTCAGGATGTTCGGGATCGGGTTGGCTTTGTGGGCAGAGGTCATCATCACGTCCATTGCAACGCCTGAGGGTGTGGCACGGTTCGCCACAAGAGGCGAGGGCGGCGACTTGTCCTCTCAGCGAAGGCTCAGCCCAGGCGCTCGAACCGCTTGGCGCTGGTCAGCTTGGACAGGATGCCGTCGGCGATGCCGAAGTGCAGGCCGCTGAGCACCAGATCGCCCGCCGCCTCGCGCTCTGCGATCCAGGGGAAGGTGCGCAGGTTGTCGATCGACAGGCGCACCACGGTCTCCTCGGCCACCCGCTCCACCTGATCGGCGGGGAAGTCCTCGACCACGCGGCGCACGGTCGGGGCGGCCTGCTCGACCCAGGGGGCGACGAAGTCCTGGCAGTTGGATGGCGAGCCTTTCAGCATGGCGTTCACGCCGCCGCAGAAGGCGTGGCCCATGACCACGATGCGCTTGACCTGAAGCACGTTGACGCCGAACTCCAGCGCCGCCGAGACGCCGTGCAGCTTGCCGTCGGGTTCATAGGGCGGGACCAGGTTGGCGACGTTGCGCACGACGAACAGCTCGCCCGGCGCCGTGTCGAAGATCAGGGCCGGATCGGCGCGGCTGTCGGAACAGGCCACGACCAGGGTGTGCGGCTTCTGGCCGTTGGCGGCCAGGGCCTCATACTCGGCGCGCTCGGCGGGCCAGCGGTTCTGGCGGAAGCGGTGATAGCCGTCGGTGAGTTCATCGGTCATGAGCGCCTTCCTAAACCCGCAGCGGTTTCCGGCTCAAGTCCCGATCAGGACTTGTGGAAGAAGCCGTGGATGCGCTCGGCCAGGGCCTGATTGACGCCGGGGACCTTGACCAGATCGGCGACCGAGGCCCGTCCGACGCCCTTGGCCGAGCCGAAGGCGTGCAGCAGGGCCTTCTTGCGCCCCGGCCCGACGCCCTCGATCTCGTCCAACGGGTTCTTGGTGATGTCCATGGAGCGACGCTTGGCGTGGGCGCCGTTGGCGAAGCGGTGGGCCTCGTCGCGCAGCCGCTGGATGTAGTAGAGGGCCGGGCTCTTCAGCGGCAGCATGAAGGGCGGCTTGCCGGGCATGAAGAAGTGCTCCTTGCCCGCGTCGCGATCCGGTCCCTTGGCCACGCCGACGGCGGTGATGTCGTCCACGCCCAGGTCAGCCAGCACCGCCAGCACCTCGGCCAGCTGCCCCGCGCCGCCGTCGATCAGCAGCAGGTCCGGGCGCTCGACCGCCTCGCCCGCCTCCTCGTCCTTGACCATCTTGCCGAAGCGCCGGCGCATGACCTCGCGCATCATGCCGTAGTCGTCGCCGGGGGTCAGGTCGTCGCCGCGGATGTTGAACTTGCGGTACTGGTTCTTGCGGAAGCCGTCAGGCCCGGCGACGATCATGCCGCCGACCGCATTGGTCCCCTGAATATGGGCGTTGTCATAGACCTCGATCCGCTCAGGCCGAGCGTCCAGACCGAAGGCCTCGCAGACCTCGTCCAGGATCTTCGACGTGGCCGAATTCTCGGCCATCTTGCGGCCCAGGGCCTCGCGGGCGTTGGTCAGGGCGTGATCGACCAGGCTGAGCTTGCCGCCGCGCAGGGGCCGGGCGATCTCCACCCTGTGCTCGGCCTTCATCGAGAAGGCGGCTTCCAGCAGCTCCAGCTCGTGCGGGCGGACGTTGGACAGGATCAGGCGCGGGATCGGCTTGTCCTCGTAGAACTGGCCGAGGAAGGCGGCGATGATTTCGGGGTCGCTGTCGGTCTTGTCCACGCGGGGGAAATAGGCGCGCCCGCCCCAGTTCTGGCCGGCGCGATAGAAGAAGACCTGCACGCAGGCCTGCCCGCCCTCGGCGTGCAGGGCGAAGACGTCGGCTTCGGCCACGCCGTCGGCGTTGACGCTGTTCTCCATGGAAATGGCCGACAGGGCGCGGATGCGGTCACGCACGCGGGCGGCGGTCTCGAAATCCATTTCGTCGGACGCCGCCTGCATCTCCTGCGACAGGCGGCTGATCACCGTCCGCGACTTGCCGCGCAGGAAGGCCTCGGCCTCGTTCACCAGTTCTGAGTAGTCCTCCAGCGAGATCAGGCCGGTGCAGGGCGCCGAGCAGCGCTTGATCTGATGCAGCATGCAGGGCCGCGTCCGGGTCTCGTAGACGCTGTCGGAACAGGACCGCAGCAGGAAGGCCTTCTGCAAGGTGTTCAGGGTGTGGTTGACCGCCCAGGTCGAGGCGAAGGGGCCGAAATAGTCGCCCGGAATGTTGTGGGCGCCGCGATGCTTCCGCACCTGGGGCGCGCGGTGGTCGCGCCGGATCATCAGCTCGGCGAAGGACTTGTCGTCGCGCATCAGAACGTTGAAGCGCGGCTTCAGCTTCTTGATGAAGTTGGATTCGAGCAGCAGGGCCTCGGTTTCCGACGCCGTGACCACCAGCTCCATCGACCGGGTCAGGGACACCATCAGGCCGATGCGCTGGGTGTGGAAGCGGCCCTGCGCATACTGGATGACGCGCTTCTTGAGCGACTTGGCCTTGCCGACATAGAGGCAGGTCCCGTCCTCGCCGTACATGCGATAGACGCCGGGCTTGTCGGGGGCGCGGCGCGCCTCGTCGGCGATCAGCTCGGCGGCCTGAAGCGGCAGCGGGGCCTCGGTCTCCCCGGGAATGTCAGTCGTCTCGTCGGTCATCGGGCGGGATATAGGGTCAGGACCGGCGAACCAGAACCACGCCGCCGATCACCAGGGCGATCCCGGCGATGCGGCCCAGGCTCAGAGGCTGCTTCTCGACGCCCAGGGCGCCGAAATGGTCGAGGATCAGGCTGAGCGCCAGCTGACCCGCGATCATCAGAGTGATGGTGGTCGCGACCCCGAGGCGCGGCACGCCCCAGGCGGCCGACACCACGAAGGCGCAGCCATAGAGCCCGCCCATCCACGCCCACCACGGCAGGGACTTCATCGCGCCGACGTCAGGCCGCGTCTGCAAGGCCAGGGCCAGGCAGCCCAGCGCCACCGTGCCGACCGCGAAGGAGATGAAGGCGGCGTTCACCGGCGACCCGACCGCCGTGACCAGCCTGGCGTTGGTCGGACCCTGCAAGGCCGTGGCGGCGCCCGCCATCAGCAAGGTCAGAAAGACGAGGATGGGAACCTGCATGGGCCGTCTCTACCAGTTCGGATCGGCGGGCGCGCCGCCGAAGATCTCGGCCAGGCGGTCGCGGGTGGCGCGGGTCGTATCCTCGGGCAGGGCGTCGGGGGCGAACCAGCCGATCTCGGCGATCTCGCCATGGCTGGTGCGCTCGGTCAGGTCGAAGGCGTCGATGGCGAAGACCAGGACGTGATCGCCGGGAAAGAAACGCTCGTTGGAGTGGACCGAGATCAGGCGCGGTTCGCTTTGGGCGATCAGCCCCGCCTCCTCGCGCAATTCGCGGACCACGGCGGCCTGGGTCGTCTCGCCCTTGTCCACCCCGCCGCCCGGCAGCCACCAGCCGTGCAGATAGGTGTGCTTGACCAGCAGCACCCGGCCCTCGCCGTCGACCGCCAGTCCGCGCACGCCCAGCGTCATGCCCCGCCGCATCCGCGAGACGGCGAAGAAGACAGGCCGGGTGAAGGGCTCGATTCGGGTGCGCCAGGTGGTCATGAGGCGATGATAGGCTTTGGCGGGGCGGCTTGAACAGTCGCGCCTGTGCCTCTATGCGAAGCTTTGAACAGGAGCCTTCCCATGCTGGCCATCGCCATCATCTTCGCCTTCATCGCCGTCATCGCCGCCGTGAACTTCTTCGAGTTCGGCCGGGTTGACTGAATCCGCTGCCGGCGCGGGCGGGTTCGACTGGCGTCACGCCGGGGACCATGTCCGCGTCCTGTTGTCGGACGTGGCGGTCGATGTGCGCATCGGCCTGCACCCGTGGGAGCGGCACCCTGAGCGCCCCACGCGGCTGATCGTCAATGTCGAGATGTTCGCCGCCTGGCCTTTGGCGCAGGGCGACTTCATCGATTACGACCGGGTGCGCGATCACATCAACGGCTGGCGCGGGCGTGAGCACGTCGAGCTTCTGGAGACCCTGGTCGAGGAACTGATCAGGTTCTGTTTCGCCCTGCCGCCGGTCGAGGCCTGCCGGGTGCGGATCACCAAGCCGGACATCTTTCCCGAAGCCGCCGGCGCGGGCGTGGAAATCTTCCGCCGCAGGCCGGGCTGAATGAACGAGCCCCTGAACAAGGTGGTGCTGATCACCGGCGCCGCGCGCCGCGTGGGCGCCGGTCTGGCGCGGGCTCTGGCCGAGGCGGGCTGGGACGTGGCCGTCCACCATCGCGGCGGGGCGGACGAGGCCGCCGCCCTCGTGGTCGAGCTGTCGGGCCAGGGCGTGCGGGCGGCGGCCTTTCAAGCGGACCTGAATGAGGCGGGCGAGCGTGACGGCCTGATCGACCGGGTGGTCGGCCATTTCGGGCGGATCGACGCCCTGATCAACAACGCCTCCCTGTTCCGCTATGATACCCTGGCGACCCTGACCGAGGCGTCGTGGGACGAGCATCTGGCCTCGAACCTGACCGCGCCAGTCTTCCTGATCCGCGACTTCGCCAGGGCCATCGAGGCGGCGGACGGGCAGGGCGTGGTGGTCAATATCCTGGATCACAAGGTGGACAGCCCGAACCCGGATTTCTTCGCCTATACGGCGGGCAAGGTCGGGCTGGCGGGGCTGACGCGGACCCTGGCCATGGGGCTGGCGCCCCGCATCCGGCTGTGCGGCGTCTCGCCCGGCCTGATCCTGCGCAGTGGCGAGCAGACCGAGGCCGAGTACGAAGCCGCCTGGCGCGACACTCCGCTGGGGCGCGGCGCCTCGCTGGACGACGTGGCCCGCACGGTGCGCTTCGTGCTCGAAACGCCCAGCCTGACGGGGCAGAACCTGACCATTGACGGGGGCGATAGCCTGATCGGTCGTGGGCGGGACGTGGCCTTTGACGGGATTCCGCTTCCCTGAGGCGGCCTTTACTTCGCCGCCGTCACGGTGTTGATGCGCGAACCCTTCGCGGCGCCTATATGGGGCGACTGCGTTTTCGGAACCCTTGCCTCTGATGCCTGCCGTCCAGTTCACCCGCCGCTTCTCGATGGCGCACCGGCTGATCGCCGATGCGGGGTCGAAGTGCGCCGTGCCGCACGGGCACAATGAGTTCGTCAAGGTGACGCTGGAGCCGACGGCCGAGATCGCCTTCGGCCAGTCGAACCACGCGGCCTCGTTCGAGCAGTTGAAGCGGCGCTGGCACGGCTTCGTCGACCGCAGCCTGGACCATGCCTTCCAGCTGAACCGCGCCGACCCGCTTCTGGACTGGTTCCAGAGCCATGAGCCGCAGCGGCTGAACCAGGTCCTGACCATCGACGGCGATCCGACGACCGAGGCCCTGGTCATCGCCCTGTGGCGCAAGCTGGAGGCCATCCTCAAGGCTGAGGGCCTGCCCTTCTGCCTGGCCGAACTGGCCATCGAGGAGACGCCGACCAATACCGTGCTGACGCGCGGCCTGACCGAGGCCGAGCGGGCCTGGAAGCTGGGCGACTGGTGCGACCGGGCCGATTTCAGCATCAATGACCTTCTGCCGCCGGAGACCTGGTCGTGAGCGCCGTCGTCACCCCCTTGCCCCTGTCCGAGCCGCGCCGTCTGGGTCTGACCGTGCTGGTGCGCGGGCTGGAGGTTCAGGCCGCCATCGGGGTTCACGCCCATGAGCATGGTCGGCTGCAGCCCCTGTTCGTGGACGTCGAACTGGACCTGGGCGCCGGGCCGATCAACCGCCTGTCCGATACGCTGGACTATGAGGGCGTGGCCCGGATCGCGCGGGAACTGGCGGGCGGCGAGCACATCGCCCTGGTCGAAACCTTCGCCGAGCGGGTGGCTCTGGCCTGTCTGGCGGATCATCGCGTGCTGGCGGTCAAGGTGCGGGTGGAGAAGCCCGGCGCCATTCCCGGCGCGGCGGCGGCGGGCTGCGAAGTCGCCTATTCGCGCTGAGGCCGGTTGCGCGGGGCGTTGCGTCCCGCCATTGTCGCGCCTCGTTCAAGAGGTTCCGATGGTCCAGTCCGGCGATTACAGCAGCAACAGCGCGGCGGTCTCGCCTGACCTGACCAGCCTCTATGTCGGATACGCCCTGATCCTTTTCGCCGTGCCGACCTTCGGCGTGGCGGCGGCGATCGGCCTGTTGCGGATGTGGCGCAAGGCCCCGCCCGCCGAGCCGGTGGCGCGCAGCCATTTCATCTTTCAGCAGCGGACCCTGATGGCCGCCGTGGCCGCCATCGTCGGCGGGGTGGTGCTGATCCTGGTCAACGTCGGGGTCTTCGTCCTGTTCGTCATGGCGGTGTGGACCATCGTGCGCGGCGCCCTGGGTCTGAAAGACCTGTTGGAAGGCCGTCCGATCCCCCATCCCCTTCGTCTCTTTTACTAAAGGCCCGTCATGACTGATCAGATTTCCCAGGCGCGCGGCAATGGTCGGGACGGGGCGGTTCTGGCCTGGATTCTCTATATTCTGTCGATCCCCAGCGCCAACCTGCTGGTGCTGGCGGGGCTGGTCGTAGCCTATGCCTGCCGGGGCTCGGCGACGGGGCTGGCGGCCCAGCATATCGAAGCGCAGATCAAGCTGTTCTGGTCGGTCTTCTGGATCACCGTGGTGCTGTGGGGGCTGATCGCGGTCAGCGCCGTGGCCTCCTTCCTGTTGATCGGCATTCCCTTCCTGCTGCTGTTCGGACTTCTTTTGCTGCTGGTGTCGATCTGGTTCACGGTGAAAAGCGTTCTAGGTCTGCTGGCCCTGCTGAACGATCGGCCGGCCTGATTTCAGGAGCCTTCATGACCGCCTTCCGCGACCAGCCTGCCGACCGCCGCTTTCAGCAGGAGTTTGCTGACGCCGACGGGAACGAGCATCCCGTCTGGGCCGAGTATGCGGTGCGCGGCCACGCCCGGGTCATCCTGCACGTCGAGGCCCATCCGGCCCTGCGCGGCACGGGGGCGGCGGGGAAGTTCATGCAGGCTCTGGCCGAGCACGCGCGGGCCGAGAAGCTGAGCCTGATCCCGCACTGCAGCTATGCGGTGGCGTGGCTCAAACGCCACCCGGAGTTCTCCGACATCGTCGGGTGAGGCTGACCCCTGTCGTCATCCCGGAAGCGGCGCAGCCGCTATCCGGGACCGCAAGAAGGGCTGACGGCGGCGTCCTGGGCGGTCCCGGCTCTGCGCTTCGCTTCGGCCGGGATGACGAGTAGGGGCCGCGCGAAGCGCCGAGGCCGCGTCGGGTCGAGACCCGAAGGGCGGCGCGAAGCAGCCTATGCGGAGCCTTCTGACCGCGGCCTACAGCGTTATGGATGGCTCTTGGCGATGATGGCCTTCATGGTCTCGGCCTTGACCGGCAGGTCCTGGCCCAGGCGTTGGGCCAGTTCCCGGGCGCCGACGGGGTAGGCGTCGCCGCCCTCGGCGATTTCGCGGGCCATGTCGGCGGCTTTCAGCAGGACCTCTTCCAGGGCCTCGACCTGTTCGAGCGCCAGGGCGCGCGCCTCGGCCTGGAGGCGCTTGACGCGCTCGGCTGTGGTCTCTGGCGCACGCATCAGGTCATAGACCTCGGCCTCGGGAGAGGAGACGACCCGCAGGTTGGGACGGTCGTCGGATTCTGGACTGTTCGATTTCGACATGATGCACCCTTCGACACGATAATGCCGCAATTTCTGCGCCGTTCCCTGACTCATCTGAGGGAGGCGCGGAGTTTTGCGCTCCTGTGGCGCCCAAGCCTCAGGCCCCGGCGGTCCAGGGCGGATCGTCCGGCGGCAGACGCGCGCCGCGCGCGATCGCCTCATCGCGCTTGCGTTGAAAGGCGGCGGCCAGATGATCGACGCGCGAGAAGAACTCCTTTTGCAGCCGCCGCAGTTCGGCGGGGTGGACGTCGCTCACGTCGTCAGGGTCGGCGACGCGGTCGCGGCGCGAGGGGCGGGGACGGGTCATGGGCTCCTTGTCCTGATGTGTGGTCTATCGCCCTTGCGGGCGACTTGAGACCACGATTGAGGAGGCTTGCGTTCGCTTGCCGCCTCGCACGTTCACATCCTGGGTCGCGCGGCGAAGCCCGCCGCGACCTGTCCGCTGGGCTTCAGCGCCCTTGACCGGAGACCGCGACGGACGCCGCGCGGCCCGACAAGTGCCCGCTCCATCCGCTCCCGTCGCCACAAGGTCGCAGGCCTCACGAGCCCTCCATGCAACGGAACGAGCACAGGGTGGCACGGGCGGAAGGTAGGGCGAGCTGAAAGGGGATGGCGGAGGGGGAGGGGCGGGAAATTACTGTAGGTGGGAGTTACTAATACGCGGGCCTTTGATTGTTAATCCTGCAAAATCCAACCTGCCGCAATTAAGCGAGAAGGATTGGCAAGCGCAAAAGCTGAATTTTCAACTTTGTACGAAAAACTCCAGCATTATGGTGACGACGTGCTGGCGTATGTCATATGGTCAACAGATAGGTATGGCTAATTTGCCATCGGTTTAACGGTCTTGGTGGGGGGTTTTATGAAGATTGTGTCGGTAATCAACTTTAAGGGTGGCGTGAGCAAGACAACGCTTTCATTTCATCTTGCCTGTCATTTGGCTAAAACGTCTCGCGTTCTACTTATAGACGTAGACCATCAGTCCAGCCTCTCGATTGTCGCTCTTGGATCTGCTGCTTGGCAAACGCGAGTGACCGCCGGTCGAACGGTTAATCGCATATTTGAATCGTTCACAAATAGAAAGGTGGCGATGCCTGGTGCGGAAATTATTGTTAATAACCCAATGTCTTCCAGGTATCCTGGGTATAGTTATTATAGTAATTTGAGCTTGGTTCCTGCCCAATTTGAGCTGGACGACATTGAGATAGATCTTGCATCTACTACGATGGGAAATGCTACTATTTCTGACTGGGAGAAAAGGACGCTCCTAGCCTCGTGGCTTGATTTCATTGATGCCGATAATAACTATGATTACGTCGTCATAGATTGCCCGCCTGCTACAAAAATTGTAAGCCAGAACGCCATCGCTTGTAGCGATGGATTCATCGTTCCTGTTATTCCTGACGAACTGTCAAGCCGAGGGGTGACGCACTTCCTGTCGCTTGTTCAGACTAAAATCGACGGAAAGTTGAAGCAGTTGAAGCAGGATGGACGGATCGATTCCGCAGCGACGCCAAAAAGCTATGTTGCTGACACAAATCTTGTGGCGATTGCTCCGTCAATATTGAAAACGGCGGGGCGTGCGGCGTCTGGCGTTACTAACATTCATACGACCCAGTTGGCGCAATTGCGAGCAAGGCGCGGAAATCAAGTCTTGGATACTATAAGTACTAATCTTATTGGCGTTCCAGAGGCGCTGAATGTCGGGCTTCCTGTTTGGGCGGTAAAAACCTCCAATTCCGTGAAGGCGCGGCCTATGATGACTAAGATCTGCACCGAGCTGAAAATCCGGATAGACGCACTTTGAGCCTGAATAAGACCACGTACGGATCCCTTCGAATGGTTCTCAAGCACCTTGAGAACCAAAGAAATCTGTTGGTTGAAGCTGGTGCTCCGCCAGAGGCAGTCAACGCGTTCGCAAATGTGCTCCTCTATCTTCACAGGTTGCCGAAGGCGGATGTCGAGGCGATCCTTCTGGGGGGGGGCAAGCGGGCGCTCCGATCAAACGTTGAGGCGGAAGCGGAGCTGTACCGCGATGCTTCATTGGAAGAAGTGGAGGCTGTGCTGGGGTCGTCGGAACTTTCTAGGAAGAGTCTTGAGGCCATCCTTCTGGGGCGCTTTCAGTATCCTAAAGGCTCTCTGAAGTCGGCGGGGAATATGGACCAGCTAATGACGTTGATCGAATCTATGATCGATAATGAGAGGACTCATAGCGTTATAGCTGAAGTAGCTAGTAGAGATCTTAAGTAGTTGATTGAAATTATCTATTACACGCTCATCTTCTAAGCGAAACTCCAGGTCTTTCTCCTTTGTCTTATTGATCTCGTCGCGACGGCGGGCAGCTTCGCGCATACGGCCTTCGCGGTCGTATGGGCAACTGGGTAGTGGAACTGGCTGCCCGCCCCCTACCGCCCCTTCCTGAACGCCTCCGCCTTTTCGGCCGCCGCTTCCTTGCGCCAGCGTTTGGGGGCTGAGGTGTCGACGGTTTCGCCGGCGCCGGTGAGGGCTTCGTTGGCGAATTCGAGGTCGAGGAGTTTCATCTTCTTGATCTCGTCGCGCAGGCGGGCGGCTTCCTCGAACTCAAGGTTGGCGGCGGCGGTGCGCATGCGGCCTTCCATGTCCTTGAGGGCGGCCTGGAAGTTGGAGCCGAGGAAGGGCTTGGCTTCTTCGGCGACGCCGGGGCGGGTCAGCTTGTCGAGGTCGCGGGACTCGTAGGGGCTGTCGAGGATGTCCTTGATGTCGCGCTTGACGCTTTCGGGCGTGATGCCGTGTTCGAGGTTGTAGGCCTGCTGCTTCTCGCGGCGGCGGTTGGTCTCGGCGATGGCGCGTTCCATCGAGCC
Organism: Brevundimonas bullata; assembly: GCF_003350205.1. GTDB lineage: Bacteria > Pseudomonadota > Alphaproteobacteria > Caulobacterales > Caulobacteraceae > Brevundimonas > Brevundimonas bullata. Next base: position 26,326 of record NZ_QLLC01000013.1, on the reverse strand, counting down.
GGTCATGCGGTCGGCGTAGAGGATGACGCGGCCGTCGACGTTACGGGCGGCGCGACCGATGGTCTGGATCAGGGCGGTTTCGGAGCGCAGGAAGCCCTCCTTGTCCGCGTCGAGGATGGCGACCAGGCCGCACTCGGGGATGTCGAGGCCCTCGCGCAGCAGGTTGATGCCGATCAGGACGTCGAAGGCCCCCAGGCGCAGGTCGCGCAGGATCTCGATGCGTTCCAGGGTGTCGACGTCGGAGTGCATGTAGCGGACGCGCACGCCCTGTTCGTGCATGTATTCGGTCAGGTCCTCGGCCATCTTCTTGGTCAGGGTGGTGACCAGGGAGCGGTAGCCCGCGCGGCTGACGGCCTTGACCTCGTCGATGACGTCGTCGACCTGGTTGCGGGCGGCGCCGGAGACGGGGCGGATCTCGACCGGGGGGTCGATCAGGCCGGTGGGTCGGATGACCTGTTCGACGAAGACGCCGCCGGTGCGCTCCATCTCCCACGGGCCGGGGGTGGCGGAGACGAAGACCGACTGGGGCCGCATGGCGTCCCACTCGTCGAACTTGAGCGGGCGGTTGTCGATGCAGGAGGGCAGGCGGAAGCCGTACTCGGCCAGGGTCGATTTGCGGCGGTAGTCGCCCCGGAACATGCCGTTGATCTGGCCTACGGTGACGTGGCTTTCGTCCACGAACAGCAGGGCGTTGTCGGGGATGTACTCGAAGAAGGTGGGCGGCGGCTCGCCCGGCGCGCGGCCGGTCAGCCAGCGGCTGTAGTTCTCGATGCCGGCGCAGGCGCCGGTGGCCTCCATCATCTCCAGGTCGAAGCGGACCCGCTGTTCGAGGCGCTGGGCCTCCAGCAGCTTGCCGTTCTCGGTCATCCAGTCGAGCGTCTCCTTCAGCTCGGCCTTGATGCCCATGATGGCCTGGTTCAGCGACGGGCGCGGGGTGACGTAGTGGCTGGCGGCGTAGACGGTGACTTCCTCCAGGTCGGCGGTCTTCTTGCCGGTCAGGGGGTCGAACTCCTGGATCGACTCCAGCTCGTCTCCGAACAGCTGGATGCGCCAGGCGCGGTCCTCCATGTGGACGGGGAAGATCTCCAGCACGTCGCCGCGCTTGCGGAACATGCCGCGCTCGAAGTTCAGGTCGTTGCGCTTGTACTGCAGGGCGATGAGGTCGGCGCGCAGCTTGGCCTCGTCGATCTGGTCGCCGACCTTCAGGGAGAAGGTCATGGCGGTATAGGTCTCGACCGAGCCGATGCCGTAGATGCAGGAAACCGAGGCGACCACGATGACGTCGTCGCGCTCCAGGATCGCGCGGGTGGCCGAGTGGCGCATCCGGTCGATCTGCTCGTTAATCGATGAGTCCTTCTCGATGTAGGTGTCGGTGCGCGGGACGTAGGCCTCGGGCTGATAGTAGTCGTAGTAGCTGACGAAATACTCGACCGCGTTGTCGGGGAAGAAGGCCTTGAACTCGGAATAGAGCTGGGCCGCCAGCGTCTTGTTGTGGGCCAGGATCAAGGCCGGGCGCTGGGTCTGTTCGATGACCTTGGCCATGGTGAAGGTCTTGCCAGAGCCGGTGACGCCCAGCAGGACCTGATCGCGCTCGCCCGCATCGGCCATGGCCGACAGTTCGGCGATGGCGGCGGGCTGGTCCCCGGCGGGGGTGTATTTGGTCTCCAGCCGGAAGCGGCCGCCCTTCTTCTTGCCCTCGCGCGAGGGGCGGTGCGGGACCCAGTCGCCGGGGGCGGCGGGCGGCTCCTCCGGCGTCAGGCGCGGGCCGGCGACGGGGGCGAACATGGGCATGGCCTTGCCGCCGCGAGCGCGCGGGGCGTCGTGGACGAAGGGCGCGGCCATCTCCTGCATGCCTGGATTCTGGCCTGCGCTTTGGCCGGGCACGTGGACGGGCTTGGGCGACGGTGTCGAGGGAGAACGAGCCATGAACGTCAAGGTAGTGCGCGCGGGCCGAGGACGCCATAGGGCGGCGATTGTGGCGGCGGAGGCGGGGCGAACGCGCCGCCGCCGCGATCCGGCTCAAGCTTTGCCTTAATCGCGCCGAATAGCGTCACAATGCGGGCAATATTTGGCCGATTGTCGCCATAAATGGACGAATTGTGGTTTAAAACGGGTTCCTTGGCGTCAAAATTGACGCGCTTTTTCGCATATCGTCGCTTTCCAGCAATATTTTGGTTGCCCTTATGTGACGCTTTGCCTAGCCCTCGATCAACCAAGAAACGTAGAGTCGAACATTGGTATCCGAAACAGCGTTCAATGATCGTTGTATCTGTTGTTCAATATTCACAGGTAAATAGAGGCATATGAGCACTCGCAAGAACTACCTGCTGGGCACGACGATGGTGGCTAGCGCCGCTGCTTTGTCGTTGACCCTGCTCGCTCCGGGAGCCGCGTTCGCTCAGGACGCAACCAATACCCAGGAAGCTGCATCGACGGTCGACGAAGTCGTCGTCGTCGGCTCGCGCATTCGTCGCGATAATTACAACGCCCCGTCGCCGACCCAGGTCGTGACGCGTGAAGAAGCGACCCTTCAAGGCTTCGCCTCGACCACGGAAGCCCTGCAGAGCACGGCGATCACGGGCGGCACCTCGCAGGTCAATAGCTCCTACGGCGGCTACGTCACCAACGGCGGCCCCGGCGCCAACACCATCGGCCTGCGCGGCATGGGCCCGAGCCGCACCCTGGTGCTGCTGAACGGTCGTCGCGTTTCGCCGTCGGGCTCGCGCGGTTCGGTCGGCTCGGCTGACCTGAACGTCCTGCCGACCGCCATGATCGACCGCGTCGAAGTCCTGCGCGACGGCGCCTCGTCGATCTATGGCTCGGACGCCGTGGCTGGCGCCATCAACATCCAGACCCGCAAGAACATTGAAGGTCTGACCATCGAAGCCCAGCGCAACGAGCCGCTGGAAGCCAATGGCGCCGGCGCGTCGAGCCGCATCTCGCTGACGGCTGGCGCCCGTGGCGACCGCTGGCGGGCCGCTGGTTCGGTGGAACGCTATGATCGCGAAGCCCTGAGCCTGGGCGACCGCGACTTCACGCGTTGCCAGACTGACGGCCGTCGTCCGATCAACGGCGTGAGCAGCGACTACATCGACCCGATCACCGGCCAGTCGAAATGCTATCCGATCACCGGCACGGGCTCGAACGGCTCGTCGATCAACACGCTCGGCGTTGCTGTTGAGGGGCCGTTGGACTCCAAGGGCAACCGTACCTTCGTCGGCGTGGCCGGAACCCCGGCTGCTGGCGCGCCGAACGTCCTCTTCGATCGCTTCCGTCCGAACTCGGGCATCACCGGACCCATGGCCGGTTTCGAAGGCGTCGGCGGCAAGGGCGTGAACTCTAACGTTCGCGACACCTTCGACGAACGCATGCTGAACCGCTCGCTGATTTCGCCGGTCGAAGTCACCACCGTCTATGGTGAAGCCGCCTATCAGTTGAACGCGCTGGGCAACGCAGAAGTGTACGGCGAAGTGCTGTTCAACAACCGCAGCTCGTCACAAACCGGCTATCGCCAGCTGACGCTGGACTACGCCAAGGGCAGCCTTCTGATCCCGGCCGATCTGGGCTTCAGCGTCTTCTCGGGCGACCAGGGCCTGAACAAGGGCCAGGACATCGGCGTCCGCGCCTTCATCGGTTTCGGCAACGACGTCTCGTCGCAAGACGTGCGTTTCAACCGTAACGTCGTTGGCATCAAGGGTGACTTCTTCATCCCGGAATGGCGCTATGACCTGTCTGCCAGCTATGCCAAGTCGCGTTCAGAATACACCAGCCAGCAGTTCCTGACGAACCGCCTGATCGAAAGCCTGGACGTTGTCAGCAACGGCAATGGCGGTTTCCAGTGCGCTCAACTGGCCTCGAACCCGGGCTGCATCGCCGCACCGGCGGTGAACGGTCAAACGATCGGCGGCGTTCTGCCGAAGGCCTGGGTGGACTACGTCTTCCGTCCGGTCACGGGCGTCACCGAGTACGAAGAGAAGGTCGTCAGCTTCGGTATCGACGGTCCGCTGTTCGATCTGCCGGCCGGTAAGGTCATGGGCTTCTTCGGCGCCGAATGGCGTGACTCGTCCATCGACGACACTCCGGGTCTCGATTCGCAAACGGGCAACACCTACAACTACTCGAGCTCGGCTATCACCCGCGGTTCGGATTCGGTGTGGGAAATCTTCGGTGAAGTCGAAGCGCCTCTGCTGCGCGACGCGCCGTTCGCCAAGTCGCTTACGCTGAACGGTTCGTTCCGTTACACGGACTATGACTCGTACGGCGACGACACAACCTACAAGATCGGCCTGGTTTACCAGCCCGTCGACATGCTGACGTTCCGCGCCACCTACGGCACCTCGTACCGCGCCCCGGCGCTGTTCGAGCAGTTCGTTGGCGCTACGACCGGCTTCCTGGCCGCCGCTAACGATCTGTGCAGCGAGCTGACCTCGAAGGCGACGCCTGAACTGGTCGCCAACTGTCAGGCCGAAGGCCTGGACAAGGACTTCATCCAGAAGTCCAGCGTCGCCGTCGTCACCAAGGGCGGTTCTGAAGCTGGCCTTGAGGCTGAAACCTCGACCAACATGACGGTTGGCATGGTACTGAAGCCGACCCTGCCCGAGGGTTGGGGCGATCTGGCCTTCGCAGTCGATTACTATGAAATCGAAGTGAAGAACGGCGTGGCCCAATACGGCGCCGCCAACATCCTGGAGCGTTGCTACAACTCGAGCGCTGCCGAGTTCGCCGCTGACGAAGGCTTCTGCGGCCTCGTCTCGCGCAACGCCGGCGACAACCGCCTGACCGTCCAGAACGGCTACGTCAACCTGGCCACTGACATCGTCAAGGGCCTGGACTACACCGCTCGCTACCGCAAGGACGTTGGTCCGGGCGTCGCGGCGGTCAACGTTGCTGTCACCCAGTACACGCAGATCGCCAGCAAGCTGTTCGAAGCCAACCCCCTGATCGAGTACAAGGGTCGTCTGAACAACCCCGAGTTCACGGGTACGGCTGATGTTTCGTACGCTTGGGATCAATGGCGCGTGCGCTATGGCGTCGAGTGGATCCAGGGTACGGACGACTATGCCTATCGTCGGATCTCTGATCCTTCGGTCAGCCCGTTCGATCTCGAAGTCGGCGACTATTTCCTGCACAACGCCTCGGTTCAATACCAGGCAGACGGCTGGACGGCCACACTCGGCGTTCGCAACCTGATGAACGAAGAGCCGCCGACCATTTCGTCGGGCTATAACAACCGGGTCGGCAACGCTCCGCTGTACTCAGGCTACGATTACCTGGGCCGGACGGCCTTCGTGAACCTCGCGAAGTCCTTCTAAGGTCTGACCTGATTTCAGGTTGAGGAAAGGGCGGCGGACTTCGGTCCGCCGCCCTTTCTGCGTTTGGGGCGTGTGGCGACTGCTGGCTTGGGATAGGCGGCGAGTGACGAGCGACGGGCGATGCTTCGCGCTTGGCCATGGCTAGAGGGCTTCGTCGGGCCTTAGGGAAGAAGGCCTCAGCCGCCTTGGTATCAAAAAAAGCCCCGGAGCATGGGCTCTCCGGGGCTTTCTTCGTGTCCGATCTAGGGGCTTCAGTCGCCCAGATAGGGCTGGGCGCCGACCGGGGCCTGGGGCTTCACCGGGGCGGGCTCGTCGGCCATGCGGTGCTGGCCGGCGAAGGCCTTGCCGATGCGGCGACGGCCCCAGCCGGCGATGTCGTCGACGATGGTGAAGATGGCCGGGATGTAGAGCAGCGACAGGAAGGTCGAGGAGATCAGGCCGCCCAGGACCGCGATGGCCATGGGCGAACGGAACTCGACGTCGGCGCCGATGCCCATGGCGACGGGCACCATGCCGGCCCCCATGGCGAAGGTGGTCATCAGGATGGGGCGCGCCCGCTTGTGGGCGGCGTCCATGATGGCGTCATAGCGGGACATGCCGTCCTTCTCGGCCATGATGACGTAGTCGACCAGAAGGATGGAGTTCTTGGCCGCGATGCCCATCAGCATCAGCACCCCGATCAGCGAAGAGATCGAGAAGCTGGAGCCGCCCAGCAGCAGGGCCACGAAGGCGCCGCCGATGGCCAGGGGCAGGGCGGCCATGATGGTGATCGGATAGGCGAAGCTTTTGAACAGCAGGACCAGGACCGCGTACATCAGCAGGATGCCGGTGCCGAAGGCGATGGCGAAGCCGGTGATCATCTCCTGGATGAACTCGGCGTCCCCGGCCGGGACCTGACGCACGCCTTCGGGCAGTTTCTGGACCGAGGGCAGCTTCTGCACCCGCTGGGCGGCGTCGCCGGTGCGGATGCCGTCCAGTTCGGCGGTGATCGAGGCGATGCGCGAGCGGTCCTGACGGCTGACGGTCGCGGGACCGGCGCCGAACTCGATGTCGGCGACGGCGCTGAGCGGCACGGCGGCGCCGGAGGCGGTGGGCACGCGCAGGGTCTCCAGAACGTTCAGGTCCTGACGAGCCGTGTCGGTCAGTTGCAGGCGGATCGGCACCTGACGGTCGCCCAGGTTGTACTTGGGCAGGTTCTGATCGACGTCGCCGAGGGTGGCGACGCGGACGGCCTGAGATATGGAGCCGGTCGAGACGCCGGCCAGGGCCGCTTCGTCAGGTCGCGGCGTGACCAGGATTTCCGGGCGGGCGATGGCGGCGGTGTTGACCACATTGGCCAGGCCGGGAACGCCGCGCATCTCCTCTTCGACCTGGCGCGCGGCGGCGTTCAGGGCGGTCGGGTTGTCGCCCAGAATGGCGAAGGTGTAGCGGGTGCCGTCGCTGGGACCGCCGCCCTGCTGGGCGATGCCGGCGCTGATGCGGGCGCCGGGGATGGTCTTCAACTGGTCGACCATTTCGCGGGCGAAGGCCTGCTGGCTGAGCTTGCGCTCGCCCTTCTTGACCAGGTCGGCGTAGATGTTGGCCTGGTTGACGTCCTGGCCGCCGATGGCGGCGTAGACCGAGGTGACTTCCGGGCGGGCTTGCAGGGCGCGGGTGACGCGCTGAACCACGGCGTCGGTCTCGCGCAGGGTGGCGCCGGGCGGCAGTTCGATCTGGAAGGCGGCGCGCGACTGGTCGCCCGAGGGGCTGAACTCGAACGGCAGCTTGGTGGCCAGGAAGCCCGAGCCGACGAAGATGGCGATGCCGACGGCGAAGACCTTCCAGCGGTTGCCGAGGCACCAGCGCAGGGCGCGCAGATAGCCGGGCATCCACAGGGGGTCCTTGTCCTCATGCTTGGTGTGCTTCAGCAGATAGGCGGCCATCAGCGGGGTCAGGGTCCGCGCCACGACCAGCGAGAAGGCGACCGAGACGCAGGCGGCCAGGGCGAAGGCCTTGAAGAACTGGCCGATGATGCCCGGCATGAAGCCGACGGGAGCGAAGACGGCGATGATGGTCGAGGTGGTGGCCACGACGGCCAGACCGATCTCGTCGGCGGCCTCCATCGAGGCGGCGTAGGGCGGTTTGCCGTCGCGCATGTGCCGGACGATGTTCTCGATCTCGACGATGGCGTCGTCGACCAGGATGCCGATGGTCAGCGACAGGGCCAGCAGCGTCACCACGTTCAGCGACTGGTCCATCGGGCCGAGGATGGCGAAGGCCGGAATCAGCGACATCGGCATGGCCGTGGCCGCGATCAGGGTGGCCCGCCAGTCGCGCAGGAAGATGAAGACCACGATGACGGCCAGGACAGCGCCGAGGACCAGGGCCTCGATCGAGGCGATGTAGCTTTCCTCGATATACTGGACGCTGGATGTGACCTGTTCGATGGTCAGCTCGGGGTGGGCCTCGTCGATCTTGGCGACCTCTTCGCGGACCTTTTGCGAGACGGTGACTTCGCTGGCCTCGCGCGAGCGCAGGAAGTTGAAGGTGACGGCTTCCTGGCCGTTGTAGCGGGCCAGGCGGCGCGGCTCGGTCCACTTGTCCTCGACGCGGCCCAGGTCGCCCAGGCGCACGCTGCGGCCGTCGCCCAGGGGGATCAGGGTCTGGCGCAGCTGCTCGACCGAACCAGCCGAACCCAGGGTGCGGATGGCGCGTTCCGAACCGGCCACGGTGACGCGGCCGCCGGGCAGGTCGGTGTTGACGCTGGTCAGGGCCTGGCTGACCTGGGCGGCGGTGACGCCGTAGGCGGCCAGGCGGTCGGGGTCCAGCTCGACGCGGATCTCACGGTCGACGCCGCCCGAGCGGTTGACCTCGCCCACGCCGCCGAGGGCCAGCAGGGCGCGGCTCATCTCGTTGTCGATGAACCAGCTGATCTGTTCCGGCGACATCGTCGGCGAGCGGACCACATAGGTGATCAGGGCGTCGCCGGTGATGTCGATGCGCTGGACCGTCGGTTCCTGCATGTCCTGGGGCAGGGTGGCGCGCACGCCGCTCATGGCGTTGCGCACGTCGTTGGTGGCGCGTTCGGTGTCGGTGCCCAGTTCGAACTCGATGGTGGTCGAGGAAACCCCGTCCGAGATGTTCGAATAGATGTGGCGCACGCCCGACAGGCCGGCGATCGAGTCCTCGATCGGACGCGTGACCTGGACCTCCATTTCGCTGGGCGCCGCGCCTGGACGGGCGGCGGTGACGGCGACCAGGGGGAAGTCGATGTCGGGGTTGTTGTTGATCCGCATCCCCGAGAAGCCGATCACGCCGCTGATCGTCAGCAGGACGAACAGCAGGATGATCGGAATGGGGTTCTTGATGGCCCAGGAGGAGATGTTGTTCATGGCCGGGGGCTACTTCTTGGCCGGAGCGGCGGCGGCGGGCGCAGCGGCGGGCTGGCCGGTGGAGACCGTGACCTTGTCGCCGTCGCTGAGGAAGCCGGCGCCCTGGACCACGACGCGGACGCCGGGTTCGACGCCGCTGACCGAGGTCTGGTCGTCGCGGCGCGAGAGCACTGTCACCGGACGGAAGCTGGCCGCGTTGTCGGCGCCGAGGACAAAGACCCCGGCCTTGTTGTTGCGATAGAGGACGGCGCCGGTCGGCACCACGGTCGCGGGCTGGGCGCCGGCGTCGATGGCGGCGCGGGCGAACATGCCGGGCTTCAGGCCGCTGCCGGGCGACAGGGTGATGCGGGCCAGGCCCAGGCGGGTCGCGGCGTCGACCTCGGGCGTGACGATGCGGATCGTGCCGGTGGTGGTCACGCCCTCGTTGGAGGTGATGGTCGCGGTCTGGCCGGCGCGCAGGGCGGGCAGGTCGGTCTCGGGCACCTGGGCGTCCAGTTCCAGGCGACCGTCGCGGACCATGCGGAACAGCTGGGTTCCGGCCTCGACGATCTGGCCCTTGGTGACGTTGCGGCTGATGATCAGGCCCGAGACGGGGGCCTTGATCTCGGCCTGGGACAGGCGGGTGCGGATTTCCGAAAGCGCGGCGCGGGCCGAGGCCAGATTGGCCTGCGAGGCGCGCTGGTTGGCCAGGGCCGTGTCCAGCGAGGCCTGGCTGAGGAAGCCGCGTTGCTTCAGTTCCTGGGCGCGGCCCAGGGCGGCGTCGTCGCGGGCGGCGTTGGCCTCGGCGGTCTGCACGCCCGCCTGCTGCTGGCGCAGCTGGGCTTGCAGCAGGGCGTCGTTCAGCTTGACCAGGACCTGGCCCTGACGGACGTAGGCGCCTTCGTCGACATAGACGCCGACGGCGGTCAGGCCGCCGGTTTCGGCGCCGACCGGGACCTCTTCCCAGGCCGAGACCGAACCCGAGGCGACGATGACACGGGGCAGGGCGACCTCGGCGGCCGTGGCGGCGGAGACGGTCTGACGCGAGGCGCCATGCGCTTCGGCCTTGGACTTGTCGTCGCCGCCGCCGCAGGCGGACAGGGTCAGAGCGGCGGCCGCCGCGAGGAGGAGGGCCGGAGTACGAAGGGTGGTCGCCACGTGCGAAGATCCTTGAAGGGTCGGTGCAGGGAGGGCGCGAACCATTCTGTCCGGCGCCGGACGCGAGTTTGATAGCCACGCTTCATAGCGTTTCCGCGAAGCGTTCTCAAACCTCGCACACCACCATTACCGCGAAGTAACCTCGCCGCCATGGGCGACGATTCAGTTCTGTGTCAGGGGCGGTCGCGGGACGGCAGGGCCATGACCTCGGCCTCGGTCAGTTTCTTGACCACCTGGACGCGGCAGGGCTCACGCGGCGGGACGCCGACCAGAAGGCGTGAGGTGTCGCCGACGCAAAGGCGGCTGAGCCCGCCGCTGGGCACGAAGGCGATGGCGAAGGCGAAGTCGACATCGGAGCACATGCCGAAGGTCTGGAGCTCGAACACGTCCTTGTTGCGCGCGCGGACGTAGATGCTCTGGTTGTTTCCGCGGAAATTATCGACCTGATCCGTGTAGAAACACTGTGAGCCGCGAGAGGCGGTCGGGGCGCCGTCGCCGGGGGCCATCGGGGCGCAGGCGGCCAGAGCGGTCGCGCCAGCGGCGGCGATCAGAAGGCGGCGGGACATGGGAAGCTCCGTTGAGTTCGGCGTCGCGTGAGCATGGCGGAAATCTGGCTACGCCGTATTAGCGCGAGCGGAGCCCTTTGGTTGCGCGAAGACACGCGAGGCCGCGAGGCGGGCGGCGAAGGCGGCGGGCAGGGGCGAGGGCTGGCCTAGAATGACCGCCGCCAGATGCTCGCCCAGCAGGGGGGCGACGCAGAAGCCGCGCGAGCCGAGGCCGGTCAGGGCGTAGAGGCCGGGCGGGGCGAGCGGCCCGGCGACGGGCAGGCGGTCAGGGGTGGTGGCGCGCACGGCCTTGCGGGTCTGAACCCCGTCTGCGGCCTCGACCTGGGCGGCCAGGCCGGGCAGGGCGGCGGCCAGGGTCGCGAGGTTGCGGGCGGCGGCCTCCGCGGCGGGCGTCAGGTCTGTCTGGTCTCGGTCATGGGTGGCGCCGAACAGCAGGCCGGTTCCGGTCGGCACGGCGTAACCGCCCCAGGCGACCGGCGGCATGGTCGGGCCGTCGATCCACTGAGCCTGACCCGCGACCGGGGCGAGGGAAAGGTCGGGCGCGAGGGCGGCGTTCCCCCATCCGGCGGTCAGGACCACGGCGTCGGCCTGAAACAGGATCGCGCCGTCGGCGTCGCGCAGGGTCCAGCCGTCGTTCTCGGCCTGAAGGCCGGCGACGGCGGCGGTCAGGCGTTCGGCGCCCGTCAGCCAGGGTTCGAGCACCGCCGAAGGGCGCAGGGCCAGCGCCCCCTGCATCATCAGGCCGCCGGCCTGAACGGACTCGCCCAGATGGCGGGCGCAGGCGGCAGCGTCGAGGCGGGTCATGGTGAAGGCGGGCCAGAGGTCCTGGGCGGCGACCTTGTCGAAGCGGGTCGCGTCGCGCGGGGTCTGTTCCAGTTGCAGCACGCCTTCGGCGATCACGGCGTCGGGCAGGGCGCGATAGAGGGCGCGCGCGCGTTCCAGGGCCTGGGCGTGGAAGCCGGCGATCAGGGCGTCGCCAGCGTCGAGGCGGGGCGTGACGAGGGCGGCGGGAAAGCCGGAGCCGCCCGCGCCGGGGCGCTCGGCCTCGACGACGGTGACGCGGGCGCCGCCGGCGATCAGGGCGCGGGCGACGGAGGCCCCGGCGATGCCGGCGCCGACGACGGCGATGTGGCGTTGTGCACGGGCGGCGAGCGGCGGCGAGGGCAGGCGCGCCTCCAGCCGTTCGCGCTTGCGCCCGTGGCCGGGCTTCTTCTCGACGACGAAGCCCTGCTCGGCCAGACCGCGCCGCACGGCGCCGGCGACGGTGAAGGTGGCGACCCGCGCGCCAAGGGCGGAACGGGCGGCGATCAGGGCCATGATCTCGGGCGACCACATGCCGGGGTTGAGGGCGGGCGAGAAGCCGTCGAGGAACCAGGCGTCGGCCGGGCCGGACCATTGCTCCAGCGCCCACCGGGCGTCGCCGACGGCCAGGTCGATGCGGGCGTTCCATTGCGGCAGATCGAGGCGGTGGAAGCCGGGGGTTCCGTCCGGCCAGACGGCGAGGACGGCGTTCGCGGTTTCGGCCAGTTCGGGCCAGGCGGACAGGGCGCGGGCGGCCTCGCCGCGGGTCAGGGGGAAGCCTTCGATGGAGAAGACGTGCAGTCGGCTGTTAGACGGGCGGGTGCGGCGCCAGAGGTCGAGCAGGGCCACGATGTTCAGGCCGGTGCCGAAGCCCAGTTCCGCCACGGTGAAGTCAGCGCGATCCGCCCATGCGTCCGGCAGGCCGCAGCCGTCGAGGAAGACGGCGCGGGTTTCGGCCAGGCCGTCGTCCTTGGAGAAATAGACGTCGCCGAACCGGCCGGAGCGGGGCGAACCGTCCTCGGCCCAGACCAGTCGGGGAGAGGCGTCGTCGGAGGACTGTTCGCGCGGGTCGTCGATCATGGCCGGGCTTTAGCCGTCAGCCGCTCGGCTGGATAGCAGGCACGAAAAAAGGGGCCGTCCGAAGACGACCCCTTTCCGCATCGCGACCCGTAAGGCCGCGATCCAAGACGTAAGTCTTAGTGAGCAGCGGCCGGAGCGGCGGCAGCCGGAGCAGCGGCGGCCGGAGCGGCAGCAGCAGCTTCAGCAGCAGCGGCCGGAGCAGCGGCGGCAGCTTCGCCAGCGGCGGCAGCGGCGTCGGTGGCAGCGGCGTCGGCGGTGGCGGCGGCGTCCGTAGCGGTCGCAGCGGCTTCCGAAGCGTCGGCAGCGGCGTCTTCAACCTTGTCGGTGGCGGCGGGTTGGCAAGCAGCCAGGGCCAGAGCGGCGGCCGAAGCGGCGATCAGAGCGGTGATGCGCATAATTTTTTGTCCTTCAGAAGGGAAACGCGAGATCATGAATCCTCGCTGAGGGGAGATAACGGGATCGTGAGCGAAACCGCAAGCGAAATTCTCACGGGTTCGTGAAGTCCCGTTATCCGCATGAAGAAAGGGCCGCCCCGACGTCAGTCGGAGCGGCCCCTGGCCGGATTTTTGACGGCCGAACTTTTTTAGTTGGCGGGAGCCGGGGCGGCCGGAGCGGGGGCCGGAGTCATGGCGGCGCCGGCGGCGTCGGCGGCCTTTTCAGTGGCGGCGCCGGCTGAAGCGGCGGCGTCGGTTGCGGCGCCGGCGGCGGCGGAAGCCGCGTCAGCGGCCTGGTCGGCCGCGACGACGGCCGTATCGGCGGCGGCGTCAGCGGTCGTAGCGGCGGCTTCTTCGGTCTTGGTCGCCGGTTGCTGGCAGGCGGCCAGCGACAGGGCGCTGAGGCCCGCGGCGACGATCATCAGGCGACGGATGGTCATGAGACTATAGCCCCTCAGATATCAGTTTCCGGCGGGACCATCCCGCCGACGTAAGGCGTAACGCGAGATTACGGGGTTCGACAAGCCCGATGTCGCCTTGGGCCTCAGGCCGAGGGCGACGGCGGCGTGGGCGGGGTCATGGGATCGGTCGGCGGCGTGTCGTCGGACGGAGGCGTCGGCGACGGACGAGGAGGCGGGACCGATTCGCCGGGCGGCGGGGCGACGTCGTCCTGAGCCTCAGAGGCCGTCGTCGATTCGCTGGAGACGGCGACGGGCTCGACCGCGCCAGGCGACGGCGTCGGGGCGGCGGCGTGATCGCAGGCCGACAGCGCCAGCAGGACCGAGGCGGCGAGCAGGGGCGGGAGGGCCTTCATGCGAAGCTCCACGGGAGATGCACGCGAACGTGACCCGTGGAGAACCGGCGTGAGGGAACTGTGTTCCCGTGGTCTTGCCCGAGGTCAGGCGTCCGTGGGCGCGGCGGCCAGGGCTTCTTCCATCTCGGTGAAGGAGGGCTGGGCCGTCGAGGGAATGTCGCCGCGGCCGATCTCGACCGAGATCTGGGCGGCGTTACCGTGCAGGTGGGCGACGAGAACGGAGCGGATGATTCTGTAGTAGGCCGCTTCCTCGTCAATGATCGCGTTCAGGCGTGCGGCGAAGGGGCCGACCAGACCATAGGCCAGGAAGACGCCGAGGAAGGTGCCGACCAGGGCGCCGCCGATCATGCCGCCCAGGACTTCCGGCGGCTCGGTGATCGAGCCCATCGTCTTCACGATGCCGAGGACGGCCGCGACGATGCCCAGGGCGGGCAGACCGTCGGCCAGGTTCTGCAAGGCATGGGCGGGCGCCAGGGCCTCGTGGTGGTGCTTCTCCAGCTGCTTTTCCATGGCGTCCTCGATCTGATGCGGATCTTCGAGGTTCATGGTCATCATCCGCAGGGTGTCGCAGATGAAGTCAGTGGCGAAGTGGTCCTTCAGCACCTTGGGGTACTTCTGGAAGATGGGGCTCTCGGCCGGCTTTTCGATGTGGCTTTCCAGGGCGATGACGCCCTTGGACTTCATGGTCTTGGTCAGTTGGAACAGGAGGGACAGCAGGTCCTTGTAGTCCTGCTTCTTCCACTTGGGGCCGGCGAAGGTCTTGCCCAGGCCGCCGAGCGAGCCCTTGATGACCGGCATGCTGTTGGAGATCAGGAAGGCGGCGACGCCCGCGCCGCCGATGGCCATGAACTCGTGCGGCAGGGCGTGCATGATGACGCCGAACTTGCCGCCCGCCAGGACGTAGCTGCCGAACACCATGGCGAACAGCAGGACAATGCCGATAATCTGGAACATGGGGCGGTCGGACGTCCTGGAGGAGAAGGCTCAGGACGCCCGTTATCGGCGTTAATGCTTAAGGGCGGGTTTCACGAATCCCGGTTCGGGACGTGAAAGCGGCGCAGGATGTCGCACCTCAGAGTCGCGTCGTGCCGTCGATGATGGCCTGATAGGCCTTGGCGGTCAGCTTCTGATAGCCGGTCTTGCCGCCGCGCACGTAGACGGCGCCCTCGACCTTTTCCAGATCGAAGCCGTCGGCGACCAGGTCGACCTTGCGGTACTTGAAGGTGCCGGTGGTCTCGGCGGACTTCATCAGGCGCAGGAAGACGGGGCGGGCGTAGGGCGGCAGTTGCTCGTCGGCGTAGGCGGCGAAGGCGGCGGGGTCGAACTTGCCCTCCATCACCAGACCGGCCATGCCCGCCTTGCCTTCCTGGCCGGGGACGGCGACGCCGTAGGCGATGACTTCCTGAACGCCCGGGGCGTCATGCAGGCGCTGCTCGACCTCGGCGGTGGAGACGTTCTCGCCCTTCCAGCGGTAGGTGTCGCCCAGGCGGTCCATGAAGTAGAAATAGCCCTCGCGGTCCTGGCGCATCAGGTCGCCGGTGCGGAACCAGCGGTCGCCCTTCTTGAAGACGTCGGTGAGGATCTTTTTCTCGGAGGCCTTCTTGTCGGCGTAGCCCGAAAAGTCGTGGCGGATGTCGGCGGCGATCTGGCCGATGGCTTCGCCCGTTTCACCGACCGAGACCAGCTGGCACATGCCGTCGGCGCGACGCAGGGGCTCGCCCGTTTCCGGGTCCAGCGCGATCAGGCGGATGTTGATCTGCGACTTCAGATAGCGGGGCACGCGGCCGATGGCGCCCGCCTTGCCGTCGAAGTTGAACAGGGAGACATTGCCCTCGGTGGAGCCGTAGAACTCCATGATGTCCTTGATGCCGAAGCGCTTCTGGAACTCGGACCAGACGTCGGGGCGCAGGCCGTTGCCGAAGGCCAGCCGCAGCTTGTGGGCGCGCTCGTCCTCATTGGGCGGGCAGTTGACCAGATAGCGGCACAGCTCGCCGATATAGACGAACATGGTGGCGCCCGAGGTCTTCACGTCGGGCCAGAAGTTCGTCGAGGAGAAGCGGCGGCGAATGATCATCCGCCCGCCGTTCAGCAGGATGGAGCCGACCCCCACCAGGCCGCCGGTCGAGTGATAGAGCGGCAGGCAGTTGTAGAGGGCGTCCTTGGGGGTCGAGGCCGTGGCCCCGGCGAAGGCGCGCATATAGGTGCGGGCGCGTGAATGGGGGATGCGCGCGGCCTTGGGCAGGCCGGTGGTGCCCGAGGTGAAGATGAACAGGGCCGTGTCGCGATTGGTCAGGCCGCTGCGCAGACCCTTGTCCGGGCGCACCGAGGAGGCGCTGCGCACCGCGTTGTCGATGTCGCGGCGGTCGTTGGTTTCATCTTCGTCGGCCAGGCCGTGAACCCAGCTCATCAGGTTGCGGTCGACGAAGGGGCGGGCGTCTTCCACCGCGCGCCAGCAGTCCTGATCCGTCACCACGTTGAAGGCGTTGGAGATGGTCAGGCAGTGGGCCAGAGCCTGGCCGGTCAGATTGGTGTTGATCAGGGCCGTGGCCACGCCGACCTTTGAGAAGCCGATCCAGGCGGCCAGGTATTCGACCCGGTTATGCATCACCAGGGCGATGACGTCGGACCGCTTCAGGTTCCGCGCCTTGGCCCAGTGGGCGTAGCGGTTGGCCAGGGCGTCCAGCTCGCGATAGGTCAGGCGGCGGTTTTCGTCCTCGAGCGCGACATTGTCCGAGAACTTGTCGACCGCTTCCTCGATGTCGTCACAGAGCAGGACGTCGCTGTCGAGGGTGATGGGCTTGATGCGCTTCAGGAGGCGGTACAGCCCGCTCGCGAACCTGATATCGCGCCGGATGTTCGCTGCCAGACCCATGGTTGCGCCGCCTCTTCCCGAAATTCGTCTTTTAACGGTGATGAACGGGAGGCGGCGACGGGTCAACAGGTCGAAGCGGCGCATCGCCACAATGTTTCGCGAATGCGATGCTTGGACCTCGCTTTGCATGACGCAGGGTAAGGTTCTTGCGCGACGTTACGTCAACCGGGGCCGGACCAGAGGCAAGCAAGGGCGCCAAGGATGACAGTCGTATGACTTGATCATGCTTTCGCCTGAACTGTGGCGGGGATGGTGTTTCTTCGAGGCGAGGGCGTTATTCGCGGAACCTTGCTTTTTTGACCAGTGTTGTGGGGACCTGGATAAGGAGAAGACATCATGTCCGTGACCTATACCGATCAAGTTCGCCCCGCCGCCGCCCGCCCCGCCGCCCGTGTCGACAGCGCGGCCTATGTGCCGGTCTATGCCCGCAGCGGCGCGCGCAAGTCGAAAAAGCCCGTCAAGACCTGGATGATCCTGGCGCCCCTGGGCGTGCTGGCGGTCGGCGGCGCGGCGGCGGCCATGCTGATGCAGCCGGCGGCCCCGCCCGAGGAGGCGGCGCCCTTCGCCCCTCTGGCGGCGCAACTCGCCGCGTCGGAGACGGCGCCGTTGCCGTCGATGCCGATGCAGACCCCGGCTGAGCTGACCACCGCTGCGCCGATTCCGTCGTCAGCAGCGGCGCCGGTGGAGCGTCGTGCGGCTCCCGTCGCTCCGGCGCGGGCCGCCCGCGCCGCCCCGCGCGCCGCCGCCCCGCGCGCCGCCGCGCCGGAAGCGGTCGAGGCGCCGGTCGCGCCCACGGGGCCGCAGCCCTATCTGTCGGTCGCGCCCCAGACGAATGCGCCCCAGCCCGCCGCGCCGATGATCGAAGCCCCGGCGGCGCCCGTCGCCTCGTCCGCCGCTCCCGCGCCGATCGTGATCACGCCGACGACCTGATCGCGGCGAGATTGAAGAAGGCAAGGCCCGGTTCGCGCCGGGCCTTTTCGCTGTTCAGGGGCGGGCGGGCGTGACGCGCCAGATGACGTCGCCCACGTCGTCGGCCACCAGCAGGGCGCCGGAGCGGACGCCCAGGACCCCGACCGGGCGGCCCATGGCTTCGCCTTTTTCGTTGCGGAAGCCGGTCAGGACGTCTTGAGGCGGACCCGCCGGCTTGCCGCCGCTGAAGGGGACGAAGATGACCTTGTAGCCTGCGGGCGGGTTGCGGTTCCATGAGCCGTGCTGGCCGATGATGGCCCCGTTGCGCCACTGGGGCATCAGGGCGCCGGTATAGAAGGTCAGGCCCAGAGAGGCGGTGTGAGAGCCGAGGGCGTAGTCGGGCTTGATGGCTTTCGCCACCATGTCGGGGCGCGGCGGCTGGACCCGCGCATCGACTGTCTGGCCATAGTAGCTCCACGGCCAGCCGTAGAAGCCGCCGGGCGTCACCGAGGTCATGTAGTCGGGCACCAGGTCGTCGCCGATCTCGTCGCGCTCATTGACCGAGACCCACAGGCGACCGTCCTCGGGGTTCCAGGCCATGCCGACCGGGTTGCGCAGACCTGAGGCGAAGACGCGGCGCGAGCCGGTGGCCGGGTCGATCTCCAGCACGGCGGCGCGGTCGACTTCCTCGTCTAGGCCGTTCTCGCCGACGTTGGAGTTGGAGCCGACGCCGACATAGAGTTTCGACCCGTCCGCCGAGGCGACCAGGCTCTTGGTCCAGTGGTGATTGCGGCCGGCGGGCAGGTCCGCGACCTTGACCGGCGTCGCGGCGATCTGGGTCTGGCCGGTCTGGTAGGGGACGGCGACCACGGCGTCGGCGTTGGCGATGAACAGGCGGTCGCCGACCAGGGCCATGCCGAAGGGCGAGGTCAGGCCGGACAGGAAGACGGTCTTCGTTTCCGCGACGCCGTCGCCGTCGGCGTCGCGCAGCAGGGTGATGCGGTTCGCGCTGGGCACGCCCGCGCCCGCCTTGCCCATGACCAGGCCCTGAATCCAGCCGCGCAGCCCGCCCTTCTTGTCGTCCGGCTTGGGCGGGGCGTTGCTTTCAGCGACCAAGACGTCGCCGTTGGGCAGTTCATAGAGCCAGCGCGGGTGGTCCAGGCCTGTGGCGAAGGCGTCGACCGCCAGCCCGAGGGCCGCGACCGGGGTGCGGCCCTCGGGCCAGCCGACGACGGGGGCGATCTTGACCGTGGGGATGGTCTGAGGCCGGGCCTCGGGCAGCTGCGGGGCGGCGCCGTAGCCGACGCTTTCCGGCAGGGCGCTTTCCGTGCCGCAGGCGGCGAGCGCCGTCAGCAGGGGCAGGGCGGCGACGAGGCGGCGACGGCTCATGCAAAGTCTCCTCAGCGTTCGGGCAGGGCGGGGAACTCCAGTCGGCTGACATCATAGCCCAGTTCGCCCGCCCGTCGCGTCAGACGCGCCAGCTGGTCGGGGGTCGGGACCTCGCGCGTATAGATGAACAGCTTGTCGAAGGTCGGGTCCGACGAGATGAACCAGCTATAGTCCTCGGCCCGGTCCAGCACCCAGTAGTCCCAGGTGATGAAGCCCCACAGGTATTTGACCCGCAGCTTGGCGTTCATGCCGGGGTCGAGGATTTCGCCGCGACCCTCGATGGCCTTCTCGCGGCCCTGGGGCGTGCCGACCTGGCAGGTGTCGCGCACGGCGACGCGGGTCGGCGCGGTCAAGGCATAGATGCTGGCGCCGGCTACGCAGCCGTCGGTGATCTTCATGGGCAGGCGCGCCACCTCGTGCCAGCGGCCCGACCACAGGCGTTCGGCGTCGATGGGTTTCAGCGGCTGGGGCGCGCGGGTTTCGCTCATGGACGGGGCCGTGGCGCAGGCGGCCAGGGTCAGGACCAGCATCAGAACCAGGGCGGCGGCCGGCGCCGCAACGGCGAGGCGACGCAGGGGCAGGGCGGCGACGGGCATGGGAGCCTCCGTGTGACGAAAACAGGTTTACGTCCGCCGTTCCCTGTCGGATGACTTCACGCTGGGAATACATGTCGGCGGCGGGGTCTTGAGCACGCCGCCACGCCTGCCTATCTGCCAAGCCTCGCCGGGAGGGGCCATGCCGTCAGTCATCACCATCAAGGGTCTGACCAAGACCTACAAGTCCGGCCATCAGGCGCTGAAGCCCATTGATCTGGAGATCGAGAAGGGCGAGATCTTCGCCCTGCTGGGACCGAACGGGGCGGGCAAGACGACGATGATCTCCATCGTCTGCGGCATCGTCACGCCCTCGACCGGGACGGTGATCGCCGACGGTCATGACATCCAGAAGGACTATCGCGCCGCCCGCACCAAGATCGGCCTGGTGCCGCAGGAGCTGACGACGGATTCGTTTGAGACCGTGCTGGCCACCGTCACCTTCAGCCGGGGCCTGTTCGGCAAGGCGCCGAACCCGGCCCATGTGGAGCGGGTCCTGCGCGACCTGTCGCTGTGGGACAAGAAGGACGCCAAGATCATGACCCTGTCCGGCGGGATGAAGCGCCGCGTCATGATCGCCAAGGCCCTGAGCCACGAGCCCGAGATTCTGTTCCTGGATGAGCCGACGGCGGGCGTGGACGTGGAGCTGCGCCGCGACATGTGGGGCCTGGTGCGCAAGCTGCGCGATCAGGGCGTCACCATCATCCTGACCACCCACTATATCGAGGAGGCCGAGGAGATGGCCGACCGAGTGGGGGTCATCCTGAAGGGCGAGCTGATCCTGGTCGAGAAGACCGCGACCCTGATGCGCAAGCTGGGCAAGAAGACCCTGACGCTGAATCTGCAGGAGCCGATGACGGTCATCCCGCCGGAACTGGCCGAATGGGACCTGAGTTTGCAGAACGAGGGCGGGGAGCTGGAATACGCTTTCGACGCCCACGCCGAGAAGACCGGGGTGCCGTCGCTGCTGCGCCGCCTGTCTGATCTGGGCGTCGCCTTCAAGGATCTGAACACCCGCCAGAGCTCGCTGGAAGACATCTTCGTCAGCCTGGTCCACCGCGACGGGGAGAGCGCGTGATGACGTTCAACGGACATGGCGTCTGGGCCATCTATCGGTTCGAGATGGCGCGGGCCCTGCGCACCCTGTGGCAGTCCATCGTCACCCCGGTGATCACCACGGCGCTTTACTTCGTCGTCTTCGGCGGGGCCATCGGCAGCCGGATGGAGGAGGTCGGGGGCGTGCCCTACGGCGCCTTCATCGTGCCGGGCCTGATCATGCTGAGCCTGTTCACCCAGTCGATCTTCAACGCGTCATTCGGCATCTATTTCCCGAAATTCACCGGCACCATCTATGAGATCCTGTCGGCGCCCGTCAGTCCGCTGGAGATCGTCATCGCCTATGTCGGGGCGGCGGCGACCAAGTCGGCGGTGCTGGGGCTGATCATCCTGGCGACGGCGGCCCTGTTCGTGCCTTTGCAGATATTGCACCCCTTCTGGATGCTGGCCTTCCTGATCCTGATCTCCACGACCTTCAGCCTGTTCGGCTTCATCATCGGGGTCTGGGCGCAGAATTTCGAACAATTGCAGATGATCCCCATGCTGATCGTCACGCCCCTGACCTTCCTGGGCGGGGCCTTCTATTCGATCGACATGCTGCCGGACGGCTGGCGCACGGTGACGCTGTTCAACCCGGTGGTCTATCTGATCTCGGGCTTCCGTTGGGCCTTCTACGGGATCGGCGACGTCAGCGTGGGGTTGAGCCTGACGGCGACGCTGGGCTTCTTCTTCGCCTGTCTGGCGGTGGTGGGCTGGATCTTCAAGACAGGCTATCGTCTGAAGAACTGAACGGGTTCGGCATGTCACGAAACCGCCGAACTCGCTCAGCAGTTTGAGGGTCTGCCGACCCTTCTCGTGATGCGCGCCGCCCGGCGCCGGAGCCCGAATGTCCGACGCCGACGACAAGTCTGTTCCCTTCGCCCGCCGCCAGGTGCAGTGGGGCCGTCCGCCCCAGACGACCTTCATCGCCGGTCCGCTGCCGCGCGGCACAGGCCTGATGCCGCCCGTGACGCCCCAGGCGCCGCAAGCGCCGAAGCCTGCGCCTCTACCGACTGCACCGGCGGCGTCCGCGCCGCGTCCGTCCGCCGCGTCGAGCGGTATGTTCGGCGCCTCCCTGGTGCCGCAACGCCGGGCGCCGCAAGCGAACGCTGCGCCGAACCTGCTGACGGCGCCGATGCCGTCTGCGCCCCAGTCTCAGAGCCCGTCTCAGAGCCCGTCGCAGCCTGCACGCGCCGCCGCTCCGGCCGCCCCGGCGGCGCCGACTGCGCCCGTCGATTTGACGCCTCGGGCCTTGCCGGCGGCGCCGGTCGCGGCCCGCGCGCCGGAGGCGGCTCCCGCGCCCGCGCCTGAACCGGCGCCGCGTCCCGTCCTGGCCGAGCCTGTGCTGGAGGCGCCCCGGGCGGCGACCCCTGTGAAGGCCCCGGCCCGCAGCCGCACGCCCCTCTACATCGCCGCCGCCGCCGTGGTGGTGATCGGGGCGCCGGTGGCCACCTGGCTGATCACGCGCTCGAACAGCGAACCGGCGACGCCGTCCGCGCCTGAGGTTCCGGTCGCGCCGGATGCGGCGCTGGCCGTTCCGGCGGTCGAGGCGGCGCCGGCTGCGGTCGCGGCGCCGCTGACGCCCTCCACGGCGCCAGCCCCGACGCCTGCCCCGACGCCTGCCCTCGTCCGAGAGGCCGCGCCGCGCCGCGCCGCCGCTTCGCCTGAAACCCTGGCCGCGAATACGGCTTCGCCCGCCGCCGCGACGAGGCCCGCGGCGACCACGTCCGCCGCGCCGGTTACGCCGCCGCCCGTCGTGGTGGTGGCGCCCGCGCCGGAGCCCGTTCAGCCCGCGGGGCCGCCGCCGACCGCCGCGCGGCCCTCGCAAAGCGACCCTGACGCCCCGGTGATCACCAAGCCGCAGCCGCTGGACTAAGACAGGCCGCAGCTTAGGCTGCGCGCTGAGATCACGGCGTTTGACGGCTGTGCAGGCGCTTGTCCGCCTTGTCCGGCCCGGCTATGGCCGAGGTCGGATAGGGTCGCGCGGGTCGGGACGTTCTGCCGGCCCCCAGTCAATGTCGCGTGAGTCATGCCTATGCCAACCTCGAACCCAGCAGCATTCGCCGCCCGTTTCGGCGGCGAGGGGCACAAGGGCGCGGCGGCGGCGGCGGTTCGGGCGCTGCTGAACGCGCACGCCGACAGCCTGGTCAAGGCCTTCTACGACACGCTGCTGGACGACCCGGAGGCCAAGGCCTTCCTGCATCACTCGATTGTTCAGGAGCGGTTGAGCCGGTCGCTGCACGACTGGCTGCTGGACCTGCTGGACACGACCGAGGATGCGAACGACGCCGCCTTCGTCGCCCGTCAGATCAAGATCGGCGAGGTTCACGCCCGCATCAAGATTCCGGTGCATCTGGTCATGGCCGGCGCCTCGGTCCTGAAGGCCCGCCTCGCTGATCTGCTGGAGAGCGAGGCCGACGGCTTCCGCCAGTTCCGCCTGATCGACGAGCGCATCGACGCGGCCATCCGCCTGATGAGCCAGTCCTATGTGAAGGGGACCATGAACCGGGCCCGGCTGGACGAGGCCTATCGCCTGTTCTCGCTGGATCAGGACGTCAATCTGGAGCGCGAGAGCCAGCGCGCCAGCCTGATGGAATGGGGCCAGAAGACCCTGTTCCGCATCCTGGGCAACGGCGCCGTCGACGGGTGCGAGGCCATGGCCAACTCGCCCTTCGGCCTGTGGATTCGCCACCGCGCGGGCTTCCTGTTCGAGACCTCGCCGCATCTGGTGGCGCTGAACCAGGCCATGGCGCGGATCGACGGCGAACTGCTGCTCCGGCTGGAGCCCGACAGCGGCGGCGACCGCGCCGAGGCTCTGAAGGCCTTGCAGGCGGCGGTGGAGGAGGTCGCCTATCTGTTGAACGAGATGTTCCAGGTCCTGGGCGACATGGAGAACGGGCGCGATCCCCTGACGCGGGCGCTGAACCGCCGCTTCCTGCCCTCGATCCTGAGCCGCGAGATCGGCTTCGCCAACGCCAACAAGAGCGCCCTGTCGGTGATGCTGATCGACGTGGACCACTTCAAGAGCGTCAACGATACGCGCGGGCACCAGGCCGGCGACGAGGTGCTGCGTCAGGTGGCCGAGGCGATCACCGAGAACGTCCGGCCCAGCGACTTCGTCTTCCGTTACGGCGGCGAGGAGTTCCTGGTGGTGCTGGTCGAGACGCGCATGGATCAGGCCATGGCCATCGCCGAGCGCGTCCGCGCCGCCCTGCAAGGACGTGAGATCAAGGCGGGAGGGCTTGAGACCTTCAGCGTCACCGCCTCGATCGGCGTGGCCGAACACGGCGGCCACCCGGACGAAAACTACCTGATCAAGGCCGCTGACGAGGCCCTGTATCGCGCCAAGCAGACGGGCCGGAACCGGGTCGAGCGGGGCTAGGCTCCACGCCTAGCGCAAGGTCAGGTAGCCGCGTTCGACCATGCGGCGCAGGGCCTCGTAGGCCTCGGCCAGTTCCTCGTAGGCGGTGCGGGCGGCGGTGAGGCGAGCGGTCTGGTCCACCGTCACGGCCGAGCCGGATTCCGACAGGCGCACGGCCTCGGCGGCCCAGCGGGCGCGGGCGTTGGCGGTCAGGACGGCCAGCTTCTGGAAGGTGCCTGCATCCACCCGCGACAGGGTCTGAGCGATCACCTCGCGGTTCGAGATGAAGGCCGCGTAGTCGATCTGCTCCAGCAGGCCGCGCAGGCGGCGCTGCTCCTGCGGGTCCTGATCCTGCGGTTCGAAATGATCCCGCTGGCGGCGATAGCTCTGGGTCAGCACGGTCGACATCGGCGGCGCTCCACAAGGCGGCCCACAGGGACCGCGCCGATGAAGCTGGGCCGCTTTGGTTAAGGAGCAGTTTGCACGCCGCCCGAGACGCCGGTGGGGGCCAGCTTCAGCCGCTCGCGGTCGGGGGCGCCGAGGCCGCGCGGGCAGGCCATGGGCTGGTAGGCCTTGGAGTAGCAGAGGCGGGCTTCGCGGAACCAGCCGTCGGTGGTGGCGACGAAGACGCCGTCGCGCGGCAGGCCGGGATTGGCGGCGACGAAGGCGTCGCGGATGGCGCCGGCGGTCAGGCGCTCGGCCGGGATGGCCTCCAGATCCGGCTTGTTCAGGCCGTTCCACATGCGGGCGGCCTGTTCGAAATAGGCCTCGGGGCTGTCCCAGCCGCAGGTCCCATGGGCGGCCCATTCGTGCTGCTGCAAGGACGGCGAGGGGGTCATGCAGAAGTGCTTCTTCACCGTCGCGACCGGGATGGCCGGGCCCGGAGCGGCGCAGTAGCGCGGGTGCTTGTTGTCCGCGCCATTGGGCCAGAGGCCGTGCAGGGTCAGGCCGAACTGGTTCTGAGCGCACTGGTAACGCTCGTCCGGGTAGTCCTTGCCCGAGCGGCAGGCCTGGGGCGACCAGCTGACGGCCAGCATGTTGAAGGCGACCGGCACGTCGGCGGCGACCTCGTCGGCGGGCGGCGTATAGGGGCGGGCGGGGGTCAGGTCGGCGGGGACGGCGCAGGTAGCGCCCTCGGTCGCAGCGGTCATGACCGGGGACGATAGGCGCGGCTCGCAGGCGGCCAGCAGCAGGGCGGCGCCCAGGGCCAGGGCGGAGGCGGCGGGCGTCAGCAGGGAGAAGGGCCGCATCAGGGGCTCCGGTCGGGTCGGCGGGGAAAATCGACGCCTAAACGCTTCCCGCCATGCGGTCGAGACGGAACCCGGCGCCCGTCTCGCCCATTGATAAGCGTGAGCATAAATGGGGAGCCTGTCATGCCCGAACAAACCGCCTTTGAGACCGCTCTGGAAGAGGCGATCGCCCTGTTCGAACAGGGCGAGGCGATGAACCAGGCCCGCTTTGACGAACTGCTGGCCGAGCTGGAGGCGCGGCGCCCCGAACTGGAGGCCGTGCCCGAGGACGATCCCCGCGCGGCGCAGGCCCGCGCCTTGCAGGCCCGCGCCAACGAGCTGGAACGGCGCGCCGCCGTGGGCCACGGCCAGATGGACGAGGTCAACACCCTGCTGACGCCGCTGATGGGCCGCAAGGGGGCGTAAGTCCTCCCCGGAAGGGGCTGGCGCTGGTAATCAGCAACACTATATGGTGCGGATAACACGTCCGAGGAACCGCCATGACCGACGCCGCCCCCGCCCTGAAAACCCTGAAGATCGACTTCGTCTCGGACGTGGTCTGCCCCTGGTGCGTGGTGGGGCTGGGCGGGCTGACGACGGCCCTGGAGACGCTGAAGGGCGAGGGCGTCGCGGCGGACATCACCTTCCAGCCGTTCGAGCTCAACCCGCAGATGGCGCCCGAGGGCGAGAACATCGTCGAGCACATCGGCCGCAAATACGGCGCGACGCCGGAGCAGTCGGCGGCCAACCGCGTCATGATCCGCGAGCGCGCCGCCGAGGTCGGCTTCGACATGCGGATGGGCGACGACAGCCGCATCTGGAACACCTTTGACGCCCACCGCCTGCTGCACTGGGCGCATGAGACGGCGCCCGACAAACAGGAGGCGCTGAAGCGCGCCCTGTTCACCGCCCACTTCACCGAGAACCGCAACCTGACCGACGCCGGGGTCCTGACCCAGGCCGCCGAGGCCGCCGGGCTGGACCGGGCCGAGGCGGGCGAGGTGCTGGCCTCGGGGCGGTATGCGCCGGAGGTGCGCGCCGCCGAGGAGCTGTGGCGGGCGCGGGGGATCACCTCGGTGCCGGCTGTGGTGGTGGAGGGCAAGCACCTGATCAGCGGCGGCCAGCCGGCGGCGGCGTTTGAAGAGGCGCTGCGGAAGATTGCGGGGGAAGGCTGACGTCCTTCTCCCCTTGCGGAACCGTTGCATTACGGCCCAGCTGTTAGCTTGGGGCGGTGAGGCGGGGGCTCATGCGGGTGAGATGGGCTCTTCCGGGTCGGCCCGGCGGGTTTGGGGCGGATTCCGGGCTTGGTCAGGCGGGTTGCAGGGCGGCCCAGCGGCGCAGGTTGAAGGCCATGGCGACCATC